>CAZLOS010000034.1:0-42730 GCA_964561215.1 uncultured Solibacteraceae bacterium | reverse complement strand
GGCGATGCGCGTGGAGTTGAATTCGATGCGCCCGAACATGCGCGGGTCGACGAAATTCAGTGTGGCGTCGTCGAGCGTGAAGAAAGCGCGTGTGTGCGTTTCAGGCGGCGCGTTCACCAGGAGTTTGCCGGTCATCCCCAGATGAATCGAGAGCACATCGCCGCCCAGGTCCAGGAGGATGTACTTGCCGCGGCGGCCTACGCTCGCGATCGTGCGCCCCGCCAGTTCCGGTTCGGACTTCCATCCGAGAACGCGGGGATTGAAGAAGCGGGCTTCCAGGATGGTCCTTCCGATGATGTGCGGCCGAAGGGCGCGCACGGTGGTTTCGACCTCAGGCAATTCCGGCATGATGTAATGTGAAAGTCAGGATAACCTAACATGCGCAGTCCGTTGTACCCCGCTTCCGCCTACCCCGATTCGGTTCGTTACCTCTACGCGCTCGGAAACGAGGTGAAGACCGCGAAACTGGGTCTGGACCGCATGGGCGCGCTCTCGGCCGCGCTCGGCCATCCGGAAAAGTCGTTTCGAATAGTACACGTAGCGGGAACCAACGGCAAGGGCTCGACCGCGGCGATGATCGCATCGTCGCTCCGCGCCTGGGGGGCGAAAACAGGACTCTACACCTCCCCGCACCTGGTGGAACCGACCGAGCGCATAAGCATGGGTGGCGAACCGGTTTCGCCGGACGAATTCGCCGCGGCGTTCGACCGCGTGCATCGCGCGGCGGAGGAACTGCTGCGCGACGGCGCCATCGAGATTCATCCCACGTATTTCGAAACCGTCACGGCCATGGCTTTCGTGCTGTTTCGCGACCGCGGGGTCGAATGGGCGGTTGTGGAAGTCGGGCTGGGCGGGCGGTTGGACGCCACCAACATCGTGCTCCCGGAGCTGGCCGTGGTGACGCCGGTCGATTTCGACCACGAGGCCTACCTTGGCAGAAGCCTCGAGGCCATCGCGGGAGAGAAAGCGGGCATCTTGAAACCCGGTGTCAAGGCGGTCTTCGCCTCCCAGCGGCCTGAGGTGAAGCAGGTTCTCGAGGAAGCCGCGCGCGAGGTCCACGCCCCGTACACGTGGGCGGAAGATTGGCAGGTGGATGATCTGGAAGTTCAGGCGCGCGGCAGCCGCTTCATTATGCGAAACGGGCGGGAGCTGCGGATCGAATGCCCGCTCGCGGGAGAGCACCAGGTAGCGAACGCCGTCACGGCCGCCGCCGCTCTCGATTCGCTCGGCGCGCCGGATGGTGCGATCGAAGACGGCATCCGCACCGCCCGGTGGCCGGGCCGGCTCGAATACGTGGGCACGCGCCCGGACATCATCCTCGACGGCGCGCACAACCCGTCCGGCGCGCGCGCCGTGGCGAAGTACATCGAGAAATTTCGCGAGGGCCGGCGCCTGTGGCTGGTCTACGCCGCCATGCGCGATAAAGCCGTCTCCGAGGTGGCCGGCATCCTTTTCCCGCTGGCCGATCAGGTCATCGCCACCGCACCGAATCAGTCGCGCGCGGTGCGCCCCGAGGTGATCGCGGAAATCGCCGGGCATCCCCATCTGCGCGTGGCGCCGCGCGCCGCCGACGCGCTGGCCCTGATCGCGGGTTGTCCGCCCGAAGACCTCGTCCTGATCACCGGTTCCCTTTACCTGGTAGGAGAAGTGCGCCCGCTGCTCGTAAAATGAAGGAAGACGCAATACTAACCGCAACATGTCGCTCAGTCATACTTATTCCATTCTGGTCAAATGTCCGCTGATCGCCCTGTCGACCATGGTCATGGCCACCTTGTCGGTAACGGCAACACTGTTTGAGAAGGACGGCGCCCTGGCCCACAAAATCGCCTGCGCGTGGGGGCGAATGCTGCTGCACATCGGCGGCGTGAAAATCACCGTGGAAGGCGCGGAGAAGCTGTCGCCCGGCGTTTGTTACGTGTTGACGCCGAATCACCTGAGCTACATGGACACGCCGGTTCTGCTCGGAGGAATTCCGGTTCCCTTCCGCTTTCTCGCCAAGGAAGAGCTGTTCCAGATCCCTTTCCTGGGCCATCACCTGAAACACGCGGGGCACATCGCGGTGCCGCTCGGCGAGACCCGGGCCTCGCTCAAAGTGCTGACCCAGGCCGCGCACGTAATACGCCAGCAGGATCTGTCGGTGCTGGTGTTCCCCGAAGGCGGGCGGGCGGAGGACGGCATCCTGCAGCCCTTCAAGGAAGGCGCGGTGTACATGGCCATCAAAGCTGGCGCGCCGCTGGTGCCCATCGGCCTGGTCGGGACCTACGAGGTGCTGCCCATGCATTCACTGAACATTCGCGGGCGCCACGTGCGGCTTCGCATCGGGGACCCGATTCCCACCGAGGGAATGCACGTGCGCGACCGCGGGCGGCTGAATGCAATGCTGCGCGAGCGCGTCGCCGAGTTGATCGGCCACACCGACCCCGCCTGCCAAGCGGTTTAGTTCCCGCCCTTCCCGTGGATCTCCTGCAGGTTCCAGACGCGGATCGGATCCCGGCGCCGGCTCACCACGGCTTCGGCCGCAGCCTTGGCGCCGCTCAGCGTCGTGATGCAAGGTACGCGGTAGAAAACCGCCGTGCGGCGGATGGCCTTCTCGTCGCTGAAGGAATGCGCGCCGGTCGTCGTGTAAATGACAAGCTGCACCGACCCGCCCTTCATGAAGTCCACGACATTGGGGCGGCCTTCGTTCACCTTCAGGACCGTCTTGACGTCCAGGCCCGCGGCTCGCAATGCGGCCGCGGTACCGCGCGTAGCCAATAGCTGGTAACCGAGTTCCGCGAAGCGGCGTGCCACTTCCACGGCCTCGGGCTTGTGGTGGTCGTTCACGCTCAGGAAGACGCGGCCCTTGTCCGGCAGAGGCGTACCGGCGCTCAATTGCGCCTTGGCGAAAGCTTCCCCGAAATTCTTGCCCACGCCCATCACTTCGCCGGTCGAGCGCATCTCCGGTCCCAGCGCCGGATCGACGCCCGGGAACTTATTGAACGGGAACACAGGCGATTTCACAAAGAACTGCGGCACCGACAGAACGCCGCTCGATATTCCGCCGGTGAGGTGCGTGAACTCCTTCAGGCGCTTGCCGAGCATCAGGCCGACGGCGATCTTCGGCAGGTGCACCCCGGTAGCCTTGCTCACGTAGGGGACCGTACGCGAGGCGCGCGGGTTCACTTCGAGCACATACACGGTGCCGTCCTGGATGGCGTACTGCACGTTCATCAGGCCGATCACCTTCAGCGCGCGCGCAAGATTGGTGGTGTAGTCCTTGATCGTGGCGAGTTCCTTCCCGCCGAGTGAGATGGCCGGCAGCACGCAGGAGCTATCGCCGGAATGCACGCCGGCTTCTTCGATGTGCTCCATGATGCCGGCGATGAGAACGTCCTCGCCGTCCGACAACGCATCGACGTCGATCTCAGTGGCGTCTTCGAGGAACCGGTCGATAAGCACCGGACGCTTCTGCGAGAACACCACTGCTTCGCGCATGTAGCGCCGGACGGTCTCCTCGTCGTAGGCGATGACCATGGCGCGGCCGCCCAGCACGTAGCTCGGGCGCACCAGCACCGGGTAGCCGAGCCGCCGCGCAACCTCGCAGGCTTGCTCGACGCTGGTAGCCGTGCCGTTGGCCGGCGACGGTATCTTCAACTTGTCGAGCAGCGCGCCGAACAGCTTCCGGTCCTCGGCCAGATCGATGTTCGCCGGATCGGTGCCGATGATCGGCACGCCCTGGCGTTTCAGCGGAAGCGACAGGTTCAGCGGCGTCTGGCCGCCGAACTGCACGATGACGCCGTCGGGGCGCTCCGTATCGTGGATGTTGAGCACTTCTTCGAGGGTGAGGGGCTCGAAGTATAGACGGTCGCTGGTGTCGTAGTCGGTCGAAACGGTCTCCGGGTTGCAGTTGACCATGATCGACTCGACGCCGAAGTGCTGCAGAGCGAACGAGGCGTGGCAGCAGCAGTAGTCGAACTCGATGCCCTGCCCGATGCGGTTCGGCCCGCTTCCCAGAATCATGACCTTCTTCCGATTCGAGGGATTCGCCTCGCATTCGGACTCAAAGCTCGAATACAGGTACGGCGTGAAGCTTTCGAACTCCGCCGCGCACGTGTCCACGCGGTTGAACACGGCGCGGATGCCCCAGCCGGTTCGTTTCTTGCGCACATCGAGCTGATCCACGCCCCAGCTCCGCGCCAGCCGGGCGTCGGAAACGCCTTCGCGCTTGGCTTCGAGCATCTGTTCGCGGGTGATCGTATCGAGCTTCTGTGCGGCGAGATCCTTCTCCGAGAGCACCGCCGAGCGGACGCGTTCCAGGAACCAGGGGTCGATCGCCGTCATTTCCTGCACCTGCTCCACGGTGTAGCCGCGATCGAAGGCGAAGCGGATGTAGTTGAGGCGGTCCGGATTCGGCGTGATGAGTTTCTGCGGAATCTGCGCCTCGTCGTAAACCTCCGCGGCAGCGGATTTGCCGGTCTCCAGCGCGCGCAACCCCTTGGCCAGCGCCTGCTGGAAGGTGCGCCCGATGGTCATCACCTCGCCGACCGACTTCATCTGCGTGCCGAGCACAGCCTCGGCGCCGGGGAACTTTTCGAACTGCCACCGCGGGATCTTCACCACCACGTAATCGATGGTGGGTTCGAAGCAGGCCGGCGTCTTGCGGGTGATGTCGTTGGTGATCTCGTCCAGCCGGTAGCCCACAGCGAGCTTGGCGGCAATTTTGGCGATGGGGAAGCCGGTGGCCTTCGAGGCCAGCGCCGAGCTGCGGCTCACGCGCGGGTTCATCTCGATGATCACCATGCGGCCGGTCTGCGGATTGATGGCGAACTGCACGTTCGATCCGCCGGTATCCACGCCGATCTCCCGCAGGCAGCGCAACGCGCCGTCGCGCATCATCTGGTATTCCCGGTCGGTGAGGGTCTGCGCCGGAGCCACCGTGATGGAATCGCCGGTGTGTACGCCCATGGGGTCGAAGTTCTCGATCGAGCAGACGATGATCGCGTTGTCGGCCAGGTCGCGCATCACTTCGAGCTCGAATTCCTTCCAGCCCAGCGCGCTCTCTTCGATGAGCACTTCGTGTACGGGCGATAGATCCAGCCCACGTTCGAGGATTTCTTCCAGGTCTTCGCGGTTGTAGGCGATGCCGCCGCCGCTGCCACCCAGCGTGAAGCTGGGGCGCAGGATCACCGGATACCCGATGCGTTCGCTGAAAGCAATGCCGCCGCGGACATCGTTTACCAGCGCCGACTGCGGCGTCTCGAGGCCGATCTTCCGCATGGCGTCCTTGAACAACAGGCGGTCCTCGGCCTTCTTGATGGCGTCCAGCTTCGCCCCGATCAACTCAACGCCGTAGTGATCGAGGACGCCGGCCTCGGCCAGTTCGACCGCAAGGTTGAGGCCGGTCTGCCCGCCCACGGTCGACAGCAGCGCGTCGGGCCGCTCGCGGCGGATCACTTCCTCGACAAAGGGCACGCTCAGCGGTTCGACATACGTACGATCGGCGAGATCCGGATCCGTCATGATGGTGGCCGGATTCGAATTCACCAGCACGATTTCGAAGCCGTCGGCTTTCAGCGCCTTGCAGGCCTGGGTGCCGGAGTAGTCGAACTCGCAAGCCTGGCCGATGACGATGGGGCCGGAGCCGATGATCAGGATGCGGTGGATATCAGTACGTCGCGGCATCGGCTATTTGCCTCCTTTGCATTCGCGCATGAGGCGTATGAAATCGTCGAAAAGGTAATGCGAATCGTGTGGCCCGGGCGCCGCTTCGGGGTGGTACTGCACGCAGAAGACCGGCTCCTTGCGATGGCGGAAGCCTTCGAGGGTCTGGTCGTTCAGGTTGACGTGCGTAAGTTCGATTTCGTTCGCGTTGAGCGAATCCGGATCCACTGCAAATCCATGATTATGCGAGGTGATCTCGACCTTCCCGGTGACCCGGTTCAGCACGGGGTGATTGGCGCCCCGGTGGCCGAATTTCAGCTTGTAGGTCTTTCCGCCGAGCGCGAGCGCCAGAATCTGGTGCCCCAGGCAAATACCGAAGATCGGCTTCCTGCCGACCAGTTTGCGCACCTGCGCCGCCTGAAACTCGAGCGGTTCGGGATCGCCGGGGCCGTTGCTCAGGAACACGCCGTCCGGATTGAGCGCGAGCACGTCTTCGGCCGGGGTCCCGGCCGGCACCACGCGCACCGAGCAACCCGCATGCACCAAGCACCGCAGGATGTTGTGCTTGATGCCGAAGTCGTAAGCCACCACGCGGAATTCCTGCCCGGCGTCGCGGCCGGTGCGCTCGGACGGCGAACAGGGTTCGACGCCCTTGGCCCAGTCGTAAGCGTCTTTTGTAGTGACTCGCGTGGCGAGGTCCAGGCCCGCCATCGACGGAATGTTGCGGGCCTTCTCGACCAGCGAGGCGGGATCGCCGTTGAAGCCGCCGGAAAGCACGCCGCGCATCACGCCGCGGGTCCGCAGATGCCGCACCAGGCGCCGTGTATCGATGCCGCTAATGATGGGAATGCCGTGCCGCCCCAGAAACTCGTCTGCTCGTTCCTGGCTGCGCCAGTTGCTCACCAGGGGCGAAAACTCGCGCACGACGAGTCCTTCGATGAAAGGATGAGCGGACTCATCGTCTCCGCGGTTGGAACCGTAATTGCCTATCTGCGGATACGTGAGAATAACGATCTGGCCTGCGTAACTCGGGTCGGTGAAGACTTCCTGATAGCCGGTGATGGCTGTATTGAAGACTACCTCTCCCGAGCGTTCGGAACGCGCACCAAAGCTACTACCCTCGAAGATGCACCCATCTTCCAGGGCGAGCACTGCCTTATCCAAACGATTGTCCTCCAGGAAGGTGTAACCTGTATTGTAGCGCAGGAAGGAGGCCTCCTTCCTGCTACTCAAAGGGATTTCCGGCATGACAGTGGAAACAAAGCTCGCGCGCTTCGACGGCGTCGATCTCGACAGCGGGTCCCGCATCGCGCCTGTCGAGGTCGCCTACGAAACGTACGGGACCCTGAACGCCGCACGCGACAACGGCATCCTGATCGTGCATGCCTTCACCGGCGATGCCCACGCCGCCGGCATTTGTCCCGAAGACGGCAAGCCCGGCTGGTGGGACAACATGATCGGCCCGGGCAAGGCCTTCGACACCAACAAGTACTTCATGATTTGCTCGAACGTACTGGGCGGTTGCCGCGGGACCACCGGTCCGTCTTCCATCAATCCGGCCACGGGCAACCCGTACGCGCTGTCATTTCCCGGCATCACCATTGCCGACATGGTGCGTCTCCAGCACATGCTGGTCAAGCACCTTGGCATCGAACGCCTTCTCGCCGTGGCCGGAGGTTCCATGGGCGGCATGCAGGCGCTCGAATGGGCCGTCATGTACCCGGACATGGTCGCGTCGGCTATCCCCATCGCCACTACGGCGCGGCATAGCGCGCAGCAGATCGCCTTCAATGAGGTTGGCCGGCAAGCCATCATGGCCGACCTCAACTGGAACAATGGCGACTATTACGGCGGAAACCCGCCGGCGCGAGGTCTGGCCGTGGCCCGCATGGTGGGCCACATCACCTTCATGAGCGACGACTCGATGAAGCAGAAATTCGGCCGCCGGCTCCGCGACAAAGAGACGTTCAGCTTCGACTTCTCGGTGGATTTCGAAGTCGAGAGCTACCTGCGTTACCGTGGATCGCAGTTCGTCAACCGCTTCGACGCCAATTCGTACCTGTACATCACCAAGGCCCTGGATTATTTCGATCTGGCCAACGGATACGGTTCCCTGGCGAAAGCGTTTGAAAAGACCCAGGCGCGGTTCCTCGTCATCAGCTTCACCTCCGATTGGCTGTACCCTAGTTATCAGTCGCTCGAAGTGGTCAGCGCCCTGCGCGGCCTGAACAAAGACGTGGCTTATTGCGAACTCGAATCTAATTACGGGCACGACGCTTTCCTGGTGGATATCGGCGCCCAGACCGAAGTGGTGCGGGGCTTCCTGGCCAGCACCTACCGGGAGGTTTCGCGCCAGTGACTACTTCAGCTCCGGCGCGCCGCAAGCCCTTCGTGCGCGAAGTCCTCGGGCGCAGCGATTACGCCATCATCGGAGATTTGATCGAGCCGGACACCAGCGTCCTCGACCTGGGTTGCGGCGAGGGCGAGCTGCTCGAGTGGCTGGCGGCAAACAAGAACGTGACCGGGCGCGGTGTGGAAATCGACGGCACGCGCGTGCAACGTGCCATCGCGCGGGGCGTCTCGGCCTACCAGGGCGACATCGATCAGGGCCTGGCCGATTACCCGGCGGACAGCTTCGACTACGTCATCCTCAGCCAGACGCTGCAGGAAACGCGCAAGCCGCTGGCGGCGCTGCGTGAGATGTTGCGCGTCGGCCGCAACGTGGTGGTGGCCTTTCCCAACTTCGGCCACTGGTCCGTGCGCATCTCGCACCTGATAAGCGGCCGCGCGCCGAAGACCCGCATCTTTCCGCACGCCTGGTACGAATCGCCGAACATCCACTTCTTCACCGTGCGCGATTTCGAGGACCTGGTCGCGGGCGAAGGCTGGAAGATCGAGCGCCGCTACTTCCTTGCCGGCCGTCACCGGGGCCGCTTCCTGGCCAACCTGATGGCGGAAGTGGCCGTGTATCTGGTGCGGCGCTGACGGCTTCCGTATCACGGTATATCCATCTCATCCAAATTATCGATTGGATCCCCGCGAAGTTTGCCCCTACACTTGAGTCTGCTTCGCGCTCATAAGTATCTAGACCTTCGATAGCTGGAGCCCCGACATCCGATGACGTACTGGAAGTGTATCTGGATGCCCGTTGTAGGACTTCTGCGTGTTGCGGCCTTGGTCGCGCAGAGTCAGGACACGACCGCTTCGAGTTGGTCGGCAGGCGGCGTCGAATTCAGCGGCTTGCTGGACGGCTACTTCAGTTACAATCTCAACCACCCTTCGGGCCGGGTCAACCAGGTTCGCGTCTTCGACGTAAGAGCGAATCAACTTACACTCAACCTTGCCAAACTCTCCATGGAACGTGCGGCCGATCCCGTGGGCTTCCGTGTCGATGTAGGTTTGGGCCGGGGGGTCCAAGCCGACTTTGGAAAATTCGTGAGCAGCGCGGGCGTTCAACTCCTCAATGGCTGGAACAACGTCGAAAACAACAACACGGACAAAACCATAGGCTTGACCGGCACGATCGCTTCCGGGAATGTTTCCTGGACGAACACCTACTACGTGGGGCGAGAGAAGTCAGGTGCCGATGCTGGGCTGAGGCACCTGTATGATTCCGTGCTGCGCCTTTCTCGCAGCCCGAAACTCAGCACTTACATCAATTTCGACTATGCGGTGGACAGGATGACGCAGGGCGGAAAAAAACGGTGGGTAGGTATTGCAGGTGCGGTGCGCTACCAGGTAAGCAACCGGTTCGCGCTCGCGCCCCGGGTGGAGTGGTTCAACGACGCGGACGGCTTCAATACGGGTACTGTGCAGAAGCTGAAGGAGTTCACCCTGACCGGCGAAGTCAAGATGGCGCCGGGGCTGCTCACACGCCTGGAATACCGGCGCGATTGGTCCGATCGGCCCCACTTCAACCGTGGGGACAGCCTGTCAAAATGCAGAAGCCAGGACACGCTCCTGGCCGGCGTCGTCGCGTCCTTCGGCTTGAAATAATGGCTGTCCCTGGGGCCGGCATTCAGCCACGCCGGATTAGACCAGTTCCAGCCGCTCCCGGTCGAAACGTGTCCGCCGCCCGGTGTCCAACGCGCGCGCGGACATGCAACCGGCCACCGCGTGACAGAACCCGGCCTGGATGTCGGCATGCGGCTTCTGGCGGCTGCGCAGACATTCGAGGAAGTTCTTCATGTGCGCGACGGTGGGATCCGGCTGGCCCGGCTCGGGCTTGAATTCGATGGGCTTGTCGATCTTATCCGGCATGGAGCTGCCTTCGCCGGAGATCAGATACTTATCCATGTCCAGCGTGCCGCGCGTGCCGAGCCACTGGTTGCGGGTGCCGGCGTTGGTGGTAAGACTCATGGCGAAGCTCACCAGGAAGCCCTTGGGATATTCGAGCAGCGAATGGAAAACGTCCGAGGTCTCGCGGCCGTCCTTCCAGAGATACACGCCGCCGGCAGAGACCACTGCGGAAGGATACAGGTCCTCGAGGAACCACGGGACCATGTCGATGAAGTGGCACATCCACAGGCCGGCGATACCGTTGGTGTTGTAACTGAACAATTGCCACTCGCGCAGCAGGCGCGCATCGAAGGGCCGCGCGGGACGCCCCATCATGAACTTGTTCCAGTCGACATCCGCCGGGTTCACCTTGTCGTTATCGTTCCGGCGCCAGCGCGGTTGCTGGAAGTTCATCGAAACATCGACGCGCGTCACCTTGCCCAGAATGCCGGACTGCACCAGCCTGGCCGCCGCCATACAAGCCGGATCGCTGCGCCGCTGGGTGCCGATCTGCACCACGCGGCCGCTCTGCTTCACCGCCAGGTAAGCCGCCTTGGCATCGTCGAACACCACGCCCATGGGCTTTTCGCAATAGGCGTCCTTGCCGGCCTCGACGGCCTTCCTGAGCACGATGCTGTGGCAGTAATCCGGCGCGGCGATCAGCACCGCGTCGATGTCCTTCCAACTCAGCAGCTCTTCGTAGTCGGTGGTGGCGCGGGGAGTGACGCCATACGTTTGGGCGGCACGCGCGACGGCCTGCTCGCGATTGGGCCGGTAGACGTCGCACACGCCGGTGATGGCGAAATTCAGGTCCTTGTTCTTTTCCAGGGCCTTCATCAGGGCGCCGCCGCGGCCGCCGGCGCCGATCAGGCCCAAAGAAATCCGATCATTGGCCCCCCAGGCGATGGTGGAGGCTGCCGCCGCGCTTACAAACGAGCGGCGGCTCACGTTCATTTCAGTCATCCAGGTTCTCCTGGAGGGCCAGTTTATCAGATCGTCATGGCAGTGAAGCCGCCGTCCACTCGGAGGATGGTTCCGGTGACGAAACCGGACGCGTGCTCCGACGACAGGTACACTGCCGCGCCCACCAGCTCGGAGGGGTCTCCAAAACGGCCCATAGGGGTGTGACCGAGAATGGAGGCGGTACGTTCCGGCGTGAGGATCTTGCGGTTCTGTTCGGCGGGGAAGAAGCCGGGCATGATCGCATTTACGCGCACGCCCTTGGTGGCCCACTCGCGCGCCAGGAACTGCGTCACCTGGTTCACGCCGCCCTTCGTAACGCTGTACGTGAAAACCTTGGAGAGGGGAGGCCCACTCGAAGCCGACGAAATGTTGATGACGGAACCCTTGCCCGCGTCCACCATGGCTTTGCCGAACACCTGGCAAGCCAGGAAAACGCTCTTCAGGTTCACATCCATGATGCGCTGGTATTCCTGCTCGGTGATTTCGAAGAACGGCGTGCTCGAATTGATGCCCGCCGCGTTCAGCAGAATGGTGACCGGGCCGAGCGCGGCCTGGGTTTCGCTCAAGGCTCTCTCCAGGTCGGCTTTCTTGGTCGCGTCGCCCTGCACGCCGAGCGCTTTGCGGCCCAGCGCGCGGACGGCTTCCGCCCGTGCTTCGGCGGCCGCGCCGTTGAAATCGAAGACGGCGATGTCGGCGCCGGCGCGAGCGAGGCCCATGGCGATCTCGCCGGCCAGGACTCCGCCGCCGCCGATAACGACGGCGACCTTGCCCTCCAGTGAGAACATATCCGTTTGACTCATAGGAATTCTGAAAACAGGTCCTTTCATCTACCATCATACGGCGGGAGAGGGGCCCGGATGACACCTTGGGACTAAAGTACTGCTACGGACACGCCGCGAAGTACTGCGCTCTAGACCTTGCCGTGCGCCGGTCTGAGGGTAAAACTGGACACAGGGACATCCGGCATGATTCGCGCCGACCGCCAGATCTGGAAAAATCGCGAGGTCTCCCGCCTGCTTGCCTTGGTGGAGACTGAACGCCACTACTATCAGCAGATTGTCGCGGGGCTGCCCAGCGCGCTGCTGGTGATTTCACCGGAACTACGTGTGATATCGGCGAACGAGCGTTCGTTCGAGATCCTCGGCCTTCCGGGCGAAGACGTCCTGGGACGCCGTCTGGCCGACCTGCTGCCCGTTGCCGGACTCGCCAGTCGCGTCACCGAGGTTCTGAAGTCCGGCGCGCCGCAGCGCAACATCCTGCTGGAAGCCCCGGCGGATGGTGGCACGCAGTCGCTGGCGGCGGGAATCAGCCTTCTACAGCCCGTGGAAGGCGAAGAAGCGGGTGTATTGCTGGCGATCGAAGATCTGAGCGCGGCGGGACGCCTGGAGGCGGTTCCAAAGCGCGCTGAAGTGCGCTGCCAGGATTTGCTCGACGGCCTCGACGCGATCGTGTGGGAATGCGACGCTTCTACTTTTCAGTTCACTTATGTGAACCGCCGAGGCGAGGAGATTCTGGGCTTCCCTGCCAAAGAATGGCTTGAAAAGCCCGATTTCTGGGCGGAGCTAGTGCATCCGGAGGACAGGGAGCTGGTTGCGGCGTTTCATCGCGCGGCCGCGGCGCACCCCGCTACCGAGGAATGCGAGTACCGCGTGACAACCGCCGATGGCCGCATCCTCTGGCTGCGGGAGATCGTCACACCTTCGCTCGACGCTTCCGGCAAGCCGGCCCGCCTGCGCGGCTTCATGCTCGAGGTGACCGGCCAGCGCCTCCGCCAGGAGCAGGCGTCGCGCGAGGAGAAACTGGACGCCCTGTCGCGCATGGCCGGCCGCATGGCGCACGATTTCAACAACCAGCTGATGGTGATCACCGGCTATGCCCAGGAGATCGCCGGCGAACTGAAACCGGGCGATCCCCTGCACGACGACGCCAGGGAGATTCTCAGCGCCGCCGATCGCGCCGCCGGCCTGACCAGAACCCTGCTGACATACGCGCGGCGGCAGGTGGTGGAACTCCGCGACGTCGACTTGAACGCCATGCTACGCGCCATGGAGAGCCGGTTGCGGCAACTCCTGGGCGATGAGATTCAACTGGAGATGTCGCTCGATCCGGCGCTTGGTTCCATCAGGACCGATCCGGTGCAATTGGAGAAGGCCATCGTGGGCCTCGTGACCAATGCGCGGGACGCCATCGCCGCTCACGGGGAAGTGCGCATCGCCACGGGGCGTTCGACTGTGTCCGCCGGGGAAGGCGCGGCGCTTACCCCGGGCGAGTACGCGACACTTGCCGTCGCCGATAACGGCCGCGGCATGGATCAGGGAGTGCGCAAGCACTTGTTCGAGCCGTTCTTCACAACAAAGGATCCGGCCCGCGCCGATGGTCTTGGCCTGGCGCTTGTCCACAGCATGGCGAAGCAGTCGGGTGGCGACGTCGAGGTGGAAAGCACGCCGGGGCAGGGAACCACGGTCCGAATCTATATGCCGGTGAGCGCGGCGACCATCACTCCCGAGGCTGTTCCAGCGCCGCCCGCGGCAGTGGAAGCGCCACCAGTGCCGGAGCCGGCCATCGGGCTCAAGACGATCCTCCTGGTCGAAGAAGAGGGCGGTATCCGCGCCCTGGTGCGTAAGATCCTGGAACGCAACGGCTACATCGTACTCGAAGCATCCGGCGCGGAGCAGGCGCTGCGCATCTCGGCGGCGCACCGCGGCTTGATCGATCTCATTCTCACCGGCATGGCCTTGCAGGGAGCGACGGGACTCGAACTGGCCCATCGGATCGAGCAGACCCGCCCAACGCTGAAAACGATCTTTGTGTTCGGTTATACGAGCAGGGACGTTGCCCTGGCCTCCGGCTTGCCGGAAGACGCCGTGTTTTTGCAGAAGCCTTTTTCGCTCGACGCTCTGCTCAAGAAAGTGACAGCCACGCTGGCGCCGCCGGAAGCCCAGGCCGCCGCTCAGTAGGCACACCCCGCGCACGGATGTGCGGCGACGTCGTGAGGGTTGACGCTCGTCCACCCCCGCCGCTATAGTGGCGTCAGACAACATGCATAGACGAGATTTCATGCGCGCGAGCGGCGCGGCCATCGCTCTTGCGGGCGTGGCGGCAGCTCAGATTGCGCCGCCGAAGAAGGCCAGGATCACCTCCTCGGTCATGCTATGGACCCTCAAAGGCACCACCGGGGAGCGCATTGAAGCGGCAGCCAGGGCCGGCATACAATCCGTGGAACTGGTCTCCGAACACGTCCAGTGGAACGATGCGGACGCCGCGCGCTACAAAAAGCTGGTCCGTTCCTTCGGCATGGGTTTCGACACCATCCTCGCCCAGACGGATTGGAAGAAGCGCCCGGTTTCGATGCTCGATCCAGCCCAGCGCGAGAACTTTCTCAAGGACGTCCGGCAGGCCATCGTTTACGCGCAGCGGCTCGATGTCCCCTATATCATCGTGATGAGCGGCGATGAGATCGCCGGGCGCACCCATGAAGAGCAGTATCGAAGCATGCTTGAAGGAGCGAAGCGGGCCGGCGAACTCGCATCTAATGCCGGCGTGACGCTGCTGGTCGAACCGCTCAATGCCAAGAAGGACCACAAAGGATTCTTCCTCACCAATTGCACCGAGGGTTTGCAACTGGTGAAGGAAACAGGTAATCCGAACGTGCGCCTGCTGTTCGACATCTACCATGAGTACGTGCAGACCGGAAGCGTCGTCGGCGTTCTTGCCGAAGCCGCGCCTTACACTTGCGTGTTCCACGTAGCCGACGCGCCCGGCCGCAACGATCCCGGCCTCGGCGTGATCAACTATCCGGAGGTGTACAAAGCCATCGCCAAGAGCGGATTCTCCGGTTACATCGCCATGGAATATCTGCCGAAGGGTGAACAGGTTGCCAGCCTGATCAAGTCGGTGGACCAGATGCGGGACGGCCTGGCATCGTGAAAGACCGCCTGCACGAATCCGCCCGCCGCCGCGTCATTCTACAATAGGGTGTTGCCAGTGTCCCCCGGGGAGGTAGCCATGCAAAGGAAACGACGAGGCTTCTCGTTGATGGAGTTGCTCATCGTCATCGCGATCATCCTGATTATCGCGGCCATCGCGGTGCCCAAACTGGATAAAGCCCGCATGTACTCGCAGGAGATGGCGGCAATCCGCATGATCAGCACCGTACATACAGCGGAAACGCAGTTCTACTCCCAGTACGGGCGTTTCGCTGTCAACATGACTGAACTCGGCCCGCCGGCGAGCGGCCAGGCCGGTCCAAGCGCGGCCGATCTGATTCCCGGCGACCTGGCCAGCGGCACAAAGAGCGGCTACAACTTCATCCTCGTCGGTGGACCGAACGGCTACACTCTGAACGTGAACCCCTCGGTGTATAACAGCACCGGACGGCGCAGCTTCTTCTCGGATCAAACCATGGTGATTCGCGAGAACTGGGGCCCTGAGCCGGCCACCGCCAACAGCAAGGAAATCAAGTAGTACCCCAGGCCGCCGTGCGCCGGAACATTGCGGTCCTTCTCGCGGCGGCCATAGCCGCTTTTTTCGCCGCCCGCTGGTGGATGCGGCCCCGCGCCGAAAAGCCCATCGAGCAGGCCGCGTTCACCGAAGCCTCCACCGATCCCGCACTCTGGGCGAAGCGGTTTCCTTTCGAATACGAAGGCTACCGGCAGGGAATTCGTGTGCCTGAGTTTAACGAGATGCGCGGTCACGCCTATTCGCTCAAGGAGCGCGAGGAAACCGATCGCATCACGGATCCGCGCCTGATGCGCGTGTTTTCCGGCCGTCCCAAGGAACGCCCGCAGCCCGCGGCGTGCCTGGCCTGCCACGGCGCGTCGATGGAGTTCTTCCGTACGGCAGGCGAAGGCGCCTCGCGGCTGCCGTTTTTCGAAGCACGCCGCCAGGTGACGCAGCCTGTAGCTTGTATCGACTGCCACGATCCGGCCGGTCTGCGTCTGCGCCTCACCCGGCCGGCCTTTCTCAAAGCCAGGCCCACTCCAGCCGCGAGCGAGCAGGACTTGCGTGCGCTCGTTTGCGCGCAATGCCACGCCGAATACTACCTGGCCGGACCCGAGCGCGCCGTGACGCACCCCTGGGCCAGAGGATTGAAGGCGGAAGACATCGAAGGCTACTACGACGAACTCGCGTTTCGCGATTGGAATCACGCGGAGACCGGAGCGCCGGTCCTCAAGGCACAACACCCTCAGTTCGAAATGTGGAGCCAGGGGATCCACGCGCGCAGCGGCGTCGCTTGCGCCGATTGTCACATGCCGCGTGAACGCCGCGGCGCGATCCACCTGACCGTACACGCGGCCGGCAGCCCCCGCCACACCGTGGACCGTTCCTGCCTGCCGTGCCACCGCGCCGATGCCGCCGAGATGCGCGCCCGCATCGACACCGTTCAGTTGCGCACGAAGCGCCTGGAGGACCGGGCGCTTACCGCTTTGCTGGCGCTCTTCGACGACATCCATCACGCGCGAGAGGCGGGCATCTCCGAAACGCGGCTGCGCAAGGCGCAAGAATGGCATCGCAAAGCCCAGTGGCGGCTCGACTTCGTCCTGTCGGATTCCTCGCATGGTTTCCACGCACCGCAGGAGGCCGCGCGATTGCTTTCCGAGGCCATCGATTGCGCGCGCCTGGGCCAGCTCAGCCTGCCCTGAGACTCCTACGCCGCGCCGTTCGATGCCCCGTATTGCTCCAGGAATGCGGCTACGGCGCGGATACCTAACTGGAAGCTCCGCAGGCTGAACTTTTCGTTGGGCGAGTGGAGGCTGTCGTCGGGGAGCCCGAAACCCATGAGAACACTGGGGATGCCGAGGTACTGCGCGAATCCCGCCACAATCGGTATGGATCCCCCAGACCGCACGAACGCGGCAGGCTTTCCGAAAACGGTCTCCAGTACCTTCGCGGCAACCCCTATAGCGGGATGGTCCGGATCCATCGCGACGGCCGGGGAGGAGGTCAGGACCTGCACTGTCGTGCGTATCCCTTTTGGCGTGTTTTCTTCGACGAACTGCCGGAACCCGCGAATCATTTTCGCGGGATCCTGGCCTTGGGCTAAACGGAAACTGATCTTGGCCCTGGCCCGGGACAGAATCACGGTCTTCATGCCGGGGCCCACGTATCCGCTGCGGATACCAAGGAACTCCGCAAGCAGCGGCTTGTCTCGCCCGGGCTTCTTTGACGACCGGAAGCGCCGGCCTACAATGCCATGCACGTCCATCGATGGCTGGGCCCAGATGCGGTTCAGTACGGAAGTTTCCGGCTCGGTCTCGGAGATGTCCAGCCCCAGCCCGGTTTTCAGCACCTCCCTCGCCGCAGCGCCAATGCGGGCCCAGGAATTCTGCTCCAGAGCGCTGGGCGGCACGATGTCGTCGTAGGCTCCCGGAATCCGCAGCAGGCCGTTCTCGTCCTTGGCCTTTGCCAGTAATTGGATCAGGCCGAAGAGCGCGTTTTGCGCGACGCCCCCAAACAGGCCGGAGTGAAGATCGCGGTTCGGACCCTGGGCTTGCACCTGCATGTAAATTAGACCTCGAAGACCGAGGCAAAGGGCCGGCGTCGTCTCGTCCCAAAGGTTCGTGTCGGACACCAGCGCCACGTCCGCCTTCAGCTTCTCCCGGTATCCCGCGACGTACTTCTGGAAGGGCGTCCCGCCGATTTCCTCCTCGCCTTCGATGAGGAATTTCACATTCACGGGCAAGCCACCGTTGCCCGCCTTGAGGGCTTCGACGGCCTTGATGTGAGTCATCATCTGCCCCTTGTCGTCGGAGGCGCCCCGCGCGTAGATATTGCCGTCGTGCACGACCGGGTCGAAGGGTGGATGTTCCCACAAGTCCAGCGGCTCCACCGGCTGGACATCGTAGTGCCCATAACAGAGCACTGTGGGTTTCCCTGCCGCGTGCAGCCACTCCCCGTAGACCAGCGGATGCCGGGCAGTGGGGATGAGCTCAACATTCTCTAGCCCGGCCGATTCCAACTGGGAGGCCACAAAGCGGGCTGCGCGCACCATATCGCCGCGTAGTTCAGGAAGGGTGCTGACGCTCGGAATCCGCAGGAATTCCTCAAGTTCGGCGATGAACCGGTCCTGGTTGGCCGCCACAAAGGCGTTGATCGAAGGCATGGAAACTTCTCCCAGTCATGCCAGGATTCTCGTTTTCGAATCCTGGCCAGCCTTCATCCTAACCTAACGGGCCTTTCGGGCAGACTAGAAGACCCGCCCCACGCGGAACAGAACCTTCCTGGCTCCCCGATCCCCCACAGCGCCGCCGAAGAAGATAGCCCCGAATTGCGTCGATCCGGCCACGCCGATGAGTCCGTCCTGGCGCGGTTTGGCGGATCTGCCGGTGAACCACGCGTTGCCCGCCTCGTAGCCGATGACACCATAGAATTTGCCGAACGCTGCAATCGTGTTTCCCGAAAGAGGCCTCAGCACATAGGCGCCACCGTAATACATTCTGTTGCCGAGCAACTGCTGGCGGGAGAGAGCGCTCATGTCCGTCAAGCTGCCCAAGCGGTACATGTTGGCGAGGCCCGCCGCGCCCGCCGTGCTCGCCGCCGTCAATCGCGTGAGTAGCGAATAGCGGGACCCGAAGGGCCGCGAGAAGGAGGCGGTTCCTTCGTATGCCGCGAACTGCCGCGCCACTTGTGGATACCGGTTGAACCAGGAGACTTTCCCGGCGAGGTAAGTCCCTTCGAACGGCACCAGCGGGTTGTCCCGCGTGTCCCTGCGCAAGGCCATGCTCGACTTGCCGTACCTTCCCGACAGCCTCTCAGGCGACAGCAAACCCGTATCCAAGCCGGTCTTCAAGTAGCCTTCCTGGTGTCCGATCCGCAGCTCTTGCACCCGTCCGAATGCGTAGCCGAGGTCAACACCGCCGGCATAGTTTCTCTCGGTAAGTCCTTCGACGCGGTTGCCCTTGCCGTCGTATATGGGAAATGGTTCTTGGGTATACCCGGCGCGAGGCGCGACAAACCACTTGCCGCCGCCGATCCTGTAATAGTATTCCGTTTCGGCGCGGTTGTAGGTGCCGAGGCGGAGGTCGGTCCTCCATTCCGAAGCGGGTCCTCCAACATCCAGAAACGTGAACCGGACTCCGGCTCCAAACCTCAGTCCCTCTCCGTTGGCCCCGTCCAGAAAAACGGCTGGCCTCAAGAAGGGCGGCCCGTAGGATTTCTCCTGGGCCGTGACGATCAATGTTTCCGCTCCGCCGCGGTTCCGGAACTCGTACGTCGCCGAATCGAAGCGCCCTACTCCCGTCAGCTTATCCATCTGGTCTTCGAGCACCGCCCGGTCCAGGGGTTCTCCGGGCTCCGGCGTCAGCGCCGCGATCACCGCCTTCTTCAGCCGGGGGGCCACTTCGCCTTCCACAAGGATTTGAGCCGGGCGAATGGTGTCCGGCCTGCGCCTGGCGCGCCGGGCGTTGGCGTACGCCTCGTACTGGACGGCCCCCATCTGGAACTGCTTCAGCAGGGCGGCCTTCTGTTCCGCCGCCGCGTAACCGAGCTTGCGGAACTGCTCCGCCTTAGGATAATCGGTTCCCGACAACCCTTTCAACAGGGGCATCAGCACGAGGTCCGCCGCGGCCATGCTGGGACGCTCGTTCTGCGAGATCATGTAACTGATAGATCGCCCGGCGATGCCCAATAGCGACTGAAAATCCTTGGGATCGGCTGGCACGTCCAGCGCCACGGCAATCACGATGTCGGCCCCCATGGCCCGGACGATATCCACGGGAAGGTTATCCGACAACCCTCCGTCGACGAGCACCATCCCACCCTTGCGCACAGGGGCGAACAGCGCGGGCAGCGACATGGTGGCCCGCAGCGCCTCGAACAGCGATCCCTTGTTGAACACCACGGCCTTACCCGCAACGAGGTCCGTAGCCACGCAGCGGAACGGCGTCGGCAGGTCGTCGAAACTCTTCATGTCGCCGTAGGACGCCGCGAACCGGTCTATTACCAGCGCCACTCCCTGGCCGGGAGACAACCCCGATGGCAGGTTCAACTTCCCATCCCTCAATCCCAACTCGATGGCCGTCGGGAACTGGCTGGCATCCTGCTTGCGCCGGAACGAGAGATTTCTGTATTTGCTCGAGGCAGACAGTGCGGATTGCCAATCTATCTGGTCGACGAATTGAACTATCTCCGCTGAATTCAGACCCGAAGCATGCATGCCGGCCACCAGCCCGCCCATGCTTGTGCCGGCGATATAGTCGATCGGGATGCGGTGCTCTTCCATCCATTGCAGAACCCCGATGTGCGACAACCCGAGGGCCGATCCGCCCGCCAGCGCCAGGCCGATCTTGGGCCTGGGTGTCGTTTCTCCCGGCGATGGCGAGCCTGCCCAAGCCAGCACCGCCGCAACAACTGCCAACGCGTGGATTCTCACGGCTGCTCTCATGTCTCGTCCACCTCGCCGGCACAGGTCGGCCGGCTGAATCGACTACTGTATCGCAGGATTGGCACTATCCGGCACATCGGACGACGGCCGTGTGGAACGGATTTGAAAATACGGCGGCGCCTGGTGGTTCGCACCAGGCGCTTGGGAGGGAACTTTGCCGAGGCAGGTCGCCGGGCGATGTCAGGCTCGCGCGGGCTTGGCCCGCCAGGCGAACCACGCGCCGAGGCTTGCCAGCAGCGTCAACACGACCAGCCAGGCGGCCAGCTTGATCTGGGCCGGGTCCGTGAACGTGAACTTCGAGAACATGAACCCTTTCACAAGCAGCACCAGCACCAGCAGGTTCCACAGGAAGTACACGAGCTTCGCCTTGCCGAAGATGGATGCCAGTGTCGTGAGGACGGCCACCACGCCCAAAGCGAACATCCAGTAGGTGAGCGAGGTCTTCTCCCACGGCAAGATGCCGATGTTCAGGTTATGCTGGCCCGAGCCCCAGGCGAGGCTGGATACACCGAGCAGGAAGAACGCCAGGATGGCGTTGTAAAGGTAGCTGAAAACGCGCATGATGAACCCTACGGACAACACTCCGGAGCCTCCGTTTCAGATGAAGCCATTATTCTATCAAGTTGCGGCGGTTCTGGGGAGGGGCCCGCTGCGGCCCGCTTTTATTTGACACCCGTTCACCAAGACTGTCAGAGTAGACTCAATGGACAAGAAAAGGGCCCTGATCACAGGGATTACGGGGCAGGATGGCTCCTACCTGGCCGAGTTCCTGATTTCGAAGGGATATGACGTTCACGGCATTGTGCGCCGGGTCGCGCTGGAGGATCCCGACAACCGCCTGACGAGAATCGCGGCGGTGCGGGACCAGCTCACGCTCCACGCCGCCTCGATGGAGAGCTACGCCAGCATCCATCAGGTGGTCGGCGCCGTGAAACCCGACGAGTGTTACCATCTGGCCGCGCAGAGCTTCGTCAGTTATTCCTTCGACGACGAATTCTCCACCATCAATGCCAACATTAATGGAACGCATTATTTGCTGGCCGCAGTGAAAAATATCGTTCCCGATTGCCGGTTTTATTTCGCCGGATCGAGCGAGATGTTCGGAAAAGTCGCCGAAGTGCCGCAGCGGGAGTCCACTCCTTTTCACCCGCGCTCAACCTATGGCATCAGCAAGGTGGCTGGCTTCGACCTGACGCGCAACTATCGCGAGGCTTACGGTCTTCACGCCAGCAACGGGATTCTGTTCAACCACGAATCCCCGCGCCGCGGCCACGAATTCGTGACGCGCAAGATCACGGCCGGCGTGGCGCGCATCCGGGCCGGCCGGGCCGCGCAACTGCGCCTGGGAAACCTGGAAGCCAAGCGCGATTGGGGCCATGCCCGCGAATACGTGCAGGCCATGTGGCTCATGCTCCAGCAGGAGCGGCCGGACGACTACGTCGTCGCCACCGGCGAAACCCACTCCGTGCGAGAATTCGCCGAGTCGGCGTTCAAGTTCGCCGGCCTGGATTACAAAGACCACGTGGTCGTCGATCCCCAGCTTTATCGGCCCGCCGAAGTGAACCTGCTGTTGGGCGACGCTTCGAAGGCTCACGAGAGGCTGGGCTGGACGCGCAAGATCGCCTTCGCGGACCTGGTGCGGGAAATGGTGGAGACAGACTGCCGCCTCCTTGGCGTAACGCTCTAGCCATTTTACGGCGAACTCGCGGGGCCGCCTGAAGCGGGCCATGCTATGATATTTAGGATTCAGACGGCTTCACTTCCCGCGTGAAGAACCGGCACGCTCTGCAAAAATGGGCCGTAATTACTCTTTTCTGCTCACCAACCTGGTTCTCAAGGACTTCAAAGTCCGTTACAGGAATATGTCCTTGGGGATTTTCTGGTCGCTGCTAAACCCATTGGTGATGATGGGGGTGCTGACACTCGTCTTCACGCGCATTTTCCCGAATTACACCATGAGCGAATTTGCCGTGTTCGTGCTCTGCGGGTTGGTGCCGTTCAACTTCTTCAGCATCGCCTGGGCCAGCGGCACGACTTCCGTGGTCGAAAACAGCGCCCTGGTGAAGCGCGTGCGCTGCCCCCGCGAAGTGATCCCGGTCGCCTCCGTACTGGCAAACTGTCTGCACTTCGTGATCCAGATCGCTCTGCTGATCTTCTTCACTGTGCTCTTCGGGCACCACGTGAACCGGCATTGGCTTTGGCTGCCCCTGGTGTTCCTCATGGAAGTGGCGTTCGTCTGCGGGTTGGCCTTGATCACGTCCGCGCTCAACGTTTACTTCCGCGACGTCCGGTACGTGGTGGAGTCTCTCAACGTGGTGCTGTTCTGGCTGGTGCCCATCTGGTACGCGCTGGACAAGGTGCCCGTGGCGTACCGCTTCCTGTATCAGTTGAATCCGGTGACAGCCGTTATTCTCGCCTGCCGCAGAATCCTGATTGAGTCGTCTGCTCCACCCCCGACGTTGCTGGTTAAACTCCCGCTGGTGAGCCTCTTCGTGTTATTGGTGGGTTTTGTGGTTTTCAGGTGGCTGAAGCCGCGGTTTGCGGATTATTTGTAGGATGAGCGCACGATGACATCGGGACACGGTGAAAGTCCGGCGAATCTGGCGTCGCATGCCGTCGCCGAGGGGGAGGTGCGCCGCCAGCGGGGCGCGGCCGTGGTTGAAGTCCATCAGGTCAGCAAGATCTATACGCAGCACGTGGCCCGCGGCCTGTTGAGGGAGCGCCTTGTGGCTGTGTTTCGCGGTGCGACCGCTCACCCCTTTTACGCGCTGCGAGGGGTTTCGCTTCGTGTGAACGCCGGCGAAAGCCTGGGGATTCTGGGCCCCAACGGAGCCGGCAAGAGCACGCTGCTCAGCCTCATTTCCGGCCTGTGTTATCCCGATTCGGGTTCTGTGAACGTCGATGGCACCATCGCCGCCCTGCTCGAACTGGGCTCTGGGTTCCATTACGACCTCACGGGACGCGAGAACGTCGCCTTGAACGCATCCCTGCTTGGCCTGAACCGGAAGCAGCTTCGGGAGCGCTTCGATACCATTGTTGCCTTCGCCGAACTCGAAGACTTCATCGACGAGCCGCTGCGTACGTACTCCAGCGGCATGGTGATGCGCCTGGCCTTCTCGGTCGCCGTGAACACGAATCCAGACATCCTCATCATCGACGAAGTCCTGGCCGTCGGCGACCAGCGGTTCCAGGACAAGTGCATCAAGAGGATCTACGAGCTCAAAGCGGCCGGCCACACGTTGATCTGCGTCTCGCATTCCAGCCGGCTCATCGAAGCGTTGTGCGACACGGCTCTGTGGCTCGACCATGGCAGCGTGGCCGCCTATGGCGATGTGCGCGATGTGGTGAAGGCTTACGATCAAAGCGGCCGCGGCAAAGGCGTATCCGCTTGACGCCGGGCCGGGCAAATCCATCCATTTTTGAGTTCCCCCCGCGCGTATGTTAATGTACTCTTAACTGGTCGAGGGGGAAATCCATGCATCGCCTGAAAGATGTGCTAGATCCACGCGGGCCGTCCACCGTGGGTCCCGATGCGAGCGTTGTCGAGGCCGCCCGCCGCATGGCGGAGCGCAATGTCGGCGCCATCCTGGTTCTGGATGGCGATAATCTGCTGGGTATCTTCAGTGAACGCGACGTGATGACGCGGGTGGTCGCCGAGGGCTTGGATCCCGTCTCTACGCCCGTCCGGTTCGTCATGAGCACAACGCTCGCCACCATTGACGAGTCCGCCACCGTGGAGCAGGCCGGCAAGCTCATGGACGAACACCAGTGCCGGCATCTGCCCGTGATGCGCGAAAGCAAGGTGGTAGGCGTCATCTCCATGCGCGAGCTGATGCACCTCGAGATAGACTCCAAGTCCGACGAAATCAAGCACATGCAGGCCTACATACAGACGGGCCGGTAGCTGCCGCCCGCGCCCGCACCGCATCCGGCAGCGACCGGGCCGCATCCAAATGAGTGAGATGCAAGAGTACCGCGCCAAACTCATAGCACTACACGACCTGGCGCCCGAGGTGCGGCATTTTGTCTTTGAAGTCGCCGGGACCGGCCGCGTCGGCTTCATCCCGGGGCAGTTCGTCTCCGTCACCGAGCGGATCGGCGGGCGGGATGTCACGCGTGCCTATTCAATAGCCTCTCCGCCGGACGGCAAACGCATCGAGTTGTGCCTGAACCGCGTGGTGGACGGCCTGGTCTCTCCGCACCTGTTCGACCTGCGTCCGGGGGACAGCGTGCGCATGTCCGAACCGCTCGGATACTTCGTCCCGCGCCATCCGTTGAGCGATTCGGTCTTTATCGCCACGGGCACCGGGATTGCGCCCATCCGCTCCATCCTGCACCATGTGCTCCAGCTAGGCACCGATCGGCACCTGACATTGCTGTTTGGTGCCCGTTTCGAGGCCCGCCTGCTGTACCGTGAGGAGTTCGAGAAGCTTGCCTCGGAGCACCCGAACTTCCGCTTCCTGCCGGCTTTGAGCCGGCCGGATGAGTTCTGGCACGGACGTGCCGGCCACGTACAGGCGCATCTGGATGAGGTACTGGGAGATTCGCGTGACCTCGACGTTTACACCTGCGGCCTCAAGGCCATGGTGGACGACGTTCGCGCCGAGCTGAAGCGCCGCGGTTTCGATCGCAAGCGGATCATTTACGAGAAGTACGACTGACGCGTGCTTGTGTCCTAAAATCGGAGTACATGTCCAAGGGCTTGCGTGTCCTCATTCTGTCCGTCGCCCTGCTGCTGGTGTTCGGGGCATCCGTAGCCATCCTCCTGCGCGTGCTCCCGGACCCGCACACCGAGCAGGACTACCTGGTCGCCGGCGGTGTGGCCACCTTGGTCACCATGCTCGCTCTCTTCGTCGTCCTGATTACGACATGGGTGAAAGCCCCGGACGTTTTCTATCGAAAGCGAAACGACACAGCGAACAAGGACGAAGAATAATCCCTAAGGAGGTCAGCGACCATGAGAAGGCTCGGGTTGTAGCTCGTGCTATGTGGGATGTGGACCTGGGACGCGTGGAGGTGATGGCCGAGGTTCTCCTTAACGGACATAGCGCCGGCATCGTGTGGAAGCCGCCCTATCGTGTCGATGTGACGAACGCCGCGCGCGGGATCGAACGACCTGGAGATTCGTGTGGTGAACCTGTGGCCCAACCGGCTGATCGGAGACGCTCACCTCCCGGAGGACACAGAATGGAGCGGCCCGAGCATACGCCGCTGGCCTCAGTGGCTGCTCGAAGGGAAGCCGAGCCCGACAGGCCGCGTCACCTTCACGACCTGGAAACACTGGACCAGGGACGCTCCCCTATTCGAATCGGGGCTTCTGGGGCCCGTCAAATTGGAACAGCGGGAGGTCTCCCGTTTTTAAGCCGAAGCTTTCCTACGCGGGGCGGACTTCCACTTTGTCGTAGGTCAGCTTGGCTTGATCGAGCGTGGCGAAGCGAACGCCCGGAAGCTTGGCCGATGCGGTGCCTTCGGCCACGCCCCAGCGCACGGCGTCGGCGAAGTCCAGGCCTTTGTTCATGGCCCAAACGAAGGCGGCCGCCAAGGCGTCGCCCGCGCCGATGGGGCAGACGGCGTCGATGCGAGGCGCTATCGCTTCGATCAATCCGCGGTTGTTGGCTCCTACCGCACCGCGGCTGCCGAGCGACAGCACGACGGATTCGGCCCCCATCTCCTTGATGCGCTCGGCCGCGTTCAGGAAGTGGCTGCGCATGATGAGAGCCGTGTTCAAGAGCCGTTCCGCCTCCTGCTGGTTGGGCGATACCACGGTGGGGTGCTCCTCCAGGCCTTCAAGCAGCGCTTCCCCGTCCGTGTCGAGAAGAACTTTCACATGCGCTTTCTTCGCCATCACAATCAGCTTCGCGTAGAAATCCGTCGCGACGTCGGGTGGCAGGCTTCCGCACAGCATCAGCCACCCGGCCTGGCTCAAATGCTTCTCGACGGCCTTGCTCAGCCGCTTCAGCTCGCTCGCATCCATGGAAGGACCCAGTTCGTTGAGCTTGACGGTGAGCCCCTGACGGTCTGTGATCGTCAGGTTCGTGCGAATTGCGTTTCGGATGCGGACGAACTCCACCGGAAAACTCGAGGCCTTCAGCATCTGCTCGAAACGCTCGCCGCCCTTGGCGCCGGAGGTCGTGATGGCCAGGGTCTCGCCGCCGAAGGAATGGATCACGCCGCTGGCGTTGATGCCCCGCCCACCCGCCGCCTCGCTGGTGGAAAGGATGTAAGCGCGGTCCTCGAACACCAGGCGGTCCGCCATCACATTGCGGTCAATGGCCGGGTTGATTGTCAGGGTTACGATCAAGCCATCATTTTAGCCTAATGCGGAGATTTGGAAACGGATACCGGAATGTTAATCTGAGGGCTTGCCCCTGTCTCCCCGATTCAAAGCATACGCGGCTTTCGCGGCGGTGTGCTTCTTCTGGGGCACCACATACCTCACTATCAGGATGTCGCTCGAAGCGTTCCCACCGCTCATCGTGGTTGGCGCGCGCTTCACGCTGGCCGGATTGATTACGCTGGCCGGCGCCCGCTTCGTGCGAGCGCGTCTGCCGCGCGGCCGCGAGTTGTGGCAGTGCATCGCCAACGGCATGCTCATCCTGGGAGTGGGCAACGGCGCGCTGGTTTATTCCGAAGTTTGGGTTCCCAGCGGCATGGCGGCGTTGATGCTGACCATCTCGCCCTTCTGGATGGTGGGCCTCGATGCGTTCGTTTTCAAAGGCACGAAGCTGCAGCTCATGACGGTGATTGGAATGCTGGTTGGCCTTTCGGGCGTGTTGCTGCTCATCGGCCCGGACGCCCTGGATGTCCGGACCGGCGCGAGCATGGTGGCAGGCTTTCTGGTGCTGCAGATTGGAAGTGTCTGCTGGAACGTGGGCTCGCTGCTCCAGCGGCGTCAGACGACACTGGTGCATCCGATCGTGAGCGCCGGCGTGCAGCAACTGGCGGTGGGCATAGCGGCGCTGGCCGCGGCGGCCGTCGTCCCTGGCCAGGCCGTACACTGGACCGCGCGGGGCGCCGGCGCGCTGCTCTACCTGGTGGTGTTCGGATCGCTGGTCGGCTACAGCGCCTACCTATACGCGCTCGACACGCTGCCCGTGCCGGTCCTCTCGCTCTACACGTACGTCAACCCCGTCGTTGCCGTCATACTGGGTTGGATCTTCTATCGCGAGCCGTTCACGCTGAGCGATGCCTTCGCGGTGCCGCTCATCTTCTCCGGCATCGCTATTGTAAGGCGCTCGCAACAGGCCGCTTCAACGGGCTGAGTTCTTCTTTTCGAACATCCGCGCGGCAAGGCCTCCACCCACCGTCGGCAGCAGGGTGTAGATCAGGAAAAGCAGCAGCAGCGCGAAGATCAGGATCAGGGCCATCCCGCCGGGCGATTCGAGGACCGCCAGCATCTGGTTCAGATCCACGCCGGCCGGTGCCCGGTTCGCGAACTGCTTGCGGTAGAACGCGGCCAGGCCTTCCTGGCTCGAAATGGAAATGATGGTGATGGTGAAGAACACCATGGCGATCACGAAGCAGAATACGCCGGTGATCCAGCCCATGCGGAATCCTCCACGCACCGTAACTGCCATGCCGCTACGGCGCAGGTAGAAGCGCACGGCGAAGAACCCCGCAAATAGCAGCCAGACGAGCATCCATGGGAAGGTCAGAAGTACCGGAGTGGGCAGCGAGATGAACAGGCTGGCAAGCGCCGCCGCGAGAAAGGACGAGCGCACGGCGGGACCGTTGTGGAAACCGATTTCCGGCGCGGCCGGGGGCAAGGGAGGGGCTGCCGGCGGCGCAACGACCGGTTCAGCAACCGGCTCCACCTCGGCGACCGGTGTCTCCACTGCCACGATTTCGCGCTGCGGCTTGCCGCATTTGTGACAAAACAGCGCATCCGGGGGAAGCTGGGCTCCGCAAGTACAATACTCAGCCACAAGCCCAGTTTCCCGCACGCGGCTCCCGTTCGGCAAGTCTTCGTCTTGCATCCGCCATGCTCAGAGCACTTCGAGGATCAGGCACTGCAGGTAGTGCGTCTCGGGAACGGTGAGCAGTATTGGATGATCGGACGATTGCGCGCGGCGTTCAAGAACCCGCAGCGTGCGGCGCGCGTCCAGCGCCGCCTCGGCCACGGTCTCCAGCAGCATCGCCTCGCTCATATGAAATGAGCAGGAGCACGTCACCAGAATGCCTCCCGGACCCAACAGCTTCAGGGCGCGCAGGTTGATCTCTTTGTAGCCCCGCACGGCGCCGCCCGTGGCGCCTCGCGTCTTGGCGAACGCCGGAGGATCCAGCACCACGGTCGAGAACTTGCGCCCGGCGGCCGCGTAGCCCGACAGCAGGTCGAAAACGTTGGCTTCGCGGAAACGTACGTTTTCAATGCGGTTGGCGGCGCGATTGGCTTCCGCCGTCGACAACGCCTCCGCCGAGGAGTCCACGCCTTCCACGCTCGCGCAGCGCGCGGCCAGGTGCAGCGCGAAGCCGCCCGTAGAGGTGAAGCAGTCCAGGGCGTCGCCGTGCGCGTGGCGGGTCGCCGCCAGGTAATTCTCGCGCTGGTCCAGGAACACGCCGGTCTTCTGTCCGTGCAGCAGGTCCGCCTGCCAATCGAGGCCGTTCATCCGCACGCGGACCGGACCGTCGAGCGAGCCCGCCAGCAGGCGCGACTCGATCGGAAGGGCTTCCTTCGCACGCACCGGCGCATCGTTGCGGAGCACGATGGCGCGCGGCGCGTACAGTTCGCCGAGGCACGAGGCGATCGCTTCGCGCGCGTGGTCCATGCCCTGGTCGAGCGTCTGCATCACGAAGGCGTCGTCGTAGCGATCGATGATGAGGCCGGGCAGCAGGTCGGCTTCGGCGTGCACAAGGCGATAGGCGGTCGAATCGGCCACCACGCGGGCGCGGTGCGCAGCAGCGGCGCTGATACGCCGGCGGAAGAACTCCCGATCCACGACGGCCGGCTCGCGCGCCAGCATCCGCAGGGTAATCTGCGAAGCGGCACTGTAATGGGCTACACCCAGCAGCCTGGCACGGAAATCGATCACCCGCACCACATCGCCGGCTTTGGCTTCGCCGCGGTCTTCCACGTCGCTCGCGAAGACCCACGGGTGGCCGCATGCGACGCGGTCTGCCCCTTTGCGGGAGACGCGAACCGTCGGATAAGAGATCAAAAGTAGCCGCCTAGCGCATCGCCATCAGGCGTGCGATGCGCTGCTCGGTCGAAGGGTGCGTCGAAAACAGGCGCAGCAGCGCGGAGCCTGTGAACGGCTGAATGATGAACATGTGCGCGGTGGCAGGCGAGGCGTCCATGGGAATGCGCTTGGAGTAGGTCTCGAGTTTCTGGAGCGCGCTTACCAGGCCGAAAGGACCGCCGGTGTATTGCGCCGAGGTGGCGTCGGCACTGTATTCCCTGGTGCGGGAAATGGCCATCTGGATGAGCAGGGCGGCGATGGGGGCCACGATCATCATGAACAGCATGCCCAGGATGTTGTTGTCGCCGTCATCGTCGTCCCTGCGGCCGCCGCCGAAGAACATCGCCATGCGGGCAATCATCGTGATGGCGGCGGCGATGGTGGCGGCGATGGAGCTGATGAGGATGTCACGGTTCTTGACGTGCCCGAGTTCGTGCGCCAGCACCCCTTCCAGTTCCCGGTCGTCCATCAGGCTGAGCAGGCCGCCGGTCACCGCCACGGAAGCGTGCGACGGATTGCGGCCGGTAGCGAAAGCGTTGGGCGAATCCTCCGGGATGGCCCATAGCTTCGGCATCGGCAATCCCATGCGCGAGGTCAGGTTGGCGACGACGGGGCCGACGCGCCGGTAGATTTCAGGATTCTCGGTCTCGCTTACCGGTTGGGCCGAATACATCGCCAGGGCGATCTTATCGGAGAAGAAGTAGCTGGCAAAATTCATCGCCAGTGCCACCAGGAAGCCGATATACAGGCCGTTACGTCCCGCCACGGCCTCTCCCCCAACCAGCAGCAGCGCGGTCAGCAAACCCAACAGAAGAACAGTTTTGACGGCATTCATGACGCCTACCTACTGCTATTCTCCCATAAACGAAAGGGGACGGCCGGAACGCCGTCCCCTGCATGCTACCTTGCCCGTAAGGTCAGTTTTTGCTCACTTCCACCTTGATGCTGCGCGGTTTTGCCACTTCCTTCTTGGCCAGCGTGATCGTGAGGACGCCGTCTTTGTAGTCCGCTTTCACTTTCTCGGGATCCACGGTGTCCGGCAGGCTGAAGTAGCGGACGAAACTACCGTAGCTGCGCTCGATGCGGTGGTAACCGCCCTTACCGTCATCCTTGCTTTCGAACTTTCGCTCGCCTTCGATGGTGAGTGTGCCGTTTTCGAGTTGGATTTTGATGTTCTCAAGCGGAACATCCGGAACGTCGGCCTTCAGTACGAGTTCGTTCTCGTTCTCGAAGATATCCACGGGCGGCGCCCAAGGACGTGTAGCGGTTGGCTCACTGAAGAGCCGGCTGACTGCATCCTGGAACAGGCGGACACCAGCGGGGAACTCCGTCAACTCGGCGAACGGGTCATACTTCGTAATTGCCATATCTTTTGAGCCTCCTAACTAACTCTTTCTTGATAATAAAACATGAGCGCGCTCTTGTCAAGAAATATGTCAGCAGGAACGAAGATCTTTGCGGGCACAAAAAAAGAGCGCATCGGACTTCCACTAAGCCCTTTGCGCTCTTTCTGTTAGATCTTAGGCTTGGGGCTCCGGCGGCGTCTCCGGCCCGCCCTCGCCCGCGAATTCCTTGCCTTCCTTCATGGCCTGCATCTTGGCTTCACGCCGCTTGGCGCGCTCGGCTGCACGCTTAACCAGTTCAGATCCCACGAGTTCCAGCATGGCCTGCTCGGCGCCGTCGCCCTTGCGCCAGCCCAGCCGCACAATGCGCGTGTATCCGCCGTTGCGCTGGCCGAAACGTGCGCCCAGCTTCTCGAACAGCTTCTTGACCGACGCAGGGGTTTCCAAGTACGACGCGGCTTGCCGGCGTGTATGGAGGGTATCCCGCTTGGCCAGGGTAATCATTCTCTCGACCAGCGGCTTCACGGCTTTGGCCTTGGGCACGGTGGTGATGATGCGTTCCTGCTCGATGACGCTGGTCACCATGCCCCGCAGCAGCGCCTTCCGCGCGGCGCTATCGCGCTTGAGTTTGTATCCACCTCGTCTGTGTCTCATCGTAGGACTTCCTTATTCGCTGATCTCGCCGGCTGGCGGCTCCGCAAGTTCTTCTGCTTCGTCGGTTTCAGGATGCTCTGCCTCGTCGGCTTCCGCGGGTTCCTCCGCATTGATCGCCGAAGGCACTCCGCCGCCCGGCAGGACCAGCCTGCCCTGCGCGTCGTACTTCATGCCGAAGCTCAAGCCCAGACCGCCCAGGATCTCTTTGATTTCATTGAGCGACTTGCGGCCGAAGTTCTTCGTCCGGAGCATCTCGGCTTCGGTCTTCTGCACCAGGTCGCCGATGGTTTGGATGTTGGCGTTCTTGAGGCAGTTGTAAGAACGGACGCTGAGTTCCAGCTCTTCGACCGACCGGTTGAGCACTTCCTGCAGCTGGCTCATGGCCCTCTCGGCGGGCTCTTCGGCGGTCTCGGCCAACTCTTCGAAGTTGATGAAGATCGACATGTGATCCTTCAGCAGCTTCGCGGCCTGCCCGATGGCGTCCTGGGGGCTGATGGCGCCGTTGGTCCAAACCTCCAGCGTCAACTTGTCATAGTCGGTCATCTGCCCAAGTCGCGACGCCTCGACGGCGTAGTTCACTTTGCGCACGGGCGAATGGACCGAATCGATGGGGATGTAGCCGAGCGGCAGGTCTTCGTCGAAGTTGCGGTCCGCGCTCACGTAGCCGCGTCCCTGCTTGATTCGCATCTCGATCGAAAGTTTGCCGCCCTCACCCACCGTGGCGATGTGCATGGTGCGATCCAGCACCTCGACCGTGGGGTCGGTCTCGATCTGGCCGCTCAGCACCTCGCCGGGCGTCTCCGCCGACAGGCGGATGGTCTTGACGGTTTCCGGCCCCGACATCTTGAACGGGATCTGCTTCAGGTTGAGGATGATGTCGGTCGCATCCTCGACCACGCCATGGATGGAACTGAACTCGTGCGCCACGCCCTCGATCCGCACAGCCGTGATCGCCGCTCCCTCGATCGAACTGAGAAGGATGCGGCGCAGGCCGTTTCCGATGGTGGTACCGAACCCCCGCTCGAAAGGCTGGGCCGAAAACGAGCCGTACCGGTCCGTCAGAGTCTCGGTATTCGCAACCAACCGCTTTGGCTTTTGAAATCCTTTGAACATGCTTAATTCCTCGCCTTGAGTGTGCCCGAATCGCTCGCTTCACCGCCGCGCCGCCAGGCGCGGCTTCCTGTGTCACTTTACTTCGAGTACAACTCCACGATTAGCTGCTCGTTGAGCTGGATTTGGACCAACTCCTCGCGCTTCGGCATGCCGATCACCCGGCCCTTCAGCGCTTCGCGGTCCACTTCCAGCCAGTTCGGGCAGGGCGCGTGCGCCGTGGCGTCGCGCGCGGCCAGGATGGTCGGATTCTTCTTACTCTTCTCGCACACTTCCACCAGGTCGTTCGGCTTGGTCTCGAACGAAGGAATGTTGACCCTGCGCCCGTTGACCTGAATATGCCCGTGGCGAACGATCTGGCGGCACTGGGCGCGGCTGGTTCCGAACCCCATCCGGTAGATCACGTTATCCAAACGCCGCTCGAGCATCCCCAGCATGTTCTCGCCGGTGATGCCTTTCTTTTGGGCAGCCTTCTCGAAATTGTTGCGAAACTGCTGCTCCAGCAAGCCATAGATACGGCGTGCCTTCTGCTTCTCCCTCAACTGCAGGCCGTAGCCGACGACCTTTCTCTGCTTCCGGTCCTGGCCGTGCTGGCCCGGGACGAAGTTGCGCTTCTCGACGGCGCACTTCTCGCTGTGGCAGCGCTCCCCCTTGAGGAACAGCTTCATGCCTTCGCGCCGGCAAAGCCGGCAAACAGCGCCACTGTATCGTGCCATTCTTTCTCCTTAACCTTATACTTCCAAGGTGCAGTTTACGGCTCTCGCGAGCTTGCTTCCTGCTTCCATTCGGGCGGCCTGCATGCCGCCCCCAAAAATCGAATCACACACGACGGCGTTTCGGCGGCCGGCAACCGTTGTGCGGGATGGGCGTAACGTCGCGGATCGCCTTCACATCCATGCCCACCACGGCCAGCGCGCGGATCGCCGATTCGCGGCCCGAGCCCGGCCCGCTGACCTTCACGCGCACCGTTCTCATCCCGGCTTCCTTGGCTTTGTTGGCCGCCGTCATGGCCGCCTGCTGCGCGGCGAACGGAGTGCCTTTGCGCGATCCCCGGAACCCGAGCGAACCCGCGCTCGACCATGACACCACGTTGCCGTTGGAATCGGTAATCGTGATGATGGTGTTGTTGAAAGTGGCCTGAATGTGCACCACTCCAACGGGGATGACCTTCTTTTCCTTCTTCTTGAATGCTTTCTTTTTTCCTGCTTTGGCCGGTGCTTTTGCCATAGATGCTCGTTCCCCGGATTATGTCTTCGCCGCCGACTTCTTCTTGTTGGCGACCGTGCCGCGCCGCGGTCCTTTCCGCGTCCGCGCATTGGTGTGAGTCCGCTGTCCCCTCGCCGGCAACCCGCGGCGATGCCGCGTGCCCCGGTAGGACCCCATCTCCATGAGCCGCTTGATGTTCAGCGAAATCTCTTTACGGAGATCGCCTTCCACCGCGCCCTCGTCTTCGATGATCTGGCGGATCCGGGCTACCTCCTCTTCACTCAGATCGCTCACCCGCTTTTCCGCACCCACCGCGGCGCGGTGCAGAATCGACTTCGAGCGCGTACGCCCAATGCCGTAAATGTAGGTGAGCCCGATTTCAATCGTCTTCTTCCCCGGAAGATCGACGCCTGCGATACGTGCCATAGATTCCTCCCGCTACCCCTGACGCTGCTTGTGCTTGGGATTGCTGCAAATCACTCGCACCACGCCCTTGCGGTGGATGACTTTGCACTTCACGCACATCTTCTTGACCGAAGCCCGTACTTTCATGATCTCATTTCCCGCATGCCGCAAGGCGGCTGCTAATCTTTGTCCAACAACTCGGTAATCCGTCCCCGCGTGTTGTCATGGGGCGAGATCACCACTCGTACATTGTCGCCCGGCCGCAGCCGGACAAAATTCACTTGCCGCCGGCCGGCGGCGTGCGCCAGCACCTGCCTGCGGTCCTCCAATTCCAGCCGGTACACCGAACGGGGCAGCAGCTCGATCACCTTGGCCACCACCGCCGGCCGCGCTTTATCGGCACCGGTTCCCGACTCCATGCTCCACACTCAAGGGCGCGTCAAAATCCACGGCCCGTTTTCGGTCACGGCCACCGTGTGCTCAAAATGCGCCGAGTACTTGCCGTCCACCGTCACCGCAGTCCAGCGGTCCGAAAGAACTTTGCACTCAGGCCGGCCCGCGTTCACCATCGGTTCGATCGCCAACACCATACCCGGCTTCAGCCGCGGATTCTCGCTCCTGCGGTCCACGTAATTCGGCACTTGCGGCTCCTCGTGAAGCCGCGTTCCGATCCCGTGTCCCACGTACTCCCTGACAACCGAAAAACCGTTCGATACCACGTGCTGCTCGATGGCGCTGGAAACGTCGAACAACCGGTTCCCCGGCCGCGCCTGCTTGATGCCCAATTCGAGCGCCTCGGCGGTCACCGTCAGCAGGCGCTTTACTTCCACGCTTACCTCGCCCACGGGGATCGTCACCGAAGAATCTCCGAAGTACCCATCCAACTGGGCCCCCGTGTCGATCGAAACGACATCGCCCGCCTTCAACACCCGCTTTGCGTTCGGCATTCCGTGAATGATCTCGTCATTCACCGACGTGCAGAGCACATACGGGAACCGGTTTCCCGCCACCGGAGAATAATACCCTTTAAACGCGGGCCTGGCTCCGGCGTCCAGGATCATCCGCTCGGCCGTGACCTCCAAATCCATGGTTGTCACGCCTTCTTTAATCATACCCGCGACCCGCTGCAATACTTCCCACACCAGCAAGCCGCTACGCCGCATCTTCTCGACCTCAGCGGCGGTCTTCCTAATGATCATTCCTGCTCAACCGCGCGGATGGCGCTCGCGGCATTCTCCTCCGGCGTTGTCGTTTCGCCGCCCACCACCTCGCGGAAGCGCTTCACGCGCGCGCGGTAGAAATCCACCAGCGGCTGCGTCTGTTCGTCGTACGCCACCAGACGCTTGCGAATTACTTCTTCCTTGTCGTCGTTGCGCGTGATCAGCTCCGCGCCTTCCACGTCGCACAGACCGGCCTTCCTGGGGGCCTTGGAAATCAGGTTGTAAACGGCGCCGCACACCGGGCAACTGCGCCGCGCGCCCAACCGCCGTACAATCACTTCATAGTCGACCGTGATGTAAAGGATCACCGTCTCCAGGGCGGCCTTCGCCAGGATGCCCTCGAGCACCTTGGCCTGTTCGATGGTGCGCGGGTAGCCGTCCAGGATCACGCCCTTGGCGCAATCGGCGCGCGCCAGGCGGTCTTCCACCACCCGGTTCACCAACTGGTCGCTCACCAGCTTGCCGGCATCCATCACCGCCTTCACTTCCTTGCCAAGCTCGGTGCCGGATTTCACGTTCTCCCGGAGAATGTCGCCGGTGGAAACGTGCGGGATGGCAAAGTGCGCGCTCAACGACTTGGCGACCGTGCCTTTCCCCGATCCGGGGGGCCCGAGCAAAATCAGTGCGATGGGTTTCATCAAGTCCTTTTCCTACGACCACGTGGCCCGGCGCCCGCGGATTCTGCCAGACCGCGGCGTGAAGCCCTCGTAATGCCGCATAATCAACTGCGCTTCCACCTGGTTCACCGTGTCCATGGCCACGCCCACCACAATCAGCAGCGACGTGCCGCCGAAGTAGAACGTGACGCCAAGCCCGTCCAGAAGGAACCGTGGGAAGTACGTGTCGATCCAGTTGCCCATGAGCGGCAGATGCTGCAGCTTGATGCCCGAAATCATGATCTCCGGAATCAGCGAAAGCAGCGCCAGGTACAGGCCGCCCACCACCGTGATCTTGGTGAGGATCTTGTTCATGTACTCGGCCGTGTTGCGGCCGGGACGAATGCCGGGAATGAAACCGCCGTACTTCCGCATGTTGTCGGCCGCTTCGTTCGGGTTGAAGATGATCGACACGTAAAAGAAACAGAAGAAAATGATGCCCGCGACGAACAGACACGCATAAAGCGGCTCGCCGAAGCGGATCGCGCTCAACATGCCCGTGATCCAGCGGTTCTCCCTCAGCGCCGGCACCTGCATCAGCGTCTGCGGGAAAGCCAGCATGGAACTGGCGAAAATGACCGGGATCACGCCGCCGGCGTTGACTTTCAACGGCAGGTGCGTGGCCTGGCCGCCCATCACCCGCCGCCCCACCACACGCTTGGCATACTGCACCGGGATGCGGCGCTCGCCTCGCTCAACCAGTACGATGAAGCCGACTACCGCCACCATCACCGACAGGATGACGAGCAACTGGAGCGCGTTCCACTGCCGGGTCACGAAAACGTTCTTGTAGATCTCTTCGATGGCTTTCGGCAAACCCACCACGATACCGGTGAAGATGATCAGCGACATGCCGTTGCCGATGCCGCGCTCGCTGATCTGCTCGCCCAGCCACATAATAAACGCCGTGCCGGTGGTGAGCGTCAGCATAGTCATCAGGATGAACCCGGGCCCCGGGTTGATCACGAAATGACCTTCGCTCGCTTGCAGGCTCATAGCGATCCCGAACGACTGGAACAGCGACAGACCCACCGTCAGATACCGCGTCCACTGCGTGATCTTACGGCGCCCGAGTTCCCCTTCCTTCTGGAGCTTTTCGAGCGTTGGGATGGCGACCGAGAGCACCTGCAGGACGATCGACGCCGTGATGTAAGGCATGATGCCCAGCGCAAAGATGGTCAAGCGCCGGAACATACCGCCCGAAAACAGGTCGATGTACCCGAACAGAGTGCCCTGGTTCCGCTGGAAGAACTCCTGCAGAAGATCCGCATTGATCCCCGGCGTGGGGATGTGCCCCCCCAGCCGGTAGATCGCCAGCAACCCCAACGTGAACAGCACTCTCTTCCGCAGGTCGGGAACCCGGAAGATGTTCGCTATGGCTTCGAAGAGCTTGTTCATTAGCTGCCTGCCACACCGGCTACTTCTTGCCGGTTTCGATTACCTCTGCCACCCCGCCCGCGGCCTTGATCTTCGCCGCGGCGGACTCGGAAAACTGGTGTGCCCGTACCGTGATTTTGCGGCTTAACTCGCCTGCGCCAAGCACCTTGAGGCCGGCGCCGGGCTTCTTCACCGCTCCGGCGGCCACGAGGCTCTGCGGGTCGAACGTATCGCCCGTCAGCTTGTCGAGCGCGCCCACGTTCACGATGGCGTACTCTTTCCGGAAAATGTTGGTGAAACCCCGCTTGGGCATGCGCCGGTGAAGCGGCATCTGGCCGCCTTCGAAGCCCCGCATCTGACGGAAGCCGCTGACCGACTTTTGCCCCTTTTGCCCACGGCCCGAGGTCTTACCACGACCGGTGCCCATCCCGCGACCGATTCGTCGCGCAACCTTCTTCTGTCCCTTGGGAGGTTTCAGTCCGCTGAGATTCATAGGAGCCTCATCCTTCAATCCACGATCGCGACCAGGTGCGGCACCTTGGCCACCATGCCGCGAAACCCGGGCGTGTCGGGGCGCTCGACCACCTGGTCGATCTTGCGCAAGCCCAGACCGCGCACCACCTTCTTGTGCTTCTCGGGCGCGCAAATCGGGCTGCGCACCAGCTTGATTCTGATCTTCGCTTCCGCCATATTCCACTCGATTGGGCAAGACGCCGCGCGCCTCGCTCCCTACATTTTCTCCACGGGAAGACCGCGCAAATCCGCCACGGCACTCTTGTCCCGAAGCTGTTCCAGTGCCACGATGGTGGCTTTCACCACGTTGTGCGGGTTGTTCGAGCCGATGCACTTGGTGAGCACGTTGGGGATTCCCACGGCCTCGACTACGGCGCGCACGGGACCGCCGGCGATCACGCCGGTGCCTTCCGGGGCCGGCTTCAACAGCACCTGGCCGCTGCCATAGCGCCCCAGCACCGGATGCGCGATGGTCGTCGCCAGCACGTGCACCCTGCGCAGGTTCTTCTTGGCCGACTCGATGCCCTTCTTAATGGCCGCGGGCACTTCGCGGGCTTTGCCCGTTCCGAAACCCACCACCTTCTGAGCCGGATCGCCCACCACAACGAGCGCCGAAAAGCTCAGGTTCTTGCCGCCCTTGACCACTTTGGTCACGCGGTTGATGGCGACCACCTGCTCTTTCAGGCTGAGGGTGGCCGGATCGATTCGCTTGAGTATATTCGTGGCTGCCATGCGCCTAAAACTCCAGTCCGGCTTTCCGCGCCGCCTCGGCCAGGGCCTTCACGCGCCCATGGTAAAGATAGCCGCCGCGGTCGAAAACGACTTTCACGATCCCATTTTCCTTGGCCCGCGCCGCGACCATCTGGCCCACCTGGCGCGCACCTTCGACGTTCCCGCCTCCGGCGACCGGGGAGTTCTTCTCGTCCGAACTCGCCGCCACCAGCGTCTTGCCCGCCGCGTCGTCGATCACCTGCGCGTAAATATGCTTCAGGCTGCGAAACACAGCCAGACGCGGCCGTTGGGGTGTACCCCGCACCTTGCGCCGGATTCGAACATGGACCTTCCGGCGAACTTCGTCCTTGGAAATCTTGTGTATCATTTTGCACCAGCCCCGGTCTTGCCGACCTTCTTGCGCAGCACTTCGCCGGTGTACCGGATGCCTTTCTGCTTGTAAGGCTCCGGCGGCCGCAACGCACGGATGTCGGCGGCCGTCTGGCCCAGGAGTTGCTTGTCGAAGCCGCTCAGGGTAATGTGCGTTTGCTTCTCGATCTTCGCCTCGATCCCGTCCGGCAGCAAGAACTCGATGGGGTGTGAATAGCCCAGGCTGAAAGTGATCACCTGGCCCTTGACCTCGGCACGGTATCCGATGCCCACGATGTCCAGGTCCTTGGTAAACGTGTGCGCCACACCGTGGATGGCGTTGGCGGCCAGTGCGCGCGTCAAACCGTGCAGCGCGGCCTTGTCGTCGCCCGAGCGTGTCACCTCCACCCGCCCGTCGCCTTGCCGCACCTCGATTCCCGCCGGTACCGGCACCGTCAGTTTGCCCTTAGGGCCTTCCACCTGCAATGTCTCGCCGATGGTCACCTTGACGCCTTTCGGCAAGGGGATCGGCTTCTTTCCCACTCTTGACATGGCTCAATCCACTCCGCTTCCCGCGCGCCGCACGGCTACCAGACCTGGCAGAGAATCTCTCCGCCCAGGCCTTCCTTCTTCGCGTTGCGACCCGTCATCACGCCCCGCGGCGTCGTCAGAATGTTGATTCCCATGCCGCCGAGCACACGCGGGATCTCCTTGCTCCCCACATAAACGCGGTTGCCGGGCCGCGACACTCGCTCAATCTGCGAGATCACAGGCTCGTTCGCCGCTGTGTACTTGAGATAGATCCGGATGAGCTTGCGAGAACCCTCCTCGGCAAGCTTGAAGTTTGCGACGTAACCTTCTTCCCGCAAGATCCGCGCGATTTCACCCTTCAGCCGCGAGGCCGGAACATCCACCTTCGTATGACGCGCCGCCAGCCCGTTGCGGATTCGGGTCAGCATGTCGGCGACCGGGTCCGATACCATCATCGTCGTCCTCTCCGCCTTTCTACCAGCTCGCCTTGATCACGCCGGGAATTTCACCGGCCAGAGCGAGTTGCCGGAAACAGATCCGGCACAGGTTGAACTTGCCTATGTATCCGCGAGGCCGCCCGCAGCGAAAGCAGCGGTTGCGCAAGCGGATCTTGTACTTTGGCTTCTTTTTCTCTTTGGCGATCTTGGCCGTTGTTGCCATCTCTGATTCCCTCTCGTCCCGCGGCCCTATTGCCGGAACGGCATGCCGAGTTGCTTGAGCAATACCAATCCTTCGGCATCCGTCTTCGCCGTGGTCGTGATGCAGATATTCATTCCCTTGACCTTCTCGACCTTGTTGTAGTCGATCTCGGGGAAAACCAACTGGTCCTTCAGGCCCAGCGTGTAATTGCCGCGGCCGTCGAACGATTTTGTGGACACCCCGCGGAAATCGCGCACGCGCGGCAGCGCCACGTTCACCAGCCGGTCCAGAAACTCGTACATCCGGTCGCCGCGCAGCGTCACCATGCAGCCGATGGACATGCCTTCGCGCAGCTTGAAATTGGCGATCGACTTGCGCGCCTTCGTCACCACGGGATGCTGACCGGCGATCTGCGTCAACTCCGCAACGGCGCCCTCCATCAGCTTGGGAGTCTGCGTGGCGTCGCCCAACCCCACGTTGATGCTGATCTTTTCGATCTTCGGAACGGCCATCAGGTTCTTGTAGCCGAACTCCTTCACCAACGCCGGAATCACCGTCTTCTGATACTTTTCTCTCAGCCTTGCTTTCATGGCGAAATCCCTTACCTGTCCGCTTACGCCTTGCGGTCCAGCACCGCGCCGCACTTGCGGCAGACCCTGGTCCGCCGCGTCTTGCCGCCGGTCTTGTCCACTTTATGCGCCACCCGCACCGGGCCGCAGGCGGTGCAGACCACCATGACGTTGGACGCCGCGATCGGCCCCTCGCGCTCGGCGATGCCGCCCTTGATCTGCCGCTGCGGATTCGGCCGCGTGTGCCGCTTGATCATCATGACGTGCTCCACCAGCAGCTTCCCGCGCTCGCGGTCCACGCTCAGCACGCGGCCCTGCTTACCCTTGTCGCGGCCGGCGATCACCTTCACGATGTCGTTCTTCTTGATGTCAACCCGCACCGGCGTTTCCGGCGCCTTCTTGCGAAATGGCCGCGCCATTAGATCACCTCCGGGGCAAGCGATACGATCTTCATGAATTTCTTGTCGCGCAACTCGCGGGCCACCGGCCCAAATACGCGGGTGCCCACCGGCTCACCGACGTCGTTAATCAACACGGCGGCGTTGGAGTCGAAGCGGATGTAGGTGCCGTCCTTGCGCCGGGTCTCCTTCCGCATCCGCACGATCACGCAGCGCACAACCTTGCCTTTCTTCACCTGCGAATCCGGGGCCGCTTCCTTCACGGCGGCCGTCACCACATCGCCCAAACCCGCGCGCAGTCCCTTGTCGCCGCCGCGCGGCAGGATGCAGGACAGTCTGCGGGCGCCGCTGTTATCGGCCACCTCCAGGATTGTTCGCATTCCAATCATGACGTCCTCCTAGCCCGCTTACTTGTTCTTGCCCGGTTCGACCGGCGCTGTCGCCAGCGTGTCCAGGCTTTCCGGTTCCACGCCCACCTGCGCGGCCCGCCTTACCACTTCCGCCAGCTGCCACCGCTTCAAATGGCTCATTGGCCGGCATTCCACGATGCGAACGACATCGCCCACTTTGGCCGTCTCTTTTTCGTCGTGCGCGTAAAACTTCTTCCGTTTGGTGACGATCCGCTTGTACACCGGATGCGGCACCCGGCGCGAAACCTCTACCACGACGGTCTTCTGCATGCTGGTCGAGACCACCTGGCCGACCTTTTCGTTCTTGCGAGCCGCGGTCTTTTCCTCGGTCATCGTCTCCATCAACCTTTCTGCGCGCTCAATTCGCGTTCGCGCAGGATGCCTTGCATGCGCGCCATGTCTTTCTTGAGGGCGCGGAACTTTTTCAAACCTTCCATCTGGCCCATGGACATCTGAAACCGCAGGCGGAACAACTGCTCCCGCATTTCCCGCGCCTGTCTGTCCAATTCTTTGTCGTCCAGTTCCCGGAGCTTATCGGCTTTCATCTCGCTATCTCCTTGCCCGGCTACGCCAATACCGGCCGCGCCACCATCTTGCAGGGGATGGGCATCTTTGCCGCCGCCAACTTCATGGCCTGGTCGGCAATGTCCCTAGGCACGCCTTCCATCTCGAACAGGATCTTGCCCGGACGGATCACGGCCACCCACTGTTCCGGAGCGCCCTTTCCTTTTCCCATACGGGTTTCAGCCGGCTTCTTGGTGATGGGCTTGTCCGGGAACAAGCGAATCCACACCTTGCCGCCGCGCTTGATGAAGCGCGTCATAGCGACGCGCGCGGCTTCGATCTGCCGGTCGGTTACCCAACCGCAGCGCATGGCTTTCAAACCGTAGTCGCCGAAGGCCAGCTCGGAACCCCGCCAGGCTTTCCCGGCCATCCGTCCGCGCTGTTGCTTTCTGTATTTGACCTTCTTTGGCATCAACATGGCGTCGTAATCTCCGTCCTGCTAATTCTGGCTTTCGCTACCCGGCTCGGCGCCGGCAACGGGCGACTCCGCCGAATCCTGCTTCAATTCCTGCTTCCAATTGGGCTGCGGCGGCGCGAGCGGCGGCATAATGGGCGCGGTCTGACGCGCCGGTTGCGGCATGTCGGCCGGAGCCTCTTGCACCACGGGTCCCGCTTC
>CAZLOS010000033.1:0-43312 GCA_964561215.1 uncultured Solibacteraceae bacterium | reverse complement strand
TCGACGAAGCCGAACTTGACGGCCTCGCTTACTTCCTTCAGTCCCTTGTGGATCGTTCCAAGCTCCTGCAGTTCCTCGCCGCCCGCGAAAGCCAACTCACCTTTCAGCGCCAGGCCGTCCTCAATCAGCTCCGCCAGCTTCGCCGGGACTCCCCCCTCCCCTCGCCGCCCCCCGCAACGCGTTGAATCCGAATCGGTTGACCCCGAAATTCCCGCCGCGACCGAACCCGAACCGAACCCGTAACCTGTTGATTCTATGGAACCGCCTGACCCCGCCGAACCCGGAGAAAACCCCGAAATCCCCCTCCCGGAGGCCGCCTAAACCCTGCCACGAACCGGCACGGGCCGGCACGGCGCCGTTGCGCGCCTCGCCGGCCCCGTCCTATAATTAAATTTGATGCATTTGGCCATCGCCAGCTCGTTTAGCTTTTATTACTGGCGATTTACGTCTGCTCGTTAAGAGTGGCGTTGGTCCAAAGGGCATCAGGATAAAATCAGGCCGGCCGACCCACTCGGAAGAGTGGGTTTTTTGTTTATGGACGGCCGGAAATGGGGAAGCACCACCATGATCGTTTCCATGCGTCTGCAGGCCACACAGGCCGAAATCGATGAAGTCTGCGATCGGATCCGGGAGTTCGGCTACAAGGTCCATTCCATCGAGGGCGAGGAACGCGTCGTGATCGGCGCGGTCGGTGTCGGCGATGTCACGCCGTGCCTGGAGTCACTCGAAGCTATGCCACAGGTTGAGAAGGCCGTTCGTATCTCGGCTCCCTACAAGTTCGTGAGCCGCGAGTTCCGGCCGCACAAGTCGCAGATTCGCGCCAACGGCTCGGTCATCGGGGGCGATGAATTCATGATGATCGCGGGACCGTGCTCGGTGGAGAGTGAAAAGCAGATCATGGAGACGGCCGAGGCGGTGGCTGCCGCGGGCGCCAAGATGCTGCGCGGCGGCGCGTTCAAGCCGCGAACCTCGCCCTACGATTTCCAGGGGCTGGAAGTGGAGGGCCTCAAACTGCTTCGCAAGGCCAAGGAGGCCACCGGCCTGCCTGTCGTGACGGAACTCATGTCGGACAGCGACATCGACGTGGTCGCCGAGTACTCCGACATCATTCAGATCGGGGCGCGCAACATGCAGAACTTCGCGCTTCTCAAGGCGGTCGGTCACGCCGGCAGGCCCATCGTGCTGAAGCGCGGCATGAGTTCCACCATCAAGGAACTGTTGATGTCGGCTGAGTACATCGTGGCGAACGGCAACCCCAACGTGGTGCTGTGCGAGCGCGGAATCCGGACCTTCGAGACCGAAACCCGGAACACCTGCGACATCGCGGCGGTGCCCGTGCTGAACGAACTGACCCACCTGCCGGTTCTGGTGGACCCGAGCCACGCCACGGGCAAACGCAGCCTCGTCCCGGCGCTCGCGCGCGCGGCGGTGGCCATCGGCGCGGACGGCTTGATCGTCGAAGTCCACCCGCATCCGGAGAAGGCTTTCAGCGACGGCGCGCAGTCGCTGACCATCCCGCAATTCCGCGATATGATGCGGGACCTGAAGCCCTACCTGGAGATCTGGAAGCAGGTGCGGGCTGCCGAGGTCGCACCGGCGTTGTAACCTGAACATATCGTGAAAAAGCGTTTCTCTCCCTGGTGGCTGGTTGCTCTGCTGGTCGCAGTCTGCGTCGGCGTCGTGGCCGTCGCCACCTATTTGCGGTCGCGCGCGGTGGAAAGCAGCGCTCAGCGGCTGCTGCAATCCGCGAGCCCCGACGCCGTGGTTCTCTACATCGATCTAGACGCCTTGCGCCGCGTGGGAGTGCTGGACGCGATCGCCGGCAACCGTGTGGCCGAGGAGCCCGAGTACAAGCTTTTCGTCCAGCAGAGCGGCTTCGACTACCGGCAGGATCTGGACAACGTCGCGGTGTCATTCCAGGATGGCGAGATGCTGGCGCTGGCGCGCGGCCGTTTCCAGTGGCGCACGCTGCGCGATTACGTGGCCGCGCAGCAGGGAGTGTGCCGGAACTCGTTCTGCCGCATGGCCGGCAGTCTTCCCAACCGCCACATTTCGTTCTTCCCGATGCGCTCGGATATGATCGCGCTCGGCGTCGGCACGGATGATTGGGCGGCGGGAATCCTCCAGACGAAACGGAGCGGGCCGCCGCCGTTCGCGCTGCCGGACCGTCCGGTGTGGCTGCACGTCCCGTCCGCCGCTCTGCGTAAGGATCGCGATCTGCCGGCCGGTGCGCGCCTGTTCGTCAAGGCCATGCAAGACACCGAGGCGGTGACGCTCTCGCTCGGCCGCGAGCAACTCTCGCTGGGTGCCTTCCTCGACGCAACCTGCCGGACTCCCGAGGCTGCGTCGGTGCTGGTCACCGAACTGCAAGGAATCACGGCCCTGCTGCGCGACCTGCTGGCCAAGGAAGGCAAAGCGGCGAATCCCCGAGACCTTAGCGGCGTCCTGGTGGGCGGTGTTTTCCAGGCGGAGGGGCGTGTCGTGCATGGCAGCTGGACCGTGCCCGCCGAGTTTCTGGAAGCCCTGGCCGGAGGTTCGCTCTAGACCATGTCCCTGTCGATTCCCGGCGCCGTCGTCTGCGCCGGTAACATGGTGTACGACGTGCTCGTCCGCCCTGTGGATAACGTCGAATGGGATACCACCACCTGGGTGGAATCCGTTGAGCCGAATTTGGGAGGCAATGGCGCCAGCACAGCCACGGCTCTGGGCGTTTTGGGCGTGCCGGTGCGGCTGATGGCGTGGGCCGGCCGCGACGCGTTCGGCGACTTCCTGCTGGCAAGACTGGCTGCCGCCGGCGTCGACACCGCTCACGTGGTGCGCTGCGAAGCGGCCACCGCAACGACCATCGGGTTGGTAAACAGCGAAGGGCGCCGCGCTTTTCTGCACCGGCCCGGTGCGAGCGCGGTTGCGTTCCCCGCGCCCGTGACACTCGCGAACGACATCATCGGCTCGGCGACGCACTTGCATGTCGCCAATCCCTACGGGGTCCCCAACCTTCGCCGGCACGCGGCTGCGCTGCTCGAAGATGCGCGCGCGGCGGGCATGACCACCTCGCTCGATACGGGCTGGGATTCGCGCGGCGAGTGGATGAGCGTACTTGCGCCGTGCCTGGACAGGCTAGACGTGCTGTTCGCGAACGAGGCCGAAGCGCTGCATCTGGCCGGCGCCGCGAACTATACCGATGCGGGGCGCCGTCTGCGAGAAGCGGGTCCGAACGCCGTAGTGTTGAAGCTGGGCGGGGCGGGTTGCGCCGTATTCACCGCTGATGAAGAGTTCGTCGAGCCCGCCTTCGATGTGACCGCGATCGATACCACGGGCGCCGGCGATTGCTTCGTGGCGGGATTCCTGGCCGCCCTCCAGCATGGTGAAGGATGGCGCGGAGCCGCACGCTTCGCCAACGCCGCAGGCGCGCTCAACGTGCAGTGCCTGGGCGCCACCTCGGGGGTGCGCGGCTTCCGGGAAACCCTGGATTGGGCGAAGACCGCCCCACACCGCTAATTCTCGAACAGAGAGCGGTACAGCGTGTCGCGCTGCTTGGGGATGAAGCCCGCGTCGCGGATCAGGCGGCGCAGATCCTCTTCCTCGGCCGAGTGGTGTGCGCCCGCGGCCGAGACCACGTTCTCCTCGATCATGGTGCTACCCACGTCGTTGGCGCCGAAGCGCAGGCCGACCTGGCAAGTCTTAAGTCCTTGCGTCACCCAGGAACATTGGATGTTCTCGACGTTATCCAGGTAGAGCCGCGAAATCGCCAGCGTCTTCAGGTACTCGACAGCCGTGGCTTCCTCTTGCACAGAACGGCCGAGCGAGGTGTTCCCCGCCTGGAACGTCCAGGGGATGAACGCAGTGAATCCGCCGGTTTCTTCCTGCAGGTTCCGGATATGGTCGAGGTGGTTCAGGCGGTGCTCGATGCTCTCGCCCGCCCCGAACATCATGGTGGCCGTGGTGCGCATGCCGAGAGAGTGCGCCACGCGATGAACCTCCAGCCATTCCTTCGTATTGCACTTCAGGCGGCTGATGCGCTGGCGCACTTCGTCGTCCAGAATCTCCGCGCCGCCGCCGGGGATCGAATCCAGTCCGGCGTCGCGTAACCGCACAATGGTGTCGCGAAGAGAAAGGCCGCTTACTTCGGCGATGTTCAGTATCTCCGGCGAGGAGAAGCAGTGCAGGTGGATGCGGAAGCGCTCTTTGATCGACCGCAGCATGTCCTCATACCACTCGATCTTCAACTCCGGGTGCAATCCGCCCTGCATGAGCACCCCGGTGCCGCCGAGTTCGATGGTCTCCCGGATCTTTTCCCAGATGGTCTCCTTGGGGAGGACGTAGCCTTCGGCGTGGTCCAGGGGGCGGTAGAAGGCGCAGAACGTACAGTATTCGGTGCAGAAGTTCGTGTAGTTGATGTTGCGGTCGATGATGTAGGTCGCGACCCCTTCGGGATGATGGCGGCGGCGTACGGCGTCGGCCGCCATGCCGATTCCGATCAAGTCGTCGCTTCGAAACAGGTCAAGCGCTTCCTGGCGTGTCATTCGAGTGTCCCGGCAAGGTCCAGGAACCGGCGCAGTCCCGCATATTCCCGCTCGGTCAACTCATTGATGATGTTGTGAGCGAAATACTCGCGCACGAATTCCTGACTGAACCCCCTAGGTTCACTTTCGCACACTACGATGTCGTCGATGTGCTCGATGCCGAAGCGGGCCGAATCGCGGAAGGCTCGCTCGATTTCAGGGGTGACGGTTCCCGGCCGTCCGGCCCACACGGCGAAGACCATCGGCAGACCGGTCATTTGCAGCCACTCTTCGCCCAGGTCGAGTGCGGTGTGCGGCGCCTGGCGTGGATCGATGTGCAGCGCCGGATCGCCGATCACCAGCGCGGCGTCGGCCGCGGCGAGCATGGAAGGCAGATCCGGCGGCATGCTGACGCACCGCGGCGTGACGCCGTAGCGGTCGCGCAGTACGATGCGGACCAGTTTGACGCTGGTGCGGGAACTCGTGTCCAGCGCCAGCGTCCGGATCTCTTTGATGGGGACCTTCGAAATCAGTAAGATACTACGCACCGGACCGTACGCGGCGATGCCTGTGCCGGGAAGGATCTCGAGTCCCAGTTCCTCCAGCGCCGCTACCGGAACGATACCAATATCGGCATCGTTTGCCCCCAGCCGCCGCGCGCAATCGGCCGGGATGTCGAAAGTGAGGTCGAAGAGACCCTTCTGCGCGCCGTGCAGCATGCCCCAGACTAACGGAACTGTATTCAGGTAACTGACAGCGCTCACGCGGCGTCGGAAGAAAGAGAATTCGTGGTTTTTCAAGCCACAAGTTTATCATTGGCTCAGGTATCGGCGCGATTGCGCGTTTCCGGAGGCCATGATAAGGTTCTAGGAAGGCGTATCCCGCGGGCGCCAATCATAATCCCATGAAAAGACTGCAACTTGCCGCTATCGTCCTGGTTCCGGCCCTCGCAACAGGCTTGCTCCGGGCAGACACGACGTTTAACCCGAATCCTTCGCGTATTGTCGGTCACCCGCAGCTTCCTCTGGTGACCAGTGCGCCGAACCTGGTGGAAGGCCGTGAATTCAACTCCCCGCAAGGTATTGCGGTGGATACCAGTGTGACGCCTCCCATCCTCTATATCGTCGATACCGGCAACAACCGGATCCTGGCCTGGCGTAACGCAGCAACTTTCGCCAACGGTGCGTCCGCGGATCTCGTCATCGGGCAGGCAAGCAAGTACGCGACCAGCGCGCTGGGGCCAGGCACCAGCGTGAGCACGGGCATGACCTACCCGACCGGCGCGGCGGTGGACGCCAAAGGGAACCTTTACATGGCGGACTCCGGCAACAACCGCATCCTGCGTTTCCCCAAGCCGTTCGAGCAGCCTGCCGACTCCATTCTGCCGGACATGGTGATCGGCCAGAAGACCTTCAGCGCCAACTCCTCCAACGAGGGCCAGACGCTACCGTCGGCGAAGACCCTTGCGCTTAACTTGGGCGGCAGCGCTGTTTACCGATGCGGCCTGGCTTTCGACAGTTCAGGGAATCTCTACGTCTCCGACGCCGGTAACCACCGGGTGTTGCGTTACCCCGTGGCCCTGCTTGACCTCGGATCGAGCGAGCCTGCAGCCGACGTGGTTTTGGGGCAGGTTTCGTTCGATTCCAAGACTAGCCAGGTCAAAAACAGCGATAGGACGACTAAAACCGGGCTTGCGAACCCGTCGGGCCTGACGCTGGACCAGGCAGGGCGCCTGTTTGTGTGCGACATATTGAACCGCGTGGTCGTGTACGCGCCGCCGTTCTCCACCGGTAAGTCGGCCGCCCGCGTCATGGGTGTTGTCCCTAACTCGTATGTGGCCAGCGACACCAGCCTGGGAGCGGTATCGAGCGGCTATTTCTACCCGCCCGAAGGCGTGTTCACCATCGGGAATCTGTCCTTCGTCATCGACACGTACAATAGCCGCATCGTGCGCTTCCCGAATTACGATTCCTGGGCAGCGGAGACGTCCACAGTGATCTCGCCTGCTGCCAGCGGTGTGATCGGTCAAGTGGATTTCGCCTCCAGCACCGCCAACCGCGGCCTTGCCGAGCCGAACGCTTTCACCCTGGCCCGACCAATCGCGGGCGCAAACGCCGCCGGCATGCTGTTCATCACCGACTCGGGCAACCATCGAGTGCTGGTCTACGGCGACCCGAGCGCGTCGAACGACCTGCCCAGTTTCGGGGCCCAGCGCGTGCTGGGACAGGACGGCTTCCAGTTCAATACGGTGAACCTCATCGAGGGTCGAGAGTTTCGTTTCAGTTCGAGCGGCGGAGTCGCCGTGGACACCAAGTCCGATCCGCCGCGGCTCTATGTGGCCGACACGGGGAATAACCGAATCCTCGGGTTCAAGGACGCCCGGAAAGTGCGGCCCGGCCAGAAAGCCGACCTGGTGATCGGCCAGGGCAGCGACGACTACCGCTTCCAGCGGTCGCTGGTGAACTATCCCTCGAACGACTCCACGACGCCGAACCAGTCCGGGCTTAACAGCCCGATGGGCTTGGCCGTGGATTCCGGCGGAAACTTGTGGGTGGCCGATTACGGCAATGGCCGGGTGCTGCGCTTCCCGACTCCCTTCCAGAAGCAGCAGCAGGCCGCCGACATCGTTCTCGGCCAGACAGGCTTCAATATTCAGTTGACCGACCCCACAATTCGCACCATGGCCCGGCCCTTCGGCCTGGCGTTCTCCAACGACGGGAACCTGGCGGTCTCCGATCTGGCGCACAACCGCGTGCTCGTGTTCCAGAACGACGCCGTCAAAGGCTTCCAGAACGGGCAGTCCGCAGCGAAGGTTTACGGCCAGAACGATGCGAACAGCATCAGTTCGGGGTCGACGGACAACAAGTTCAATGCGCCGCGCGGCATCGCCTTCGACACCGGGGATCGTCTGTATGTGTGTGATGCGGGCAACGGCCGGGTCTCCATTTTCGGGGCTCTCTGGCAACAACCGCAATTCGGCGGTTCGGCCGCGGAATTCATTAGAGGCCTCAGCACCCCGCAAGGCGTCTTTGTGAGTCCGGCAACAGGGGCGATCTGGATTGCCGAGGCGGGTTCCTCGACGCAGACGCGCCGCTGGCCCAGTTACGACAACCTGAGCGTCGGGGGCTACGCCAGCAACGGCTACGTGTATTCTGCTTATCCAACGGCGGTTACCATGGACGGGTTCGGCAACCTTCTGGTGGCAGAGTCGACCAACCGCGTGGACTTCTTTTTCCCCTCCCTTACTGTCACCAATGCAGCCAACTACAGTACGAGGGTAACGCCGGGCATGATCGGATCGATCTGGCCCGCTGGCAACACCTACGGGACCGTGACCAAAGACTTTAACGAACTGGCTAATCCGCTGCCGTTGCCCACGACGCTCGCCGACTTACAGGTGTTGGTGAATGACAATCCTGCCCCCTTGTTTTTCGTCAGCCCGGGCCAGATCAATTTTCAAATGCCTTCCACTATCACCGATTCGGGCACTGTTGAAGTCCAGGTGGTAAGTCCTTCCAAAGACCAGATTCTGGGGGCGAGAACGATTAGCATCTTGAATTCCTCACCCGCCTTATTCACCAACGACGGTTCAGGCGGTGGACAAGTGGCCGCGCTGAATCAGGACAGGTCCGTCAATTCTCCAACGAACCGGGCCAAGAGGAATCAGGCGATCGTGTTATTTGGTACCGGTCCTGGCAAAGTGCCCAACTCCCCTGCGGACGGCACTCCTTCCAGCGGGCTGGTGCCAACTGAGGGGGCCATACAGGTGTACCTGGATGGAATACCGGTGGAACCGAAGGCCGTTGAGTACACGGGTCTGGCGCCCACGTATGTCGGTCTTTGGCAGATCAACGTCCGCATCCCAGAGAAGTTCGTGCCGGTGGTTCCTAACGCGGTGCCTGTGTTGCTCCAGTACCGCGACCGGTTCAGCCTTGAGCAAGGCATGAAAGTCACCACCATCGCCGTGGAACCTTAGCGGGCATTCGCGTAGTACGATTAGGAGCATGCAACGGCGTAGCTTCCTCACACTGCCTGCGGCCGCCATGGCCAGCCCTGCTTCAAAGCGGGAGGCTCGGGCCGTCTGGATTCATCCGGAGAATATGTTCAAGGCCCCCGAAGCCGAGGGCCGCAGACTCGTGCGGGAAGCTGTGGCGCGTTTCGCCTCCGCTAACTTCAACCTGATTCTGCCCTGGGTTCCGAGCGATTTTCTGGTCGCCCTGGAGAATGATCTCTACGGCGAGGCCCATCCCACGGCCCGCTGGGACGTGCTCGGTGTTCTGATCGATGAGGCGGCCGCGCGCGGCATTCCGGTCGAGATCTGGTATTCCTTCACCGCCTACCGGAATCGGGGGAGTTCGGACTTCGATCCGCGGGTGGGCGGAGATCCGCAGTGGGCCGCCGTTCGCCTGGACGAATACCGTCCGGACCCGAAGACCGGGGTCAAGGTGCCCCGGCGATGGAACGATTCTTGCCCGCAGCACCACGCCGCCCGGCGCTGGCAGCGCGAACTGTTGCTGCGGATCTGCACCCGCTACCCGAAGCTTGCCGGCGTGCACATCGAGGAACCGGGCTACGATTACCCGAACAACTGCCTCTGCGACCTGTGCCGCGAGGTGTTCGAGAAGCTCCACGGCGCGCCGCTGGTGGACCGGTTAGCCACGCAGGAAGCCGAGAATTTCCGCTGCCTGGGGACAAGCGCTTTCATGACCGAACTGCGCGCGGCGCTCAAGGAGCGCTTCCCGAGGCTCGTCTTTTCCGCGAACGGCGGCTTCAATTACCGCCGCGAGCGCGCTCAAGGCCGCGACTGGGGCCGCTGGGCGAGAGCCGGCTGGCTCGATTATTACGCCGCGCAGGTTTATGTGAGCGACACGGCCAGATTCCGCGAGCGTCTGGGCATGACCATCCGCGACATCGGTTCGGATTGCCCGGTTTACGCGGGCCTGGGTTTTGTCTGGAGCGGCGGCAAGAACACGGTGGCCGAGATCCTGCGCCAGATCGACGCCGCGCGGGAAGCGGGCGCGGCGGGCTTCGCGCTGTTCCACGGGGGCGCGTTCACGCCCGAACTGTTTGACGCGTTGCGTACAGGCCCGTTCCGCACCCCAGCCTAGGCCGCGGCGCTGCGCGCCATGTGCACGATGGATGGGCCTACGATCCTTTCATAATCCCGGAACTTCATCAGGATTACATCCCGATGCGTACCGGCATTGAAGGCGATGTACTCCTCGGCGGCCAGTTGCGCGTCGACGTACACGCTCATCCCACAAAGGTTACCGAACGGGGGCATGGCGCCCAGGTCGCATTCGCAGAACAGGCCGGCGAGTTCGCCCTCGGTGGCCAACCGGATACGGTTCATTCCAAGGAGGGCGCGGAGTTCCTGAAGGTCGATTTTCCGGTCGGCCGGCACGACCGCCATGGCATACCCGCTGTCGCCATGGAACACGATGGTCTTGGCGAATTCGTGCGGTGGCAGGTGCTCGAGCGACGCCACCTCTCGCGCTGTAAATGCAGTGGGGTGCCTATGATGCGTGTAGGCTACCTGGCTCTGAGCCAGGAAGTCGAGAAGCCGTTCCAGCAGGGCCATCACAGTCCTCCTTCAACGGCCAATTTGGCCGCGACGAAGGTCCACGGAAAACGTCCACCTACAGTGTAGACCCAGACGGCGCGGGCAGAAAGTGGAAAATGATCAGGCCCCGTAGACCCGTTCGTAGTATTGACGGTATTCGCCGCTGCGGGCGCGACTGACCCAAGCGTCGTTATCCCGGTACCAGGCTACGGTAGCGCGCAAGCCCTCGTCCAGGCTGACGGAAGGGCGCCAACCCAGTTCGCGCTGGATCTTCGAGCAATCCACCGCGTAACGGCGGTCGTGCCCCAGCCGATCCTTCACATGGGTGAGCAGGCTGTCGCTTTTGCCCAGGACGGCCAGCAACCGCCGCAACAGTTCCAGGTTCGGCACCGGGTGCAGTCCTCCGATATGGTAGGTTTCCCCAGGCTTGCCGCTCTCGAGCACTTTCCGCAGCGCCTCGCAGTTATCGGCCACGTGAATCCAGTCGCGCACTTGCATTCCATCCCCGTAGACGGGGATGGGGCGATCTTCCAGTGCGTTGGCCAAGGCCAGCGGGATCAGCTTCTCGGGAAACTGGTACGGCCCGTAATTGTTGCTGGTGCGGGTGATAACGGCGTCCATGCCGAAGGTGTGCGCGGCCGCGCGCACCAGATGCTCCGCCGCGGCCTTGCTGGCCGCGTAAGGACTGCTGGGGGCCAGCGGAGAATCCTCGGCGAACCACCGCTCCGGTTCGATGCTGCCGCCGACCTCGTCGGTCGATATGTGCAAGAAACGCTTTACGCCTTTGGCGCGCGCGACATCCAACATCACCTGCGTACCCAGGACGTTGGTGGTCACGAACTCGGCCGCGCTCAGAATGCTGCGGTCCACATGGGATTCGGCGGCGAAGTGCACCACGGCATCACAGCCGTCCGGTATGGCCGCGGCCACCGCCCCGGCGTCGCAGATATCGCCGCGAACGAAACGGTAAGATGCGCTCGCGGCCACCTCCGCCAGGTTGTCGAGGTTGCCGGCGTAAGTAAGCTTGTCGAAGTTGACGAGCGGCTGGTCCGGGTGCAGACCGACCCAATCCCGCACGAACTGCGAGCCGATGAACCCCGCGCCTCCGGTTACAAAAATGGCCATTCCGCACTCTCCTGCCGCTGCTAAGATTTCGGCCACGGCTTGGAAGCCGCCACCGAGATGCCGCGTCCACGTTCTTTGGACACGGCGCAATAGAAATGGTACAGCACTCCGTCGCGCCACACGATGGACGGTTTGTGCGCATATCGGGAGTCGACGGATCCGGGCGGGCCCACATCCACCAGGACGCCCTCGCACTTTGTGACCGACTTCAAATCCTTCGACATGGCCAACAGGTCCCGGGCCACTCCGCGCTTGTCCAGGCTGTAATAGAAAACCGTCCACACATCCCCGTAGCGCAGCACGCACGGGTCGCTGGCAAAGATCTCGTCCAGGCTGCCGGCCGGCCCGTTCGCCAGGATCGGATTGCCCGGATATCGCGTCCAGGTCTTCAGGTCGCAGGAGGTAGCCAAGCCGATCTGCTCGCGCCAGGGTGTCGCCTGGTCCTTGGCGTTGTAGAACATGTAGTACGTGCCGTCGTTCTCCAGGAGACAGGATTTGTACAAGCCGCCACGTTCCCAGTCCGCGCCATCCTCGCTGGCGAGGCACGGCGGATCAAGCTTCCACTCGCGCTTGTCCTCGCTCCAGGCCAGGCCGATCACCGCCGCGCCCTCCTCGTAGCCGGGATTCGGGTAGGCGTGATAGGTGCCCAGGTAACGTCCGTTCACCTTCCTTAAGTGTCCCCGGTCGAACAGGTCGTTTTCCCGCAGGATCCAGGTCAGCGCCACGTTATGGCGCATGACGGGATTGGAGGGATCGCGCCGCAGGATCAGGCCTTCCTTGCGCCACCGCATGAGGTCGGTTGACGACGCCAGTCCCGTTTGGTAACCCGTACCGTCGAAGCCGATATACGTCATCCAATACAGGCCGCCGTGGTAATAGACGAACGGACAATCGACGCCCTTCGAGTCGAACTCGCCCTCCCGGCCTCCCGGCGCGACCACCAACCGGTCCAGCTTATAGGGGGTCTTGAGGTCCGAAGGGATGTCTCTCGACTGGGCGCGCGCTCCCCATGCGCCACACGTTCCGGCCAGCAACGCCCGCCTCGAAAGGCCGGTGGATGGCAATAGAAAGGCGTGCCGCCCGCTGATGATCCGTTCAGCCAAGCCTGTAAGTCTCCCGGGCCAGGTTAGCGGCCAGGTCCGGCATCATCTCCATCGCCTCGTCCATTTCAATCTGATGACGCGCTACCAGGCGAGCCAGGAAGTTGGCGTCCATGCGGCGGCTCAGATCGTGCCGGGCCGGAATGGACGGAAACGCCCGCGTATCGTCGTTGAATCCTGCCGTGTTGTAAACGCCCGCCGTCTCTGTGACCTGCTCGCGGTAGCGAATCATGCCCTGCAAGCTGTCGTGGAACCACCAGGGTGGCCCCAGGCGAAGCGCGGGATAGTGCCCGGCAAGCGGGGCCAGTTCGCGCGAGTATGTGGATTCGTCCAACGTAAACAGCACCAGGCGGAACTTGGGATGGTTGCCGAAGGCGTTCAGCAGCGCGTGCAGGTTCGCCGTGTACTCGGTGGCCACCGGGATGTCGCAGCCCTTGTCGGCACCGAACATACGCTGGATGCCGAGGTTGTGGTTGCGCCAGGACCCGGGATGAAGTTGCATCACCAGGCCGTCTTCGGAGCTCATGCGGGCCATCTCGATGAGCATGTGCGCGGTGAAGCGGCGGGCGTCGATCGCGTCGGCATGGCCGGCCAGTGCGCGCTGCAGGATGTTGTCGGCCTCACCGGCGCTGAGTTGCTCGGTGTGCGGCGCCACACAGGCGTGGTCGGTGGAAACCGCGCCCATGGACTTGAAGAACGCGCGCCGGTTTTCGAGCGCCGCGATGTAAGAGGGGAAATCCACGACCTCGCGCTTGGCGAGCTTACCCAGTTTCTCGATTTCCCGCCGCCAGTTGGGATTGAGGATGTCGATGGCAAGGTCCGGACGGAACGTCGGAATGACGCGGCCCTTCCAGCCCGATTCGCGGATCCTGCGGTGGAATTCGAGCGTGTCGGTGGCGGCGTCGGTGGTGCACAACACTTCGATGCGGAAGCGCTCGAACAGGGCGCGCGGCAGGAACTCGGGTGTGGCCAGCTTCCCGCAGAGCTGGTCGTAAATGCGCATGCCACTGGCCGCGTTCAAAGGTTCTTCGATGCCGAACACCATGGCCAGTTCATCCGCGATCCAGCACCCGGTCGGCGTGCCGCGATAGAGGCGGAAGTTCTCGGCGAACAGTTGCCAGATCTTGCGCGGGTCCTGCTCCACCGCCCCCCCGTCGGTGCGCGGAACGCCCAGCTTTTCCAGGGCGATGCCCTGCGAATAGAGCATGCGGAAGATGTAATGGTCCGGGATGACGATCAGGGTGGCGGGATCGGGATACGGGCTGTTGTCGGCGAACATGCGTGGATCGACGTGCCCGTGGGGACACACCAGCGCCATGTCAGCGACGCTCCTGTAAAGCTCGCGCGCAATGCCGCGCACCGTGGGGTCAGAATCGAAGTACCGGTCTGGATGCCGCATGAGGAGATTTTCGCATGAGCCGGGCGCGTGTTGCTCTGCTATGATGTGCGGGTTGGCAATGCTGGGCAAGATCGCTCTGATCATCGCCGTCTGGGTGCTGTTCGCGGGTGGGGTGTGGCTGTTGCGCCGGGCTTTCCAATGGGTCTGCCAGCGCCTGGAAACCTTGCGCGTGCGCCTTGGCGGCCGGCGCCGTCTGGCGGGTTTTGTGGCATTGTTCGGCCGCCAGTTGATTCGGATTGCCGTTCTCGTCCTGCGGATCGGATCCGTGGCGGTGGTTGTGATCGTGTTTTTCGCCCTGCTTACTTTCTCCCTGGGGCTGTTTCCGCAGACCGCCGGTTTGAGCCACACGCTGCTCGAATACATGCTGCGGCCCTTCCGAGTCGTGCTGGCGGCGTTTGTCGATTACCTGCCGGATCTCGGTGTGCTGATCGTCGTCGTCTTGTTCACTTGCGCGGCGGTTCGCGCTCTCCACTTGCTGGCGCACGGAGTGGAGGCGGGGGTGGTTGTCCTGCCGGGTTTTCACCCGGAATGGACCCAGCCGACTTACCAGATCCTGGCGTTTCTCGCCATCGTGTTTGGACTCGTCGTAGCGTTTCCCTATTTGCCGGGCGGCAACTCGCCGGCGTTCAAGGGCGTGTCCATCTTCATCGGTGTGTTGATCTCTCTCGGGTCGACTTCGGCGATGGGCAACATCGTTGCCGGCATCATCCTCACTTACATGCGCCCATACCGCCTTGGAGACCGGGTGCAGATCGGCGACACGCTTGGCGACGTGACCGAGAAGACGCTCCTGGTAACCCGCATCAGAACCATCAAGAACGAAGAGATCATCGTCCCCAACAGCCAGATCCTGGGCACGCACATCCAGAACTACAGCGCGCACGCACGTCACGGCGGCCTCATCCTGCACACGGCGGTCACTATCGGTTATGACGCGCCGTGGCGGAAGGTGCATGAACTACTGATCGCGGCGGCTCTCAAAACCGGAGGCATCCTGCACCAGCCCGCTCCCTTTGTGCTGCAAAGAAGCTTGAACGACTTCAACGTAAGTTACGAGATCAACGCTTACACGGACCAGCCGAACCGGATGGTTGATATTTACTCCGAGTTACACGCCAACATTCAGGACTCGTTCAACGAGGGCGCAGTCGAGATCATGTCGCCAAACTACATGTCAGTGCGCGACGGGAACACCGTCACGATCCCGCGCGATCATCGGCCCGCGGACTATCAGCCGCCCAGTTTCCGGGTTCGCCAGACCGGAGGCGGCGATCAGGGCTGAACCGCGCGCTCCATTTGCGCCACGATCACGCTGTAAGTGTCGAGCCAGGGCACTTCGATGTTCGCGCCGTCCACCCGCATGGTGCCGTGGGTCTCGTCCGGGCTATGCAGCGCCGCGCTCTTCACTTGACCGCGAATCGCGATGCGCACTTTGCCGGCAGGCTGCGCCGTGTAGTTGAGCAGGTGAATGAGCAGGCGCTGACCCGCATTCTGCGTCGTTGCAACGGCCAGGACACCGGTCGGGGCTTCGAGAGTAAAGGGCGGAGGCGCCGAGGCGGCCACCTGTCGCGCGAGCGCATCGATCGAAGGCGTTTCGCTCAAGCGAAAGACTTTGCCGCCTGAAGATTTGAACGACTCGATCGCCGCGTCGGCCTTGGGGCGCATGTCTGCCGTCGCGACCACCACCGCCCTGGCGCCCAGGAGGTGATCCGCCGTCAGGTCGTGCTCATAAATTACGCGGTAGCCCACGTTGCGCGCGGCCAGCGCGTTCAACGCCGCCACCCCCGCGCTCGATTCGTCCAGCACTACGGCTACGTTCGCCCATGGGGCGGCATTCACATACAGTAATTCGTTTGCGGCGTGGAAGCGATTGTAGCGGCCGATGGCCTGCCAGATCTCCATGGCTTCGGGCCGCCCGCGATAGAGACCGTCGGCGAAAGCGCCTTCGCTGAACAGTTGCATGGACGCGCCGAGCGGCCAGGCTTCGGCCAGCGCCAGTTGATGACGCCGCGCGGGGATCGGGCGCGCCAGGCGGTCGCTCGTTTCACGCTTGCCGTCTTCCACGATAACCGGCTTCCAGCCGTGGCTGAACGCATTGAGCACGCGATAGAGCCCCAGATTGGTGACCAGGTAGCCGTCGCCAACACCAACCAGTTGCTTCTTCGCGGCGTCGCGTTCGGGGACGTTTGCCGCGGCGTAGATGCCGGGCTCGACTCCATCCTCGGTGCTAATCAGGTTCGTGATGCGGTTCAACACGTACGTGTTCGAGTGGAAATTGCCGCCCATCACGAAATCGCGTTTGCGCGACAGGCCGTGCCGGTACATCTCACGATAGGTTTCGAAGAGGTACTCGTTGAAGTTATTGTCGTAGAAGATGCCGTCGGCGCCGGCTTCGATCGCCAGGTCAATCCGCTTCTTCAGGTACTCGCGCCAGCCCGGATGCGCAAGCCGAGCCATGTAACGCGTGACGCGGCCCATCTTGGCGTAACTGCCCGCGCTGTATGGCGTGGGCTTGCCGTCCGGGTCCTTGCGCACCCAGTCCTTCGATTCCGGGACGTTTTCGAACATATCTTCCCAAAACATGTTCGCGATGGACTCGTAAGCGAGAACGCGTATCCCTTCTCGGTGGCACAGCGCGATGTACTCCCTGAGCTGCTCCTGGTGGTTGCGCTCGGTCTGATTCGAGAACCCGTTTGAGAACGTGACTGTTATGGTGTTCACCCCGGCTTCCTTGAGCAGGCGCGCAGTGCGCGGCGTGTACCAGTTGGTCATGCTGTCCACATAATCCGGGATTGGCGGATTGAATCCCACCCAGCCCGACAGCATCGCCTTGGCGGTCTCGATGCGTCCTCCGTCCCACCGCGCGAACCGGATCTTGCCGGGCGCGGCCCAGATGGGTTGCGCGTCGCGGGCGGGGCCCGCGGGCCAATCGGTTGGGAACCCGACGACCGTGGGCTGGGCGTTCTCGATGGCGCCGGGCTGAGCGTGGGCGCGCCATGCGATCGAGGTCGCCAAAACCGCGGCGAGGCACAGGCTGAATGAGACTAACCGGTTCGCATTCGTCATGATCTACTCCGATGCTACAATGCCGCGCGCCATCCGGCGTCCAGGATGCGCCGGTGGGTTTCGAGCGTTTTGCGGTGCTCCGGCTTCACCGCGAGATTGGTGAACTCGCGCGGATCCGTGGAATGATCGTAGAGTTCCTCCCCTCCGCCCGGGCCTTCCCAGCGGATGTATCGGTAGCGGTCCGTGCGAATCGAGCGGCCCGTGATCTGCTCGTAGCGCAGTTCGGTGAAGGCGGCTCTCTTGCCCCGGAGTCCGGGGTCATCGAGCAAGGGCGCCAGGCTGCGGCCTTCCAGGTTCGCGGGCGGCTTCAGGCCGCACAAATCGGCGACAGTCGGATACACATCCACGAACTCGACCAGCGCGCGGGAGGCCTTCCCGCGGGTCTTCTGCCCTGGTGTGGAGATGATCAGCGGCACGCGCGCCGATTCCTCCATCAGCGACATTTTCTGCCAGCGCGTGTGCTCGCCGAGATGCCAGCCGTGATCGCCCCAGAAGACAACCACGGTGTTCGACGCCAGGCCCATGCGCTCGAAGCCCGCCATCACGCGGCCGAGTTGATCGTCCATGAACGATGTGGACGCATAATAGCCCCGCAAGGCTTCCTTAATCCTGGGGGCGTCCATCTGCATGTTGTTCCACAGGTGCGGGCGGACGGCCTTGGATGCTGCCGGGATGTCGTCCAAGTCATCCGGCGGGTTCTGTGGTAGGGGGATCGAGTCCAGCGGATAGAGGTCGTAGAAGCGCGATGGCGCGACAAAAGGCAGGTGCGGCCGGATGAAGCCCAGACCGAGGAAGAATGGTTCCGAACGATGTTTTTCGAGCAATGCGAGCGCGTCGTCGGCGGCGTTAGTGTCGGCCTGCCCGGTGGCCGTAGCGGCCGCGATCCACTGTATTCCGAAGCTCACCCCCGGCGGGCTCAGCTTCCTGCCCTCGCCAGGTGTTTGCAACTCCAATCCCGGCGGCGAAACCGAGTGGTTCCAACTGACGGCGTCCTGGTACTTCGGCGTGCCGACCTCCTTCGGCACGTTCATGTGGAACATCTTGCCTTCGCGCGCGGCGAACCAACCGTTGTTCTTGAACAGCTGCGGCAGCGTGACCGCGTCGGGATGGAAATCGCGGAAGTCGACGTTGTTGGCCAGCACGCGCGTCGTGGTAGGCCGCAGGCCCGTGAGGAGGGAGGCCCGCGAGGGACCGCACAGCGGGAACTGGCAGTATGCACGTTCGAAACGGGTGCCGCGCGCGGACAGCCGGTCGATATTGGGACTCTTTACCAGTGGGTGTCCGTAACAACCCAACGCGGTGTTGAGATCATCGGCGGCGATGAACAGGACGTTGAGGCGCCGCGGCGAGCGGGCAAACAGAGGCGAGCCGGCCACCCCCAGAAAGGATCGGCGTGTGAGCATGGTTACTCACTTCTATCACAGACCATGACGTCCTGGCGCATTTTAGGGCGGCTGGGTGTGGCGCTCTCGTCCGACGCCGCATAGGCTCGCGGTAAAATGGACGCAACATGCCCAATCTGCTTGAAGGGCGTTCCGCCCTGATTCTGGGAGTGGCCAATCGATGGAGTCTGGCCTATGCGATCGCGCAGGCATTCGCGCGCGAGGGCGCCAGGCTCTTTCTCGCATGCCGGGGTGAGCGCCGGCGCGACACCGTGGAAGAGTTGGCCGAGGAAATGGAAGACGCGCATGTGCTGAATTGCGATGTGACTGTGCCGGAGGACCTGGAGAGCCTGACCGACGTGTTGGAGAAATCCGGCGGGCCACTCGACGCCGTGGTGCACAGCATCGCTTTCGCCAACCGCGAAGATTTGAGCCGGCCGTTTGTCGAGACATCGCGCTCCGGATACCTGCTGGCGCAGGAGGTGAGCGCCTACTCGCTGATCAGCATAGCCCGCGCGACCGCGCCGTTGATGAGCCGGGGTGGGAGCCTTACTACGCTCACTTACCTGGGCGCCAGTCGCGTGGTGTCGAACTACAACGTGATGGGCGCGGCGAAGGCTGCCCTGGAAGCTTCGGTGCGGTACTTGGCGAGCGATCTGGGCCCTTCGAACATCCGCGTGAACGCCATCTCGGCGGGTCCTATCAAGACGACATCCGCGCGCGGTATCAAGAATTTCTCGAAGGCACTGAACGACGTCGCGGAACGCGCCCCGTTCCGGCGCAATGCGGAACCGGGCGAAGTGGCGGACACGGCGGTGTTCCTGGCCAGCGATCTGGGACGCGGCGTAACCGGCAACATCCTTTACGTCGACGCGGGTTTCCAGATCATGGCGCTGTAAAAGGTTCTGCTACACTCGAAGCAAGGGGCAGGTATCGGCCGGGAAGCGACGATGCCATCGAAAATCAGCCAGATTATCGATTCCGCGGCAGCCGTCACGCGAGGCATGGGCGTCACCTTCAAGGAGATGCTCTCGCCCACGCTCACCGAGGACTACCCCGACGGTCCGGCGAAACTCCAACCGCGCTACCGCGGCGTGCACGTCCTGGAACGCGACGAAGACGGCCTGGAGAAGTGCGTGGCCTGCTTCCTGTGCGCGGCCGCCTGCCCGGCGAATTGCATTTACATTGAGGCGGCGGAGAACACGGCCACGGAGCGCTTCAGCGGCGGCGAGCGCTACGCCAAGGTGTACAACATCGATTACAACCGCTGCATCTTCTGCGGCTACTGCGTGGAAGCCTGCCCGACCGACGCCATCACCCACGGCCACGAATTCGAAATCGCCAGCTACGACACCTCCACGCTGATCTACACAAAAGAGAAGCTGTTGCGGAAGAAGTGAGCGCGGAGGAGAATCCGCGCTCAATGCCAATCCGCAGGCGAGCCGTTTCCGTTTGACAATTAGTTCGATATCGTTCTATTCTGTATCGAACTGTTTAGAAAGGATGTCAGCATGTCCAAACTCGTATGGCTCGTAACCTCTCTGCTGGCCTTCGCCACAGTGGCGGCGCCGCGGTCGAAGTCTAAACGGCCGGCCGATTCCGATGTAGCGTCCACCATCATCGCGATGGAACGTGCGGCGCTGAACCGCTCGGACAAAGGCGATGCAGGTGGTTTCCTGGAGATCTCAGATCCGGACGTGGTGTATTTCGATCCATTCCTCGAAGAACCCATCTATGGCCTCGAAGCGCTTCGCGCGTATTATCACAGGGACTTTGGCTCCGAACAGGCTTCGGGCGAGATGATCCATCCCAAGGTGCAGGTCGCGGGTGACGTGGCTGTGCTCACCTTCAATTACATTTCGAAGAGGCAGCCAAGCCAGCGCATTACTCGTTGGAACACGACGGAAGTGTACCGGCGCACTAAGGAAGGCTGGCGCATTATCCATACCCACTGGGCCCTTCTCAGGCCGAATCTGGTACAACCGCAATAGCTACACATGATCGATAAACAAGCGCTGCTCGGACTGATGAACGAGGCTGACGCCGCCTACATCGCGACGGTGGCTGAGAACCGCCCTCGAATCCGAGCCGTGACTAATTTGAGGCGTCCCGGGGCGGGCGCGGGTGCCGGCTCATCCTGTTGCAGAGAGGGCTTCACCTCGTATTTCGCTACGTCGCTCGCCTCGGACAAGGTTCGCGAGATCCGCGCCAATCCCGCTGTTTCGGTTTACTATGCCGACTCGGGCAAGGTCCATGGAGTAGAGTTGTCCGGAGAAATGGAAATCCTTTCCGACGCGGATCTGAAGACGGCTCTATGGCGGGACGAGTGGCGCATCTACTGGCCAGCGGGCGCCGCCGATCCCGACTACGTGGTCCTGCGCCTGAAACCCATCCGCGCATCGGGCTGGTGGGGGACGTCGCCGTTTCGTTTCGATGCGAACGTGCCGTGAAACGCCAGCGCCAAGGCGGATTTCTTGTCAGCAAGATCCACCTCACCGCAGGCCGCATCTTCGCTCGCATGCTCCGGGAGAGACAGATCGACACGAACCCGGCTCATGGCCGCATCCTGTTCGTGCTGTGGGAACAGGGCCCGATGACGATCCACGAACTCGCCAAACGAGTGTCGCTAGGCAAATCGACGCTGACCAGCACGCTGGACCGCCTGGAGTGCCGCAGACAGGTGGAGCGCGTGCGTTGCGTGGACGACCGGCGGAAAATCCTCGTCAAACTGACGCCGGAGAACCGGGCGCTCCACAAGCTTTACGAGGAAGTGTCCCGCGAGATGACGCAGGTGTTTTACCGGGACTTCACGAGTGAAGAGATCGTCCGGTTTGAGGAGTGTCTCCGCCGGATACTGGACAATCTGAATTCCTTTGAATCGGGCGGCGAACAGTAAAAGATGGAGATGGTGGCCCCGCACAGGCTCGAACTGTGGACCTCATCCTTGTAAGGGATGCGCTCTAACCAACTGAGCTACAGGGCCGCTGGCTTCATTTTAGCAGAGGCGTCAGCCCGCGCTGGTTCCACAGTTGGCACAAAACTTCTCGCCCGCCTGCATGGGCTTCCCGCAATGCGAGCAGAAGAAGCCTCCAGCGGGCTTGGCCGGCGGAGGCGCGGCGGGACTCTGGCGATTCACCAGCCAGTAAATCAGGAAGCCGATTGCGATCAGCGGCAGCAGCGTAACGAACAGTCCGCCCAAAGGCAGGCATCCGAAGCACCCGATGCCCCGTGGTCTGAAGCGGTACATGGAACGAATGGACCTCCGCGTCTGAATTGTACCAAAGGCCGGAAGCCGGGGTTATGTCCGGTGGTGTGGACGCCGCGCCTGCGGCCAAGATACTGTACTCAGATAGGCGAGGTGCCTCATGAAGGGACTGAACGGCGTTGCGATTCTGATCACTTTGCTACCGGCTGGGCTCGCCGGGGCGACCGATGCGTTTCTGGCGCGGAACGGGCAGCCGGAGGCTGTGATCGTGCCCGGCGGCGGGGTGTTCAACGGCTCTGTCGCCAGCGAACTGCAGCAGTACATTGAGACGCTTTCCGGCGCGCGACTAGAGATCACCGCGGTGGCGCCGAAGGGCAAACCGGTGGTGCTGGTGGGCGGCCAGGCCGCCGCGGCGGGCCTCAAGGATGGCGGCTATGTGCTGAAGCGGACCACTGCAGGCGGGCAGCCCGCGCTCGTCGTGAGCGGCAATGACGAGGCCGGCACCATGTACGCCGCTTACGATCTGCTTGAGCGATTGGGCTTCGTCTTCCTGCTCACCAAGGACATCGTGCCGGAAAAGCAGAGCGACGTGCGGATGCCGGCGCTCGACGAGCGCGTCGAACCGTCCTACCAGCGTCGCGGAGTGCACGTCGATTTCTGCTATCCGAACCAGACCATCTGGTCGCTCGATTACTGGAAGAAGTTCATCGACCGCATGGCGCGTATGCGCATGAACTACCTGCAGGTTTTCTGGTTCCCGTACGCACCGTTCCTAACTTACGACTATAAGGGCGAGAAGAACCTTCTGGGGGACGTTTCGACCAAGGAGAGCGGGTATCTCCTATGGGCCACCGGTTTCGGCTCGCATCTGGCGCGCGACATGGTCGTGGGGCGAGAGCATTTCATCCACCCGCGCCTGGCCCCGCCCGAGTTCCAGAGTGTCGAAACGCCGGAGCAGGCCTTCGCCGTCGCGCAGAACATGCTGCGCCAGGTGATCGCCTACGCAAAAACGAAGAAGGTCAAGACCTGGCTGGCGATCGACCCGGTCAGCCTGCCGGCGAACCTGGCGCGTCACGCACGCGCGCGCACCGGCGACCTGCCCTTCCATCCCATCATGGGCGGCGTCTACGTCTGTCCGGTGGATCCGGTGGTGGATGAGATCAACGAGAACCGTCTGAAGAGCCTGGTGAGCACCTATCCGGAGGCCGAGGGCTATTTCCTGTGGTTCCCGGAACTCTATCCGGTTTGCGAGGACGAGAAGAGCAAGGAGTACCTGCTCGAACAGCGCCCCAACGACTACGCCGAGCAACTACGCCACTGGAAGCAGTACACGGGTTACGCGCGAGTCGCCGACCGGGTGGTAGACAGCAACAACGCGGCCATATACATGATGAAGAAGGGGATCGAGGCGCGCGACCGCATGAATCCGAAACCGAACGTGGGCGTTGGCGCATTCGGGCGGAGCTTCGTCTACCCGATCATCGACCGTGTTTTCCCCAAGGACGTGCCGTTCACAGACATGGTGAGCCGCGGCATCTGGACGCCCATGGGAGTGCCCCTCTATCAATTCGGCGCGATGGGCGAGCGCGAGCGGACTCTCATCCCCCGCTCGGACGACGACAGCGGCATGCTGGGCATGCAGTTCAACGTCACCATGTATTACAAGGACCGCCTGTACAACGGCGCGCTGGAGCACGGCGTGGCGGGCCACGCCATGCAGGTGAACCGCGCGCGCGGCCAGGAGCACAACGAGAAGTTCCTGGCGGACGCGGCCTGGAAGCCGAAGATGACGCCAGAGGAGTTCTACCGCGACTACGTGAAGCGTATCTTCGGCGAGCAGGCGGCTCCGGAGATCTTCCGCGCCTACCAGATCCTGGAGAAGAACGAAGAGGAGATGGGCTGGACGCAGCAGGGTAACTTCGGTTGCTGTGGTCCGATTTCCGAGATCAACATCGTCAAGAGCTACTCGGAACAGGGCAACCCGTACGACGGCCCGACGTTCTCAGGGTGGCCGGGATTTCTAGACAGTAGCCGCGCCAAGATACTGTACTACCGGCGCAGCGTGGAATTGCTGCGCCAGGCGGCGAACAGTTTCGTGAAGGCGCAAGGCGCGGTCTCCGAGGGCGGCCGTGGGGAACTCGCCTACTTGAGGAACAAGACCGAAGCTTATGCCATGCATCTGGAAGGGCTGATCCGGATCCGTGAAGCGTACATGGAATTCGACGCGGCCTTCAACGCTCGCAACGCCGGCCGCAATGCGGAGTTCATGGAAAGGCTGGACCGTAGCATGGAAATGTTCCGCCGCGCGAGCCAAGGCTCACGGGCCATGGGAACGAAGTTCGCCGAGGTGATTGACGATCCGTCGGACCTCGGCGTCCTATACCGCATCAACATCTTCCTGGTGCAAGGCTTCGACATCGTGGAGAAGTTCATGGAGAACATCGTGAACTTCCACCACGGAAAGCCGTACCTGAACCCGGTGCCCTTCGAGAAGGTGTTCTCACCGCTGCCGAAGATACAGACGGGCCGGGTGTGGTAGGAAAAGCAGTCTTACGAGCAACGCCGGTTGATGTGCCGGCATGAATGTTGCCGTGGCAGGTTGTCCCGGGCTCAACATCGCGAGTCAAGATGGATCGATCAAAGAAGCGCGGAGTACGCTCATCGAGGCGCTTGCGTTGCCTACCCTTCCGAAGCGGCCGAACTCGGTGACCGAGAGGTAAGCGCAATCTGCGCCGAACCGAGGCCGCCATAACCCCTCTCCGGGATTTCCACTATAGTACTGTCTATGGCTGTCATCGCGGTCCTGGGGCGAAAGGGCGGCGTTGGGAAGTCGACGATCGTGGGGAACCTGGCCGCCGAGTTTGCCGACATGGGTTTGAACGTTGTCGCTCTGGATGCGGACCCGCAGCATAGCCTCTCGGCGTGGGCGTCCCAAGGCAAGGGGATGCTCTCGCGCTGCGTCGAAAAGATCAAAGGCGATCACGCCGATTCGCTGCGGTCCAAGGCTCGCGCGGCGGAGAAGGACGGCAACCTCGTTTTCATCGACACGCCTCCGGGGGCGCCCGATACCGCCTTCCAGGCCGCGCTGGTGGCCGACCTTGTTCTTCTGCCTTGCGGCCCTTCTCCGCTGGACCTGTTCTCCCTGAAAGAACCCCTATCGCTGGCCCTCAAGGCGCGCGCCCAGCGGCGCAGCAAGCGGCCGCGCATCCGGTTCGTCCCTTCCAAGGTGCTCATGCACACCAACCTGGGGCGCGGCCTCTCTTCATCTCTGGAGGAGATGGGAAGGAAAGTGCTGCCCCCGATCGGCCAGCGGGTCGTGGTGGCCGAAGCGGTGATGAGCGGCCTCACCGTGATGGAGTACGATCCCAATTCGGTCTCCCGGACGGAGTTCAAGAAACTCGCTAACGCGGTACATAAGGTCGTCATGCGATAGATCGCAATTACTCCGAAGGAGGTGCCCATGCGCACACTTACTCGCCGCCAGGTTTTGACCGGCGCCGCTACTGCTCCGCTGGTTGTTCCGGCCAGCGTGCTCGGCCGTGGCGCTACGGCGCCCAGCGACCGCGTCACGCTGGCGCTGATCGGTTCGGGCGGGCGCGGCGTCGGTGAAGGCCGCCACTACACTAAATCCACCGAGTGCGAGTTCGTGGCCATGTGCGATCCGCGCGAGGACCGCCGCCTGAACGCCAAGACCGTCTTCGAGAAGATCTACGGCGAGCAGAAGCGCAGCGGCGTCTACCGGGGCATTCAGGCTTACGCCGATTTCCGCGACGTGCTGCGCCGGAAGGACATCGACGCCGTGCACATCGCCACACCGGACCACTGGCACGTGCCCATCACCATCGCGGCCGCCAAGGCGGGCAAAGACATGCACACAGAGAAGCCTCTGGGCGTTTCGATCGAGCAGGATCTGGCCGCCCGCAAGGCTGTGCGTGCGCGCCGGCGCATCTTCCAATACGGCGCGGAGCGGCGCTCCACGGCTGAAGCGCGACACGCCGTCGAACTCGTGCTGAACGGACGCATCGGCGAAGTGCGAAAGATCTGGGTGGTGGCGCCGTGCTCGGAAATCGGCGGCTCGACCACGCCCGTGCTCCCTGTGCCCAAGGGCTTCGACTACGACCTCTGGCTGGGTCCCGCGCCCGAGGCTCCCTTCTGTCACGACCGCTGTCTGGGCAGCGGCCAGCGCAACGGCATCTTCCACATTTACGACTACTGCATCGGATTCATCGCCGGATGGGCCGCGCACCCGCTCGACCAGGTGCAGTGGTGGGCGGACAACGCCGGGCTCACCATGCCGGTGAAGTACGAAGGCAAGGGCAAGCTCCCCGCCAGCGGCCTGTTCAACTGCGTTTATCAGTGGGACGTCCAATGCACTTACTCGAACGGGTTGGTGCTGCACATGGTGGATAACGAGGCTTACAAGAAGTACACGGACGCGCCGCACCCGGACCTGGCACGGCCCGGCGTCGACTTCGTGCACAACGCGGCCATCTTCATCGGTTCGAAAGGCTGGGTCGCCATCGCGTATGAGAAGGTGGCCACCGAGCCGGCGTCGCTCGCGTCGTCCGAGATCGGGCCGAACGAGAAGCACCTGATGAACAGCGAATCGCACCAGTTGAGTTGGGTCCGCGCGGTGCGCGAGCGGAAAGATCCCGTGGGAGTGGTCGAGAGTGCCGTGCGAAGCGACTTGGTCAGCCACCTGTGCGACATCGCCGTGCGCACCGGCCGCACCATCCACTGGGACCCCGTCAAGGAGACCATCACCGGCGACGAAGCGGCCCGCAAGATGATGCACCGCCCGATGCGGAAGCCGTGGACGTTGTCCTGATTCAGCACTGCGCTAGATTGAAGTCATGCGGAGACGGAAGCTCGGAACACAGGGACTGGCAGTGTCGGCCATGGGCCTTGGCTGCATGGGGATGTCGGATTTCTATGGCGCCCGCGACGACCAGGAATCGATCCGCGTCATCCATCGCGCGCTGGAGCTTGGCATCGACTTTCTCGATACGGCCGACATGTACGGCCCGCACACCAACGAGATGCTGGTGGGCAAGGCGATTGCGGGACGGCGTGCCGAGGTTGTGATCGCCACCAAGTTCGGCATGGTTCGCAGCAACGATCCCGCCTTCCGCGGCGTGTGTGGACGGCCCGAGTATGTGCGCTCCTCCTGCGACGGGAGCCTCCAACGGCTGGGCATCGACACGATCGACCTTTACTACCAGCACCGCGTGGATCCGCAGGTGCCCATCGAGGAAACCGTCGGCGCCATGGCCGACCTGGTGCGTGCAGGCAAGGTGCGGTATGTGGGGCTGTCCGAGGCGTCGCCGGCCACCATCCGCCGCGCGCACAAAGTGCACCCCATCACGGCGCTACAAACCGAGTACTCGCTGTGGAGCCGCGAGCCGGAGGATGAGATCCTGGCAACGGTGCGCGAACTGGGGATCGGGTTCGTGGCCTACAGCCCGCTGGGCCGCGGCTTCCTCACCGGGCAACTGAAGCGTTTTGAAGATTTCGCGCCGGACGATTACCGCCGCATGTCGCCGCGCTTCCAAGGCAAGAACTTTGCGCAGAACCTGGAACTGGTGGAGCGCATCGGGGAGATGGCGCGCGAGAGAGGCTGCACGGCGTCGCAACTCGCGCTGGCCTGGGTGATGGCGCAGGGCGAGGACATCGTGCCGATCCCAGGCACCAAGCGCCTGAAGTACCTCGAAGAAGATGCCCAGGCCGCCTCCATGCAGCTCATGCAGGTGGATCTGCACCGCATCGAAGCGATCTTCCCCAGGGACGCCGTGGCCGGGCACCGGTACCCGGAATCAGCCAGATACTTGTTGAACGGGTAATAACAGGTTGAAGCCTGTTCCACTTCCCGCTAGCTGATGTCGCACGGGCCGGCGGTTTACGGAGGGGTCACTCCGGCCTCAGAAAGTGGTGTTCGGCGAAGCAATTGCCGATGGAATCTTGCTAAAGATTCTATGGCTTACGTCGATAGTTAATAAGCTGGAGTTGCTTCCCATGGAGCGTAGACGGAGTTCTCGAAGAACTGTTGTTGGCGACGTGACATTCGGCATCACTTACTCCGATGCTCGATCCACCCTCAGGACTGCATCGGTGAAACTCATCGACGAAGGCGATGAGGGATTCTGTTTCCTGTCACCCGTGCAGCTGCCTAAAGAGACTTTGATCACGGTCCGGGATGGGAGTGGCTCAAAGCTTCCCGCACACTTGATTGGCAAAAGGGCCCGTGTCCGGTACTGTTCGGCCGAAAAGAGCGGCCGCTTTCGTGCCGGAGCGCGCCTGGAGACGGCGTCCGCGAAGCACGATGGAGACGGCACAGCCACCGCACAGAGTGCGGACGATCAGGACTTTTCGGACTACTACGAAATCATGCAGTTGAACGCCAAGGCGGACCAGGAGACCGTACAGAGAGTCTTCCGCATCCTCGCGCAACGCTATCATCCTGACAACCAGGAGACGGGCGATACGGACATGTTCCATCAACTGATGACCGCCTATGCGGTTCTCAGTGACCCTGAAAAGCGTGCTGCCTACGACGCCCGCCACACGGCGACCCGCACGACTCGTTGGAAGATCTTCAACAACGCGCAAACGACACAGGGTTCCGAAGGTGAACGCCGCAAGCGCCTCGGCATTTTGTCTCTACTCTATGCCAAGCGGATAAGCGACCTGCATCAGCCAACGATGACGATCCGCGAACTGGAAGATCTCCTCGGATGTCCTAAAGAACACCTCGAATTCAGTCTCTGGTACTTGAAGGAACGCGGCCACGTCGCCCGCAACGACAACGGGCGCTATTCCATCACGGTCGACGGTGTCGATGCCGCTGAGACTCTTGAGCGCGAACCGAGTTCCGCACCCCGTTCCCACCTCCTGCCAGGTGCAAACGTCGGACTTTCAGGTCGAGCGTAGTCACCTGCTACCGGCTCTATGTAGATTTGTACAAGTGTTCACCCGAATGACAAGCTAAGCTCGTACTGTCATTTTTAAGGCTTGATTAGTACCGGAAAACTATTCCATATAACAAGTTGGCAGTATAAGCTACTGCGTAGGTGCAGCCGGACTTCTGACCGCCTGTGAGCTGGTTGTCAACGAGAAAGGCGCGTAAATGGCCCTCTATAGACTTCTTCTGCGTGATCCTCTCCTTGCCTGTTCTGTCACTTTGTGCTTGCTCGCAATCGCAGTAGCGATTCGACTGATTCGAAGACTCAAGGGCGGCTCGGAGCGATTCGTCGCCGGATTTGTCGGACTAATTGCGATTTACGAAGGGTTCAAAATCCTGATGGAAGCGGGCATCTGGATGCCAGCTAATGCTAGTGGTTGGACTGACGTCGCCACGTTCGCGGTCACAGCGATGTTCGTGCTCGCACTAGTCGTCATCCAGGAACTCGGTTCGGAGCGTCATCGTACCAAGTTTCTACTTCGTGTTCTTGAAGCGGACCCAGAGCGCTGTCTCAAGACCGAAGGACAATCAAAAGTGAGGACGACTTTGGCCGGACGGGCCACAACGCCTTCTACCTGCGGCGCGACTAACATTGTTGTCGCCGGCGCTGCCAGAGCGGATAGTCTGACGCGGTCCCCACTCCACCTATCTCACGATAAGTGTGATTAGGTACCGCCATCTACCAGTCGATGTCGCGTGGGCCGGGCTTGCTCAGGAAACGATGCAGGATACCGAGCGCGTTCTGCTGCTGGTTGGGCGCGTATTCGAACACAGCGCCCTGCGTCATTAACGTCGTTTGCAGATCTGAAATACTGATATCCTGCACGGGCTTTGCCGTGCGGACCGCGAGCGAGGCCGCCACTCCAGCGGCGTGGCCCAGGATCATGTACTGCGGCTCCATGCGGGCCGAGGAGTACGCTACATGGCTCGCCGAGAAGCACACCGGCACCAGCAGGTTCGCGGCTTCGGCGCGCTTGGGCAGCAGCATCCGGTAAGGGATCTGGTACGGCTTTACGGCCACCTGCATATCGCCCTCGTTTTCTGCGAAGCCCTTCTCGTTCACGAAGCGCCGCACGTTGTGCGAATCGCTGTTGTAACTGCCCATGCCGATGACGTCAGGCTTCATCAGATCGGTCTGCATGTCTTTCTGCACCAGGACGTACTCGCCCACCATGCGGCGCGCCTCGCGGATGTAAAGCTGGTGAGGCCAGTTGTCGGTGTCCTCGAATTCGTCCTTGGCCAGGCCCCACTGGCGCACCTCGCGCTGCAGCGCTGCCGGCACGCGCGGATCGTTGGCGAGGAAGTAGAAGTAGCCCTTCACGTAGTCGATGTGCTCCTGCCAGATACGTTCGCGCGCGGCGTAGCTGCCGTCGGGATAGTCGTAGTTCTTCCCGATGTAGTCGATGGAGAACGCGCCGGAGTTGTTGAAGTCGGCCTTGCGGTTGGGGATTTCGGCCAACTGCGTCACCTCATTCAGGATTTGCGCGCGCCCCAGCTTGGCCTGCATGGCGACGAGCATGCGCGCCAGCAGTTCGTAGCGCTTGGCGTCGTAGTTGGCTGGTTTTGGCCACGGACGGTGGATGGCGGGATTGTTGGTGGTGATGAGCCGGAAATTGTACGCCTGTATGCGGCGGTCGGCCGTGCCGGCAACGCCGCGCGGCTCGATGGTAATCTCCGGCAGAAGGTTGCCCTGCGCGTCGCGCGCCGGAATGTCCGTCTGGAACTGGTGATACGGCGTGCGTTCGCGAATGCCCGCCAGCGACTCGCCGTACTGCGCGACGCTCTCGCGCCCGTAAGTGTAAGTTACCTTGGCCTGCGCCATCAGGTCGCCTTCGTAAGTGCAGTCGGCGAAGACCTTTCCCCGGTAGGTTTCCCCGTTCTCCGTCACGATTCCGGTGATGGTGCTCCCCTGCTTCACTACGCCGTTCTTTTCGCGCAGGCGCCGGTGGAAGACTACCTCGACGCCGGTATCCTTCAGCATTTCGCGCATCACGCTTTCTCCTACGCGAGGTTCGTACTGCCATCCCATCTCATGCAGGAAGCGATGCATCTCGTAGCGCTCGCCGATGCGCATGTAGAATTCGAGCGCCAGCCCGCCGATCACTTCGCGCCTTCCGACGTCGGTGCGGGAAAGGCCGCCGGTGGCCATGCCGCCCACGTGCGCGCGCGGTTCGATCAGCACTGTGCGCAGGCCCTGCCGCGCGCCGGCCACCGCGGTCATTACGCCGCCCGCCGTGCCGCCGTACACCACCAGGTCGTAAGACTGCTGCGCCAGGCCCGCCACGGCGGCGGCGAGAAGAATAAGAAGGATACGAGTACGCATGGAAGCCATTATAGGAGCGGCAGACCGCGCGCTGTTGTGATACCGTTTCTGCCGATGAATTGTCGGAACTTCCTGATTGTGGGCGCAGCGTGGGGCGCCGCACGGGGCGCCGATCCGTCGCTCGAAGATTTCGTGGTGGTGCCCATGGTTCCCAACCGCACGCATCGCGGCTCCACCGGCAGCATGATCGAACTGCGGGACGGCTCCGTGCTGTTCGCGCACGCCAACCCGGAGCACTGGACCGACAACACGCGATCCGGCGTCGTGGCGCGCGTCTCTCGCAACCGTGGCCGCTCGTGGGGCGAAGCGTTCATCCTGCAGAAGCACGTCGCCCGCCTGGCCACGCTCCAGCCCAGCCTGCTGCGCCTGAAGAACGGCGAGATCCTGTTCGGCTACAACGTGCTGAACCGCTACGAAGGGAAAGAACTACGCCTGTACGATGGCAAGTTCTATGTGCGCCGCTCATCGGACGAGGGCAAGACCTGGAGCGACCCGGTGTGCGCCACGCCGCACGAAGGCTATCACACGGTGAACCCGGACCGCGTCATACAACTGGCATCAGGCCGCATCGTGGTGCCGGTCGAGTGGACCCGCGAACTCGGCGGCGGCGAGGCGGGGCACATGGTGTCGATGTGTTACTGGTCCGACGACGGCTACACCTGGGTCCGCGGCAAGGGCTTCGTGGACGTGGGCACTACGACCGAGGAGCCCGGCATCGTCGAACTCAAGGAGGGCCGGCTGTTCATGGTGTTCCGCAACCGCAACGGCTACGTGGGCCGCGCTTATTCGAGCGACCAGGGCGACACGTGGACCGATGTCGGCTACCTGGACCTGCCCAGTCCGCTGGCGCCGCAGACCATTAAGCGTATCCCGAAGACTGGCGACCTGCTGCTCGTGTGGCTCAACAACGCGGACGCGCCCGCCGCGGCCCGCAAGGAGTCGCAGCCCATCCTGCAGATCGGCGAGATCAAGCGGCCATCGGGAGCCGTCCGCGCGCCCCTGGCCGCTGCCATCTCACGCGACGAAGGCAAGACCTGGGAGCACATCCGCAACCTGACGTCTGATCCCAAGGGCGACTACGGTTACGCGGGCATCGCCTTCATCGACGACGTCGCGCTGATCAACTACCATTCGCTCCTGGGCATCCAGGTGGCCAGAGTGAAGCTGGACTGGTCCTATGGTCACTAACCTTCAAAACGAGCCCGCGAACTTGCTGGCCTTGCCGATGCCTTCGCTGCCCATGCCCTGGTAGCCGCCGTCGATGGGGAGGTCGGCGGCGGTGATGAACGACGCATCGTCGCTCAACAGAAACAGGATCGGGCCTGCGCACTCCACCGTCTCGCCGCAGCGTTCCAGCATGTGAAACTGGCCCCAGACAGGTTCCCACTTCGCACGGTCGCCACCGGCGGCCTTATCCACTTCGCGCGTCCAGATCCAGCCGGGGCTGACGCTATTCACGCGGATATTGTACGGCGCCAGGTCCAGCGCCATGCACTTGGTCAGCGTGTTCACCGCGCCCTTGGCGGCGTTGTAAGTCCAGCGGTTGGGTTGGGCGATGAACGCGGAGATGCTGGACATATTGACGATGGCGCCGCCGCCCTCGCGCTTCATCGGGTCAGCCACCAACTGCCCCATGAGGGCGTAGGCCATGGGCCCCACCCGTAGGACGCGCTCCCAGTCCGCGCGCGTGGCATCGAGCGCCTTGGCGGTGAACGAGAACGCGTTGTTCACCAGGTAATTTACCTTGCCCCAGCGCGCCAATGTCGCTGATGCCGCTGAACGCCACCGCGGCACCCTCCTTGCATAGCTCCTCGACCACGGCTCGCCCGATGCCGGACGATCCGCCCGTGACAATAGCAACCTTCCCCTGGAACCGATTCGGGACAGCAACCCTCGAAGTCATGCTAGATGGATATCAGTTCAAGTCGCCGCCGTCAACCACGAAATTCTGTCTCCTGACTTCCTGTAAAATAACCGTACAATCTTCCTGTACCGAAGGAGGCCCTCGCCATGCTGATCGACCTCTCCCACCCCATCGAGCACGGTCAACTGAACTTCCCGTGGGATCCCAAGCCCGCGGTGGTGGTCCACAACACGGTGGCCTCCATCGGCTACAACATCACGCAGGTGTCGCTCTCCACGCACCAGGGCACGCACCTGGACGCGCCCTTTCATTTCTTCGACGACGGCAAAACGGTGGACAAGTTGGACCTCACGAGACTGTACGGCGAGGCGCACCTGGTGGACTTCGCGCCCGGCACGGCGCTCGCGCCCCAGACGCCGCTAACGCTCGAAATGTTCATGAGCCACGAAGCGGTGTTCCAGCCGGGGGTGAGAGTGATCTACCGGACGGGCTGGGATCGCATGTTCGGCCGCCCCGAGTTCTTCAGCAAGTTCCCGACGATGACGCTCGACGCCGCGCGCTGGATCGCCTCGCGCGGCATCGCACTGCTCGGAATGGACACGCCCACGAGCGCGGCATCCGCTTCTTCGAAACTGCGGACGCTTACACGGGCATGCCGCAGATGCTCGCCACCGCGCTCAAGGGCGTTCCGCGCGACTCCTACCAGCTGATGACCAAGTATCGCCTGCGCGATACCGATGCACCGCCGGCCACCATCGACCGTCTCCGCAAGGATTTGAACTCGGACCAGATCGACATCCTGCTCATGCACTGTGTGCGCAGCCCGCGATGGCCGGAAGAACAGAAGCGCATCGAGGACGCCTTCTCCGAGGCGAAGGCGAAGAAGATCATCCGGGCGCACGGCGCTTCGGTGCATGGCCTGCTGCCGCTGCGCGCTTTCCCCGGCACCAAGTGGCTTGATGTGGCTTTACTGCGCGTGAATCACAACGGCACGCGGATGGACACGCTGCAGACGCGCGACACCGACGATATCGGCAACGTCGACGAAGTGTTCACGCACGCCAGGAAGATCCACGCCGGCGGGACCGGCGTGCTCGGGATGAAGCTCATCGGCGAGGGGCGCTTCAGAACCGAGCAGGAGCGCTATCAGTCGCTCAAGTTCGTGATGAACTCGGGTGCAGTGGACGCCGTGACCATCGGCTTCAAGAGCACGGCCGAGATCGATGAAGCCATCGAGCGCATGAACCGCGTCCTCAACACGTAAGCGCGCCCCGGCTCAGTTCTTAGCCGGCGCGGAGCGTTCCGGCCGGATGGCCAGAATGCGAACCGGGCCTTCGAGGCCGTTGGGATGAAGCGTGGCCAGGCGTTCGCGCTCGGTGCGGAACTTCACGCCCCAGTCGCCGTACCGGTAGACGGCATCGCCTTGGGATGCCCAGCCGGCGTTCGAGTTGGCCACGCGGACGCGCAGGCGATTCGTGCCGCGCCTTGCGAACTTGGTGATGTCGAGTTCATACGGCCGCCAGGCGCACTCGCCCACCTTTCGGTCGTTGATCCACACTTCGGCGGCTAAGCCTACCGCGCCCAGGTCAAGTACCAGGCGCTCGCCGGCCGGAATCTCGCTCAACGTAAATGCAGTCTCATAGATCGCCGTTCCGGAGTAGTAAGCAAGCGTCGAATCGGTCCACGAAGCCAGCGTGATGGTCGAGGTGCGCGGCGCAAAAGAGATGGCACGCTCCGGAATGGCGTCCTCGGCGATGTCTTCCGCGAGCGATGGTCCCGCAGTTCCCGGCGGCGCGTCCACGGACAGATGCACCCGGCGCGGAGTCCGCGGCGCGAGCACCTGGTCGCGCGAGTAAACCAGGTCGCGCAACGTATTGTCCTGCTCGTCGGTGGCGCGGAACATGAAGCCGGTGGCGCCGGCCGAGGCAGGTGCGATCTTCAACAGAAGGGTATTCCAACCCTGCCGGATTTCGATGGGTGGCCTGTGCGCCCACGCGTCACGCACATTGACGAAAGGCGGACGGTCAAGCGCGGTGAACTCCAGCTTTCCGTTCCACCAGAGCATCACGCCGTCGTAAGCGACTACGGCTGCCCGCGCCTTGCGCGCGACGGGAGACCAGACATTCACGAAGGCATAGTAAATGCTCTTTCCCACCGGCGGTTTCACGTTGTAACTCGGCGCCTCGAACCATTTCCACGTGGTCGCGTGCGTGTCGAAGCCTTTCTCGGGTGGGAAGGAATCGAAGAAGGCGCCGCGATCGGGACAAGGATACGGTCCAGCCAGCCACCAGTTACGGTTTGCGAGACGCTCCGGCGCCAGCCACACAGGTTCGGTAGAACCGTCGATCCTGGCGTACGGGACGCGGACGGGCGCCTCCGGTGTGAACTGCCAGCCGGAACCAGGAACTTCCAGCAGCACACGGCGCGTGCCGTCGGCTGTAGGTGGGGCCGAGGCTGGTCCCGCGTGGCGTACCACGAAGTAGGCGTCCCACGGGCCGAAGCCGAGCGTCACAGTGGAACCCCTCGCGGGGAGTGTGAATCGTTTCCCTGTTTCGGCATCCCATTTCTCGAACGTGCCCGGGTTTTGGAAACGCACCGACACGCGGCGTGTTGTCCCCGTGTCGTTCACCGCCCAGTACCAATCCGCGCCCGCGGTGGAACGGTGCGAGAAGAATAGATGATCCCGCGTGCCCTGGACGATCTCGACCTCGGGCGGATCGGCAGCGCGCAGGGCGGCCAGCAAAGGCGCCAAGTCCTCGCGCACCGGCTCCGGCACTTCGATCTGCACCGCATAGTTGAGGCGATCCATGAACAACTTGTGATCCCGTACGGGGAAACGGCGCATGGGCACACCATCTAGCTGAGTGGGTTGAGACCCCAGCGCCAGCACCAGGCCGCCGGCTTCGGCGAACCGCCGTATCCTTTCAGCGGAAGATGCCGCCAGGTGGGTCATGGGCGGCAGCAGCAGGATGCCGAAGCGTTCACCGGCCAGTTCAATCTTGCCGCTAGCCACTTGGGCCTTTTGCAAGTAGTGGCTGTCCAGCATGTGATACTCCCAGCCCTGGCGCGACAACTCCAGTTGCAGCGCGGAGTAGTAGTCCTGCGTCTGGTCCATCTGGTTCCGCCAGCGGCCGAAATCCCGCCCGCCTTCCCGGAAGAGGCTTTCACTCCCGGCGAAAGCGCTCTCAAGCGGGTAATAGATGGCGATGCGTGCGTTGTGGCGGCCCTGCGAATTCATGAACAGGCCGCGGCGCCCCACATCGGCGTAATGGTGGAAGTAACGCCACAGGGGTTGCGTGAGAAACCAACTTGGCGGGTATTGTATGTGATCCGGGTCGTATTCGAAATAATGCGGGATGAGTCGGTTGACGCCCCAGAGGAGACACATGTTCGTGCCGCGGCGCGCCTTCTCCAGGCTCCAGTAGGAATCATTGCCGGTCAGACCCTGATTCTCGACCATCAACGGGTTCCCCTCGAAGTGGGCCACCGAGAGGGCCTCCATGAAATCCACCGGCATCCGGCCCCGCTCGACAAGTGCGTCGATGTAGACGGCACTCGATGCGCGCCACAGGCCGAACATGTCCGCTGTCCAGCCAACCTGATAGCGCATAGTCTCCTCGATGTCGGAGTGACCATGCTGGACCCCATGCTGCCGGCACCACTCGGTGACCTGCCCAACGAAGGAAGTAGCGTAGAGGTGCCCGATGGTCTCCAGATAGTCCTGCCGTACTTTGGCTGCGCGAGGTGTAGCGCGGTCGACCAGCGGCAGGAAGATGCGCAGATCATAGCCGTGGCGTTTCTGGAAGGTATCCCAAAGCGCCGGCGTGAAGGGCAGCGGGGCGCCGTAAGCACCTTCGTGATCGGAGACGAAGAACTTGATAGTGGTGCCAAGGTGCTGTGGGAACCGGTGGGCGAATTCCGCGTAGACCAGGTCGATGAATACGCGGACGGCGGCGGGATTGAGCAGGTCGACGCGCGTGCCGCGTTCGAAGGCCGGCACAGCCGTGTAGGTGAAGAGCTTCCAGCCAGCCGACGGAGCCCGCCACTCACGGCACTGCGCGACGGGCACCGGCGTGAGGGACTGCTCGTCTATGGCGCCGGATCCATCCACGCGCGCCGCCACCACCACTTCCGGCTCGCTTCCGGTTTCGGTGAGCGTAAGCCGGCGCATGCGGTACTCGGGGTGAAGTCGCACCACACGGCTTGGCTCGCGGTTGAGGGCTGCGTAATCCCAGGCCTGCCCGCTTGGCCAGAGGTACTCGTCTGAGAAGTTCAACGTCAAGCCCGCTTCACGGGCGGCATCCAGCGCCGTCCCAACCTCGCGCCAGTAAGCTTCGGAGAGGTAGGCCGGTTCGAGCCCAGCCCAATTCATGATCACGGCGCCCCGCACGCCTTGCCGGACCATCTCGCCGATCTGTCGCCGCGTCTCCGCGCCAGTGATCTTCCCGTTCCAGAACCAATACGGGCTTACCGAGTACGCCGCGGGCGGATCCTGAAAGCCCTTGTAAAGCCCCTCCAATGATGATCCGGCAGCCACGGCCAGACCCGGCGATGCGAGCAACAGTCCGAGAAAAATTGCCAGACGACGATACCTCAAGGCACACAGGCGCATGAAATGCACAACTCCTCCCGTTCGATCAGACGATGAAGATCGAGAGGCGAGGAACCTCCTCGCCTCTCTACGTGACATTCTAGTAGATCACCTTGAAGCCGAACTGGATGTAACGCGGCCAGGTGTCCTCTCCAGTCACCTGTCCGAACGCGGCGTTGGTGACAGTTGTGTTGGGGGCAGAGAACGTTGGATGGTTGAACGCGTTCAGGAACTCAGCGCGGAATTGGAACGAGATTCTTTCGTGAATCTTCGTGTTCTTCAGCACCGACATATCCCAGGTGTTGTACGTGGCCGACCGCAGACCGGAGATGTATAACGGGAAGGTTCGGTAATGGTAGCTGAGTTGTTTGGCCGTATTCTTCTCGAATCCGGACGTGTCGAACCAGCGGTAAATGCTGCGCTCGCTCGACGGGAGTGCGAGCTTGCTCCAATCGCCATTGAAAATGACGTCGGCGAAGCCGAGGGGTTGGCCGCTGTAAACCTGCCACAGAGCGCTAACCTGCCATCCGCCTACGATGGATCGGACGGCGGCGGGCGCGGTGGCTCCGAAATGGCGTCCCGAGCCGAACGGCAGTTCGTAGATGCCGCTGATGCTGAAGTTGTGCGGCCGGTCGCTCGTGCCTATGCTGCGGCAAGGCACCGGGTCGTCCCAGTTCAAGTAGTTGTTCGCGGCCGATCTGGGATACTGGGACACCGCCTCCATGAGCTTGGAATGCGTATAGCTGCTCAGAAGAGTGTAGCCTTGCGCGAAACGCCGTTCCATACGCGCTTCCAACGCGTGAAACCATGAGTATCCCTGGTAAAACGTGGTCGTCATTCCCGAGAACTGAGGGTAAGGGTAAAGGAGACGGGCCACGGTGATGTTGCTTCCAGCCAGGCTGCCCCCCGGCACCAGCGGGTAGAACGGGTTGGCGACATTCGTCGAAAGCCGGTCGATCACAGCCTGATCGCGGTAAGGCAGCTTGCTCAGATACTGGCTGGGCGTGGAATCCATGGTCTTGCTCACCGGCAGCGCCACGGCGCGGGAACCGGTGTAGCCTACTTCCAGGAGGAACCTGTTCGGCAATTGCCTCTGGATGTTGAAGCTCCACCGCTGGTTGTATGGCGAGCTCGGGTTCACGTTGAAGTAGCTAATACTCTGGCCCAGGTATGTGGCCGCACCGAGTGAGTTACCCGGGGGCCGGGTGACGCCGCTTGGAAACAGGTTGGCTAGTGAAGCGACCCAAGTCTGCCCGTTATCCAGCGTCGGAATGACGTTGGTGCGCAGGTTGTACCCGGTCTGGTAGGGATTCATGCGGGCGGGTTGGCCCATGGGAAGGAAATACACTCCGTAGCCTCCCCGAATCACCGTCGCGATCGAGGCCTGGAAGGAGAAGCCGAAGCGCGGCGAGAAGTTGAGCTTGTTGCCATGGTAGAGTTCACGTGGCTGTCCGCCGGCGCCGGCAAAAGTCATTCCACCGCGCACCTGGAATTGGCTCACTGGCAATTCCGGAATCGGTTTAGCGGCGTAGTTGGCCAGCACCTGGGAGGCGATGGGCTGCTGAGCGGCAAAATCAAAATCCCGGACGCTGCGGTTGTAGCGCTCCGTCACGGGGCCCTGATACTCGTAACGCAGGCCGTAGTTCAACGTCAACCTTGGGGTAACGCGCCAGCTGTCCTGAAGGTAGAAGCCGTAGTAGGTCGACTGAATGGCCTGGCTGTCGTTCCAGTCTACATATCCGCTTGACGGTACGCCGAGCAGGAAAGCGGCATATGCCTGGCCCATGCCGCTTGGGGACGAGGGCGAATTGTCCAGCGGGCCGTTCGTATAGGTTGTGTCGAAGGTCAAGTTCGGTGTGGCGGAGCCAAAGCTCCAGATGGTCTCACGATATACCCGCAGGTCCGCGCCAAACTTCAGGTTGTGTCTGCCGACTGTCCGGTCGACGCCCGTGATCAAGGAGTGAACGTCGTCTCCCCGGGTGGTGGCGCCCTCCGGTTGGAGGGCCTGCAGTCCGGTTACGTTGATGGTCGGGAACGTGACGGCCTTCGGGCTTCGGAATCCCAGCATGTCTATGAGGGATTTAGGAAACCCGAGCGTCGACAGGTCAAAACCCATGCTTGGCTGGTAGCCATTGTAAGTGGCACGCTGCCCGCCGTACCGGAAGTTGACCACAGTGGACGGACTCGCCAGCCACACGTCATCGACCACGATGTTCTTGGATGTGATGTCGGCGTAAGTTCCTGAGGCGGCATTCTCGAAGCGGTTGCGGTAAGGGCCGAATCGCGCGAATCGCTGTGCGTACCTACCGAACATATGGTGGCTTTGAGTCAACTTGTGATCCGCTCTGGCCAAGTGGTTCCAATAGCTCATGGGCTCGGGATGATTCTGCGCGCTGAAGTTGTTGGTGCCGTTAGCGGTGCCGGTAACATTCGGATCCGGCCAGTACTTGGATATTGCCTGGGCGATGGGGCTGATGCGGTTGGCCGGGATCCTGTTTTCGGCCAGTGGCAGCCGCGAATAGCGGCCGCCAGCCGCCGGTGCAATGGTCATCGGATCGTAGATCTGGTATTGAGAACTCAGAGCGAGCAGGGCCGAAAAGTCTCCGGTCTTCTGTGCAGGGGTGGGAACCGACCCGGTAAAGGTGTTGGTGTCCACCTGGTGGAGTCCTTCGTAGGCATACATCCAGAAGGTCCGGTCCTTGCCGTTATATAGCTTGGGGACGACTACCGGACCTCCGCCGCTCAAACCCCAACGTTTGTAAGTGAATGCGCCTTTGGCCTGGTTGGCGAGGTTGCCAAAGAAAGTGTTGGCGTTCAGGGCGGGATCCCGGAAGAAGTAGTAGCCCGTGCCGTGGAGGTCGTTGGTGCCACTCTTGATGACGGTATTGACGAGCGCGCCCGATGTGTGGCCGGAACTGGCGTCAAAGGAGGTCTCCACCTTGAACTCCTGGATGGCGTCCGCGGGCGGATGGTTGGAGAGGGCCTGGCCGACGTCGGCGTTAATGGTTTGTACGTTCGGCACGCCATCCATGGTGAATTCCGTGGTGCCCATGGGCGCCCCTTGGAATGACATCATCGTTACCTGGGCAGTCCGCAGAGGGTCCTGCCACTTCATGCCCGCCGGGTAGGTCATGTTCACACCCGGTGTGAGCATCATGAGCGAACTGGCGTTGCCGTGAGCGAGCGGCAACTCTGAAATCCGGCGGTTGTCGACGACCTGCCCGATATTCGCCGTAGCCGTCTGCAGCAACGGCGTCTCCGCCGAGACCACGACATTCTCCGACACGGCACCGACGGCGAGTTCTATATCAAGCCCAATGCGGTCATTGACGCGCACCTCGACGTTCTCTTTGATCCATGTCTTGAACCCTGTCATGACGGCAGAGATCTTGTACATACCAGGGACCAGGAACAGAATCTGGTAGTTTCCCTGATCGTTGGACTTGGCATTCGTAATTACATTGGTGCTTTCGTTGGTGGCAGTGACAGCCGCGCCGGGAACCAACGCGCCGGACGAGTCAGTAACCCTTCCCACGATGCTCCCCCGCGACTCCTGTGCGAACCCAGGCATAGCAAGTGCTACGAACAGGAGCACGCACAAGACAGTGACGGTCCATCCTCGCGATTGAAACATGGATAGTTGCATTGGCGAATCCTCCCCCCAGCAGAATATGAGTCTTGCCCACGAACGCCAAGACTCACAATGGATGTTACTTCCGTCATGTAATGCTGTCAAAACAAACAGCGACGCGATGGCCAGTTCCGTTGAGCGGAACAATCGCCGACACTGAGAAAGCCGCCGGTACCCCGGATACCTGGAGTAGTAAGTGCAGGTGCGTCGTATCAACCGGCTTGACGCCTCCCTTGCGGGTCGGTAGAATTGTTCCGCCGAGGGGAACAGCGGCGCGGTATGATCCCGGACAAGAAACGGAACCTGGTTGACGGAATCCTCCGGGCCTGCGAACTATTGCACTCGTTTCGCACAGACACCGAGACGCTTCGACTCACCGAACTGGTTCGCCGTACGGGTTTGAAAAAGACCACCGCCTTCCGGGCGGCGCAATCGCTGGTTGAGGGAGGTATGCTCGAGCGGTCCGCGGACGGCCGGTTCCGGTGTCTCTTACGGCCCGCTCCACGGCGGCGTTACCGGCTCGGATATGCGGCGCAAGCGCCCGATTCCGCTTTCGCGCACGATGTGACGGAGGGCATTCGCCGTGCGGCGGAACAGGCGTCAGTTGAACTGGTCGAGGTGGACAATCATTACAGTCCGAAGATTGCCCTGCGCAGCGCGGAGACACTCATCAGGGCAAGGGTGGACCTGGCGATCGAGTTTCAGACCTTTGAGTCCGTGGCACCAATCATCTCGGAGAAGCTTGCGGAAGCGGGTATCCCGCTCATCGCGATTGACATTCCACACCCCGGCGCGACCTATTACGGTGCGGACAACTACAACGCCGGCAGAATCGGAGGCCGTGCCGCGGGACGTTGGGCGAAGCAGCATTGGGGCGGGCAGGTCGACGAAGTCCTATTGCTGACTCTGACGGCCGTAGGCCCGCTGCCGAATTCTCGCGTCAGCGGCTTTTGCGTGGGTCTGCAGGAAGCCGGCATTCACTTAGCCGACCAACAAATCGTCTCGCTTGACAGCAAGGGGGGCTTCGGCGCCTGCCTTGAGGTAGTACGCAAGCACTTGCGCACCAGCCGGGCGCAGCGAATTCTGGTGGCAGGCTTCAACGACCCGGGTTCCCTGGGCGCACTGCGTGCATTTGAAGAGGCTGGTCGTATAGATCATTGCGCGGTCATGAGCCAGAATGCGTGTGTGTTGGCGCGCGCGGAGCTTCGCAGAACGGCCACCCGCTTGATCGGATCGGTAGCCTACTTTCCCGAGAAGTACGGCAACGGGATCATCTCACTAGCCCTCGACATTCTGGCGAAGAGACCCCGGTCCCCCGCGGTCTTCGTGAAGCACATTCTCATCACGCCTGCCAACGTCGACCATTGCTATCCGAACGATAGCATCCTACTGGCGGGAGACCCCGAGGCCATACTGCTCCGTTATGGCCACTGAGTTCAGTGGCCAAGAAAACTCTCGATCTTGGAAACCGTCCGCTCGGCCATGTCGAGGTTCTTCTTGGCGGCGGCGGAGTCTCCCCGCTTCAAGGCCGCCTCGGTTTCGTCGAGATAGTACTCCATGCGTTGCGCGGCGCCCGCGATGTCGGCGCGCAGCCCCAGTCCCTGTCGGGCCTGCTGATTCTGCAGATTCGTGAGGCTGGTCTTGGCCGCTCCCGCCCGTGTGCCCAGCAGCATCAACTGCTCGCGGATCTCACGCAGTTCGGCGGCATTGGCCGGCTCGGTGGCCTGCTGCTGCGGCGGGGCCGCCTGGCGCGGCGGTTCCTGCGCGGCAGCCACCGGCGTTGCCTCGCGGGTAACCGTCTCGCGGCGCGGCGCAGCCTTCGGTAGTTGCGGCGCGCGGCTCTCGGTTTGCTGCACCACGGGTGGTTGCCCCGCCGGCGGTGGCGTTGCCGGAATCACGGTTTCGACAGCGGCCGTGGCCGGAGCCTGTTGCGGGGCGGTGGCCACTGGGGGCGTCTGGGCGGCCGAACTCCCCGCACTGGTCTGCCGGAACTTCGGGATCTGCATGGCCGCCACTACCAGCACCAGGATCGCCAGGACCGCGCCCAACGCGACGTAAAGCCCGCGATGGCTGCCCTGCCTGGCCGCGGGAACCGCTGGCGGGGGCATCATCGGCGGCGCCGGTGGCGGAACAGCCGCGACGGGAGGCGGCGGGGTAGCCACAACCCTCGGAGGCGGCGGCGCGGCCGGGTGCTTGCCTACGTTCAGCAGGGCCGCGCGGAAAGCGTCGGCAGTCTGGAAACGCTTGGCCGGATCTTTCTCAATCGACATGAGCACGATTTCGCTCAGCGCCGGCGGCACCGACGCGTCGATCTCGATCGGCGGAATGGGGTTCTGCTCCAGGTGCGCCGCCATGATGGAGTACTCGCTGTCTCCCTGGAACGGCCGCGCCCCGGTCACGATCTCGTACAGCGACACGCCGAGCGAATACAGGTCCGAACGCGCGTCCAGGTTTGTCGCCCCCTTGATCTGCTCCGGGGACATGTAGTACAGCGAACCCACCGTGGCCCCGGTCTGCGTGAGCTTGCGGTCCGCCGCCATCTTGGCGATACCGAAGTCCATCAGCTTCACCACGCCCTTGGGCGTCAGGATCATGTTCGCGGG
>CAZLOS010000032.1:0-44022 GCA_964561215.1 uncultured Solibacteraceae bacterium | reverse complement strand
CCGCCAAGCAGAGCTGGGCGGGCTTCCCCGTCGGTTTTTCCTTGGGCTCCTTGGGCTTTTCAGCGGGGGCCTCCGGCTCTTGAGTCGGTTCCTCCGCTTTTGGGGCAGGTGACTCCTCTTCAGCAAGCCTTTTATCGGGTTCCTCCCGCGCGGCGTCTTTCTCCGCCTCGGCTTCTCCCCCCGGGACTGCAGGACGGGGGTTACCGGTGATATTGCAATAGATCCGCAGATACTCCTCCGCGCTGCGCCTCCAGCTGAAGTCTCCCGCCATGCAGCGCTGCTGACCGAAGCGCTGACAACGCTGAAGGGAGTCCGGCCGCTGCCCAGGCAACCGGCGATCACGCGAGACACCATCTACAGCTACGTGCTCCAGTACCGCCCGGCTGACAAGCGCGTATCCCGCGACCTGTTCGTGGCCGCGCTCGAAAAGGAAGGCATCCCGTGCGACGGGCGCTTTTATGAGCCGGTTTACAAGAGCGACCTCTTCTACGCCACCCCGGACAACTCGCCGCAACTGCGCATCGGCCGCGAAGAGACCATGTGCTACGACATGGTCCGCTGCCCGGTGGCCGAGCGCGCGGCCTACGAAGAGGCCGTGTGGCTGCCGCAGTTCCTCCTGATCGGCGAGGAGGCGGACGTGCACGACGTCCACACGGCCATCAAGAAGGTTCTCGATAACCTGGATGAGCTGGCTCACGCCGACCCGTCGCTGGCCGGCGTGAAGGCCATGGGGCGCGCTCAGCGCGCCCGCTTCGAACGGCAGAAAAACTACTAAGAGAATACAGAATACAGGAGACAGAAGTCTGCTGTCCGGGCCGTCTGCTATCAGAACCGTGCGGGCGCGGCGTAACGCACGACGTCCAGCTTCGCCAGCGCGGCCAACTTGTCCAGGGGCAGGCGGCCAATCACGATCTGGCCCGAGCCGGACTTCGTAATCGGTTCAAAGCCCAGCTCCGCCTTCAGCTTGGCGAGCGTGGCCGGGGCGGCGCCGGAGAGCGTGATCATTACCGTTGCCTTGCCGTTCTTCACGAACTTCGCTTCCGCGGCCGTGGGCGCAGTGATTCCCTTCTCCAGCCGGTCGACTACCGCCTGCAGATCCGGATGCAGCTTGGATGGGCGCTTATACTCGTTCGCCGCATCGGTAAATGTCATCTCGCGCCGCATGGACACCGGCGCCGAAGTCAGGGCGGCAAAGCCACCCACGCCGCTGGAACCCTTCATGCGGACAGCCTGCATGGCTTCGCCGGGCCTGCCGAAGACGCCCTCGTAGCTCACCCCATCCGGCATCTCCACGGGCACCTCAACGCGCACCGGTTCGCCGCCCACAGTTACCGTCGTCTCTTCGACGGCCACGAACGATGTGAATTGCGTCATCAGGCGGTACTCGATGCCGAGCTGGGTGATCTCGGCCTTGGTGCTTGCGTTGCCGCGCTGCATGCCCGCGTAGTCCGCGCTCATGAGGTCGTCGACCTTCCTGCGCGCCCAAAGGCTCGCAAGCACGTCGTGGGATGGCTCGTTCGCCGGCAAGATTACGGGGATCTCGCGCACCACTTCTCTCCCCGCCATGCGCCCGCGAAGCCGCACCAAGCCGCGCCCCGGCGCTGTGTAGCGGCCGCTCACTATGACCGGCTGCGCGCCGAACAGGTCGGGGATGCGCTTCGGATAGACGTCCTCTACGGCGAGGCCGCCCCAGTCGATCGAAATGTCGGTCAGCAGCGGATTGCGCACGCGCTCGTGGAACCGGCGCGCGGCGGCCGAGCCGTCGTCCCCCAGCCCGACGTACTCGACTTCGCCCCTTCCCTCCGCCGCCATCTTGTCCAGCAGGAACCGGTTCACCGAGTTGCCGATGCCGAACGAGAATACGCGCGCGTTGGGGTGTTTGCGCACCTCGGCGACGATCTCCATGTCGTTGCCCACGTAGCCGTCCGTCATGAAGCACACGATGCGGACATGGTCCTGCGCGTCGGATGGATCGAGCGCGGCCCGGATAGCGGTCATCATCTCCGTGCCGCCGCCGCCCCTCCGCGTGGCCAGAAACTCCCGCGCCTGGGCCAGATTATCCGCGGTCGCCGGCACCGGCTTCGGGAACAGGATGTGCGTATCGCCGGAGAAGGTGATCAGGTTGAACGTGTCGCGCGGGTACAGGCCGTTGAGGGCGAGTTGCATGGTCTCCTTGGCCTTCTCGATCGGGAATCCCGACATGGAGCCGGAAGTATCCAGTGCGAAAACGAGTTCCTTGGGCGTCACCTCGGCGGGCGCGACTCGTTCGGGCGGCTGCAGAATCAGGGTGAAGAAGCCGCCGCGCTCGGCGCGATGCGCGAGTACGGCGTCCTGGATCTTGCGGCCCGCGACGTCGTAACGCAGGATGAAGTCCTTGTTCGGAACGGTGGCCTGGTCCTTGAGACGCACCGTGGCGGCATTGGCCGACGTGCGATTCACCTCCACCGCGTGCGAGGCGCACGTCAGGCTGTCGACCGGCAGGCCGGCGTCCAGCTTCACCTCGATCGAGATGTCGTGGCCGGCGCGCGTGCCGGGCACCGCCACCGGCGGCGTGATGCGCGAAGCGTCCGGCACCTGGTCCGTGTCCGGGGACCAGCCGCCGCCCTGCCTGCCCGAGAGCCGGCCGGGGATGTAGCGCGGGCCGACCACCATCGGGAAAACGAATTCGTACGAGCCGTCTTCGAACTTCAACGTCTCGACGTAGCTGATCTCGATGGTCACCATCTCGCCCGGCATGATGTTCGCCACCGACTGCGTGAAGATGTTCGGCCGCTCCTGGTCGAGCAGGCTTGCCACGCGGCCCGAGGCGCGCGCCGCTTCGTAGATGGCGCGGGCTTCCTCGCGCGGTTTGATCTTGCCTTTCACCACCCGCGCGCCCACGTGCATGGTCATGTCGTCCACCGCGGCGTTTTGAGGCAGCGGAAACGTGTAGACGGCTTCAATCTTGTGGGGGAACGGATTGTGGAACTCCTGCGTGAGCGTGGCGCGCGCCAGGAAACCGCTGATTTCGGCTCTTACAGCGGTGTGCTTCAGCGGACACGCGCCGGCGGGCTTGCCGGTGGAGTCAATCGCGGTAAGTGCGCCCGCGCCGGCCTGAGAGGCGCTCGGCGCGCGTTGCGGGAATGCGAAGAAGAAAAAAGCGCCGGCGGCGCCGGCCAGAACCAACGGTTTCCAGGATGGCATTTTCGTCCTCCATCCTGGAAATGCCGCCGTCTGGAGAATCCTTTCACTCCCGCGGCGTCAATTTCACCACCCAGGCGCTGTTCGGCTCAAGCCTCGGGCGGAGAACCTGCCCGCTCTCGATCTCGCGGCCGGTTGTAAGGTCCGTTGCGATGTGGGCGGCCTTCAGGAAGCGCAGGTGGATGGCCGGCGCGGCGGGAGTCTTCTCGTGGTTGAAGACGAACAGCAGCGTGTCGCGCCCGGATTCGAGATATCGCACTTCCACGGGCCCGTTTTCGGTTTCGACGGGCAGTTGGACTCCGGCCCATTCGAGCAGGCCGCGGAACAGGCCGGCGGCCTCTTTCGTGGGCTGGGGCTGGTAAGCCGCGCCGAGGTAGGAACCCAGCGTGAGCGACTTCCCCTTGCCGTATTCCGCCAACACCGCTGCGGGTCGCCCGTCGGCAAAGCGCGCCGCCACCCGCGCCTTCGCGCCCGTTGGTTCCAGCGTCTCTTCGTACCAGCGCGCCGCCAGTTGCGCGCCCGGCTCGATGCCGGCAATCTCGCGGCTTGCCCAATGCAGCACGGTGCGTCCCTTCGCGCCGGTCTGGACGGCGGTTTCGCGGCAGCCCAAAACCTCATGCAGTCCCATGCCTGGAATGGTGGCCGCCGCCAGCCCGCGTTCGTTGTTCCAGCCGGGGCGCGCCTCGGCTACCAGCGCGCCACCGCTGCGCACGAATTCGGCAAGCGCCGCTGGGGCGCTCTCGGGGAGCATCAGCGGGTAAGGCAGAAACACCAGCTTGTACTGCGCCAGCGTGGCCTGCGAAAGCTCGTTCACGTGTACGAAATCGAGCGGCACATTCAGCGGGAACAGCGCGCGGTGGATGCCGAGCAGGGAGTCGCGCTCGATGCCGGCCACCTCGCCTTGCGGGCCGCCGTACGCGGCCGATTTCTGCCGTCCGCCCACGAAGTGCGATAGCGGGTTGTAGACCACTGCCACCTGTGCCCGCGGCGGCCGCGCGTTCAGAAACAGAGATTGGTTCCGGTCCACCACGCGCGCCACCTCGCCGGCCGCCCGGCTGCGCTCGGTGATGGTGCCGTCGAGCTGAATCAGGCCGAAGCCGCCGGACTCGTACCCCGAACTCATCGGGTACCAGGCGTAATAGCAGATCCCCTTTGCGCCGCGCGAGAGCGCCGACCAGGTCCACAGCCGCAGATCCGCCGGAGTCACCGTCGGGCTTACGTTCAAGGCGATAGTTCCGAAACCGCCCTGCAACTCTCCGATGTAGAATCCCCGCCGGCCGTTGGCATAGCCGAACGAGCGCGTGAAATCGAACAGCGCCGCGCGCCAAATCGGTTCGCGGTCGACGAAGGCCGAGTGCTTCGGGTAGAACGACGTGCCGTAGTAATCCACCTGCCGCGCCATGGTCCAGTCGTCGGACTGGCCTTCCCACCAGTACGGCGAGCTGAACAGGCCGACCCCGGCGGCGTGGCTGGTGGCGACGCTCGCCGGCGCCGCGCGCTTCACCGCCTCGTAGCGCCCGCGGAGGTCTTCGCCGAGCTTGTCCTGGATGAACGTCTTCCAATCGATGAAATCGGTGTAGGAGAGGATGGTGCTCAGCCGGTTCGGCTGCACTTCATCCCACGACGCGAACTGCCGGTACCATGCCTGGTTGAGCGCGTCGAGCGTCTTGTATTTCCTCTGGAGCCACGCGCGGAAGCGCGCGAGCGTGTGCGGGCAGAAGCAGAACTCGGGATTGCTGATGTAAGTGGGCGTCGCCCAGTTGATGACGTGCGGCTCGCTCCACAAATCCCAACCGAGGAACGCAGGGCTGCGGCGCGCGCGCTGCGCCAGCGCGGTGTAAAAGGCCGTGTCCGCCGCATGCACGCCCGGGTGGTCCAGGCAGTAGCCGGGCGAAGACTCCGGCTCGATCGCCATGCCGTTCGAGGAAACGAAGCGTGCATCTTTGTATTTGCGCCCCACCCACGCCGGCGCCGAGTCCATGTAAACCTGAACGATGACCTTCAGGTGCTGCTCCTCGGCCAGTTCGAGCAAAACGTCCAGCGTGTCGAAGTGGTATTCGCCCTCGCGCGGCTCGCCGGTGGCCCAATCGATCCAGCAGCGCACGGTGTTGAAGCCGAGGCTCTTGATCTGCTTGAGGTCCGCGCGCCAGGCGTCTTTCTTCAATCGGGCATCGCGTTCGAGCATGGGCGCGCGAGCCTTGCCGCCGCCGTACCAGACTGCCATGGGAAAGAAGTCGGCCCCAAGCGCAAACAAAGGAATCGCCAGCAGGATAGCGATACGCATAGCTCCTGCTATGTTACGCCGGGATTGTCCTGGCCGTGAAGCCCGGCGCGCGAGCGGTACGACTGCACTGTTTTGTGCATTTATGTACTTGACTCACCCCGCAAGATGCCCACATAGAATCGCGTTTCGCATTCGTGACAAAGGACGTTCAACGCTGCCTATCAGAGGGTTAGAGATTCCGAAATCTGGTATGCTGTGTTCTCGGCGTAAGGTGTCCGGCAATGTTTGACTTTCCGTCCTACGAACAGATCCAAGCCGCCAGACGGGACTTCCTATTATGGACTCTCGTCTTCTCCCTGTTTTGGGGGGCCGTCACCGGGTTGATCGGCTCCAAGCGTGGCGGCAACGGATTCCTCTGGTTTCTACTCGGAGCAATCATTGGTCCGTTTGCTCTCCCTTTTCCGGTTATTTTCGCTGGTACGGGTTGTCCGTATTGCCGCAAACGAATCAGCCGTCAGGCGTCGATTTGTCCGTACTGCCGAAGCACCTTGACGGAAGCGAAGGAAGACGATAGCGCAGCGGAGAGTGTCGCCGCAACCCATGACGAGGACGCCAGGTGAGTCAAGTATATAGATGCCCTACTTCGGCTCACAGCGATACTTGGCGACGGCTTCTTCGTTCAGCTCGATGCCGAGGCCCGGCTCTTGCGGGATATCGAGCCAGCCGTCTTTCGCCACGATGCGCTGCTTCGTGATTTGGTCTCGCAGCGTGGTGCCTTCCTCGGCCACGAACTCGAGGATGAACGAATTCGGTATCGAGTTGAGATAGTGCAGCGCGGCGGCCACGTTGATGTACGTTGTGAAACCGTGATTCACCACCGGCAGGCCGCGATCCTGCGCGAGGCTCGCGATCTTCATGCCCTCGGTGAATCCGCCGCAGCGCGTTAAATCCACCTGCACGATATCGACTTTGCCGCGATCCATCAGTTCGAGATACGACCTGCGCTCGCTCTCCTCTTCTCCGGCCGCGATGCGCACGTCCGTGGCCTCCGACAGCTTGCGGTAGCCGTCGTAATCGTCCGGCAGTAGCGGTTCTTCGAGCCAAAAGATGCGGTATTCGGAAAACGCGCGGGCGCGCTGGATGGCGGTTTTGGCATCCCAGACGAGCCCGGCGTCGATCATCAGGTCGGCATCGTCGCCTAGGCCTTTGCGCGCCTCGCGGACCAGCGCGACGTCCGTCTTCTCGTCCTGGCCCATGGGTTGCCAGCCGAACTTCACCGCCGTGAACCCCATGTCTCGGAAGCGCCGCGCGCGCTCGCCGGTTTCCGCGGGCGTCGCGCCGAACAGCGAGCTGGCGTACGGCCGGATCCTCCTGTGGAAGCCGCCGCCGAGCAGTTTCCACACGGGCTGTCCCAGCGCTTTGCCCTTGATGTCCCACAGCGCCATGTCGATGCCGCTCATGGCGTGTATGGCGATGCCGCGCCGCCCCGAGTAAATGTTCTGCCGGTACATCTTGTGCCACAGATACTCGGTCTCGAACGGGTCTTCGCCGATGACCAGCTCGCGCAGCCCGCTGGTGATGGTGTGCGAGAACGGCCCCTCGATGGCTCCCTTCACGGCCATGGGCGCCGAATCCACCTCGCCGATGCCGGTGATCCCGGAATCGGTCGACACCTTCACCACCAGCGCGTCCTGCCCGCTGTCGCACTGCTCCTTCACCTGTGGCAGGCGCAGGTAGATCGCTTCCACATTCGCGATCTTCATGGGCGAGCTTCCTTGTCCTTCCAGATGATAGCGTTCGCGGCCAGCCTCAATGACTTGCCGTTCAGCACCACTTCAACCGCATGATCGTTGAAGTTGTACAAGCACTGCGAGGTGCCGAACATGTAGTAGGCGACGCCTGCCGGGGCCGACAGCGTAATCCCCAGCGGCGCCATGAAGCGCCTCCGCAGATCGTCGGCCAGCGCGCGCGGCATCTCCGGCAGCCCCAGTTTCGCGGGGGCCAGCAGGCGTTCCTTGGTCCTCTGGTAATCCGCTTCGTTGAACGTGCGGACGTTCCACACCATCACCGTGCCGCGGCGGTATTTGCGTGCCACCAGGTACGGAATTTTCCGGCCGCCGCTGGCAGCCCACAACGATACGTTGTCGCGCGGCGAGGCCAGTCCCAGATCCACTTCGAGCGGAACCGGCAGCTTCACCGGCCCGCCGGCAAGCACGACATCGGAAATCGTGTCCGCGCGCGGCGCGGTGCTGACGCCTGCGATGGCCAACTCCTCGCCCGCCCGCCCCAGCTTGCGCATCAACGCAGGAGTGAGAACCAGCGTGGCGCCGCGCGCCAGGTGCTGCTTCATCTTGACCAGCAGCTTCGGGTCCGCGGATGCCTGAACGCCCAGAATCGCCACCTTCGAAGCGCTGGGATACTGCGCCACCGGTTTGATCGGCAATCCGATCATCCCCAGGTTGTCCATCAGCCACATGTTGTCTTCGCTCGTGCTGTTGACCGGCTTGTAGTAAGCGATCCCGCCAAGCTGCTGCGCGCGCACCTTGGCGCTCATCTCCACCAGCCTCGGCCAGTCGGCCCTCAATAAAGCGTGCCCCGGGTGCCCTCTCACGACGTTGCCCAGGTTGAACAGCGTCAGTTCGCCGGCGCCGGCGAGAGTGCTCTGCCACGCCTGGTCGACAAAATTACGCGCCGTGCATTCGATGTGATCGAACCACGCGCCGTACACCTTGGCGCCGGCTGCCGCGGCAATCCAGCGGAAGTTTACGAAGCTTTCGAAGGGTTGCACATAACCCATGCGCTGCGTTTTCGGATTACGCACCTCGGTGCCCACCCACACGCGGTTGAAGGGAGCCGACATGCGCGCCGGTTCGTAACCGAACAGATGGAAACGGTCGTACCACTGCGGATACTTGATGATGAGCTTGACGTCGGGACGCACGGCGCGCGCCGGTTCGAAGACCATGGAGGGCAGCAGGCCCACCAGCAGATCCCTGCGGTACTGGCCCCAGTCTCGTGTGCCGCGCGCTTTGTCGGATTCGGGTGATGTATCCTCCGAGCAGTAGAAGTCGTCGATGATGATCTCGTCGAAGACACTCGCGTTTTCGCGGAAGAACTCGGCGATCTGCCGTTGCGTCCTGGCGCTCTGGTAATTCAGCCAGCCATAGGGGCCGTTCTGCCGGCTTCCCCACTCGCGGCCCGGCACGGTGGCGATGCCGCCGGAGACCCGGAACCCTTTGGCCAGGAAGAAATCGCGCACAGGCTTCATCTGTTCCGGTGAAACATGACTATCGCCGCGCCGGCCTTCCAGAAAGATCCCCGTGATGTTGAGATCCTTCAGCGTCGCGGCCACGCGCTCGCGGCCTTCCGGCGTCATCAGGTTCTGTTGAACGTCGCCCGCCGTCGCGTAAACGCTCATGCGTAGAGGTTCCTGAGCCGCGGCGCATGCGCCCAGGGCGAATGCGGCCGCCATTATGCCGAGCCAGAATGTCTTCATACCAGGACCGCCTTTCTCTATTTCCAAAGCCATCCGTTCGCGGCGAGCTTCAACTTCTCGCCGTTGAGGGTAACTTCCACTTCGCTATCCCGAAAATTGTACAAGCAGTGAGCGCCGCCAAGCAGATAGCAGGCGACTCCGGCTGGGGCTGCCAGCGCCAGCCCCAGCGGGTCGAGGACCGTGCGGCGCAACTCGTTGGCGAGTTCGTCCGGTATTTCGCTCAAGCCGAGCGGCCGGGGCGGCAGCAGCACTTCTCCCGCCTTCTCGAAATCGGCCTCCGAAAATGTGCGCAGGTTCCACATGATGACGCGGCCCTTGCCGGCCTTGCGCGAGGTCACCAGCGGCACTTCCGCGCCGCCGGCGCGCGCCCGCATGAGAGCCATCACTCCGCGCTCGCGGATTTCGCGCTCTGTGTCGAGCGGCGCACCGAGCGCGATGGTGCTCCCATTCCAGCGGACCTCGGTCGCCTTCGCGGGTTGCGCGGTCGAAGATACGTTTACACCGGCCAGATCCACTCCGGCGCGACCTAACCGGCGCAGCAGCGCCGGGGTGACTATGAGCGTGGCCCCCGCGTCCAGGTGCCGGCGCATCTTGGTCACAAGGCGCGGGTCGGAGGCGGCCTGCACGCCCAGAAACGCCGCGCGGAACGTTTCAGGATAAGCTGACACCGGCGCGATGGGCACCCCGAGCAGGGCCAGATAGTCGGCCAGGTACATGTTCTCGCCGCTCTCGCTGGCCACGGGCTTGTAGAAGGCGATGCCCTCCGGGGCGCGGCCCCCCACCTTTTCCGCCAGCGCTCTCAGATCGGGGAGGCGTCCGGCGAACAGCGCGCTGCCGGGATGGCCTTCCATGACCGGTTCCAGGTGCCAGAAAGTCAGCTCGCGGGCGCCCGCAAGGACGCTTTGGTAGGCCTGGTCGACGAAGTTCCGCGCCGGGCAGTCCAGGAAGTCGAACCACGCGCCCTCCACCTTGCTGCCCGCCACCGAGGCGAGCCAGCGGTAGTTCACATAACCTTCGGTTGGCGGCACGTAGCCCAGGCGGGGCGTCGCGGGGTCGCGTGTTTCGGTTCCCACCCAAACGCGCGAGGAGAGCGCGGACATGCGCACGGGATCGTAACCGAAAAGATGGAAGCGGTCGTACCACTGCGGAAACTTGACGATGACCTTGGCGTCCGGGCGGGCGGCGCGCGCCGGCGCGAGGATCGATTCTTCGAGCACGCGCACCATCAGCCGCTGCCGGTATTCGCTCCAACTGCGAGTGCCGCGGGCGCGTTCGGATTGCGGGCCGCGGTCGTCGGTGCAGAACGAGTCGTCCAGGATGATTTCGTCAAACAGCGGTGCATAGGCGCGAAAGTAAGCGGCAAGGTCATCCCGCGTCTTGCGGTTCTCGTAATTCATCCAGGACAGCTTGCCGGTCTGCCTCACGCCGAAGCGCTCCCCGGGGACGAAGTCCAGGCCACCGGCCACCTGGAACCCGCGCGCGACCATGTCGTCGCGAATTTCCCGCATGCGCTCCGGAGGAATGTAATGGTCCTGCAGACGGCCTTGGAGAAACACCCGCGTGGCCCCGACCTTCTTCAGGCGCTCCGCCGCCACGGCGCGTTGCGCGGCGGTGGCAAGATACTTGTCGACGTCGGGCGCGGTGACAAAGACGCTGACGCGCAGCGGCGCGGCGCCTGCCGGCAGGGCGGCCAGACACGCGGAAACGAGGCAGAGCAGGTATCGCATCGAATTCCTCAGCAGCCTTTTACGCTACGCAAGGGCGATATAATTTTCAAGTGGCGGAGGTTCTGCACTCGGTCTGCGCGCTGGATTGCCCGGACACCTGTTCCATCCTGGTGGAAATCGAAGACGGGCGGGCCAGGAAGCTGCGCGGCAATCCCCATCATCCGGTAACGCGGGGCTTTCTCTGCCCCAAGGTCACCCGTTACCTGGAGCGCGAGTACTCGCCCGACAGGCTCCTCTACCCCCAGCGGCGCGTGGGCCCCAAGGGCGCAGGCCGCTTCGAGCGCATTTCGTGGGATGAGGCGCTGGACGAGATCGCCCCGCGGTTTCAATGCATTTCGGACGAACACGGCAGCGAAGCCATCCTCCCTTACAGTTATGCCGGCACCATGGGCGTGCTCAACAACGCCGGGATGGACCGGCGCTTTTTCCATCGCCTGGGAGCCTCGCGGCTGGAGCGCACCATCTGCTCGTCTGCCGGCAAGGCGGGCCTGGCCGCCTCCACCGGATTCCGCTATGGAACGGAACCCGAGCAGTTCCGGCACTCGCGGCTCATCCTGGCCTGGGGCGCCAACATCATGGGCACGAACGTCCATTTGTGGCCCTTCATCCAGGAAGCCAAACGCAACGGGGCGCGCTTCTATGTGATCGATCCGGTGCGCAACCGGACAGCGGAACTGGCCGACCGCCACTACGTCATTCATCCGGGCAGCGACGCCGCGCTGGCGCTCGCGATGATGCACGTGATCATCGCCGAGGAGCTTCACGACCGGGACTACGTTTCACGCCACACACTGGGTTTCGCCGAACTTGCCGAACGCGTGAAAGAATACGCACCGGAGCGTGTCGCGCCGCTTACCGGCATCGCGGCCCAGGACATCGCCGCCCTCGCGCGCGAGTACGCCACCACCCGCCCGGCCGCCATCCGCCTCAACTACGGTGTGCAGCGCAGCGAGCGGGGCGGCATGGCGGTGCGTGCCATTTCGCTGCTTCCCGCTCTCACCGGATCGTGGAAGGATGTCGGCGGGGGAAGCCTGCTCAGCACCACGGGCGCGTTCCAATTCGACACCGCGGCGGTCGAGCGTCCGGACCTTCAGTTGGCCTCCCGGCTCGGGCGCGAGGCCCGTTCGGTGAACATGATCGAACTGGGGCGCGCGCTCACCACGTTGGAAGCGCCGCCTGTGCAAGCGCTGGTGGTTTACAACTCGAATCCGGCGGCGGTTGCGCCGTTGCAGAACGTGGTTCTTCAAGGCCTCGAGCGCGCGGACCTCTTCACGGTAGTGCTTGAACAGTTCCAGACCGACACGGCCGACTACGCCGACATCCTGCTGCCGGCCACCACGTTTCTCGAACACACGGACCTGTACCTTTCTTACGGCCACTACTACGTGCAGTTGGCGCGGCCGGCGCTCCCCGCCCCCGGCGAGTCGAAATCCAACGTGGAGGTTTTCCGCCTCCTGGCGCGCCGTATGGGGTTCTCCGAGAGTTGCTTTGCGGACTCGGAAGACGACATGATGCGCCAGTTGCTCGCTTCCGGACACCCGTTCCTGGACGGTATCACTCTGGAACGGCTCGAACGCAAACACTTTGTGCGGCTGAACGTAGCTGCCGCTAATGTGCCATTCTTGCCATTTGCCGATGGCAATTTCGGCACTTCGTCGGCCAGGTGCGAGTTCCACGCGGAAACCCTGGTTTACACGCCGCCCGTCGAGTCGCGGTGCGGCGATGCGGAGCTGCACAGCCGGTACCCGCTCGAATTGGTGTCGCCCAAATCGGACCAGGGGCTCAACTCCACCTTCGGCAACCGTCCTGAGGTGGTTGCGGCGTGCACGCTGCTCTACATGAACACGGCGGACGCCGCGCGGCGGGGGATCAGCGACGGCGATAACGTGCGCCTGTTCAACGGGCGGGGGGAATGCCGCCTGGTGGCGAGCGTGGGCGGCGCCGTCGCCCCCGGCGTAGTGGCGGCGCGTTCGGTGCCCTGGAACAAGTCGGCCGCCTCAGGACACAATGTGAACACCCTGACATCGGACCGCTGCGCAGACATGGGCAATGCCGCAGTGTTCTATAGTTGTCTAGTTGAGGTTCAAAAATGTTACAGTTGACCCGTTCTGCAACACTCGTGTTCGCCGCCTTCTCGCTCGTGTGCCTGGCTGGAGGCTGCAAGCGCAAGTCAAAGCAACAGGTTCATGTGGTCGAAGAGGAAAGGAGTTCGCTCAGCACCTTCGTGCACGTGGCCGATCCACGCGCTTCCGCGCAACTGGGCTCCGGTTTCTACGACGTCGAGCAGGGCTCCTGGCGCTGGACCGGTAAGAAGTTCTCAGTCCTGCTCGCAGTGCCAGAAAACGCTACACAGAGGAAGATCTCCCTTGTTTTCAAGATGGCAGTGCCCGAACCGGTGATCCAGCAGCTCAAGAGCGTCACCTTGAGCGCCACCGTGAACGGCACGCCTCTTAAGCCCGAGACCTACCGGAAGCCCGGCGAGTACGTCTTCACCAGGGAAGTGGACGCCAAAGTCCTCGGCGGGGCCTCCGCGCAGGTGGAGTTCAGCCTGGACAAGGCTCTGGCCCCCGGAGCCAATGATTCCAGAGAGTTGGGCCTTGTCGCCACCAGTATCGGCTTCGACTGGAAGTGACCGGGACGACAAAGTTGACCAAAAGGTGAAACTTTTGCCTGGAATCGGCGTCAATACACATACGCTCTAATCGGCGGCTGGGAAACCGTCGATAGATCGCGCTGGGATAGCGGTTCGAGGCGTTGGCCCGAGGATTGCTTGACAAGCGTGGTAATATACTTTGGGCCGAAGGTTCGACCAGAAATACAGAGGGGTGTGGCTGTGATTCACAACAGGATCCCGGATCTTAGCAAAGACCGCTCAGATTTTCTGGAACCTTCCCCTGTAGATTTGCGTCTACACTGTTTTGAAAAATCATGGAGGATTTGATTCGGCTTCCTTGGCGTCGAGAGCGATAAGAGGATTTTGATTGATTTCGCACTAGGAAGTGGAAGAGAGGTGCAACATGACCAAGACCGAGCTCAACAAGTTCCGCGAGATACTCAAGGCCAGACAGGCTGAGCTCGCAGAGGTCTTGCGGAATCGCGATGGAATCACCATTGAGAAGAGCCCAGATGCGCTAGATGAAGTGCAGCACGCCGCCGAGCGTGAACTCGCTATTCGGAACCTTGACCGCGAGTCCCATATGTTGCGTCATGTGCGGAATGCTTTGCAGCGCATGGACGAGGGCAGCTACGGTGTTTGTATCCATTGCGATCAGGAGATCAGCCCCAAACGGTTAGCGGCTGTCCCCTGGACCGCGCTGTGCATCCAATGCCAGGAAGCTGCCGACAGCAACCAGCAGGAATCCCCGGATGCTTTCGACGATGAGTTAGTCAACGCCGCATAAAGAGTTCTGAATCGACACGAGGGGCGCGAGTTTCAACTCGCGCCCCTCGTGTCTTCAGGGCCTTACACCGATGGCTGTCAGCATTCGCCCGGCCCGCTCCCCTTCGCGGCGGTACGAGTAAAAGTCCTCCGCGCGGCAGCGCGTGCAGAGCCGCGCGGCGCGAATCCTCGCGTGCGGCACGCCGGCGCCGGCCAGGATTTTCCTATTGATTTCTATAAGATCGAGGTGTGCCGGACCGCGGCAAGCGGCGAGCTCCGGGGCCAGGGCGGCGAACTTGCCCGCTACGTCGGGACCAACCTCGTAACAACAGGGACCGATGGCGGGGCCGATGACGGCTACAAAGTCTGAAGGGCGGGTCCCGAATTCGCGCCCCATGGCTTCCACGGCGCGTGCGGCGATGCGGGCGAGCGTTCCGTGCCAGCCTGCGTGGACAGCGGCGACGGCGCGCCGGCGGGTGTCCGCCAACAGGATGGGAACACAGTCGGCCGTACGCACGCCCACCATCAGGCCGGCGACGTCCGTAATCAGTGCGTCCCCGGAGCCCAGGCGGCCGCGGGTACCTTCGGCCTTAACCACGATGTCGCTGTGAATCTGATCGAGCGCCGCGTGTTCGGCTTCCCCCAGCCACGGGCCGGCGGCCCGGGTGCCGAAGCCGTGATCCAGCCATCGGAATTGCGCGAGAAGCTCGTCCTGGAACAGCTTGCGGATGGAATCGAAGATCACGCCGGTTCAGGCAGGGTTCTTAACCTGGGAGATCATGACCCGCCTCTTGAAGTCCTCGAGCATGGACAATTCGAGGCGCACGTCGGTGGGACGCTTGCCGTCCCAGGTCATCTGGTCGATTTTGTCCTGTAGTTTCATCAGGCCGTAGAACAGGTTCTCCGGCCTCGGCGGGCAACCCGTGACATAGACGTCCACCGGGACCACCTTGTCCACGCCCTGGAGCACCGAATATGTGTTGAACGGTCCCCCTACGCTCGAACAGGCGCCCATCGCCAGGACCCACTTCGGTTCCGGCATCTGGTCGTAGAGGCGCTTGAGCACGGGCGCCATCTTGAGCGTAACCGTGCCGGCCACGATCATGAGGTCCGCCTGCCGGGGGCTGGGCCGGAAGACCTCGGCTCCGAAACGCGCGATGTCGAAGCGGGCGGCGCTGCCCGCGATCATCTCGATCGCGCAGCAAGCCAGGCCGAAAGTCAGCGGCCAGATGCTGGACTTGCGCGCCCAATTGAAGACGTAGTCCACCGACGTCAGGATGAAGCTGCGATCGTGGTCATTCTCGCTGTAGGTCATTGCGGCCCCCTACGACTCCGATTCTAGCAAAGCGCCTCAGCAACCGTGTTCGCGGTACCAGGCTAACGTTCTCCTCAGACCTTCCTCCAGGCTGAAACGCGGCGCGTGGCCAAGGTCGCGCACCGCCGCCGTGGTGTCGGCCTGCGAATCGCGAACGTCGCCTTCGCGCGGGGGCCCGTACTTGGGAGGGATGTCCACGCCTTCTATCCGGGTCAGTGTGCTCCAGACCTGGTTGAGCGTGTACCGGTTTCCGTTGCCCGCGTTGTACATCTTCCCGGCCACGCCGCTGGCCCGGGACGCTTTCAGGCACAGCTCCACCACGTCCTCCACGTAAGTAAAGTCGCGGGATTGCTCGCCGTCGCCGTGGATGGTGGGCGCGGTGCGCTCAACAACCGAGCGCATGAAGATCGAGATCACGCCCGAGTACGGGCTGGCCGGATCCTGGCGCGGGCCGTAAACGTTGAAGAAGCGCAGGCACACCGTCTCCAGGTTGAAACAGGAGCAAAATACGCTGGCGTAATACTCGCCGAGCAGCTTTTGCACTGCGTATGGAGACTTGGGGCGCGGCGCCATCGTTTCCACTTTCGGCAGCACCTCGGTGTCCCCGTAGGCCGACGACGAGGCGGCGTACACGACGCGGCCCACCCCGCCTTCCGAGCAGGCGCGGAAGACGTTGAACGTGCCGTCGGCGTTCACCTCGTGCGACGGAACGGGCTCGCGGATCGACCGCGGCACCGAAGGGATCGCCGCCAGGTGGAACACTGTCCCCGCGCCCCGCACGAGTGGCGCGACGGCATCGTAATCGCGAATGTCGGCCCGATGAAGGTCCACGCCGTCGCGCACTTCCGCCAGGTTCTCTTCGTGCCCGGTCAGCATGTTATCGATGACCGTGATCTTGCCGGCGCCTTCGCGCAACAGGCGCCGGACGAGCATGGAACCGATGAAGCCGGCGCCGCCGGTGACAATGTAGCCGCTCATTTGCCGATCCTTCCGATCTCCGCCTTCAGGTGGCGGATGGTTTCGCTGGCGATCGCTTCGGCGCCGGGTTTGAAATCGAACACCTCGGCCGAAACCCAGCCCGGGAAGTTGCGGCGCTGAAGCACCTCGAGCACCGGCTTGAAATCGTAGTTGCCCGCCCCCGGATAACGTCCATCCATTTCGTTGACGTGCACATGCTGGATGAGGTCGAAGTACTTCTCGACCAACACGGCGTGCGGCTCGGTTTCGTCGTTGGTGTTGTGCGTGTCGAACATGGTACGCACGGCCGGGCTGCCTACCTCGTGCACCACTCTCACCGCCTCGGCCAGCGTGCAGATAACGTCGCACTGAACCTTCGGCAGCGCCTCCACCAGGATGCGGACGCCGCGCACCGCCGCGTGTGGAGCGATCTTGGCCAGGCCGTCCACGAAATTGCGCGTAGCTTCGGCGCTGGCGATGCCTCCGGTCGTCTTGCGCTGGGCGGGAGAACCGAAGATCATCACGCCGTCCGGTCCGAAGTCGGCGCAGAGATCCACCAGCGAGCGGACGTACTCCCAGCTTCTCTCGCGCAGGTCTCGGTCGGGGGTCGTCACATGCAGACCTTTCGGGCTTACCAGGAGCCAGTGCAGGCCCACGAAGCGGAGGCCTTCGGACTGCATGATGGACCGGTACTGGCGCCGTTCGGCCGCCGCTATTTTGGCGGGGTCGTCGGACAGCGTGAACGGCGCGATCTCGATGCCCCCATAGCCGGCCTTGGCCGTCACTTTGGCCGCGTTGGCAAACGATGCGCTCTGGAAGACCTCGTTACAGAGGGAGAGCTTGAACTGGTAGGACATGTCGGTAATTAGTTTAGCAGGAGGCGGCAATCCGTAACCGGCTGTCCATCTGCTATTCTTGGTGGTATTCGGGGATTACCATCACGATGCCGTTTCAAGTAAGACCACTCCGTGAACTGCTTGTCCGTCCCGTCCTGCCGGAACCAATCGCCCGTCTCAGCGAACTAGCCAACAACCTGCTGTGGAGCTGGGATCACAACCTCCGCGCTCTGTTCCGGCGTCTGGATCCGGCGCTCTATAAAGCTTGCCAGCGCAATCCGGTCCTGCTGTTGGGGCAGTTGCCGCAATCCACGCTCGAACGCTTCGCCGCGGACCCGCGCTACCTGGCGCTCTACCGGCAATGCCTGGAACGCTACGACAGCTATATGGAAGCGGCGCAGAGCACGCCGTCCGACAGGCTGATCGCCTATTTTTCCATGGAGTACGGTTTGGCGGAGTGCCTGCCGATCTATTCCGGCGGCCTGGGCGTGCTCTCCGGCGACCATTTGAAGGCCGCCAGCGATGCCATGATCCCGCTTGTGGGCGTCGGACTGATGTATCAGCAGGGATACTTCCAGCAGTCGCTCAATCCGGACGGCTGGCAGCAGGAACGTTACACACCCAACGATTTCTACACGATCCCAATCCAGCCTGTCGTTGTCGACGGCAAGGAATTGCGGGTTGCGGTGAGGATGCCCGGCGGCATGGTCCAGATCAAGGTCTGGTGTATGAACGTGGGACGCATCAAGCTGTATTTGCTCGACACGAACATCGCCGAAAACCGGAATCCGGAGTGGCGCGATATTACGGACCGCCTCTATCCAGGCGACCGCGCGACACGCATCCGGCAGGAGATCGTGCTCGGAGTGGGCGGCGTGCGCGCGCTCGCCGCCATGGGTTACCATCCCACGGTCTTCCACATGAACGAGGGGCACTCGGCGTTCCTCTCCCTCGAGCGCATACGGTCGCTCGTGAATAACCACGGGCTGAGTTTCGACGAGGCTTTCAACGCCTCGCGCGCCAACAACGTCTTCACGACGCATACGCCGGTGGCCGCCGGCATCGACCTGTTCGATCCCGGCCTGATGCACCAGTATCTCGAATCATACAGCCGAGACGTTGGCGTGCCGTTCGACCGCTTGCTGGGATTGGGGCGCAGCAATCCGTCGGACCATGGGGAGCATTTCTCGATGGCCGTCCTGGCCTTCAAGACGAGCGCATATCGAAACGCCGTGAGCCGTCTGCACCGCAGCGTGTCGCATGCGATGTGGCAATGTCTGTGGCCGCAGTTGCCGACCTGGGAGGTTCCCATCACCTCCATCACCAACGGCGTGCATCTTCCCACCTGGATCAACGGCGACCTGGCCGGCCTGTACGACGCTTATCTGCAGCCCGATTGGCGTGAGCGCTATCAGGATGCGAAAACATGGGCGCTCATGGACGAGATCCCGGACACCGAATTGTGGGAAGTGCGCCGGCAGAGAAAACGCGCTCTCATCGGATTTGTGCGCGAACGCGCCAAGGCGTGCGCGCTGGCGCGCAACGCGTCGGCAAGCGAAATGCGGCGGGCTTCGGAAGTGCTGGACCCGGACGCCTTCACCATCGGCTTCGCGCGCCGGTTCGCCACTTACAAGCGAGCTACCTTGATCTTCCGCGACGTGGAGCGCCTCAAGCGGTTGCTCACCAATCCCGCGCGTCCGGTACAGATGGTGATCGCCGGAAAGGCGCACCCGCTTGACGAGCCCGGCAAAATGTTGATCCGCGAGATCGTGCAGTTCTCGCGCGACCCGGAAGTGTCCAGACGCGTCGTCTTTGTCGAGGACTACGGCGTGGAGGTGGCGCGCGAGCTGGTTCAGGGCGTGGACCTCTGGTTGAACAACCCCGCCCGCGGCGAGGAAGCCTGCGGCACCAGCGGCATGAAGGCCGGCATCAACGGCGTCCTGAACATGAGCATTCTCGACGGCTGGTTCGACGAAGCCTATGAGATCTCAGGCGGCTGGGCCATCGGGGAGCGCATGCCCTACTCGCCCGACCAGGACGAAGTGCATGCCCGGGCCATCTATTCGCTGCTCGAAAACGAGATCGTTCCGCTTTACTACCATCGCCGTGAAGACGGCGTCCCGGCCGAATGGGTGCAGCGCGTGCGCCAGTCGGTGCGAGCGCTTTGTCCTCTGTTCAACTGCCAGCGGATGATCGACGAGTACACGGAGCAGTTTTACATACCGGCTCACGACGCCTACGACGAGATGCGGAAGAACTCGTTCGCGCGTGCCAGGGAGCTGACGCTTTGGAACCAGGGCGTGGATCAGCTATGGGATCGTGTCCAGTTTATCGACGCCGGACCCGAGACAACCGAGCCCGTCTACAGCGGGCGCGGCGTCAAAGTGAGCACGGTGCTGGAGTTGGCCGGCCTCGGCCCGCAAGATGTTCGCGTGGAAGCCGTGTTCGGCCGGATCAGCGCGAACGGCGAACTGGCGGACACCGAGGTGGTGACACTCTCACCCGGCGGAAACACGGGCACCCAGTACACTTTCTCCGGGGAGTTCGCCCCCCGCCAGACCGGTAGGCTGGGTTATGCCCTGCGCGTTTGTCCGAACCATTACCACGATCCGCTGACGCGCCCGTGCGGCACCCTGATCAAGTGGGCAGCCGGTGGCGCGTAACGCGCCCGGCGCGTGCAGTAAAATAAAGAGTGGAAACCGGCCGCGTTTCGTGATACATAAGTATTTAAGACTTGCGGCGGGGTTGTCTACCCGCTGGACCGCGAGCCGGGATGACCCCGCGGCTTCCCCAAGACCATCTACCCAATCACGGTGATCGTAATCGTTCCTTATTCGGGACGGTGGCCTGATGTTATGAGAGGAATGCCTGGCAGTGAACAAGGGAGACATCCGCCTGTAGCAAGTTCTCCCCAGGAGTAGTGAGATGGAAGGCGATCGCAAATACAGACAACGCGGCTATATGGACGGCAACGGCGACCGTCCGCGCGGCGAAGGCGAACGGGAACGCCCGCGGCAGCAGGGTCCGCGCCCTCCCATCGACGTTACGGGACCGCGCCTGCCGCGCCTGGTGCAGACGGTGACCGCGGCGCGGTGTTGGAACTGCGCCACGACGCTGCCGCCCGGGACGGACTTTAAGGCCCCATGCCCTAAGTGCGCGGCGCCGCTGCACTGCTGCAAGCAGTGCGCCCACTTCGAACCCTCCACCCGTTTCCAGTGCCGCAAGCCTATTCCGGCTCGCATCGCGGGCAAGGACCTGGCCAACGAGTGCGAACTGTTCGCGCCCCGGGTGACCGTGGCACGCGACGTGCTCCCCACCAGCTACTCGCCCGCGGCATACGTGGACCCGACGCCGCGCAAGCCGAGCGACGCTCGCGCCGCGTTCGACAATCTCTTCAAGAAATAAGGCCCGCTTCATGCGCATTGCCAGGCTATTGGCGCCGCGCCGGTTTGAGCTGAGCCAGGGGGAACCGCCTCGCCCGGACGCCGGCCAAATGTTGGTGCGCGTCGATTCGGTGGGTGTTTGCGGCTCGGATTTGCACTATTACGCCGAAGGCAGGGTGGGCGACATCGAGTGCGTGTACCCCCAGGTGATCGGCCACGAGCCGGCCGGCACGGTGGTGGAAGCCGGCGCCGGCGTCACGGGATGGAACCCCGGCGACCGTGTGGCGCTCGAGCCCGCCATCTACTGTTATCGCTGCGAGTTCTGCCGGCGGGGCCTCCACAACCTGTGCACGAACCTGCGCTTCATGAGCATGCCGCCCGAGCCGGGCTACTTTCGCGATTACGTTACCGTGCCCGCAGCCAATGTCCTGGCGCTTCCGAAAACGCTGGACTTCGCGGTGGGGACGCTTTTCGAGCCCCTGGCCGTGGCCTTGCACTCGATGAAGTTCGCCGCCATTTCGGTGGGCGAGACCGCCGCCGTCTTCGGCGCCGGTCCCATCGGCCTGTTGACTATCGCGGCGCTGAGGCTGTCCGGCGCGCGGCGGGTTTGGGCGGTTGAGCCGGTCGCCGCGCGGCGGGAAATGGCGCTCGCGATGGGCGCCGACGAAGCATTCGATCCACGCGGTGGCGATCCCGTGGAGTGGATTGTTGGCGAGACGCACCGGCGCGGCGTGGATGTGGCCATCGATTGCGCGGCCAAGGGCAACACCATCAACCAGTGCCTGCGCGTTGCGCGCATGGCGGGCCGCGTCGTGATTACCGGCATCCCATCCGAAGTCCATGTGCCGCTCGAGTTTCACGAAATGCGTCGCAAGGAACTCGCGTACTTCACCGTGCGGCGCTCGAACCACGACTCCGAGCTGGCTCTCGACCTTCTGGTTCGCCATCCCAAGCTGTTCGCTCCCCTGGTCACGCACTGCCGGCCCGTGGAGCAAATCGCCGAAGCCTTCGATATGCTTGAACATTACCGCGACGGCGTCGGCAAGCTGGTGATCCGTTTCGCGTGAGCGCGGTTCGGCGCTCCGGCGGGGGATTCCACCTTCATGCTGGCCGGGTTGCTCACGCGGAAAGCGCAAGGATGGGTGGTGGTTCTCGCCGACCCCGGCGCCGTGAGCGAAGCCATTCGTGCCGGTGTGGGCAACTTCTTCGAGGGGATGGTGAGCGGCAAGACCGACGGCATGCATGGCGAGAGTATCGCGGTCCGCGGCCGCGTCAAGGCGGTCTAAGACGGAAGGTTCATCGAGACCGAAGTGCGCCACGGTGGCGCGCGTTACTACGACCAGGGCCTGTCGGCGCTGATCGAAGTGGATGGCGGCACCCGCGATTTTCCGAACCTTCTGTTACTCACTTGCAAGCGGCAGCCGCCATGCAGCCTGCGTCAACTGGAGAGCTGCGGCATCGATCCGCGGAGGCAGAAGATCCTGGAAGTGAAAGCGGCCATCGCCTTCCGTGCCGCTTATGAGCCCGTGGCCCGGCGTATCATCGAGATGGACACGCCCGGCGCCACGGCGGTGAATCCGGGGCGCTTCAATTACCGTTACGCGCACCTGTAGGGGCGGGATATATCCCGCCCCTACGCCGCCCTGTAGTTGGTCAATTCAATGCCTGCCCGCGCCAGCGCTTCGCGGGCTTCGTCTGACACAAGGGCGTTCAACTCCCTCTCGCGGCTCTCCTTGAGCCGCGTCCGCGCGGCGCGCAACTCATCGGTGCAGTAACCCGGATGGCACATGAATTCCGTGATGCCGTCAGGGAGCCTTTCGATCAGCCCGGCGAGATCCGCTGTCCCGAACGTCCCCGTCATGCCGAATCCGGCGAAGCGGTCAGTGACCTTGATGCCCTTCGCCGCGACCTTGCGGCGGAAGTCCGGCGCCAGCAGCCTGAGCGAGCGAGTCTTCCAGGATTCCGACGCCACCGGGTAATCGAACGGTGCTCGTACCCACTCGACGCCGAATTCCCGTGCTACGCGCAGCACGGCATCAAGGACGCCGGGCCATAGGTGCGTGTGCTTGTGCGTGTCCAGATGTGTGGGCGCAATGCCGGCGGCGGTGATGCGGCCCAGTTGCGCGGCAAACTCCTCGTAAGCGTGGACTCGCCCGAGAGCCAGTTCCGTGAGCAGCGCGGTCACCGTCGGCGGCTGCCCTGGCCCTCCGACCAGGGTGAGGTGCGCCCCCACGTCGAGCGACGGGGTTGCCCGGGCCGACTCTACGGCGTCTTCAAAAGCCGCGCCGTTCGCCATCAGCGTGGTGGAAGTGAGGATCCCGTTCCTGTGCGCATCAATGATGCCCCGGTTCACATCGCGAGTAAAGCCGAAGTCGTCGGCGTTGACGATGAGACGCCTGGCGGCGCTCAAAACAGCCCCACCTTGATGCGCAGGAATTTCTTCGGGTTCGCCCGGAAGTCCTTCATGAAGGAATTCATTTCCTGCGTCGCTCCGTTCAGCGATTCGTATAGCTGCGGGTTCACCAGCAACTGGCCCATGGTGCCCTGGCCGGAGTTGAGCTTCTCAAGCGTGGTGTCCAGGCGGGCCACCGCGCTCTCCAACTCGCGATGCAGTTTCTCATCCTTGAGGAGTTTGCCCGCGGTGCCCTTGCCCGCGTTCAGGTCCGCCAGGATGCGGTGCATTTCGGCCACGCTCTTGCGTGCATCGTCGTACAGGGAGGGATCGCGAATCAGCTTGCCGGCCGTGCCGCGTCCTTCCTGCACATCCTGCAGCAGGTCGTCGACACGCGCGACGGAACTGCGAAGCTCCTCGTACAAGCGTTCGTCGTAAAGCAGCCGGCCGATGGTGCCCCGGCCGCTGCCAACCGCTTCCGCCACCTTCTGCGTTTGGGCGATGGTGGCCGTCAGGCGGTTGTAAAACTCGTCGTCGACCAGGAATTTGCCGATGGATCCCTTGCCTGCTTCCACCTGCGAGACGATCGCGTCAACGCGCTTCAGCAACCCTTGCGCCGAAACCATCACGTTGTAGCCGGACGCCACCACTTCGTCGAACTCGCGCGTATCCATGCTGCGGACTTCTTCGCCGTTCTTCAATGTCACGGGGCTATGGCCCATGCGGATATTGATGTACTTGGTTCCCAGCACATTCTCGGCGCTGATGGCAGCTTCCGAATCCACCGGAATCGATCTGAGCCGGCCAGGTTCGATTTCCATCTGCACCCGCACAATACGCTGCGGAGTGCTCAAGCCGGACAACTCCACTTTGCTTACATTGCCGATCAAGAGGCCATTCAGACGCACGGGCGATCCTTTTGCGAGAGCGGCCGAATCGTCCATGTACGTGTACAGGATCGCCGGATGGGCGAAGAACTTCTTGCTCCCCGTCAGATAAAAGATGAGAACGCCCAGGATCACCATGGCGGCGATCGCCATGATCCCGACCTTCATTTTCGCCCAGCTGACTTTCTTGGCCGATGGCATAGATCAATGCTCCGATCGTTTCACGAACTTCGACACGTATGGATCTCTCACGCTTTCCAGTTCGTCCTGTGTCCCTTCGAACACCAGGCGGCCCTCGCGCAGCACCATGAACACGGTGCTTTGAAACGCGCGGTTCCCATCCGATCCGGCGGGTTCCGCCTGCCCGGTGCGCGGGTTATAAATGTAGTTTGCCATCATGTCACCGTCCTGATAGCGGTGCGTCACGATCATACAGGTGGTTCGCTTGAGATCGCGCTGCTTCAGGATCAAAGCCATGATGGTGTAAGACGTAATGGGATCCAATCCCGCGGTAGGCGAATCGTACAGCACCAACGGGGGCTCGGTGACCACGGCCCGTGCGATGCCCACTCTCCGCCGCATTCCGCCGCTGAGTTCGCTGGGAAACTTGTCGAGCGTGTGCTCCAGCTCCACGAAGCTCAACGACTCCTCCACCTTGGGCCTCACCTCCTCGGGCGGGCAATGCAGCACGCGCTGGTTGAGCAGCGGATAGGCGACGTTCTCTTCAATGGTCAACGAATCGAACAACCCACCCTCCTGAAACACCATGCCGATCCGGCTGCGCAGGTCGAACAATTCCCGCTCGCCCAGCTTCCGCAGATCCTGCCCGAACACGGATACGGAGCCGGAATCCGGCTTCACCAGGCCCAGCGCCACTTTCAGCAGCACCGTCTTGCCGCTGCCCGCCGAGCCCAGCAGGATGCGCGACTGCCCCGGCCAGACCTCGAAGGAAATCGAGTCCAGGACGGGCTGCCCTTCGAAGCAGAGCGAGACTTTGTCGAACTTCACGACGGGCTGTCGGACTGTCTCCATGTTGACAGGTCACAGGCTCACGAAGATCCGGGTAATGAAAAACGTCGCCACGAAAATCCACACGCTCGCCACCACCACGGCCTGCGTGGTGGCGCGCCCCACGCCCTGTGTGCCGCCCGTGGTGCGCATGCCGTAGAAACAGCCGACCAGCGAGATGATGAAGGCGAACACGAACGGCTTCACCAGTCCTTGCGTGATGTCGTTGTATTCAAGCGATTGGTAGACGTTGTTCCAATACTGCGGCGCAGTGAGGTTCAACAGGAAGTAGGCGATGAGGAACCCGCCGAAGATACCCACGAAGTCCGCGATGATGGTCAGAAGCGGCAGCACGATGCAGGTGGCGATCATCCGCGGCGTAACCAGCTTCTGGACGGGATCGGTCCCCAGCGCGCGCATGGCGTCGATCTGCTCGGTCACCTTCATCGAGCCCAGTTCGCTCGCCATGCCCGACGAATTGCGCCCGGCCACCACAACCGCGGTCAACACCGGACCCAATTCGCGCACCAGAGTGATGGCCACGATCTGGCCGGTCTGTCCCACCGCGCCGTAAGTCTGCAGCGCGCGGGACATCTGCAAGCCCATGACCGCGCCGCTGAAGAATCCCGTCAGGATAACGATAGGGAGGCTGCCGACACCAATCGTATCCATCTGCAACACGATGTCGTCCACGTAATGCGGCGAACGAAAAACGTTGCGAATAGCCCGGAAGGCGAGGCCGTAAAACTCCTGAGTTGCAAGGATCGGCGGTTTCAGCAGATCGAACAAACCGTTTTCACCTCTGAATCACGATGCTACCATACAACGTAAAACCGGGTTTTCCATGAAAGGCTTAACCGATATTGCAGGCATCCGCGTAGGTCACGCCACCGATTTCGAGGCGCTCACCGGTGTCACCGTGATTCTCGCCGAAGCCGGAGCCGTCGCCGGCGCGGACATCCGCGGCTCGGCCACCGGCACTCAGGAATTCGACGTCATGAGCCCGCTGCACGTCGCGGAAGTGGTGCACGGCGTGGTGCTGGCCGGCGGCAGCGCGTTCGGGCTGGAAGCCGCGAGCGGCGTGCGCCGTTACCTCGAAGCGCGCGGCGTTGGATTCGACACCACGGCCGCGCGCGTGCCCATCGTGCCCGGCGGCATTATCTATGATTTGGCGCTCGGTAAGGCGCACATCCGCCCGACCCGCGAAATGGGCGAAGCCGCGGCCAGTGCCGCGACCGATGGTCCGGTTACGGAAGGCGCCGTCGGTGTGGGCGCCGGCGCCACTGTCGGCAAGATCTTCGGCATGCCGCGGGCCATGAAATCCGGCGTCGGAACTTTCACCGTGGCGCTCGGCGGCCGTTACGCGGGCGTGCTGGTGAGCGCACTGGTGGTGGTGAATGCGTTCGGCGACGTGCGCGATCCCGCCACCGGCAAGATCATCGCCGGCGCGCGAGTGGGGCCCAAGAGCATGGAGTTTGCCGATACGGTGGCGGCTTTGAAAAATGGCCCCGGCGCCGGACTCTCGCGGGAGAACACGACGCTCGCCGTGGTCGCCACCAACGCCAAGCTCACCAAGGTGCAGGCGACCAAGGTTGCGCAACTGGCTCAGCACGGCATGGTGCGCACCATCTCGCCGGTCCACACCATGTTCGACGGCGACTTCGTCATCGCGCTCTCGCTCGGAGCGGCGCAAGCGGACGTAAACGCTGTAGGTGTGGCAGCGGCGGAGGCCCTCGAAAACGCCATCCTGCGAGCCGTCCGCCTGGCGCCCACGATGGGCGGAGTGCCGGGCCTGGCGGGCAAGATTCGCTAACGCCCCCGGCACCGCCGCATGAACTCGATGAACCGCCGGGCGCACTCGCGCAACGCGCGCACCACCATGTCCCACTGCGCGTTGTAAGAGGACGCCGGATGCTCGTAGCCCGTGAAGACGCGCACCGGCCCGGCACCGCAAGGGAAGCTTGCCCCCACGATCCCGAGCAACTGATCGAGTGCAGAACGGCAGCGTAGTCCATGGGAAGTCTTTCCATTCCAAGCCCCATGGTATTCTCAAGAAAACGGCTTGCATCTGGGATCTTCGCAAGCCCGGAGGGATTCCACTGGGAAAGTCACCTGAAGTCAATTGGCCCATTGTGGGCGTTATGTCGGTCTTCCATCTAGGGGCGCTGGCGGCCCTGTTCATGGCAGGCTGGGCCGCGGTCGTCGCAGCCGCAATTCTTTATTGGATTAGCATCAGCCTGGGCATCGGAATGGGTTACCACCGGCTCCTCACGCATCGGGGATTCAAAGTGCCGAAGCCCCTGGAGTACTTCCTCGCGGTCTGCGGCACGCTGGCGCTTCAGGGCGGCCCGATCTCCTGGGTGGGTACGCACCGCGTGCATCATCGGAAGTCCGACCGCGAGGGCGACCCGCACTCGCCGCGGCACGGCGGTTTCTGGGCGCATATGGGGTGGGTGCTCCGCGGGCACTCAAGCCACAACGACACGGCGGGGATGGCGAAGCTGGCGCCGGACCTCGCCAAGAGCGGCTTCTATCGCTGGCTCAACACGTACCACTACGTGCCCCTGCTGGTTTCGGCGGTCATACTGGCGGCCGCGGGCGGCTGGAGCATGGTTCTATGGGCCGTTTGTCTCCGCGTTGTCGCGGGATTGCACTCCACCTGGTTGGTGAATTCGGCGGCGCACATGTGGGGGCGGCGCCGTTTTGCGACCTTGGACGATTCGCGCAACAGTTGGTGGGTGGCGCTGCTGACCTTCGGCGAAGGGTGGCACAACAATCATCACGCGCACCCGGCCTCGGCGCGCCACGGGCTGGCCTGGTACGAGCTTGACGTCACCTGGATCCAGATAAGGATTCTGCAGCTTGCCGGATTGGTCAAGTCAGCTAGGGTGGCGCGGTTGACCGCCGCGCCGGCCGAACTCGACGCCTTCTGAAGCCAAAGCTAATGGGCTGCCGGCCGTCCGCGCCCGCGACGCGGTCCCATACGAGGCATAGGCGCAGGTACGGGAGCGGGTTCGGGCGGCGGAGCCTTCTTCAACCGGCCGTCAAGACGGGCGTAGATCATGTCCTGCTTGGCTTTGGCGAACTCCGGGTCGCCGGGAGCCACGCCCGTGGCCGCAACGTCCCGATCGGTAATCTCCTGCGCGGCCGCCAGATACTTCTGCAGGTAGTTGCGGATGCGATCCTGCACCAGGCGCTGCGAAGAGTAGAGGAAGAGGTAAAACACCTGATCGCCCGGCGCGTTCGAGATCGCTTCGTAGATGTTGGACGCTTTGCGCAGGCGAGCGGATTTCAGTTCGCGTTCGAGCGATTTGGCCCGCAGCGGCAGCTTCTGCCAAAGGTCAATCTCGCCTTTGCGCAAGAGCGCGGTCCGGACCAGCGCGGCGCGTTCTTTCGGATTGAGCTTCTCGGTCAGCACGAGAAGGAACAGTCCCCGGTTGTCCAGGTGCAGGTCCGTGCCGAAGGGCGCCATCTGCCTTGCCTTCTGCAACTTGGCGAGGCCCTGCAGGTTGAGCTTGGCTCCGGTCAGCGCCGGTGAGAACAGGTCGAGAAGCTTCTCTTCGTCGAGAGCCTTGACGACGTCCGCGGAATTCGTTTCGTCCGCCGCGTGAAACAATTCGTCGTGCAGACTGCGAGGCGGGATCTCGGCCTCGACGCCCGCCTCGCGCGCATTCTGATAATGCAGCGCGGTCCGCTCCTCGACGGTGAAGCCCAGGCGCACGCGGAACCGGATGAAGCGCAGCATCCTGACCGGGTCGTCATAGAAAACGTAGTTGTGGACGGCGCGCAACTCGCGGCGCTCCAGGTCGGCCAGGCCGTTGGTCGGATCGAGCAGCAGGCCGCGCGAGGCCGGATTGAGCGAAAGGGCGATGGCGTTGATGGTGAAGTCGCGGCCGCGCAGGTCGTCGTAGATGGACGCTGGACGCACGTGCGGCTTCGTCCCCGGCTTTCCGTACCGTTCCAGCCGGGCCATGGCGATCTGTGCCGTCACGCCCTCCGGGAAAAGCAGTTCGGCGCACTTGCGGTCCTCGTCTTCGGCGACGATCTTGACGCGCGGTTTCGAGGCCAACACTTTGGCCAGCTTCAGCGCGTTGCCTTCGACCGTGAAATCCAGGTCCCGAACCGGGAAGCCGCCCAGCATGTCGCGCATGGCGCCGCCGGCCAGAAAGACGTTCACGCCCGCGTTTCCCGCTGCTGCAACAACATCGGCAACCACCCGATTCTGCTCGGTGCTCAGGTGGTTCTCCAGCATGAACATGTAGTCGCTCATGACGATCCCTCCCTCCCCGTGTCGGCCCGCCTACGCCCGGGGATGGTGTTGTTCTATCGTTTTCCGCAATCTCGACTGCATCACGTGCGTATAAATCTGAGTCGTCGAGATATCGGCGTGCCCAAGCATGGTCTGGACGCTCCGGAGGTCCGCCCCGCCCTCCAATAAGTGAGTAGCGAAGGTGTGCCGCACGACATGGGGGGTGAGGCCGTGAAAGATTCCGACCCGTTTCCCATAGCCGTTCAACAACTTCCAGAATGCCTGGCGGGTCATCGGCCCGCCGCGGGCCGTCACGAACAGAAAACGGCTGGCCCGCTTCCTCAGAAGGCTCGGCCGCGCACTGTCGAGGTATTGCCCCACGGCCGCCACGGCGGATTGTCCGATGGGCACAACCCGCTGCTTGTTGCCCTTGCCGGTCACTTTCAAAACACCGATATCCGGCGAAAAATCATAGACTTCCAGTCTAACAAGCTCGGAGACCCGAAGTCCCGTGGCATAGAGCAATTCAAGCATGGCACGGTCCCGGAGACCGGTGGCTTTCGCCGCATCCGGAGCCGCCACGAGCTTGTTTATGTCTTTTAGAGTCAGGTGTTTAGGAAGACTATTCCACTGTTTGGGGGAAACCAGCAAGGCGGTAGGATCCTCGCTCACGCGGCCTTCCTGGAGGAGGAATCGATAGAAATTACGCAGGGTGGTGAGATGCCGGGCCACTGAACGGCTGCCAAGTCCCGATTTATAAAGAGAATCCATGTAGCGCCGGATATGCCCGGCATCCTCGGGCACGCTACCCTCACCGCTAAATCGCTGGTAACAGGCAAGATCCCTCCCATACGCCTCCAGCGAGTTGGCGGCTAAGCCTTTTTCAACCCGGCAAAAATCCAGAAATTGTTGGACGTCGCCAGTCAGCGAGCCCACAGATGGCATCGTGCCAATGATACAATACTCGCAAAAATGTTTGAAAGGGAACATTAGCCGAGGACGAGAGATTGGCCAGCTCCACGAGCAAGAAAGTGACGGTGCGGCGTTTTGAGCGCGAGGCGCTTTCCGGCTTCGTGAACCCGCAGACATACCTGCAACCTGAAGGAGTGGAAGTGCTTACGACGAACGGTGCCGTGAACCTGGTGCCCTACCAGGAGCTCAAAGCCGTTTGTTTCGTACGCGAGTTCCTTCCCGACAATCCTTCGGCCGAGCGCAAGGCTTTCGCCACCCGGCCCAGGAAGGAGGGGCTTTGGGTTCGCCTTCTGTTCCGGGACGGCGACACCATGGAGACGGTCATGGCCAACAACCTGTTGCAGGTGGAGGGTCCCGGCCTTACCATTACCCCGCCTGACCCCTATTCAAACAATCAGCGAATGTTCATCCCGCGTACGGCGCTCACCGACGTGAAAGTGCTCGGCGTGGTTGGGAGCCCCCTGCGCCGCCGCGAAGAAAAGCCCCCCGCCAAGCCAGGCCAGTTGGAGATGTTCGAGCAATAGCCGCAGGCTTCCTGCTCCGCGCAGCTTAACCTGCCGCCGGAGGCGCCTGCTGGGGCGTGGTGATGGCCAGCGGCTGGGCTTCCAGGCCGGATTTCACTTCCGGCAGCACCCAGCGCGCTTCCTCGAAGCCGACGTACTTGTAAATGCGCAGTTCTCCGGTGCCCGATTCCAGGACGTCGCCGACACGCAGGGCGCCGGGGGTGTCCTTCAACTCGGCCCAGAGCGCGTAAGTTCCTTCCGCGTTAATCACTTCTTTTTCTTCGTAGTCTTTTGGCTTGATGTTGGTGGCGCCGATGGTGTGGGGCGCCCAACGGAACTGTTGGATCTGGTTCTCCTTCAGTCGCCATATGCGGTAGGACGGCATACAAAGATATTCTCGCTCAAAACATCTGTAAAGAGAAATGTTTTGGTTTGGGAATGGGCAGGGTGGGCTACAGTACCGCCCGCCCGGGGCAACAAGCCCGTGCAGACGCTACCGGTTTACAGCGGCTTCGTCGACGCTTCAAACCATTTGTTCTCTTTTTTATACTTAATCGCCGTATGCTGGCTTGAGCTACGATTGTCTTGAGGCAGGTTCCAACAATATTGTTATGTGCAAACACACAAGACGTACTCTCTGTATGGCCTTGCTAGCGTTATTGGTATGCGCGCCCGGGGCCATGGCTCAAAATATCACCAGTACTGTCCTTGGTTTGGTGACTGACGCTTCGGGGGCGGGAGTTCCAGAAGCTCAAGTCACCATCACCAACGAAGGCACTGGAATTTCCTTCAAAGCGAAATCCGACAGTAGCGGCGCCTACTCCGTCCCGAACCTGCAACCCGGGACTTTCACGGTAGCCGCCGCTAAACAAGGCTTTCAAACTGCCCGCGCCACGGGGATCCAGGTCCTGGCTTCCCAGCAGGTGCGTGTCAACATGCGCCTGCAGGTTGGCGAAATGCAACAGACGATCAGCGTCACCGGCGAAGCGCCCCTGATCAAGACTGAGAGCCCGACCATCAGTGCTGCCATCACTCCCATGCAGATGGCGCAACTGCCTATCGCGCAGCAGTCCATCGACACGCTTATGGCGTTGGTGCCTGGGGCTCAAGCCGGCGCCAGCAGCCCTCAGACGGGCGGTGGCACGCACTGGGGCTCATTCAACTTTACTGTGAACGGCACCCAAGCCAACGACTTCGGTAACGGCGCAGCCGCTTACTCCTACAACCTCGGCCTGATCAGCTTGGCTTCCCTGCAATCCATGCAGGAATTCAAGGTTGAGGCCATCAACACCAACGCCGAGTACAAGAGTCTCGGTACTGTTCAGATGGTCACCAAGAGCGGCACCAACAGCTTCCATGGCGACCTGTTCGAGTTCAACCAGAACGCTTCGCTGAATGCCAACACTTTCATCAAGAATGCCAACAACCAGCCACGCTCACCCGGCGTCAAGAACCAGTTCGGCGTCAACATCGGTGGACCTATCAAGAAGAACAAAGCATTCTTCTTCTTCGATTACCAGGGGGTCCGCAGCCGTCAGTACGGCACCCCCTCGCTGACCATCCCGGGCGAGGCTATGCGCTCCGGCGATTTCTCGGCCCTCTGTACCAGCTATAGCGCCGAAGGATTGTGCACTTCCGGTACCCAACTTTACAATCCCTTTACCAATACCCCCTTCGCCAACAACAAGATCCCGTCCGGCATGATCACGTCCCAGGCCAAGACCCTGCTCAGCTGTCTGCCTCTGCCAAATGGGACGAGCAATCTGGCGGGACTGCCCAGCGGCGGGACCAACTATTACGGATCCACCAGCGCGGCCCAAACGGTGAACTCCACGGACCTGAAGATCGATTACCAGATCTCGGACAAAGATCAAATCTACGGGGTCTGGACACGGAACATCGGCGATCATCTGGGTGTTCTGGCGAACTACCCATCCACTTACGGCCAAGGGGCGAATTATGGTTATAAGACCCTCGGCTACAGCATGGTCGAGACCCACACCCTCAGCCCCACCAAGATCAATGAACTCCGCTTGTCCTGGTTCGATCACCCCAGTATCCGCAGCGGCATGAACCAGGATTTCAATCCGCGCTCCCTTTTCCCGCAGCTGACCGAAAGCCCGAACCGCGGCTTGCCGACAATGGGCATGACCGGCTACAGCGGCATGTTTTACGACTACGGCACCGGATATTACAACCATGGTGTGAACATGGAATTGGCCGACAACTTCACTTGGGTCCACAACCGGCACACCGTGAAGTTCGGGGTCATGACCTCCACGTATAAGAGCTACGCTCCGAATCCATTCGCACCTCTGGGCGGTTTTTCGTTCAGCGGCAAGTGGACCGGCGGCAACGGAGTTCCGGGTGTTGCGAAATCCAATGGGAACGCCTTTGCCGACTTCCTGCTGGGCACTGCCAACAGTTCAAGCACGGGCATGGCCGGCGTTTCCGAGTCGGTTTATTGGGACTGGGACACTGAATTCTACGCCCAGGATACCTGGCAGGCCAACTCGAAAACGACCATCTACTACGGTATCCGTTACATGTACCAGACTCCCTGGAACTGGCAGGGCGACTATTCCACCTATTGGGATCCGGCGACCAATCAACTGGCCTTGCCGTCGGATTCGGACACTCCCACGCTACCCTCGTTCGGCGCTTCGAGCGCGAAGTTCAACGCCTACAAATTCACGACCACACACGCACTGGGAATTCCCAAGCGCTACATGATCGGGGACAAGAACAATTGGGGCCCGCGCGCCGGTATCGCCTGGCGTCCTCTCGGCGAAAAGACCGTGTTCCGGGCTGGCTACGGTGTCTACTACAATTTCAACCCGGCCTTCGTCGGATCCCGCGATGACGTGCTGAATCCACCATGGGCGAGTGGTTTGGGCGGTTACAGTAGTGACAGCTATTCGACCGGTCTGACCGGTACGCCGGCGAGCTTTTATACGCCGGATATCACTTTTTCCAACCCATTTCCGGCTCAACTCCAGGGGGCGACCGGCGTGTCGGCGCACCCGAATCTGTATGCCATGCAGCGCGATTTCAAGAACGCCGTTGCCCAGCAGTGGAACGCGACTGTGGAGCATCAGTTCACCAACGATTGGGCGGCGCGCATCACGTACGCGGGCAGCCAGACCCACCACATTCAGTGGTTCTTTGGCGATTTGAACGTTCCTGCCACCCAGACCCCTAATGTCACAACACAGAACCAGCGGCCCTATCAGCCCTGGGCTACCATCTAATCCACCCGGAGCGGCGGTTCCCAGAACTTCAACCAACTGCAACTTGAAGCCACCAAGCGCTTCGCGAACGGGCTCCATTTGCAGGCCGAGTACGCCTGGACGAGCAGTCTGGATAACGTGGAAGCAAGCGGCGGGCCGCAGAATCCCAACTATCCGGGCCTCGATTACGGTAACAGCACCGGTATCCGGCGTCACACGCTGGTGTTCAACTACGTCTATGAACTGCCCGTTGGCCACGGCAAGCGTTTCCTTGGCGACGCCGGCAAGTTGACGGACGCGGTGATGGGCGGCTGGCAGGTTTCCGGCATCAGCAGCTATATGACCGGGTCTCCGTTCTCGGTGAGCTTCTCGGTACCCAGCACGTACACCGGTTGGTGGGGCGGTCGCGCGGATGTGGTAGCCGGCGCCGACCTCTATGCCGGTCAGGGCAGCGGACACGATGTCATTACCGGCATCCAGTGGTTCAATCCCAACGCCTTTGCTCCGCCAAAGCCGTGGACGTGGGGCAACTCTTCCCGCAACATGCTGTGGAGCCCGGGTATGTGGAATTGGGACATGAGCCTGGCGAAGAGCTTCCACATCACCGACTGGGCGCGAGTGCAGTTGCGCGCCGACGCATTCAATGCTTTCAACCACTTCAACATTTCCGGCATTGGTGCGACCATCGCCGACTTGCGCGATGGCGGTACTCCTATCAACCGGGTTGGCATGGTGACCAGCGGTGGTGGGGCCCGCACCATTCAGGTGGGTGCCAGACTTAGCTTCTAGGTTTCCTCCGAGCCGGTAGTCCCCTATCGGGCCGGGTTGCGGAGTTTTGCGACCCGGCCCTTTCTTTTGACAGAAATATCCCAAGAGACGGCTGGCCGGCTTTCGCATCTGGCAGAATAGGAATAGTCGAGCGACTGCTCTAAAAAGGAGAAACCGGCTTGCGGAAGGCGTTGCTGCTGGGGAGCTTTGCGGTGCTGGCCGTGGCCGCGGTTTGGCTGACATACGTCAGGAAGACGGCCCCGCCGGAGGTCGCCTTCACCAAGGTCAGGCGCGAGCGCCTGGTGAGCAACCTGGTGACCAATGGCAAAGTGGAACCCCTGGAGTGGGTGGCTGTCCGAGCGGAACGCAGCGGGCTGGTGGAAAAGGTCCTGGTCGAGCGTGGAGCCAGGGTCGCGCGCGGGACGGCGCTGGTCGAATTGACCGCGCGTGAGGCGGAAGCCGATCTCGCGTCCGCCGCGTCGCGCGTGGAACAGGCCAGGGCCGAGTCCGACACTTTGAGCCGGGGCGGGCGTGCCGCCGAACGGGCCGAAATCGACGGTGAACTCGACAAGGTCCGCCTCGAATTGTCCGCCGCGCGCGCGAACCGCGATTCGCTGAAACGGCTTGCCGCCAAGGAGGCCGCCACCGGCCAGGAAGTGAAGGACGCCGAGGAGCAGGTAAGGCGCTTCGAATCGCAGGCGCGGGCCATGGAGACCAAGCGTGCCGCGCTGGTGGCCGCCGAAGACCGCCGCGCGGCCGGAGCACGGCTCAAGGAGGCCGAAGCCGCGGCGCGGTTGGCCCGCGGGAAGCTGGAGCTTTCCGTGGTGCGCGCGCCCATCGACGGCGTGATGTACGAACTCGCGGTGCAGCGCGGCTCTTACCTCAATCCCGGAGATCCCGTGGCGAAGGTGGGTCGCACCGAGAAGGTCCGCGTTTCCGTTTACGTCGACGAGCCGGAACTGGGCCGCGTCGCCAAAGGCATGCCCGTCTCGATCGGTTGGGACGCGCTGCCGCAGCAGCGCTGGCAAGGCACGGTGGAGAAGCTGCCCACGGAGATCGTCGCCGTAGGCACGCGGCAGGTGGGCGAGGTGGTTTGCATCATTGAGAATCCGGGGCATGAACTGCTGCCCGGCACGAACATCAACGCCGAGATACGTTCGCGAGTGGTCGAGAACGCGCTCACTATCCCCAAGGAGGCCCTGCGCCGCGACGGTTCGCAGGTCGGCGTGCTGGTGCTGCGCGGCGAGCGGGTAGCCTGGCAGCCGCTCGCGCTGGGCGCCTCCAGCGTGACGCGCACCGAAGTGAAAACGGGCCTCAGCGACGGCGACGCCGTGGCCCTGCCGAGCGAGCACGCACTGACCAACGGTTCGGCGGTGAAGCCGGTCATCCAGTAAAGCGGCCGCAATCAGGCCAGGTCGAACAGGAGCAGTTCACAACCGTCTTCAGTGACAAAGTGGACCGCCGGCTCTTCGGAGACGCCTGCCCCGTCGCCCGCGCTGAGCTTGATCCCGTTGACCTCGACGGTTCCCCGCGCCACCTGCACCCAGGCGTGCCGTCCGGGGGCCAGTTCGTGTGCGGCGGTTGACGCCGGCTTCAATCTGGCTGCGTACACCTCCGCATCCTGGTGAATGTGGATGGCGCCCGCCGAACCGCTTCCGGAAGCTACCGCAACGGGTTGCCCGTCCGCCAGCCGTTCGGAAAAGTCCTGCTGTTCATAGCCGGGCTGGATGCCTTTCCGCGACGGGCGAATCCAGATCTGCAGCAGGTGGACCGTCTCCGTGCTGGAATGGTTGTATTCACTGTGGGTGATGCCGGTGCCCGCGCTCATGCGCTGCACTTCGCCGGGACGAATGACGGAGCCATTACCCATGCTGTCCTTATGCTCCAGCGCTCCCTCCAGCACGTAGGTGATGATTTCCATATCCTGGTGCCCATGCGTGGGGAAGCCTTGTTGCGGCGCGACGCGGTCCTCGTTGATGACGCGCAGTGAACGGAAGCCCATGTGGCGGGGATCGTAGTACTGGTCGAAGGAAAACGTGTGGCGGCTATCGAGCCAGCCGATCCGCGTAACGCCGCGTTTGGCGGCGGGTCTCACCGAATGCATCCTCATTAGATTCGCCGGACCGGTCCCGCGGTGCGGACTACTTCGGCTCCGCGACGCCTACTTCCCGAAGCACGGCGCGGACTTCCTCCGGCGGCAGCAGATCGCTCAACTGCGAGAACGCCCGGAAGGCCAGTTCTTCGTAGCAGCGCGCCTGCCAGAAGAGCGATTCCGGAGTCTTGGCCCCGGCGACGGCGGCGATGATCTGGCGATAGTGGCCGGCGAGGAACTCGCACTCGCGCGAGGGCGTGGAGCAATCGGGCTCGGGCGCCGCGGGCTTTGGCGCGGCAGCGGACTTCGACGCGGCGTCTCCGTACAGGCCGGAATCGGAAACCAGGTCCGTCCAGAGGCGGGACGTGGGGGCGATCCTGCGCAACTCGGCCGCCCGGGCCCGGCCCAGGCGCACGTAACTGACTCCGAGCTGTTTCCAGGCGCGCACCTGGCGGACGTCGACGCTGGTGTGCCGCTCGTAGAATTCCACGGCGCGCTCGAAGTGGCCTAGTTCGTAATGCGCATCGGCCAGTTCCAGGTGCACCTTCCGGCTCCCCGGTTCCAACACCAGCGCATGTTCAAAGGCATCCAGGGCTTTGGCCGGCTGGCCCAATTGTCGCCAACAGCTTCCAGCGGCCAGGTATGCAGGCGCGAAATCGGGATCCAACTTTACGACGCGCTCAAACTGCGCGACCGCTTCTCGGGGCTTCCCGGCGCCGTCCAGCGCAAGCCCAAGGTTCATGACGAGGCCGGCGTTCGAAGCATCGTTCTTCAGCAGGTCCCGGTAGATTTCGACCGCTTCCGGGAAGCGGCCCTCGTCCATTGCGACGCGAGCGCGATCGGCCGCCCGTGACAGCGCACCGGTTTGCCCGGAGGCAAACAGCCCCCATCCAACCAGGAGGTTCAGTATAATAAGCCTTTTTGCGGGACGGTTTACCTTGCACCTCACATTTATCGATTGGACTATTGTAGCTCTCTACTTCGCGCTGAACATCGGCATCGGCTTTTACTACAAAGCCCGCGCCGGCAAGAGCGTGAACGAATTCTTTCTCAGCGGCCGCGACGTACCCTGGTGGCTGGCCGGCCTCTCCATGGTGGCGACTACTTTCGCCGCCGACACGCCCCTGGCCGTGACGGGCATGGTGGCCCGCGGCGGCATCGCAGGCAACTGGCTGTGGTGGAACTTCGTGGCCAGCGGCATGCTCACAGTGTTCTTCTATGCGCGATTGTGGCGCCGCTCCGGCGTGATGACGGACGTGGAGTTCTCCGAGATCCGTTACAGCGGGAAGCCGGCGGCATTCCTGCGCGGCTTCCGCGCCGTTTACTTCGGCATTCCCATCAACTGCATTGTGCTCGGCTGGGTGAACCTGGCGATGGTGAAGATCCTGTCGCTCATCCTGGGGGTGAATAAACTCACGGCACTCCTGATCGTGTTGGGAATGATCACGGTAACCTCGTTCATCTCGACTCTCAGCGGCCTGTGGGGCGTACTGGTGACCGACGCGATCCAGTTCTTCATCAAGATGACCATGGTCGTCGTGCTGGCCGTATTCGCCGTGCACGCGGTGGGCGGCATGGGCGCGCTGAAGATGAAACTGGCGGCGCTGGACCAGGCGCGCGGTATCGCCACCGGCGGGCACGGCTCCGTGTTGAGCTTCGTGCCAGACCTCAACTCGGCCTGGATGCCCATGATCACGTTCCTGGTCTACATCTCGCTCAACTGGTGGGCGACATGGTATCCGGGCGCCGAGCCTGGCGGCGGCGGCTACATCGCGCAACGCATGTTCTCGGCCAAGAATGAGAAGCACTCACTTCTGGCCACGCTTTTCTTCAACGTAATGCACTACGCCGTACGGCCGTGGCCGTGGATTCTGACAGCCCTGGTCTCCGTGGTGGTGTATCCCAAGTTGGCCGATCCGGAATCCGGCTTCGTCCTTGTAATGATCGATTACCTGCCGGCTTCGTTGCGCGGCCTGATGGTCGCAGCCTTCGCCGCGGCCTTCATGTCGACAATCGCTACGAACCTCAACTGGGGCGCCAGTTACCTGGTGAACGATTTTTACCGCCGTTTTGTCAACAAGAAGGCGAGCGACAGGCACTACGTGACCGTCTCGAAGCTCGCCACGGTGCTGTTGACCATCCTCTCGGCCATCGTCACTTTCTATATGGATTCGATCGCCGGGGCGTGGAAGCTGTTGATCGTCACCGGCGCCGGTACCGGCGGCGTGCTGTTGCTGCGCTGGTTCTGGTGGCGCATCAATGCCTGGAGTGAACTGTCGGCCATGATCAGCGCCTTCGTCGTGTCGGTGACCCTGCAGACGGCCGGCAAGCTTGACAGCGACAAGCCCGTGGACTTCGCCTGGATCATGATGATCACGGTGGCCATCACCACGGTGGTCTGGCTGCTGGCGACGTTCCTCACCAAGCCGGAACCCGACGAGGTCCTGAAGGCCTTCTACCGCCGGACTTACCCATCGCGTTTCGGCTGGAAACGGATTGCCGCCATGGTGCCGGAAGTGAAGGCCCCGGGCGACGGCATGTGGAATCTCCTCGACTGGATTTGCGGCTGCATATTCATTTATTGCACGTTGTTCGGAGTGGGTAAGATTATCCTGGGCCAGTTGGCGATGGGCACGGGAATGCTCGTTGCGGGATTTGCAGCCGCCGCGATCATTTATTTCAATCTGTCGCACAGAGGTTGGAGCACCTTGTCTGAATAAGACACTCTTGTTGTGGGTGGCCGCGGTGTTCGCGGCCCAGGCTGGGCCGGTCGAGTTCGGCAGGAAAGAGGTGGAAAGCGCCGTCGCCGCGCGTGGATTGCGGCCCGGCGCGATCCGTTTCACGGCGGAAATCACTTCGGACGCCGCCGAGACATACCGGATTCAGTCCGGCCGCATCGAGGGCGGCGACTTGCGCGGGTTGATGTACGGCCTGCTTGCCGCCGCCGACCAGGTCCGGTGGAAGGGGCGCCTGTCGAAAGAGAAAGGCGCGCCCGCGACGCCCCTGCGCGGCGTCCGGTGCATTGCCGGCATCGGCGACTTTGAACAGGAGTGGTTCCGGTCGCAAGACGGATGGCGCGACTACATCCGCGCCCTGGCGCGTAACCGCTTCAACCGCCTGAACCTTGTCTTCACGCATCCCGGAGATGAATTCGCGCCCCCGTATCCATACTGGCTCTCCGTGCCCGAGTTTCCCTAGGTGCGCGTAAAAGGCCTCACGGAGGCCCAACGTGAGCGGAATCTGGCCCTGTTGCGGTTCATCGCTTCCACCTGTGCCGAACACGCCGTCGATTTCACGCTGGGCATTTGGGAGGCGAAGGCGCGGAGCGGATCAAAGTCCCCGGTGGAAGGACTCAACGCGGAAGACCTGGCGCGTTACAGTTACGCGGCTCTGAAGCTGCTGCTGGCCGAGTGCCGGGCCATCCGCTGCGTGCAGGTGAGGGGCGGCAGTCAAGGCAGGGCGGATTCCAACGGCAAGAACGTGTTCCGCGCTGTCGCAGAAGCGGGCCGGCGCGTGGTCGTCGAGGTAGATAGCGAGGCCTATGAAGCCGCCTCGGCTTCAGGAGCGCCCGTGCGCCTGCCGCTGGACTATTGGAGCCTCTGGGTTGGCCACGAGAATGCCGCGGCGGGCCGAAGGCCGGGCGGCAACCTGGACCTGCTCGAAAGGCCGCGCCGGCACGGCGTTTTCTGGGAGATCGGCGCGCCCGGAGTGTGTTCGCAATTCGCATGGGGCGATTCCGAGGCATTGCGGCGGATGATCCCCGCGCTGACGGCTTCCGGCTCCGAGGGTTTTGAAATCGATCTGGGGCGCGCGCGGCCGGGCGCCGGCGATTGGCTCCCGCACTTCATGTGGGGCCGGCTCGGCTACGATCCCCAAACGCCGGAGAAGCCCTGGACGGTGGCCGGCGCACCGGAAGCCTATCGTCAGGCGGTCCAGCCGCTGGCCCGGCGCAAACCCGTGGAGACCGCCGCGCGCGCGTCGGCCGAACCCCTGCCAAGGCCCGAGATCGAACACGACCCGCCCAAGGAAGCCAAGCCGGATCGCCGGCTCAAGCTGAGCGTGCGCGTGAAGCCGGCAACGAACGTGGCCTTGATCCGGCTACACTACGGCCCCGCGAGCCTGCGGGAACCGCTCAAGACCATCGAGATCCCCACGGCGAAGGCAAACTTCACGATTCCCGCCGCCGACCTGAGCGCGCGCTGGGACCTGATGTACTACTTCGAAGTCCTCAACACGGAAAAGGGCACCTGGCTCGATCCCGACCCGTTCCTCGCCGCGCCGTACTACGTCGTGAGGGTGAAGGAGGCAAAGTAACGCCGCCACCAGCGGTCGCTCGGGTTTCGGAGAAGCAGAGCGATTCACCACTGCCGCCTCGTGCTGCGCCGAAGCCGGCAGAACCATTTGAAGCCGTCACTCTGGCGCCTCCGCCTGCCACACCAAGTTCGGCCGCTTCGCCCTCGGCCAGTTCCCGCTCCCATGCTCCAGCGCGCTTCCGCCGCGCTGTGCGATACTGCGGCTTTGTGGTGCGAAGGATCATGAGCGGGGGCCAGAGCATGCGGGAAGCAGCCGGCGAGACATGGGCTGGATAAGTCTCCTGGCACTGGCCTGCGCACTCGCCATGGACGCGTTCGCCGTGGCTATCGCGACCGGGTTGACGCTCAACCCGCTGACGCCACGTCAAGTCTTCCGGCTGGCCTTCCATTTCGGGCTGTTTCAGGCCCTGATGCCGATGCTCGGCTGGCTTGCCGGCACCGCCGTCCAGAAGTACACCTCGACGTTCGACCACTGGATTGCTTTCGGCCTCCTGGCATTTGTCGGCGGCAGGATGATTTGGGGAGCCCTCCATGACCAGGAGGACGGGCGGCGTACATTGAACGACCCGACGACCGGCTGGTCGCTGGTGGTGCTCTCGGTGGCCACCAGCATCGACGCTTTGGCCGTCGGCCTCTCCCTGGCCTTTCTCGGCTCGAAGATCATCGTCCCCGCCCTCGTGATCGGCATCGTAACGGCTTCCTTCACCTCGGTGGGGATGCTGATCGGAAGACGGGCCGGCTCAATCTGGGGTAAACGAGTGACGGTTCTCGGGGGGCTGATCCTGGTCGGCATCGGGATCAAGATCGTGATCGAGCACCTGTCAGCCTAACTACCCTCCGGAACTTGCGCAGGCGCTCGCCTACTTCACCGCCAGCGCGATGCCGCCCTGGCTCTGATTGATACCGGCCTTGATGATCGCTTCGGCGTTCCCCACGGGAGCATCTGCCGGCACTCCGGCGTTGCCTGGATCACGCCGGCGACCATGTGTGGTGCCACTGGTGATCGTGACCGGTGATGTTTTGAAAGGAATGGCGGGGACGACGGGGTTCGAACCCGCGACCTCCGACGTGACAGGCCGGCGTTCTAACCAAACTGAACTACGTCCCCGCGTGCACAGCGTCGGTAGTTTCATCCTACCATGGCAGGCCGTCCCGCACAAATCGCCGTTGCCCGGATAGAGACCGTCCGTCTCCTGCTTCGTCTATGCCTGAAGTGACGGGAACTCCACCTCGTCTATCTGCGTAGTTCAGTTATTGGAGAAGCGCACTATGGCTGGTAACGGGAAGAACGGGAAAAACGGACGGAGACGGCGCCGCTGGATTTGGGCCATTGTCATGCTGGTCGTCGTTTGTGGGGCGTTCTTCGGCATCAAAGCCGCTTTCAAACCTAACCATCAGATCGACCCATCGAAACTCGCCAAGATCGAGCGCGGCGACATTGCCCGCAGCGTCGTGGCCACCGGCAAGATCCAGCCGCGGTCCAAAGTAGAGGTCAAATCCAAGGCCAGCGGCATCGTCAAGAAATTGATGGTAGACTACGGCGAATTCGTCCGCCAGGGGCAGGTGCTGGCCGAGCTTGACAAGGAAGAACTGCAGGCCCAGGTGCGGGAGGCCAAGGCCATCCTGCTGGCCGCGCAGGCCGCCGAGGAATCCAGCCTGGCCACCTTCGAGCGCAACAAAGTGGAGGCTGAAGGCCCCGACCTGCCGTTCCTGAAAATAGCCATGGACCGCGCGCGAAAGCTTCACAGCGACGGTCTGATCGCGAAGTCCCTGCTCGAAGACGCCGAGAAAGCCTACCAGCTCGCCCTGAACAAGCAGATGGCCGCCGTGCGCAACCTGGCCGTGGCTCGCGCCGACATGACGCGGGCCAAAGCCCAGGTGGCGCAGGCGCGCGCCGCCCTGGAGCGCGCCGAGGAGAATCTGAGCTATTCGACCATCGTGAGTCCCATGGACGGCCTGGTGCTCTCCCGCAACGTGGAGGTCGGCGACGCGGTGAGCTCCATCCTGGTGCTCGGCTCGCAGGCCACGCTGGTGATGACGCTGGGCGACGTGGGCGACGTCTATGTGCTCGGTAAGGTGGACCAGGCCGATATCGGCCGCGTTTACATGGGCCAGCGCGCGCGCATCGTGGTGGAGAGCTTCAAGGACCGCAAGTTCGATGGGCAGGTGACCAAGATCTCTCCGCTCGGGGTTGAAAAAGACAACGTCACCACGTTCGAAGTACGCGTGTCCATCCGCAATCCCGGCGGTGAACTGAAGGCCAACATGAGCGCCAATGCCGAAATCATTCTGGAAGAGAAGCACAAAGTGCTGTTGGTTCCGGAGTCCGCCATCGTGTACAACAAGGACCGCAAGCCGTCCATTGAAATCCCTGCGCCGGAAACCAAAACCGGCCGCAGCAAGGTGCCGGTCCAGCTCGGCATATCCAACGGAGTGAAGACGGAGCTGGTCGCGGGGCTGAAAGAAGGACAGCAGGTGGTGCTGCAGTAGCGGCCCGAAGTCGGGCGGTGAAGCCATGAACGTGCAGGATCTGTTCACCGGCACGATACGCGCCTTGTGGGCGAACAAGATTCGCACGCTGCTCACCATGTTCGGCATCGCCTGGGGCATCGTCTCCATCACCCTGATGGTGGCGGCAGGCGAAGGGCTGCGGGTGGGGCAGGAGAAGCAGTCGGAACAGTTCGCCAAGAACGTCATGATCGTGTTCAGCGGTCAGACCAGCATGCAGGCTGGAGGGCAGCGCGCCGGGCGGCGGCTGCGCTGGTTGGACACCGATCACCTTTTCGTGGCGAAGGAGGCCACCTCCTGCCAGTACGTGCTGCCCGAGTTCGGCCGGGGTGGGATTCCCATTCGCAGCGCCTATAACAGCGGCATGATGCTGATCACAGGCTCGCACCCGCCGTTCGCGGATATCCGCACCATTCCGGTGGCCGAGGGCCGCTTCTACAACTGGGAAGATTGCGCCGCGGGCCGCCGCGTCGCCTTCCTCGGCAGCGACACCAAGAAGCAGTTGTACGGCGCGCGTCCAGCGGTGGGCGAAACCCGTCCGAGCGGTGGGTATCCGTACGCGGTAATCCGAGTCATGCGCGCCAAGGGTCAGGATTCGAGCTA
>CAZLOS010000031.1:0-45250 GCA_964561215.1 uncultured Solibacteraceae bacterium | reverse complement strand
CTGTCCTACCGGTTCCGAAACTGCACTCTGATTCTCCTTACGGACGGATCAGGGATCGCGAAGCGCGGTCTGAGAGATTTTCGTTCGCGTTACAATTGGGCCGATGATTGCTCGACGTGCGTTCCTTCCCCTGGCGCTGGCCGGTGTGCGCGCTTGGTCCAAACCTTCCCAATTGAAGATCACCGACCTGCGCTGCGCCGTCATCGAGCGCGCGCCCATGCGCTGCATCCTCATCCGCATCGACACGAACCAAGGCATTTCGGGTTTGGGCGAAGTCCGCGACGGCGGCAGCCCCACCTACGCGCTCATACTCAAGAGCCGCCTGCTCGGCGAGAATCCTTGCGACATCGACCGTCTCTTCCGCAAGATCAAGCAGTTCGGACGTCACGGCCGGCAGGGCGGCGGCGTGTGCGCCGTCGAGACGGCGCTGTGGGACCTCGCCGGCAAGGCTTACAACGTGCCGGTGTGGCAGATGTTGGGCGGCAAGTTCCGCGACACGATCCGCTGCTACTCCGATACCACCGAATCGCACGACCCGGCTGTCTACGCCGCGCGCCTGAAGAAGCGTATCGAGCAAGGTTTCACGTTCCTCAAAATGGACCTCGGCATCGACCTGGTCGAAAAGGTCCCGGGCGCCGTCACCCGTCCGCTCGGTTACTCGCAAAGTCAGGCCGCCCTGACCATGCATCCTTTCACAGGCATTGAACTCACCGAAAAGGGCATCGCGCTGATGGCCGAATACGTAGGCCGCATACGCGAGACGATCGGCATGGACGTCCCCTTGGCCGCGGACCACTTCGGCCACATCGGCGTGAACTCGTCCATTCGCCTTGGAAAGGCGCTCGAAAAGTACAACCTTGCGTGGTTAGAAGACATGGTGCCGTGGCAGCACACCGCGCTGTGGAAACAGATTACCGACCAGGTGAACCTGCCCACCTGCACCGGAGAGGACATCTATCTAAAAGAACCCTTCGCCGAACTGTGCCGCGCGCACGCGGTGGACATCATCCACCCCGACCTCATGACCGCGGGCGGGATCCTGGAAACCAAGAAGATCGGCGACATGGCCCAGGAATACGGCGTCCCCATGGCCATGCATTTCGCCGGATCGCCGGTCGCCTGCATGGCGAACGTGCACTGCGCCGCGGCCACGGAGAACCTCCTGGTGCTGGAAAACCACTCCGTGGACATCCCCTGGTGGAGCGACCTGGTGGACGGCGTTGCGAAACCCATACTCCAGCGCGGTTTTATCCCAGTGCCCGACTCGCCGGGCCTCGGCGTCACGCTGAATGAAGAAGCCTTGAAGCAGCACATTGGCGAGGGCGGCTTCTTCGAACCCACGCCGCAGTGGGACAAGGAGCGCGCCTGGGACCGCCTCTGGAGCTGACCCGCCATGCTCGCGCTTCTGTTATTCAGCCTTGCGGCACTGGAGCCACTGCTCGAGAATCTCTTCGTCTACCGCGATGCGGCCAATGTCTACGTAGTCCGTTCGGGCGACCGCGCCGTGTTGATCGACCTGGCGAGCGGCGATGTACTGGACAAGCTCGGCTCCATCGGCGTGCGCCACGTGGACGCGATCTACCTGACGCACCGCGACCGCGATCAATGGTTCGGCTTTCAAAGGGCCCGGGCGCGGGGCATTCCGATTCACGCCCCCGGAGAACCGGTCGCCGGCTACTGGCGTAAGTTCTTCCCTGCCCCGACGGGCTCCGTGGTCTACTCCGTAGTCGCGCCCGACGAAAGCCATGCATCGTTCGACGTCGCGCCGGGCGCAAAGATCCAGACCGCTGCGGGCGCACTGAGCGTGGTCGCCACACCGGGCCACACGCGCGACCACGTGGCTTACACGGCCAATATTGGCGGCAAAAAGGTCCTCTTTTCGGGCGACGCAATTTACGCGCGCGGCAAGGTGTGGCAGGGCTATCAACTCGACTGGGACCACTGGCGAGGGCACGGCTACGAAGCCGCCGCAACATCCCTCATCAAACTGCGGAATCTGAACGCGGCGGTGTTGGCACCATCGCACGGCGACCCGCAAACGCAGGGCATCGAGGAGACGCTCGCCATCACCGCGGGCCGCCTGTGGCGCGCGGCGGAACTGAAGAACTTCGACCTCTATGGGCTCACGCGTACGCCGCCGCTCGCACCGTCCACGCCGCTCAAGCGCCTGGAGACCGTGCGGGTAGGCAAGCAGCTTCTCGAACGGCTCAGCCCGCATCTTTGGATGACTGGCAACAACTACTTCCTGGTCGACGATTCGGGCGCTTGCTTCGCCGTGGACAACAACCTGGATCCCGCCGAGTGGCCGGCCATCCTCGAACGCATCGGCGCGCGCAAGGTCGAAAAGATCTGGATCACGCACCTGCACGTGGACCACGTGTTGCGCTTGCCGGAGTTGAAGGCGCGCTACGGCGTCGAAATCGTCACCGTAAAGCCGCTCGCGGACCTGCTCGAGCATCCGACGGCTTACTGGCATCCTTTTTCGTACTTCGACGGTGTGAAGCCCGACCGCGTTCTCGCTGATGGCGAGGAGTTCACCTGGCGCGGCTATCGGATGCGCGCCTACCACGCGCCGGGACAAACCTGGTTCCACGAGTTTCTCGAAACCACCATAGACGGCCATCGTGCCGTGTTTTCCGGCGACACGTTCCAGGGCTTGGAATTGTGGGATATCGCCAACGGCACGGGCGGATGGAGCGGTTTCAACCGGGGCTCCCCCGCCTACCACGCCCTGTCCGCGCGCCTGATGCGGAAGATTGCGCCAGAGTGGGTGCTCGCCGCGCACGAGCGTCCTTTCGAATTCCGCGCCGAAGAATGGGACCTGCGCGTGCGGTGGGCCGAGGACGCCGCGCGGACCCTGGATGAACTGTCTCCCACCGGCCGCCATCAGTTCGACTTCAATCCCCACCTGGTGAGCGTGTATCCGCTTGTCAGCCAGTGGAGCGCCGAAGGGCAGAAGCTGGAACTGCGCGTCGCGAATCCGCTCGATGCGCCGCTGCAGGTCCGCTGGAGCGGGCCCGCGAGTGGAACCATGAGAGTCGCTCCGGGAACCACGGCCGCTTCGCCGCTTGTGATCCGCATCCCTCAACCGGCGCCGGGTTCGCGCACGGCAGTAACCATCGACATCACGCTCCAAGACAGGCATCTCGAACCGGCTGTGTTTTTCCTGATCGACAACAAGTGAGAACTGACATGACACGAATCGTCCCATTGATCGCCACACTCGTCTTTTCCGTGGCCCTGACGGCGCAGAATTTCACCGACGTCAAGCCCAGCCCGCAACAGGTGGCTTGGCAGGATCTCGAAATCGGCGTCCTGATTCACTTCGGGCCCAACAGCTTTATGGACCGCGAGTGGGGCGACGGCACCGCCGACCCGTCCGTGTTCAATCCCACAAAATTTGACGCCGCGCAGTGGGTGGCGGCGGCGAAGTCCGCCGGCGCGCGCTATCTGGTCCTGGTGGCGAAACATCACGATGGATTCTGCCTGTTCCCCTCGCACGCGACAAAGTACAGCGTCACGTCAAGCCCCTGGCGAGGCGGCAAGGGCGATCTGGTGCGCGAGGTCGAGCGCGCCGCGCGCGCCCAGGGCTTGAAGTTTGGCGTCTACCTGTCGCCCTGGGATCGCCACGAACCTTCCTATAAGGACAGCAAAGCGTACGACAAGTTCTATGCGAGCCAGGTCGCGGAACTCGCTCACCGTTACGGCGAGTTGACCGAGTTCTGGGTGGACGGCGCGGGCAGCGAAGGGCACGTCTACGATTGGGACCGCTACATTTGTACGCTTCGCGATTTTCAGCCGAACACCTTGTTTTTCAGTGGCGCGGGGTTCCTGAAGGAAGGCCACATACGCTGGTGCGGCAACGAGGACGGCTTCACCGAACCGGATAACTGGAACGTGGTGGACGTGGCCGGCGTGAAGCGCTGGCGTCCGCAGGAGTGCGACACGCCGCTGCGTGAGGGAGGCTGGTTCTGGCATCCCAACTCCGAACAGAAGCTCAAGTCGCTGGATGCGCTTGTGGACCTCTACCACCGGTCGGTGGGCTATGGGGCACAGCTCATGCTGGGTCTGGCGCCGGATGATCGCGGTCTCATGCCGGAAGCCGACGTGGCGCGGCTGCGCGAGTTCGGAGACGTCATCCGGCGCATGTACTCGAACAATCTGGCGAGCAAGGGAACCACCGATCCCGGGCGCATGTCCGTCACATTCCGGCAGCCGGTCAGCTTCGACAGCGTGGTGACCATGGAGGACCTCTACTATGGCCAGCACGTGCACCGCTACGAGATCCAGGCACTGGTGAATGGGAAATGGAAGGCCCTGGCCGCCGCTCGCACGATCGGCCACAAGAAGATCGACCGCTTTGCGCCGGTCACCGCCAGCGCCGTGCGAATCCGCGTGATCGAGTCGTCCGACACCCCGCGCATCCGCGATCTTGCGGTATACAACACAACCGGCAGGAGATAGCCCGTCCGCAACGCGTGCGCGAACGGGTCAGAAGCGCGCCTTCCCAAATTGCTGGAGCGGGCGCTCTACCCAATAGAACATGATTGCGGACAGCAGTGCCGTCGACAAAAAGCAGGCCGGCATGACCAGCCATCCGGCCCATGGGCTTGGCCAAACCAGCGGCAAGGAAGAAAGCACAATGAAGGCAAACAGCTTGGTTACTGGTCCGTGCAGCAAATAGAAGGAGAATCCCACTCGTCCCAACAGGCGGACCGGATTCAGTGGGAATTCATAGTAATGGAGAGGGTAACGCACCTGCACGATGAACGCAGCCACGCTCAGGAGGCTGAGCCCGGTCAGGCCGAGAGCTGTAAAAATGACTCGTCTTGCCACTTCAAACGAATGCCAGTTGCCGGCCCCCTCAATGACGATTCGCAAAACAAGAGCGGTTACCGCTAAGACCACCATCCGCCACATGCGGTCTCTGCTGGCGTACCTCTCCGGTGCGATCGTCACTAATTCAAACACGATGCAGCCGGCGGCGACATAGCCGACCCGAGGGCTGGCCAGTGAGATAACGAAGGCCAGGGTCAGGTAAAGCAGCAACACGCCGCTCAGAATCATGATGCGTCGCACACCGGACTTCACATGGATTCGCAGGGTGCGCAGCGGCAATGGGAGCACGACGTAGGCCGCCATGATCCAGCTAAGCGTCCAGGTCACGGTGAGCACGGGACTATTGGGAGAGAGCCCCGGCCAAAGGATAATGTTCTCCCAGAGGACACTCGCAAGGGTGGCGCCTGGAGCTAGCCGGGAAAAGGCCGGGAAGGCAAACCAGAATGCCAGCGCGGCGCCGATTACCAGCAGGTAGGGCGGATAAATCCTGATCAGCCGCCGGGCGGAGAACTTCCAATACAGGAAATTCTCCCGAGCGACACTCCTGGCGATAAACAGGCCCGTCAGGAGCAGGAACAAGTTGGTTCCAATACTGCCCAACCTGCCCGCGACCGACTCGAGCGAATCGAGCCAAGGCGCCCCTCGCGTGATCGGGCCTGCAAATCCGTTGTAATGAAACAGGAACACCAGAGTTATCGCCAGCGCCCGGAGCATATCGAAGGTTTCCCATCGCGCCATCTGAAACAGCGGGCTGGTGGCTTCTTGGGGTTTGGCAGCCACCGTTCCCGTTGCCTCCATGGACCCACCGCACACTGAACTTGGGCTCACGAAATCAGAATCCGCACTCACTTGCGGCGCTGCTTACGTGCAGCTGATCCTTTCCAATGTTCGATCCCGGGCGATGGCCCAAACAGACCGAGTTTCCAGAATAGCTCAAGCGGCCGAGTTCCATCCGACGCCGCGAGATCAAAGATGCTATACTGGCGATTGTGCGGGAAGCGCAGAGTAGTTCTTCGCGCTCCCCACAGCCAAGCCAACCCAGATCGGGCGCGTAGCTCAATTGGCAGAGCAAGTGACTCTTAATCACTAGGTTGAAGGTTCGATTCCTTCCGCGCTCACCATCCTTTGCAACGACTTACAAACTACTGAATTGAGGCGGCCTGCTCCACTTTAGCGATTTCTTTAGCAACCGGCTTTGAAACTGCTTCGATTGGCGGGAGCACGAGCGCCTTGACCGCCTCGCGCTTCGCGGCCATGCGAATGTGGCTGTACCGCTCCAGCATGGCGCGGCTCATGTGGCCCATGATCGCGAGCATGGTGGACTCGGGGACGCCCGCTTCTGCCATCTTCGTAGCGGCAGTGTGGCGCAAGTCGTGAAGCCGGCATTGCACTCCGGCGTCGTCGCGGAGCGAAGTCCAAGAGCTTTTCATGGTGCTGATAGGTCGGTCCGGGTTCAGCGGACGCAACTTACCCGCAGTCGGCCTCCCAACTCGGCCGGGGAATAGGTACCATTCCGGTTGAATGGGCCCGAACTCTTTCATATACCAGGATGCGTGCATGTCGAGCACGACTCTCAATTCATCGTTCAGCGGAATCTGGCGTCCGGTCCCTTTCGTCGACTTTGCCTTTCCCACTGTCAACACGCTAGCGGATAAGTCTACCTGTGACCATCGCAGCTTAGAGATTTCGCCGCTCCGCATCCCCGTGGAAAGCGCGATGCGCAGGTACGTGTAGAGCAAACGGTTTCGATTCGGAGATTGATCGTTCGCCGCAGTCTGCAACAGCACGCGTTCTTCGTCGGCGGAGAGTGCGCGTCCGACCTCGTGGTTTTCTTCCAGCTTCCGGACCTTCGGCCACATTGCGGACCACTTCTGCCCGACAGCGCGGCTCAACTCTCCCAACTCCATATTGATCGTTCGTCCGCCCGTTTCCTCTAACAGTCGAGTTGCGATGTAGTCACGAATCCGGCTTTCGGTCAGGTCTGGTATCAGGCACTTTCCCAACAGTCGCGTGACGTGTGCCAGGCGCGCTTTGGCGAAGACCGCGGAAGCCGGCCGATGGTTGATCGGGTAATGTTCCAGGTACGTCTTCACCAGTTCGTTCACGCTGTTGATCCGAGTTTCCGGCTTCTCGGTCGGCAACCCCACCAGAGCGCGCTCCAACGCCGCGCGCTTTTGTTTCTCCGCTTCGTGCGCCAGGGTCTTCTTCGACTCGTGTGTGGATTCCTGGTAGCGCTTTCCCGCGAAGGTGAAGTTGTACCACCAGATGTTGGACTGCTTCTTCTCGCGGGTCTTCGGATCGGTGTAGGTAGGTCGGTAGACTGCCATCTCATTCCCTCCAGGCGATTTCAACCGCTAATCGTCGTCTTCGTACTCCGCCACTTCCTCCGGCGCCCGCCCGGCGCAGTTGCGGAGCAGGCGGTGAAAGACAGCGCTTTCTCCGTTCGGTATTGCATCCACGCTCTTTAGGCCGTCCGCCGTCCTTTGTTTCCACTCCGGATACTTAGCCTCGAATAGTTTCGTTAGGATCACATTTACGTGATCGTATTCCTTCTTTTTGTAGGGGTTCTCACCCACTGCGAGTCGCGGCAGACTCCGCATGTGCTCGATAAGCATTTCCACGATACGCCGCTGGTGCTGGTTCAGCAAACGTTCAGCGGGCGGCTTTGTGCAGACTCGCGCGGCCATTGCCTCGACCTGCGTATCCATGCGGACCATCCAGTCCGCAAAGGATTCCATCTTCCGGGTACGGCCGCGGGATGCGGCCTTTTTGTTCATCATGGCGTGTGATCCTTTCAGAGACACGCCGGGCGTAGTCGGGTGGGTGCGATGGGGTGTATGGAAATCGCGGGTTGTTCGCTACACTGACCATAGGCCACTCGCCGGTTAGCTCGGCGTCTGGTTTAGGGCCGGTGAGGTGCGACTAACACCCCGCCGGTCCGCTCTGAATGATACACCCAAGCGCGCTCTCTCGCAACCCTGAGACTTCATGGTCCTAGCTCCGAAATCATATAATCGCAGCATGAAGACTTTTCAGGTGTTCATCAAAGGCCAAGCCAATCCTGTAGTTGTGAAAGCTGAGAAGGTACAACCTCTGCGGTACGTACTTACTTTTTTCAATGGTGACGAAGCAGTTGCTACTTTCAAGAACTCTGAAGTGCAGGGATGGCAGGAAATAGTCACTCCCGCCCGCCGGTAAAGCATTCATCTCCCGCGAGATTCAGGTTCTTAATCCAGCTCACCCCGAAAGGAACCGGCTCCTGTACACTTGGTACGCAGGAGCCGGGTCCGGTTTGCCCGCGACCACGGCTTTCATGCGCGCCGCTTGATCGGCCAGCCTGAAGCCGCCCATGTAAAGCGCGTGCAGCGCGGCCGTGGCATAGCCCCGGCAGTCCAGGGCCTCATTCCGCACGCCATCCGGTTTGTAGAAGAACCGCTCCGCCCGGCCGTGGACGGTCCGCGTCTTGATGCGCTCACTCGTGAGCATTTCGAACCAGTCGCGCTCGCGGTTCAGCGGGAAGTGGCAGTAGCCCGGCCCGGCCAGGTTCACGCGCAACTTGCCGTACACGCGCTCTTTCGCCGTGTCGCTGCCGATCATGAAGAATTCGCCCTTGTGGACGCCCTTCGATGCGCGCCGCGGCCAGATAGGTTTTCCGAATCCCGACGCGCCTTTGGTGGCGTACACCTTGCGATTCAGGCGCGGCCGGCAGAACTCAAGCACTTGCGCCATTTCATACCCGGCGTCTATGCACGCCGCAGTGATGGGCAGTTCAAGTCCGCTTTCGTGGCGCCACTGGCGGAGCAACAGCCTGTCCAGCTCGCACCACACCTCCGGCTGCCCGGTGTCGCCGTACAGGACGTGATAGCCCACGGACCACGATTCCTCGCCGTCGCCCCATCCGACAATTTCCACTTCAATGCGGTCCGCCTGAACGTCCGCGCCCGCTGTCAGTAAGCACGCGCCCATTGGTACGTCCGCGCCGAACGGTTCACGGCGAGAATACAGCGCGTCCGCATCCAACGGCAACGCGGTTTCATCTTTCCAGCATTCGCCCCATACACAGTTGACGAACACCTGAAGCGTTTCGCGGGTCTTGTTCGCTTCCAGGAATTCTCCCGCCAAGTCGCCCCAGGACGGCCATCCCACGGGCGCGTACAACGCGTTGATGTGATAGCCGCGAGTCTTGCCGTCGCCCGCCGCGGTCGCGCGCCACTCACCGCTGGCAAGCATTTGGGTCTTCTGCCAGTTCTCAATCGGCGCCTCGCACGCCTCGCAGCGATACCGCGCCGTCTCGGGACGGTCTTTCTCCCAAACCAGGTTGCGCCAGGTGAGCACTTGATACGCTCCACAGCGCGGGCAGGGGACGTAGTAGCGCCTCTGATCGCTCGCCTTGTACAACGCTTCGATGCGGCTCAAGCCCTCCAGCGTCGGCGTGCTCACGGCGAGAATCTTCCGCTGCGATCCGAAGGCTACCGTGCGCTTGCAGGCGAGCGTGAACGGGTCGCCTTCGTTGTCGGCGTCCGCCGGCCAGCCGTCCAACTCGTCGCACAAGACGTATTTCGCCGGCAGGCTGCGGAGTCCCACAGCGGAATTGGCGCCCGTCAGAATCAGTACGCCCCCCGCGAATTCTTTCATGAGAATCGTGTTCCCGCTGTCGCGGGAGCGCGGATCTTTCACCCGGCCGCGGAGTGCCGGCGTGTTCTCAATCAGCGCGTCCAGGCGTTGCTTGCTGAACCGCTTTGCCATCTCAACGGACGGCTGCACCAGCAGGGTAGGCGCGGGTGCGTGCTGCATCAGGTAGCCGCAGACGTTGAGGAGCGCTTCCGTACCGCCACATTGCGCGCTTTTGACGAGCACCACCCGCTCGCACGGCGATGAAGGCGTAAGCGCGTCCATGATTTCACGTAGGAATGGCGTGCGGTTCGTCCGCCAGGGCCCCGGCTCGGGCGACGTGGAATCCAGGACGCGGTTTGCGTCGGCCCACTGGCTCACGCTAAGGCGCGGCGGGGGTAGAATGGCCTCGGATGCCTCGCGCCAGACTTGGCGCGTCCTGGACGCTCTATTGCGCATCAGCGTGAATTCCTCGGAGGCATTCTTCCAGTTCGTCCCGAAGGACGGCCCGCACCTCGGGCTCGGGGCGGTTGGCCAGGCGCGCGGCCAGGCGGTCGGGAAGCATTAACACGCGGTCTTTCAGCGCGGCCAGTCGCTCCGCCCAGACCTTTCGCACTTCGGCGGCGGGCAGCAGGGCTCCGCGTCTTTGATCGCGCTCCATCTCGCGTATTTCAGCCAGGGCGCATTCCTTCCGGCGCCGGGCTTCGTTCTGCGATGTCTTGGCGCGTTGATCGGCTTTGGAGAGTTTCGGCATAGCAAAAAGCGGGCCGGGGGATAGCGCCCCGGCCCGTACAAGGCAACTGCCCAGGAGAATTAGGTGCCGCCGTGACGCGCAGCCCATACGCGGGGAGGCGGCTCGCGGGGAGAAGGGAAAAGACCCCGCCCCTCATGACGCGGCAAAGACAGGAGGGAAACTCCGCCGCGCCAAACTCGAACTTACGCGGCCGGTCCGGTGATGCCGTGGACGCCCAGCTTGCAGTGGACCGTTGTAACTGCGGCGCCGGCCGCCTTCACCGCCACGCCCACCAGCGGTTTGCTGTCCGTGCCGGGCGTCTTCGTCAAATTCGACGTCGCCGAAGCGTAGTACAACAAATTGCCCACAGCCACGTCGTCGGTCGCCACCTTCGGCAGGTCGAACACGCCCACGGTGTCAATCTCCACGTCCGCGCCCTCGGCCTGAGTCGTGGCCGCCACGCCGATCAAACTTCCGACGATCACCAAGTCGCCGCTCGTGACTCCACCCGTGGGCGCGGCCACAGTAATGGTATTTCCGCGTTGAATGTAGTTTGTCATCTAGATTCCTCGATTCGTCTGAATTACGAACTGTTTGGCTTGCGGAGACTGCAACTTCGCAATCTCCGCATCGATCGCCGCCAGCGCCTCTTGCTGGCGAGCGTATTGGACGCTGCGATCCCCAAAGGTCACACCCGCCTGCCCCAGGGTTTGCACGATTTCGTCCCGCTTTTCCTGCAACTGTGCGAGTGTAAGGGCCATGACTACGCCCCCGGGTTGCAGTAGGCGCCGCGGTAATCAACGCCGCCCGCGCCAAAGTCCAGGCGCGCCCGGATCTCCACGCCATCCACGTCGAAACCGTTGCGCGTTTCCACCTGCAAGCCCTCATAGCCCGCCAGGTAGGCGTATTCGATGCAGGGCAGCACGGCCGGATCGGCGAAGATGTACCAGCGGGTCGCGCTCTTGCTGTCCAACCGCGGATCAACCACCAATTGCAACTTGCCGGCGAATGGGTTCACGTCGGCCGTGGTAGCAGCGTAGATGGAAGCCAGGAACTTTTCGGCCGTGGTTTCCTTGGCGGCGGGAACCACCAGGTAGCGCGGTGTGGCGTTGATCGGCGTCACACCATCAATGCCCTTCATGCCGCGCAACGCCAGGCGCGCCGCCGATATGGTCGTTTCACCGATAGCGGCGCCGGATCCCGCCAGGTTGCCGTGCGTGCTATGGAACAGAGCCAGCGTGTCCGCCAGGGTCGGCCCGGCTCCGGTGTTCTCGGTCAGCCTGTCCACCAGGAACCCGTTCTCGAATTCCTGCGCGGCCAGGCCCCACCCCGAAGCGATGTCGGCCAGCAGTCCCAGATCGTCATTGATGACCAACTGGCGCGACATGCCGAACACTTTGCCGTAGGTGCCAACGGAGTAGCTTTCCTTGCCATCCACGATGGAACCGCGCTTGAACTCGCCGTTCTCGTTCGTCTTTTCCAGCGTCGGCAATTCGCCGCGCCGAACTAGGTTGCGGCCCTTGAAGTCGGGGTGCGATGCACCGCGCTTGCAGACGACTTTGATACCGCTCGGCGCCGTCTGGTAGCTTTGTGCCACCACTTTGTTTGCGAACGTTCCTACCACGTTCGCCAGGTCCGACGTGGTGTTGAGCGAACGGGTGATGACTTCGGCATCGCTGCCAAGCGCGTTGAGACCACGTTGCCGTAACAGCTCGCGTGCCACGTCCGCCAGTCGCCGGCCCACGAACGGCCGCGCCTGCTCGCTCGGTTTGAACGCCGGGTCAATGCGGCAGTACAGCGCCTCGCCTGCCGCCCGCGTGATGTCTTCCGGCGCGGCTTCCCGCGTCACTGTTGCCGGCGCGCGGTTGTCGATACGCGGCACGTTGCGCGCGGCCTCCTGAATGATCGCGGTCCGCGCATCGTCCAGAGAGACGTTGCGCTGAATCAGATCATCCGCGAAAGCGGTCTGCACGCCCACGGCGGCGGCGATCCCGCGAATTTGAGTCTGCAATTCTTCTTTCATGTTCACCTCGTTTCTGGTTTTCGCTGCCGGGTCCGCCGCCAGCGGTGTAAAAGAGACTTCCTTCGGCGTCCACTGAGTCGCCGTCTTGATGCGCGTCCCGTCGGACCGCTTCTCAGTCCGCCACGTTTGCACGGTATAGCCCGCGCTCACGCTGCGAATAATGCCTGCCTGCACGTCGGCCGCGATCCCCTGCACTTCCGGCCGTTCGGAAAACCGGATCGTCGCCACGCCGCGCTGGCCGTCCACCGCCGCCGTTTCGACCACGCCCAGGATGGCGCGCACGCCGCTGAAGCGGTCGTGATTGTCGAGCACGGGTCCGCCGATCAACTGCGAGAGATCCACGGCCGCCGACTCCATGCTCAACCGTTCGACATACGGCCCCTCGAAGTCGGACCGCATCACGTCCGCGCCCGTCGAAAAGACCACTCCCACGGTGCGCTTGTCTTTGTTGAAAGTGGACGGCTCGAAGGTCGCCGCCCGGGTGAGTAGATCAATCATCATCGTTGCCTCCGTTCGCCGGCTTGATGTTCACGGCCATGACGCCCTTTTCGCCCTCGCCAAGGTCGAACTCAACCGGCAGGTCGCGTTCAATCGTGTCTTCGTCGCCGTCGAAGTGCGAGATGTGAAAGAACACATCGCCCGCTTCCCGGCTGCGGATAAAACCGTATCCACGCTCTGATTTGAAGAATTTCACCGTTCCGAACATGCCTAAGCTCCTGTCGCCGCGGAATCTTGCTGCCCTTGTCCCTGCAAGGTTGTCTTTCGCGCGTCGGAATCGAGCACCAGGCCCAGCCCATCGGCCCGCCGATTGTCCGCCGCGATCTCGCGGTCGATATCTTCGACGTTCCAGCCCATCGTTGAAACCGCCTCGGAACGGCTCATCAGCCCGGCGCGAATCTTCGCAATGACGGCCGTCGTCTCGGATTTCGCATCGAGCATCGAGATTTGCGGCCCGATCCACCTCGCCGGTTGCGCCGCGGGGATCACGCCCAGGGAAGACGCTTGCCGCGTCCACCGCGCCAGGATTGGCGCGCATACCTGCGGGACCATGAAGGCGTGCTGGATGGCGTCAACGTGCCGCGCCCATTCCAGGAGCGCCATTCGGCCCGATGCGAAGGTGCAGCTCGAGATGTCGTTCGCCAATAGCTCGTAAGGAACTTCGGCGCCGCTTGCAATCTTGCGGAGCACGGAGCGCACGAACGGGTCATAGGTCGGCCCGGCATCGGGCGGTTTACTGAACTCCACTATCTCGCCCGGTTGCAGCCGAACCATGCTGCCAGGCTCCAGCGTCGGGACGGCGCTCGTGCTGTTCAACGGGTTGCTACCGTCCTGCGTCTGGACATACCCGCAGTACAGGCTTGCCACTTTCGCTCGGACGGTTTCGGCCTCTTGGTATTCAGCCAGTTCGCGCAAGGCCAACAGAACCGCGGCCAGCCATGGCACGCCCCGTTCGGCGCCCGGTGTGATGGGACGGAAAACATGTAAACACTCACTTGCAGGCACGCACACGGACCGGGTTGACGGCGCCAGCGTCGGATGCCGTTCGTATAACCAGTAACCCGTGCGCCGCAGACCGTCGTACTGGATGCCGGCGTATGTGTTCGCGTCCACGCGCGACGTGTCCAGGAACTCCGGCCCCAGGACTTGCAGCGTCAGAGGGACGGCCGCACCGGGATTCAGACCAAACCGGATGAAACACTCGCCGCTCACCATCACGGTCTGTAGGGCAAGCCAGAGAAACTGAACCCAGTCGAGACGCCCGGCCGCATCGCAGTTATCGGCCCATGCGCCCCAGGCGTCGGCAATAGCCTTGTCTTTGAACTGCGGGACCAGGCCCGCTGCGCCAATCACCGCCGCGAGCGTGGCGTCCACGATCTTTCGCGCCCAGGCGTTGTTGCGGTACTCGCCCTCACTGCGGGCGCGCACCAGTAACGGGTTATCCACCCAAGCGTTGACGGCCGCGGGTTGCGCGTTCCAGTTCGCCAGGCGGTTCCCCGCGCCGGCCGCGTCCCACGCGGTGTATGAGCGTACCTCTACCGCCCGGCCTATCAGCCGGTCGAAAATTCCTCGAATATTCATGGTTCCCTCTGAATTTCAGGTCTGACGCTGGCGATGCGATGCAATCAGGCTACCCGCCCGCGGTTGCTTCAAAAGATCGTTTGGCGGGTGGGTGCATGTAGGGTTATGTATGGTATGTATGGTTTTCCGGAATATTCTCACACGCGCGTAGAGAAACAACGCGATTTATCCAGAAAACTATACATAACCCTACATACCCTACATACCCTACATACCGGCCGCTGACCCGGCCCGCAATCCAACCCCGAGATACACGTTCCCCTGCGTCATCCGCTTGCGCTGATAGCCGCGGTCCGTCATCCTGCGGCCGAACTCCGTCTCGGTCAGTTCGTCCTCGCCAGCGCCTTCAGCCCACTTGCGATATGCGCCATACAACGCGCGCGCGGGATTCTGACAATTCGAGAGCGTTACGCATTCCTCCGCAATGAAGCGGCCAACCTGGTCGGACTCATCACGATATTCAGCGGTCGCGTGCAGCACCGATGCGGGGAACTCCAAGCCGTCTTCCTGCCAGCGCAAGCACCCTTCAACCGCCCACGCGAGAATACCCGGCATTTCGTCCCGAAGCCGATGTTTCAGTGTGCGATCTTCCCGCCCAGCAAACGACACCTCGAAGGGGATCAGCTTCAGGCGTGACCATATCGCCGGGTCCGTTCCGCGGATCGCGGGCTTATGGTTCGTGGCAAGCCAAATCTTCCAGGTAGGATCGAACTCATAGCTGTTCTCATGAAGGCGCCGTGCCCGTACCCGGTCGCCGCCCGTCAGCGTCTTCACGATACCTTCGGCCAGCCGCGCGCCCTCGTTCGATTCCTCCGCCCGCACCAGGCGCCGGCCGCGCATGTTGGCGACATCGTCGCGCGGACCGTCGTTCTTCCGCACCAGGAACGCGGAGATCCGCCGTGCTTGCGTAATCGCCCAACACATCGCAAACCGTCTTGAGGAAAACGCCCTTACCGTTGCGCCCAGTCCCGTAGCACAGGAACAAGCATTCTTCCCGCGTCACCGCCGTAAGCGAATACCCAACGGCGCGCTGAAGGAAGTCGGGTATGTCTGGATGCGGCGCGAACACTTCAGCCAGGAACTGAAGCCAGCGCGGACACTTTACCGCGGCGTCGTAGTCAACCGGCGCGATCTTGGTCAGGAGGTCTTCCCGCCGATGTGGGCGCAAATCCCCGGTTTGGAGGTCCACCGTACCGTTGCGAACATTCAGCAGGAATTCACCGCAGTCCAATTCGGCTGGAAGCACAGATACGCCAGGGATGCTGGCAGCTTCTTTCAGCATGTTGCTGATTGCCTGCGATCCTTCGGACTTGCGCGCGTGCTTGATGATTTGGTCTTGCAGGTCCGCGTCCTTGACGTCCCACCCTTGGTTGTAAAGCTCGCGCGCCGTCTCGCGTGCCAGATGGCGCATGACACCGCGCTCATCTTCGGCCCAACGCGTTTTGTCCCACACAAAGAAAGCTCGCTGCGGATGCGAGTATCGGAAGCGGTCTCCATACAGTGCGTGGATTCGTTCCGCGTTGCCGGCGTCGGTGAATGGACGTTCGACAAGGGACACTCGGGATACCGGACTTTCCGACGGCGGGGTCGGTCCGGGCTCTTCGGGCGCATACCTACACACGCTTTCGGCAATCTGGTGGACTTCCTCTCCCGGCAATGGCGGTTTGCACCTATCCATGTTTTCCGCTTGCAGGTAGGCATTGATGGCCTCGACAGATGAGCCCTTGCGCCGCGCCGCGCCCGCAAGCCGGGTCAGAGCCGCGTTGCGCTCACCCTCGGTGATCTCCGGCCCGATGGGAACCACTTTGCTCCGCCCGGGCCGCTTCGATTCGTTTTGAAGCACAAGCGCAAGCAGCCACTCGGGCGCCGGCAGGATCGGAGCATTGAATGCGGCCAGGCCATCCCATTCGTAGCACCCGCCGCTCATGTGCACGGACGGCGCAGCAACCACCTGGCCCCCATCACCGCGAATGTCCAGCCCGGGCAGGATAGAAACCTTGTTCGGAATCGTGCCGCCCGGATGCTTGAAGTAGTAGTGCTGGCCTCCGCCGCCCGTCGTCGCCTGCAACGTGTCGGGCAAGCGACCATGGTTCGCAATCAGAGAATCGAGCGAATCACCGCCTCCGTTCTTCGGATCCAGGTCCAGCACGAAGGTGCCGGATACGGCGCCCGTTGCGATGCCCACATTGGAATCTGTGAAATCGTGCGTGAACCACGCCTCAATTGTTGCTGCGTCGGTCGTCGCGCGTTCCGGCCAGTTTCCAAAGCGGGGATGCTTGCCGGGCGCCCCGCACGGTCCCTTGCCGTTCCTTTCGCGCCACTCTTGGCAGGTACACTTACCGTTTCGGATGCCCTGCAAAGGGATCACCTGAAAGCCGCGCTTCGCGTATTGCAGCGCCGCGTCCAGGCAATCCGCGAACTCGGTGTGGTTCATGACCGCCGTGCTCATCCCGCCGCCCTCAAAACGTCTCCGTCTAGAACTGCCACGCCGGATTCGCATAACTGGTCAAGCGCGACGAAGGTCGGGTGCAGCCGCGCGCCTATCCGCTTGGCCAGCTCGCGCACGCCGTCCGGATCCACTGCGATTTGCCGGCGCGATTTAAGAAGGCGCTCGATCTTTGCGGCCGCCGTGGCGATGGCTTGCTCGTAGCTGCTCATTGGTTTACGCTCCCGCCGCCCGGCGCCGCCGCGATCCAGGCGTCAAGGTCGCGCACGTCGTAGCGGACCAATCCGTGCAGCTTGCGATACCGGGGCCCGCGGCTCTCCAGGCGCCAGCGTTGCAGAGTCCGCACGCGCAAGCCGTAGAACTGCTCTACCTGTTGCTCGCTGAGAAGCCGCGGCATAGATAGACCTCCGGCACCCGCTGTGTCGCGGATTGTGTGGTCGGCAATCATTAGGGCTATTTCGTGAGGGTGTGCTGGACCAGAGGTTTGAATTCCAGGTGATAGTCGGGCGCGATGATTTCACCCTGGTCGTTGCGGATGCGCTGCATCTGATTCCGGCTGTTGCCACGCCAACAGATGCGGACGTGTTCGGGTCGAATGTAGCGGATACGCTTCTGATGCCCGATGCCGACGTACTTCTTGGAGAGCGACAACACGAACGCTTCCCGCGGCTTTACTTCGTACGACCGTCCAACATCATCGAAGACAGACAATGGTTGAGTCTGCTTTGCCAGGACGCATTGCAGGTAGCTGCCGCGGAACTCCATCTACTTCGGCTCCTCCTCGTGCCCCAAATGGCCCTCGATCCGGACGGCCGGCATCATGACCTTGTGCTTCTGACCGTCGGCTGTTTCCACTTCACACTCAGACAGAATCTCTCCATCTCCCAAGATCAGCCGCAGGGCGCGCAACGTCATCGTGATAATCATGCCAATCGGGACAATGAGAGAAGTGGGTTCGGCCGTGCTCATCGGAAACGTACCCTGGACCACCTGATAGCCGTAGGGGCTGTCTCCATCGAACTCACGGGGGAAGCCGGCGCTGATGATGACCCCCGGCACCCGCCGTCGGTAGATCCAGAGCATCGTGTTCCCGCTCATGTCGCTGCCCTCGGAGAGCTTACGCCCGACGTATTCGGCCACCCTCCTCGCCTCACCAGGGGGAAAGCCGAAGTCCGTCAGTTCGCCAAGGACGGCGATTTTGCAAACGTCGATCGCCGAATACTGACGCCGCTGCCCGTAACCCGGATTCTGCCCGGAGGTCGGGACAAGGATGCCGCGGTTCACCCAGGTTTGAATGGTCGCGGCGGAGCGCCCTGTGGCCTGCATCACGTCAGAATTAACGAACTGGGGCTTTCCCAGTTCTTCAACGGTTTCAAGCATCATAGACGGTTCCTCTCTTGGCTCCGAATTCTATCGCCCGGGCAATGGCTAAATATAAAATAGCATCTGCCATTTGCCTTTGTCAATACCTTTCAAGATCCGGATCACCCGGACGGTTCCAGAACAGGATGCGGCCGAAGTGTTTCAGCCTCACCTTAGTAGATTCTTTAGCGAGTCCAGACAAAAAACCCGCGTAAATACGAGCAAACGCGGGTAGAGAGATGCTTACGTAACTCTTTGAAACAAAGCTGCTTAAGGCGTGTTTTCAATCATTTGTGGGAGGAGCCCTCCGCAACTCTTAATCACTAGGTTGAAGGTTCGATTCCTTCCGCGCTCACCATCCTTTTCAATAAATCAGGTTCGATCGTCCCCAGGCTGATGTTCCCCGCCCGGAAATTGCGCGCGGCGGTATGATGGTTGGCTGCGTCGCATGCCGGCGTTCGTGCGCGTATTTGTAGCTGGTATCGTGTCCCGCAGAGAGAAAACTCATGAAACAGTTTAGTCTGCTGCTCGCACTTCTGATTTCGGGAAGCCTTTATGGCGCGGGTTTCAAAGCCGGTTTCGGGAAGCGCTTGATCACTCCGCCGACTCCGATCTGGATGGGAGGGTTCGCCGCGCGCACACATCCATCCGATGGCATCGCCCACGACCTGTATACGAAGGCCCTCGCCTTAGAGGATGCCAAAGGGCAAAGACTGATCGTCATCACCGTGGACCTCGTGAATATGCCCAAGGCGATGACGGACATGGTCGCCGCTCGCGTCATGCACAAACACGGCATCGACCGGTCGCACCTTTTGATCAACTTTTCGCACACCCACTCGGGGCCCTCGCTCACGTGGCGTGAGGGTACGGACCGGGAGATGTTGCACCGCATCGAAGGGTACCGCAACAAGGTGATGGACTCCATGACGGAGGCCGCGGCCGCCGCCGTGGCGGACCTCCGCCCCGCGCAGATCTCTTACGGCGCCGGTAAAGCTGGGTTCTCGCATAACCGCCGGGAGCGCGTGCCGGGCGGAGGATTTCGCTTCGGCATGGACCCCAACGGCCCGGTTGACCAGACCGTCCCCGTGCTGCGGATATCCGGCGCCGATGGCAAGCTGCGCGGCGTGCTGTTCGGGCTTTCGTGCCACTCGTCCGCGTTGACCCCGACATTCTATGTGATCAGCGGGGACTACCCCGGCATCGCCCAGGCCGCTTGGGAAAAGGCGCATCCCGGCGCCACGGCGCTGTTCATGCAACTTTGCGGAGGCGATCAGACCACCTACCCGCGCGGCAAGATGGAACTGGCTGAGAAGTACGGCCACGAATTGGCCGGCGAAGTGGATCGCGTCATGGCCGCACAGATGACGCGAGTCCGGGCGCCATTCAAAACCGCCATGCTCACAACCGAACTGCCTTTCGCGCCCTTCTCGTTGGAAGGCTTCGAGCAGCAAGCCAAGGACAGCGATCCTCTGGTCCGCAAGCACGCCGAGCGCATGGTGAAGTTGTACGAATCGGGGAGGCCGCCCTTACCGCGGCTGCCATACACCATGCAAGCGATTCGATTCGGTAAAAGCCTGACCATACTCGCCATGAACGGAGAGGTGGTCGCCGAATACAGCCTGCGCGTGAAGAAGGAGTACGGATCGGAAGGGATGATCGTGGCCGGCTATTCCAATGACATCCCTTCCTATATCCCCTCGTTAAGGATTCTCAAGGAGGGCGGTTACGAGGGGCATGATTCAATACTCATGAGCGAGCTTCCCGGTGTTTACGGCGATAAGGTAGAGGAGACGGTCATGGATGGCGTCCGCGAACTGATGCAGGCCGTGGGCAGGGCCCCGCAGAAGTAGCGGCCGCGGACGACAGCTTTTTTGATTCCTGACAGGTGAGGTATGCTCCAATCTATAGGGAGGGGCGTGGCGGCGCGTATAGCCGTCAGAATCTCACCCGGGACAAACTCAAATGCCGCAGCCCAATGATTTGCCATCCGCCGGTGTCCAACTTCTCAAAGACGCTGTGCACCCGGCGGTGGACAAGATCCTCAATCCGTCCAGCATTACCCTCCATGGCGGCATCACGGACGACGCTCCCGTCCTGGTGATGCTGGCCGCCGGCAAGGGCACGCGGTTCGGCACCGATCCCAAGTGCATCCAACCGGTGCACGGGACGCCACTGGCGCGCCATACCATCGACGCCTTCCGCCGCTTCAGTCCCTCGCCCGTCGTTTGCCTTGTGGGCTACCGGTACGAAGAGGTCTCCGCGGCGCTGGGCGACGACAACATTTATGTCCGTTCGGACAACATGGTGGGGGGAACCGCGTACGCCGTCTATGAGGCGTACACCGTTCCGGATTTGAGACAGAAGAATCCATTGCTCATCATCACGATGGGCGACCGCATCGTACCCTCGTCGGTGCTGCGGCGGCTGTATGCCACGCACTCTTCCGGCGCGCGGGAAGCCGACATCACGTTTCTTTCGGCCCGCTATGAACCTCCCAGGAATCGCGGTAAGGGAAGGGTGTTGCGCGCTCCCGACGGACGGGTGCTGCGCATTGTGGAGGAGCGCGACATCCTGGCCATCGCGGACCCGGCTTCGCGGGAAACGTTGCTGAACCTGACCGAAGGCAACTGCCCGCTGTACGCGATCCGCGCCTCCGCCTTGCGGCGGTATCTCGAAAACCTGACCAACGCGAACGCCCAGGGACAGTACTACCTGACCGACATTATCGAAGCCATCAGCCGGGACGGCGGCGACATACGCACCACCACGACGACGGTGGCCGACCCGGAATACGATCTGCTGTGCTCGGACGTCACCCAGCCCATGGACCTGGCGCTGCTCGAAGGCATTCTGGCTTCGACGCGCGGCCTGCTGTTCCCCGAAGAAATCGAGATCGAGGAAGCCGCCGAGACCATCGCCGCCAATCGTCCCACGGCTCAGGTAGCCTCCATCGCACGCCAACTGGCGGAACTGGTGGCGGCCGCCGCCAAGGAGAAACTCGCCTTCAAGCCGGACCAGCCCGTGGGGATCGGCATCTCCGGAGGACGGCTGCGGCTGGCGTTCATGCACCCGGACATGATGCGCTTCCATGGCCCCGCCTGGCAGATGCCCATCGGGGCCGGCGGCAAAGCCGGCGATGAGCAGATCGTCGTGCTGGCGCAGGGCTCCGACGACCGGCGGATTCACCTTTACCCGATGAACCCGAAGTACCGCGAACAGGTCAACTCCCTGCCCAGCGACAACGAGGTGATGTACCCCGGCGAGGAGATCTCGGACCTGCACAGTTACGAGGGATTCGGGACCCGGATGAGCGAGAACCTGCTGCTCTCTCTCGGCTACTTCAGCGAAGAGGAATTGGAAGCGAGGCGGCGCAAGGGCCTGCCGCTCCCACCGTCCTCGATGTGGGCCGGCAGCAATATGCGCCGTCCGTTCGCGCTGGTCGGCAACGCCATCGCGTCCATGCGCACGCTGCGCAAAGGATCGCTGGGCGCCAAAGTGCAGGAGCACCTGGGGCGCGAGCATTTCAAAGGCCTGCGCCTCATTTCGACGGGAAACATCCCGCAAGGCGGTTTTTCCAGTTCTTCCGCCGTGACCGTCGCCACCAAGAACGCCGTCAACGCCCTGTTCGGTTTAGGTGTACCCGCGGACCTGCTGGTCCACCTCGCGTGCCAGGCCGAATACGGCACCGGTGTGAGGGCGGGGTCGCTGGATCAAGCCACCGAGCAGAAAGGGCGCGCGGGGCAAGGAACGCTGATCAGCTCGAACCCGCGGGACAACTACCGGATCATCGGCGTCTACCCGGTCCCGGCCGAGCGATTTCGGATCATCTTCCCCTACAGCGTGGAGCGCGACCGCGAGGCCTGGCGATGGAGTTGGGGCGCCTTCGCGCCAATCGCGGGCCAAGGGCCGCTCACCACCGGCGAGATGCGCAAGATGACGGGTAAGGCCGCCGACATCGCCGCGGTGCTGACCCGCCTGCCCCTCAACACGGACTACTTCAAGGTGATCGAGGACGACCTGGTTGAGGACGGGGCGCTCGAATCGGAAAACCGCGCCTGGATCTGCTCGGTCCTGCGGCAGCTTCCGCTTTTGGCGACGCAGTACCAGTTGCGAGAGTCTGCCTTCGCCAACCTCGATTGGCTTGCGGGGCAGATGATGGAATCCGGAGGGCTCGACGCCCAATCGGCGGCCGAGAAGGCGCAGATCACCCTGGCCAGCCTGTTCGCCGGCTGGCAGGACCCGGTGCTGCGCCACGTCACAGCGGAAGGGAAGCTCGAAAGCGTAAAGGGCGTGCCCCTGCGGGCCATGATCGCTTACCTGTTCGGCGAAGTGGCCAAGAATTTCCATCTGATCCATCACACCTCCGAATGGATCGAGTGCGTGTCTTTATCGCAGCTTGGAGACCGGTCGGTCGAGATCGACCCGGACCGCCTCCCCAGCCGCGAGGAAATGGAGTCTGAACTCGGCTGGGAAAAGGGCGTGACGGGCCCTGACCTGCTGGACCTCTGGCTGGAGCGGCATAGCGCAGTGCCCTTCGATTTCAACGAGGGACTGGACGATGCGTCGCTGTCACCGGACAACCCGCCTGAGTTCCACCACCTCCGAGGAACCAACTTCTTCCGGGGGCTGGCCCTGATCGACCTGGCCGAAGCCATGCTGAAGCGCGCATTCGGGACCGGGGCTGTCGCCGTGCGCGTAAACGCCGCCGGTCAAGGCGACTATTTCCAGGTTCATGTGGACAGCCAGGCGGCCGATCCGGAGCAAGTGAAGCAGTTCATCGAGGCGGCATTCTACCGCCGCTTCGGCCTCGATCCGGAGCCGAAATTCGTGGAACTGCATCCGGGGGGCGGCGCGGCCGGCATCCGCCTGAGCCGGTACAATTCGCTCACACAGTTGGTGCACCGGCTGCGCGCGTTCGCGCCGCGCTGAAGCCCGAGGCGGCCACTACGCTGAGGTTGAGGTCACACGATGTCCAAAGATTACGAAGAGTTCACCACCAGCCAGATACCGGTCATTGCCGAAGGCCTCACATTGGGAGTCGTGGGCGCCGGCGTCATGGGCCGGACGTTAATCCGGGGCCTGCTCAATAGCGGACTGATCGCGGGCGAGCGCATCTGGGCAACCGACAAGAACGCCGCCACCTGCGAAAGCGCCGTCCGGGAACTCGGTATCCCGGTGGCCACCGATTATGCCGCACGCGCGGCCACGGCGGACCTGATCCTGGTTTGCGTGAAGCCGGCCGATGCCCCGGCCGTCCTCACCATGCTGCGCGACGCGGGCCTGAGGAACGAAACGCTGATCGTTTCGATCATGGCGGGCGTTTCCACAGCCCGGATCGAGTCTCTGCTAGGCACCGGCAATCCGGTGGTGCGCGCCATGCCCAACACGCCTTGCGTCGTGGGCGAGGGCATGACCGTGATCTGTCGCGGCCGCTGCGCGGGCAAAGAGCATCTGGACCGGGCCCGGCGCATCTTCGAGGCCGTGGGCCGATGCATTCCCGTCGACGAGACTCACTTCAACGGCATCACGGCGCTGAGCGCCAGCGGACCGGCCTACCAGTTCCTCATCATGGAAGCGCTCGCCGAAGCCGGGGTGAAGGTCGGACTACCGCGGCAGCTGGCGCTGACCCTGGTGGCGCAGACGACGCTCGGCGCGGCTCGCATGTTAATGACCAGCGGCCGGCACCCGGCTTCCCTGCGCGACGACGTAACCACGCCGGCGGGCTGCACGATTGGCGGCCTGCTCATGCTCGAGGACGGGAGAATCCGCTCCGTGCTGGCCCGCGCTGTCGAGGAAGCCACCCGCATCGCGGGCCAACTGGGCGCGGCGCCTCCGAAATCGGCTTAACCGGCGGCTACTTGCCGCGCGGTTGGGGAACTTCCGTCTTCTGTAACACGTGATGGAAGGCGTAGGAGCTTTGCACGGGTACGCCGTGCTTGAAGGCGACCTTCAGAACCACCTGGTAGTAGCGCGGCAAGTTGCCTGAATCACCGCTCAGCCTCTTGACCAGTTCGGCGGCGCGCCACGGTTGTGTCAGCCACTGCGCGGCGGCCAGGGTGTCGGCCGAGGCGTTGCCGGAAATCGCCATGAACTCACCCACCCCGCTAGGGCCCGGCATGCGGCTGATCACGGCGTGCGTCTCGCCGTCGTTCTGCTTGCCGGCCAGGAACCGGTCCGCCAGGTACTCCGGTTCCCCTTTTTGCGGCTTGAGGTTCCGGACGCCGTCCGGTTCGATCACGATCTCTTGCGCCAGCGGCGCCCCCTGTAACTGCAGGTTGAATTTTGGCGGCCCGAGAAAAACGATGTCGTTGTCCGTGATCTCCTGCCAGCTCAGCAGGTTGCTGCGCGTCAGCAGGATGTCGCGCTTGCGCGGCGAAAGGACCTGTGCCAGCATGAACGCCCCGCTGGCCTCTCCGACGCCGGTGAAATTGTAGCTCGGTAGCCACTGGCTGTCCGTGAGAATCTTGCGCACGGCGGCCATCCTTTCGGATCTCATGGCTTCGTCCCAATCATTGGCCTTGGGATCGCGGAAGAACCCGAGCGACGGGATGCGGACAAACAAGGGCGCGCCGAGGCACACGAGCATGGGACGCTCGCTCTGGATGAAAGGCGCCCAGATCTTTTCGAGTTCAGGCGACCAACGTGTGGCCGCCGGAGCTACCTGGCGTCGAAGTCCAACCAGACTGACGGTCGAAAAAGCGGCCCACGCAATCGCCAGAACCAAGGCGACGGCCAACGACGCGATAATCTTGCGGTGATGTACGCTCAGGGCCGTGCCGCCGTTGCGCCCCCGCGGCCCCGGCTCGAAACTGAGCTTGAAGCCCCCTTTGGGCAACCCGATATGAACAGGATCCTCGTTGCCTTCCGTCTCGTAGTATGCCAGCAGTTTCTGGCGGAGACGCCCCACTTGGAGCCGGACGATGGAATCCTGGCGCGGATCGTAGCTGGCAGGCTTGCCGAACGCATCGAGCCCGACCGTATATTCCTTGAGCCGGTCGGCTTTGCCGGCAAGGGTTTCCTCGGTCAGATACTGCAGAAGGCGGCGGTGTGCTTCCGAAGTTTCAAAGGTCTTGCTTTGAAGCAACCGTTCCACCTGCCCGCGTATCGCTTCCTGATCAAGCCCCATCGGATGATAATGTTACCACTGTTACCAACCAGGTTGCTCACCATTCGTGGCCGATTGTTATCCCAAATCCCATTGACACCCCGCGGAGGCGGACATATACTCCCTCGTGGTTACGGCCGCTAAGGAGGAAGAGTCTGTCCTGGGGTCGTCGCAGGGGTTTTGTTAGTCGGCGAGGTCGACGTGACTTCGCGGCAGTCAACAAGGTTAGTCGTAATTGCGAGGTGGCCGGAATGGGCCACCAAGGGATTTCACGGAGCGAATCATGCAAAGACTGATAGCAATTGTGTTGTTAGTCGTGTTCCTGCTCGGGGCGGGAACGTCGGGCGTGATGGCCCAGGATGCCCGCGGGGCGATCGTCGGCAAGATCACGGACCAGACTAGCGCCGTGCTCCCGGGTGCCAGTGTCGTCGTGACAAATCAGTTGATGGGGACCAAGGTCTCGCTCACATCAAATGCCGAAGGCATGTACCTGGCGCCATTGCTCCCTCCGGGGACTTACCGGGTGGAAGTGGCCGCCAAGGGTTTCAAGAAGTCGGTGAGAAGCGACATCGAGGTTCGCGTCAGCGATCGACTGGACATCAGTTTCCAACTGGAGATCGGCACCGCGGAGCAATCGGTTACGATTACGGCCGAGGCGCCACTGCTGAACTCCGAGAATGCCTCTCTGGGCACAGTGGTGGACTTCAAACGAGTGTCGAGCCTGCCTTTGTCCTACGGCAACCCATTCCTCCTGATCGGGATGGCCGCAGGGGTGACTTTCAACGGAAGCGCCCGCCTGGATCGCCCCTTCGAACCGACGCACATCGTCAACTACTCCATGGGCGGGACACGGGGTAATCTCAACGACATTACGATCGACGGCGCGCCTACAACCGCCACCGCCAATTCCAACGAAGTGACCGCGGCGTATGTGCCGCCCACCGACATCGTCCAGGAATTCAAGGTCCAGACCGCCACATTCGACGCCCAATTCGGCCAGACGCAGGGCGGTGTGACCAACATTAGTATTAAATCCGGCACCAATGAGTTCCACGGCAGCGGCGGCTACTCTTTCTACCGCCCGAGCCTGCTGGCCAACGATTTCTTCAACAACAAGACCGGCCTTCCGGTACCGGATTTCAAGTTCGACCGCTGGGGCGGATCTTTCGGCGGTCCGTTCCGGATTCCGAAAGTCTACGATGGGCGGAACAAGACTTTCTTCTTATGGGGCTATGAGGGCATCCACGACGCGCGCCCCCGGCACGATGATGCCACAAACACTATCCCAACCCCCGCCATGCACAACGGCGACTTCTCGCAGTTGCTGATCAATGGCGGTTCCTCCTACCAGATCTACGATCCGGCCACCCGCGTTCAGGAGGGCAGCCGGTACCGCGAACTGCCTTTTACCGGCAACATCGTTCCCACGTCCAGAATCACCAAGGTGGGCGCGGCGTTCATGTCGTTTTACCCGACCGTCGAGAAGACCCCCGGCGATCCGCTGGGCCTCAACAATTACCGGGACGCCAGCCTTGCGGAGAAAGCCAAGTATTACAACCACACATTTCGCGTGGACCAGAACCTTGGCGACAAGCAGCGGTTCTTTGTCCGCTACAGCACGTATGTTCGCAACAGTACCTACAACAACTACTTCGACAACGCGTTCATGGGCATCCAGTTCTGGTTCTATTCGAAGGCGGCGATGTTCGACCACGTGTACACGATCACGCCGACCATGGTGTTGAATACCCGCTACAGTTACAACCGGTTCATCCGGGGAACCGACAGTCCCGAATCGGCCATCGGCTTCGACATCACTCAATTGGGTTTCTCGTCGCAGTACGCCAGCCAGGTTCCCAAAGACATAATGCGCTTCCCGCGCATCAACTATGCCAGCACCAGCTATATCGGCAACGGCATCGGCGGAGAACAACGCCCGGTGAACAACCACACCGTATCCGCCACGTTGTCTAAGGTGGCCCGCACGCACTCCATCCGCACCGGCTTTGAATTCCGCGTCTATCAGGAGACGGACCGGTTCATGGGCAACCAACAGACCGGGTCGTTCACTTTCGGTTCGAGTTGGACGAAGGGCCCGCTGGACAACGCCTCGGCTTCCCCGAGCGGATACGGGCAGTCGATTGCCGCTCTGCTGTTGGGCCTTCCCGACTCGGCGGTGATTGTCCGTTCGGCGAATTACGTCGAGCAGTCCGGCTCCTGGGGATTCTTCGTGCAGGACGACTGGAAGGTCTCCAGCAAGCTGACCATGAACCTGGGCCTGCGCTATGAGTTCGAGACGCCTTTGCACGAGCGTTTCAACCGGAGCACGTCGGGCTTCGACACATCCTACGTGCAGCCCATCTCGGCGGCGGCGGCGGCCAAGTACGCCACCCTGTACCCCAACTACTCGGGCGGGTTCCCCGAACTTCCGGTCAGCGCATTCGCCCTGAATGGCGGCATGACCTTCGCGGGAATGGGCGGCAACGATGGGTCCCTGTATCACACGCCCAAGAACGTCTTCATGCCGCGCGTCGGGTTGGCCTATCAGATCACTCCAAAGACCGTGCTGAGAAGCGGCTTCGGCATGTTCGCGGGCTTCCTCGGCCAGCGCCGTGGAGACGTTTTCCAAAACGGCTTCACGCAGAACACAGCCATGGTACTCACAACCGACAACGGCTTATCCTGGGCCACCACCATCGACAAGCCGTTTCCGAACGGCGTCACAGAGCCCAAGGGTAACGCCGACGGGTACCAGACCTACCTCGGCCAGAGCTTTACCTTCTTCAACCAGGAGCCGAAAGTGCCCATGACCCTGCGCTGGGAATTCGGGCTTCAGCGGGAGATCAAAGGCTTGGTGGTCCAGGCCGACTATGTCGGCAGCAAGAGTAACAATCTGGCCATCGCCAGCTCCACCACGCAGTATCAGGGCCGCAACGTCAATGTGCTGCCAAGGCAGTATTGGAGCACCAAGATGACCCGCGACGACCCCTGGAACAGTTACCTGACTGGCAGCATCGACAACCCGATGGTCGGCTTGGTACCGGGCAATACGCAGGGCATCTACACCGGCAGCAAAACCACAAGGCAGACGCTGCTCTCGCCGTATCGAGCGTTCGGCAGCAACGCCCTCTGGACCGACGAGCAATCGGGCTTCTCGTGGTACCACGGCCTCCAGATGAGCGCCCAAAAGCGCTTCTCGAAGGGCTACACAATCATGGGCAGCTACACTTTCTCGAAGTGGATGCAGGCCGTGAACCTTCTGAACGCCTGCGATCCGGGACCCGTTCACGAGATTTCGGATGCCGACGCGCCCCACCGCATAACCCTGACCGGAGTTTGGGAGCTGCCATTCGGAAAGGGCAAGCCTTTCCTCTCCTCCACCAATGGCTTCGTGTCGCGCCTGGTGGGAGGATGGCAGGCTTCCGGGATCTGGGGCGTACAGAGCGGCGCTCCCTTGGCCTGGAACAGCGCTATCTATTACGGCAATTCGGCGGATATCCTGCTCCCGCTGGATCAACGCACCCCGGACCACTGGTTCAACATCAGCGGTTTTGAAACCGCCAGCGGCAAGCAACTGCAAAGCACACAGCTCCGGTGGTGGCCGTTCCGTTTCGGTTCGCTGCGGCGACAGCGTTCGAATAATGTGGACCTGGCGCTGATCAAAAACACGGTGATCACGGAAGGCAAGGTCATCGAGTTCCGCGCAGAAGCGCTCAACGCGTTCAATCACCCCTATTTCCCATCGCCGAACATGACTGTCACGACGGCGCAGAGCGTCAAGGACACGGGTTTCGGGCAGATCAACGCGTCGACCCAGGACAATTACGCGCGCCGGATCCAACTGAGCATCCGGTTCGTCTTCTGAAGCAGCACCCATCCCCGCGGCGGCGCGGCCTCCCTCCAGGCGCCGCCGCGTTTTTTGTCTTCAGGCATCGTTGTGCACTACGATCAGGCGAGGCAGCACTATGAGCAATCTCCCGAACCTGGCCTGTTCACGCCGCGATTTCCTCCGGCTGAGCGCCGCAGCGGCGGCCCCTGCGCCGCCCGCACTATGGATCCCCAACGAGTTGATCGCCGAAGCCTACCAGAAGGCCGCCCGCGAGAATGTCCTCGCCGCTGTGAATCCGAAGGTGTTTCCTGGCTATTTCTCGGTCTGTGCCGACGGCCAGGGCTTCGGCTACGGCAACACCTATCCGTCGCTCGACGGCCACCAGATGACGGATGCCCTGTTGTGGCTGGGCGAAGTGGAGACCGCCAAGCTCAACTTCGATTACGTGCGCACCTTCCAGCGCCCGAACGGCTCGCTGCCCATCGCCGTGCTGCCCTCGCTCGCCGGCAGGAAGATCGGCCCGGCCGGCTACCAGTCCGAGGTGTCGTCAAACGGCGGTCTGTACAAGCACTGGGTGCCGGGTAACCCTCTGGCCGCCCTCGCCGCGCCGACCTTTATTCAGAACGCCGACGTGATCTTCCGGCGCACCGGTGACGTACGCTGGCTCGCCGCGCGAATCGGTTCGGTGAATCTTGCCGCGAATCAGTTGGCGTCACTGGTAACACCCGAAGGCGCGGTGCGGGGCGCGGGTTATTACGTGGAGCGGCCCACGCGGCTCGATTGCGATGGGGTGTCGCAACCGCACGCCGTGGACGCATTCCGCCGCGTGGCTGCGCTCAATCGCATCCTGGGCGACAAGAAGAGCGCCTCGCGTTACGAAGCGCTCGCCCGGCGGATCCGGCACTACTTCGTGGAGCACTTCTGGGTAGGGGACCGCTTCGCCGAATACCGCCATCCCCGGTGGGGCTTCATCCACATTCACGGATTTACGGATGCGGACTGGTGTGCCCTCGCATTCGGTCTTGCCACGCCGCGGCAACGGACGGCACTCTGGCCGAGGCTGAAAGACGAGAAGCGCTTCTACTACGGCGGCATGCCCACCGGCATCGCCACAGAACCGGAGAAGTACGAGGCTTGGGAATTCACGCACCCCGACCGCATGGACCTCGCTGCCATGGGGCGCGTCTGGTATCTCGAGTGCCGGGCGCGGGCATGCATGGGCGACCCGAGCGGCCTTCTCGATTCGATCCGCCGCGTTGCCGGCATGGGCCGCGAAGGTGGCTGGTATTGGCGCGAACGCTACAACGAGAAGGGCGGTTACGGAGCGCGGAAGTACTGCGAATACCCGGCGAACCTGATACGGGTCGTGCAGCGTTTCCTGCTCGGCGTCGAACTCGGGCTGAATGGCGCTTTGACTTTGGCGCCCACAGTGCCCGTCGATTTCTGGAAACAGGGGTTCGGGCAGACGCTACGCTGGCGCGGGCGCGTCTTGACCTACCGCATGAGCAAGGCTGGCGTCTCCGGCACGTACGTGGGCGGCACCGCGCAGCGGCTCAACGTGCGGCTCCAGGATGGGAAAGTACGGCACCTGGACGTGCCCGCCGCACCGGAAGACCGCCCCTCCAGGATCGAGATTCGGGCTTAGCCGGCAAGGGCCGGTAAATTTTACCGGCAGAACAGACGCAACACTAATTCAATCTGTTGAAATAAAGCAACTTATCATTCGGCACGGCGATTGCTTCCGTCTCGGCTTGGAGGCGAATATGGAATTCACAAGAACAAGAATCGCCCTTGCTGGAATTTTGGCGGCGGGCCTATTGATCGGAGGAACGGCGGCGGTGGTGCGTCACAACAAACCTGCTCCACCAATGGCGACAGCGCCGGAGGCTTCCGTCCCCGGATATGCGGGACCTTTGTACGACGCCCAGGGAAATCTGGTCGGCTATGCGCCTTCGCAACCGGCACCTGAACCACGTCCGGCGTCCTTTGCCGCTCCACAGGCACCCACAGGCGCACCGGCGGCGAGCCCGGCCCGCCAGGCCGCTCCCGTAGCGCCGCGCGGCACAAAACGGCCGCGGTCCACTCGTAAATCCGTAGCGATTGTCGCGGGCACCGCCGGTGTGGGCACAGCCATCGGCGCCATTGCGGGCGGCGGCAAAGGTGCCGCGCTCGGCGCCCTGTCGGGCGGAGGAGCGGGATTCGTTTACGACCGGCTGACTCGCAACAAGTGACGCGCTCAGTAAAGCGGGCTGGTCTTTCCGGTAAGGGCCGCCGACTTACCCAACGGTTCGAGGAACGCCTTGGCGCCCGCTGTCATAAAGCCCAAATCGGACTTGGTTTGAAAGAAACGGAAGCCCTGCTCCATCTGCGCTTTCAGATCGGCGGCGGTGGCCACGGGACGGCCCAGGAACTTGCCGTGCGCCTTGGCCGCCGCCGCGATACGCGCGATGGCATCCTGCAGCTTGGGGTGGTTCTGCTCACCGCGTAGGCCTAGAGAAAACGACAGGTCGCTGGTGCCGATGAACAGCACATCGATGCCCGGCGTGGCGGCGATCTCCTCGATGTTCTCGACAGCGCGGGCTTCCTCGATGACGGTGATCACCATGACGTTGCGGTCGGCGAAATCGTAGTAGCCTTCCTCGGACGGCCATCGCAAGGTGGCCAGGCCGGCGCCAGAGCCGCGTCGCCCCAGCGGAGGGTACTTGCACGCAATGGCAGCCTGCCGCGCCAGCTCCGGCGTGCTGGTGAAGGGGAAGATCACGCCCAGCGCGCCGGAATCCAGGACGCGCTTGGCGGTCCAGATCTCGTTCACCGGCACGCGTGCAAATGGGACGCCGGGCAGTCCTCGCGTAGCCAGTACCATGTTGCGCAGCGTCTCCAGCGTGATGGGCGAGTGCTCCATCTCGATCCAGAGAAAATCGAAACCGAGGGCCGCCGCCTGCGCCGCCACCTCCGCGCTAGGGAGCGTCACCGTGATTCCTACTACTGGCTCGCCCCGCTCCAATCGTTCACGAACCGGATTCCGCCACGCCGTGCTTTCGCTCATGAGGCTTACTCCACCTTGTCCCAGCTGAACTTATCGATCGAGAAATTCGCGCCGCGCACATGCTCCATCAGTTTGCGTTCGCTCGTGCGAACCTTTTCGACGGCGCCGGCCAGCCCTTCGCGCGCCTCGTCCGGGATGAGCAGCAGTCCGTTCTCGTCGCCGTGCAACACATCGCCGGGCCGCACCACCAGGCCGCAGATCTGCACCGGCACGCTGGGTTTGGCGATACGGAAGTAGGCGTGACTGGCCACGGCGCCCCGCGCAAAGTAGCGGAAGCCCAGGGCGCGGACCTCGGGGATGTCGCGCACGCCGCAATCGCTCACCAGTCCCACCGCGCCCAGCCGGGTGAAGAACGTAGCCATCACTTCGCCGCAGTGCGCGGCGTAATCGGGATAGCCGCCGATCTCCTGCAGCACGATTACCGCGGGCTTCGGCGAGGCGTCCACGGCGCGGTACAGTTCCGTGAACACTCCGCGGTCGAGCTTTCCCATGTCGGTCATGGTTTCCACCTGCGCCGTCACCGCATAGCCGCACATGCGGCCGAGTTCCGGGAACAGGCAGCGGATCTGCAAGGGCGTGAACCCCTGATTGTGCGGGCGCAGTTTCAGGAGTTCGATGGCGTTGGCCAGCGTGGGCGTGTCAACGGTCTTCAGGAACTCAATCCAGGGATCGGACGCGATCGGCTGTGCGTTCATTCATCCATCTTCCTGCACGTGCGCTCTTCGTTCAAGTTGAATGTGCATTTCTCACACGTGACAGCCGCCACCAAGTGATTCATCCTGGTAATTACGCTCATGCGCACGAAGCCTAAACCGGCCGCCCGTTCAGGTCCTCGACGAGTGCTCAAGACTCTGGATCGGGTCCTGTCGAAAGCCGGCGTCGGCTCACGGACGGAGGCACGAAGCTGGATCGGCACCGGCCGCGTACGGGTGAACGGGCGTCTCATTCAGACGCCGGATCACTGGGTGGACATCGAGCGTGACAAAGTGACGCTCGACGGCAAGCCCGTGCTGTCGCAGGAGCGCGCGTACCTGCTGCTGTACAAGCCGAAAGGCTACATCACCACCTACAAGGACCCCGAAGGACGTCCCACGGTTTACGACCTGCTCTCGGACCTCAAGGAGTATGTATTCCCGGTGGGCCGCCTGGACCAGGACACCAGCGGATTGCTGCTCCTCACCAATGACGCGCAGTTCGCCGAACGGCTGACGAATCCAGCGTACAAGGTCGCCAAAACGTACCTGGTAAAGTCCGCCACGCGGCTTTCCGACGAGCATCTCGACCAACTGCGCCACGGGGTCACGCTCAAAGACGGACCCACGCGGCCCGCCGAAGTCCGCCGCGTGCGCGACAGCGGCGCGCACACGTTCTTCGAGATCTCGATCACCGAGGGACGCAACCGCCAGGTGCGGCGTATGGTGGAAGCTGTCGAAAGCAAGGTGCTGAAGCTGGTGCGCGTAGCGATCGGCCCCATCGAGATAGGCGGCCTCGCTATCGGCAAGTACCGCGCTTTGACGCGCGAGGAAGTGGAACAACTTTCAGGGAAAGGAATCAGATGAGACTCTTTTCTGCCGCGCTCGGTCTGCTGGCTGCGGCGGCCGTGTCCGAGGCCGCGCCGCGCGTTCAGATCCTGGACCCCGTCATGGTTGCGGCGGGGCCGCCGGAGGTCCGGAGTTGGGGCTTCTATCAGTTCCCCGCCATCGTGCGCTGGGAGGACGGCCGTATCGCAGTGCATTTTCACATTGCGCCGGACGCGGCCGAAAGCTACGGGCTCACGCCCAATGAGCCGAACCGCGCGCTTTCGATCGACAACGGACGCACTTGGAAGCTCGACGTCACCGCTAAAGGCGTGTTCGGCCTGCCTCTCAACAACGGCGACCACTTGGAGTTGAGGACTCCGCGGCCTCTTCCGCTCGCGTCGTTGAAGCTGCCCGCTCCGCTCGGTGATCGAACCGACCAGTGGAAGAACACGTATGTCCACTACCGCTTGCGCGAACTGCCGGACGAGTTGCAGGGCATCTGGTTCGGACGCTTGCCGAAGGGCTCGCTCGATTGGGAGATGGAACGCGCCGCGCTCACCGACGATCGGGCGTTGCGCTATTCCATCCGCGAGATCTTCCCGATCGTGGTCTTCGGCCAAGTCCGCCGTTTGCACGACCGGTCCCTTCTCCTGTGCATGTACCCGGGCCTGATGGAGGGCCAGAAGCGTTTCTACTCGAACGCCTTCTTCTACCGTTCGAGCGACGAGGGGCGTAGCTGGCAGGTTCAGGGCCGCGTCCCCTATCAGCCGGACGCGGTGCTGGACCCGACGGGCCCCGAGCGCGACGGCTTCACCGAGCCCACATTCGAAATTCTGGAGGACCGCACGCTGGTGTGCGTCATGCGCAGCGAAGGGCCCATGTACCAAAGCCTCTCGCACGATGACGGCAAGACCTGGAGCAAGCCCGTCATCATATCGCCGAACGGTGTCTATCCGCGGCTGCTCCGCTTGCCGAACGGAGTCCTGGCGCTGAGTTCGGGGCGTCCCGGCGCCGAAGTGCGCTTCTCGTTCGACAAACACGCGCGCGTCTGGAGCGCACCGTACCGCCTTGTGCCGCTCACTGCTCCCAGCGTGCAGATAGATTCGTGCGGCTACACGGACATGGTGGCGATTGCCAAGAACCGGCTCCTGATCGTCTACTCCTGGTTCAAGTACCCCGGAAGCGATGGCCAGGCGCGCAAGGCCATCATGGTTCGCCAGGTCACTGTGCAGCCGTAGCTTCGGGCTCGCTCGCGTTGTAAACGAGCGCCATGGAAGCGAGGAACAGGTAGAGATATTCGCTGTCGCCCAGGTTGACTTCGAACAGGCCGCTGACCAGCGTGGCCAGGATCACCGCGACGCCCCCGTGGAGCATGAAGCGCGCGTCGCTCGCACCGGGCGGCAACTTGCGCAAGCGGCGCAGGAAATCCAGCAGCATCTTGCCCAACATCCACATGAGGGCCAGCATGGCGGGCACGCCGCGCTCGGCCGCGTAATGGATGTAAATGTTGTGCAGGTGGCCGTACCAGCCTCTGGGCAAAGGAGGATGTATGTCGGCCGGCAGGTAGCGCTCCAACTCCAGTCCCACGTGCTCGGGCCCGACACCGAACCACGGATGCGCCTTGATCATCTCCCATCCTGTGCGCCAGCACACGATGCGGTGCTGGTTGGAATCGATGTTCTTATTCGGATGCAGCATCGAGGTGGCGCGCGTCCGCACTGAGGCCGGCGAGACCAGCAATCCGCACGCCAATACAACCGGCACGGCCAGCACCAGCCACCGTTTCCAGAACCAGGTCAGGTACAGGGCCGACACCGCCGTGGCGATCCACATGCTCCTGGTGAACGCGAGCACTAGCGCGGCAGCAATCAGCGCGCCGCATGCAGTCCAGGCCCACCAATAGCGCCGCGCCTTCGGAGAGAAGAACAGGAACGCCGCTAAGAGCAGCAGCGCCACCATCATCTCTCCGCTGAACGTCATCCAGTGACTCATGAAGCCGGTGATGCGAGCGGATACGTAGTAGTCGTAGAAGTTCATTCCGGCCTGCCGCGCTTGGCCCACCTTTCCCCAGAACTGCACGAGAGACCACGCGGCCGATAACGCCGCCGCGCCGAACCATACCGCCACGACGCCGCGCACGGCGCTCAGTTTGACGACAGCGCTGGAAACGGTGAGCAGCACCAGGAACACGAAGAACTTGCGGATCTGCGGGCGGCCGGCGGCCGGGTCAGTAGACAGCAGCAGCGAAACCACGGTGAGCGCGAAGAAGATTGCCAGCGGCGCCTTAACAGGCGGAAACCGCAGCCGCGCGCCGGACACCAGCAGCACCACCACCGAGAGCGCCAACAGGGTGTGGCACGCCGCGATCGAAAAGAAAACCGCCACCGCGGATCCGAAGGTCAGATAGAGGGCGATGCGCTCCCAGCGCTGCGGCCAAGCTGCTTTATCGATCATGAGTCTCGAAAACCCCTTTGAGTATGCCAGAATGACGAACGGGGCGGCCACCAGCCATGGAGATCTACTTGCAACGTCACGGCATCGCGGAGTGGGGGCACACCGGGCTGCGCGACGCCGACCGGGCGCTCACCGATGAGGGCATTGAGCGGTTGAAGAGCATCCTCAAGGTGGCTCGGGCGACCGGCGTGAAGCCGTCACTGGTCCTTACCAGCCCATACCGGCGCGCGGTGGAAACGGCGCAACTCGCAGCCGAGATCCTGGGCTGCAAGAGCGAAATGATCCGGTCGCGTGCGCTCACGCCAATGGCGGACCCCCGCGACGTTTGGGAGGAAATCCGCCTGCACAAGGACGAGCAGAGCATTTACCTGGCCGGCCACGAACCGCTGTTCGGCCGCCTCGCGGCATTCCTCGCAGGCGCGCCCTCGCTGCAAGTGGACTTCAAGAAAGGCGCGATTGTGCGCATCGACGTCGACCGCTTCGGCGCGGAGCCGGCGGGCATATTGAAGTGGATGCTGGTGCCGAAGCTGGCTACGGCAGTTCTTTGATTTCGATTTTGCGGAACTCGACGTTCGTGTCGTGCCCCAGGAAGCCCACGTATCCCTTGGTGCGCGCGATGCCGGGATGTGCCACGAGCACGTTGGGATCCGTCACCGCGCCCAGGTCGCCGTCCACCACCGTGCGGCCGTTCACCCGCACCTGAATGCGCCGTCCCTCGGCCCGGATCTCCATCTTGTTCCACTTCCAGGGCATCTTAGGCTGTCCGCCGCGCGCCGCAATCACGCCGTAGACCGAGCCGTTGTACTGCGAGTCCCGCAGCTTGCCCTTGTAGCGGGGCGAATCGTCGTCCAGGATCTGAATCTCCATAGCCACTTGCGAGATGCGTCCTTGGAGCGGCGCGCGGATCCCCACGCCGTTGTTGCCGCCCGGCTCCATGCGATACTCCAGGCGAAGCACGAAGTCGGCGAACTCGCGACGGGTGTAGAACATGTTGCCGCCGCCTCCCTTCGGGCACACGATCTTTCCATCGGCGACGAGGTAGCCGGGACCCTTCTGCCCCACGATGGTCCAGCCTTCCAGCGACTTGCCGTCGAACAGCTTCTGGAAGCCGCCGCCGGCCATGAGCGGCATCCAGACGGCCAACAAAAGCGCGAGCGTGCGTAGTGCTTTCACAGGACCACTATAGTGGATCGCACCCCGGCGCGGTATGCTATTTGCTAGCTATGTTCCGCACTGATCGCCGTGATTTCCTCTCCGCGCTGGCCGCTGTTTCCGCCGCGCCTTCCGCCAGTTTCGCCGCATCTCCGGGTGAAGCGGACCTCAAGCTCGGCGTGGCCACTTACTCGCTGCGTGAATTCTCCCGCCGCCTCGCCATCAAGACGATGCGCGAGATGAAGATCGACTACGTGAGCATCAAGGAGTTCCACCTGTTGTACACGAGCACGCCCGAGGAGATCGCGAAGGCAGCCGCCGAATTCAAGGCCGCGGGACTCACCGTGCTTTCCGGCGGCGTCATTGCGATGCAGAAAAACGACGAAGGCGAACTGCGCCGCATGTTCGAGTACGCGCGCATGGCCGGGATGCCGATGATGATTATCGCGCCCACCCGTGAAACGATGCCGCAAATCGAAAAGCTGGTGCGCGAGTACAACATCAAAGTGGCCATCCACAACCATGGACCCGAGGACAAGCATTTCCCCGGCGCCAAGGATGTCCTGGCCGTAGTAAAGGACATGGATCCGCGCGTGGGGCTGTGCATCGACGTGGGGCACGAGGCCCGCACCGGAGCGGACGTCCCCGCCTCCATCGCAATGGCCGGCAGCCGTTTGCTCGACGTGCACATCAAGGACATCGTCGAAGCCGCCGGCAAGAACCGCGGCGCTGTCGTCGGCCAGGGTGTGCTGCCCATCGCGGCCATTTTCAAGCAGTTGCTCAAGATGAACTACCAGGGCGGCGTCATGCTCGAGTACGAAATCAACGGCGACAACCCGGAACCCGGCATGCAACGCTCGTTCGCTTACATGCGCGGTGTGCTGGCGGGCATGGCGGCGGCGAAGGCGTGAGCGGCCTATGCCGGCATCCATTGAGTTCCAGGGAATGACCGCGCTGGTCACCGGCGCATCGAGCGGCATCGGCGCCGAAACGGCCGTGGCTTTCGGTTCGCGAGGGGCTTATGTGCTGGTCCATTACAATGCAAGCCGCACGGGCGCCGAAGACGCGCTCAGCCGCCTGCGCGAAGCCGGCGGCGAAGGCGAGTTGCTCGCGGCGGATTTGTCCACCGAGTCGGGCATCGACGGCTTCGTTCAACAACTCGGCTCCCTCGCGCGCCGCATCGACATCCTCATCAACAACGCAGGCTCCCTGGTCGAACGCCGCAAGTTTCTCGAACTCACGCCAGATCTTTGGAACCGCGTCATCACCCTGAACTGGACCAGCGCCATGCGCATCGCGCAGGCCGTGCTGCCCGGTATGATCGAGCGCAAGCGCGGGTTCATCGTCAACCTGTCCTCGATCGCCGCGCGCAACGGCGGCGGCATCGGCGCCGTCGCGTACGCCAGTTCAAAAGCCGCCGTTTCCTGCATGACCAAGGGCATGGCCAAGGAATTCGCGCCGTACGGTATTCGTGTAAACGCGATTTCACCCGGCACAATCGACAACAACTTCCACCGTAAGTTTTCAACCAGGCAGATGCTCGACGCCGTTGTGGCCGCCACGCCGCTCGGCCGCTTGGGCGAGTCCGCCGAGTGTGCCGAGGTCATCACGTTCCTCTGTTCGGAGCGCGCCAGCTTCATTCAGGGCCAGATCATCGAGATCAACGGGGGCATGTTGATGGTGTAGCGCTTGCGCCGGGTCTAAAATAGCGTGACATGAGGACATGGGCTTTCGTCTGTGCGTTTCTGCTCGCGTTGGCGGCCGCAGCCGGCGCAACACCTGAAGAATTTCCGACCGCCGGCGGAGTTGTGAAGATCACGCCCGTTCGTCACGCCAGCCTGGCCATCGAAGGCGGCGGCATGCTGATTCAAGTGGACCCGTGGGGCGCGTCCAATTACGCCGCTGCCCGCCCCGCTGACCTGATCCTCATCACGCACGAGCACGGAGATCATTTGGATGAGGAAGCCATCGCGAAGCTCCGCAAGCCGGCCACGATCATAGCGGGGCCCGCGGCAGTACGCGCCAAACTCCCCGAGACGGTGCTGCTCGCAAACGGCAGCACCAAGTGCTTCGGCAAGTGGCAGGTGGAGGCCATTCCGGCCTACAACCTGAAGCGCGTGCGCCCGGACGGCAAGCCGTTTCATCCGCGCGGCGAAGGCAACGGTTACGTGCTCACTTTCGGCGGCAAGAGGTTCTACATCTCCGGCGACACGGAAGGCATCCCCGAAATGCGCGCGCTCAAGGACATCGAAGCGGCTTTCGTCTGCATGAATCTGCCTTACACGATGACTCCGGAAGAGGCCGCCGCCGCAGTAAGCGCTTTCAAGCCCAAGGCCGTCTACCCCTATCATTCGCGCAATACCGATCTCTCCATTTTCCAGAAGGCACTGGCCGGCTCGGGCGTCGAGGTACGCATCCGGAATTGGTACTGATCCAGTCCGGCCTCAGTAAACGCCGCCGTCCCGCGCCGCCTGTACCATGGCCTCGATGTTCTCCGGCGGCGTGTCGCGCGGCACCTCGCACCCCGAACTGAGAATGAAGCCTCCAGGCCCTGCGCTCTGGATCAGCTCGCGGCTCTGGCGATACACCAGTTCCGGCGTCCCCTGCAGCAGGACGCCTGAGGGTTCGAGGTTTCCTTCCAGGCACACCTGCCCGCCGACCGTTCGCTTCATTTCGCCGAAATCGTTCTGAAAGTCGAGTTCGAGAGCGTCCGCACCCGTCGCCGCCATGCAGTCCACAATGTGCGTGGTTTTCCCGCAGATGTGGAGGAAGACCGGCGCGTCGATGGCGGCGTGCGCATCGCGTGGCCTCGGGCAGCAGTCCCATGCGCGCTGCCGTCTTGGCCTCCGCGAGCGGCGGCAACAGCGCAAGGTCCCGCCGGGCAGCCAGCGGCCGTTCCAGACCGACCGGCGGCAGATCGTCGTGGAACCGGACGGGGACGCCGAGCGCCTGCGGCAGAATCCAGTTGTCGGTCGTGATGTGGATGCCGTCGTAGCCGTAGCGCCGCCAGGCCCCGGTTTGAACCGATGCGATCAGTTCGGGGTTCCGGTTGTATTCGCTGAACGCCACGCCGGCCTGTTTGACTGCGTGACTGATGATCAGGGGGACCACCGGCACGCGGTCCGGGACTTCACGCCGGACCGCGCGCAGGCAGCGTTCAAAACAGTCCATCTCACTTATCCGGGAACATCACCGGCAGCAGTTTGTCCAGGTGCCGGCCGATCTTGCTGTGCGCGGCAACCTCCCACAGGGAAGTCTTCTGCTGCCGCATACCGAGCACTCCCGCGATCCAGGACTGCGTCCAACCGCTCTCTGTCGACCACGCACCCCATCCTGCGTCCGCATTGCTCGCCCAATATTCCCAACGCTTGAACTCGAACGCGCGGTACCACCAGCCGTCCAGTTCCGGACGCGCCTCCGACCGGACCTGTATGCGGCAGAAAAAGTCCGCCATCTTATCCGATGCGTCGATGTACATCTGCTCGCCAGTCGCGGCAGCGGCTTCGTGAAGCCCGAGGAACGCGAAATTGGAGGTGTAGAGCATGTCGGCGAGCGGATCGCCGTTCTGCTGCATCAAGGTGGCTTCAGACTTGCCGTATTGCTCATTCGAGCGCGGCGGGCCGTAGGAGCCTTTCCCCGGTGCGCCCAACTCCTCGCGGATGGCCCCGCAGGCATCCTGGAAGCGCAGCATCTCGCCTGCGATCTTCCGCAGCCATTCGCGGTGTTCGGGCGTATCCTCCACACGCACCAACCAGGCCAAGGGAAGCAGCATGCGCGCGCGCTCCTGCTGGATGCCGTTCGTCCAGTGCCACTGCTCCGGATAAGCCGCCACGGTCATGCGGATGGCGTTCTTGGTCAGATCCAGGAACGGTCTGTACCCGGTCTTGTGGTACGCCCAAAGATTGCACGCCCACAAATAGGCCTCGTAGTGCGGCGCATAGTTGACCCGCTCACCGTTCCAATAGTGCCGCCACCCATTCTTTTCGAGCGGCTTCTGATCGATCCGGCTATCACGGAAGCCCAGTTTGCCGGTGGTACGAAGGTTCGCCAAAAGACAGCGCATGACGCCCTCGTCCCAACGGTCGGTCTTCAGCACGCCGGCGGTGCCGATCGTGCCCAACATGCTGCGCGCATTATCGTCGCCGTAATAAACGCCTTCCGAACCCGGATAGCTCCAACCGACCAATCCGTAAGCCGGGTTGTTGGGATCGGCGCGTGGTCCCTTCGACAGCAACGAATGAATGTAAATGTAGTCGTTCAAATTCGACGCAGTCCGCGCGTACTGTTCGCGCCCGTCTGCCGCGCTCGCGAGCGCGAGAGGGAAGCTGACCTCGCCGATACAGTCGTTGCGCAGCGTCCAGCGCACGGGCTGCGATCCTTCGGGGAAGATGCTGCTCGAGAAGCCCTCCAGCACACCCTCGGAACCGTCGCCCTGAGGCCAATCAGCCTTGGGAGAAGCCGCTACGCTGTCGTTCACTTTTCCCGCGCGCGTCACCACATCCTTCCACGATGGATGCACAAACAGCCGCGCGTTGCTGTAGGCCGCCACACCGCGCCGGAACGCCGCCGCTTCCGCGTCCTTCGGAAGCGCAACGGTCGCGGCGTAGGTGGGGCGCACTGAGGGCGTCCACTTCAGCGCCGGAGCAGGCCGCGGCGCCGCGAGCCGTCCCAGGATCGTTTTCCAGATCGGCGCCCAGGCCTCGTTCGGAGCATAGCGGGCGGTAACGAATTGGCTGAGCTTGGTCGTGGCCACCAACACTCCGTTGTGCTCGAACAGGATCGGATAGATGTCTTTCTCAGGCAGGCCGTAGACGGCCGTGTCGAAGCCGGCCACACGCGCTACAACGATATCGGCCTTGGCCGCCTCTACAGGCACGAATTTCACGTTATGAAATCCGAGGATGCGGAGTCTGCCGAGAGCGGGCGCAAAAGCGTCCGACGCCACCACCGCCCGTTCCCAACGCACTTCGCGCGGAGCGCCCACGGCCAAGCCGGCCAGCGCCGCCGGATATTCCACGTACAGCCGCAGCTTCTTCTTCGTGGCTTTGTCGAACAGGTCCGTCGTCACTGGAGTGGCCCGGCCCGGATACTCGTCGGCGAGGATCAGAACGCCGGCGCCTCGCGGAGCCTTCGCGACGGCCTCCTCCGGCGAATCGTACCGCGCGTAACGACCGCCCCCCGCCGTGACAGCACGATACAGATCATTGTCCGGGGCACATCGGAATACCAAAGGAAGAGGCCTGGCCGCCGCGATGAGCGGCAGCCAGGCAAACAGCGCTAAAACAATGGATCTGGCCATGCGGCTGGTTCCTCTAGAAAGCCAACCGCATGCCAAACTGGATCGTTCTCGCGTCGCCCGCTGAACTGATGCGGCCGACGGTTGAAGGAACGCTGATATTCGAAGCCGGATTGCCGAAATTTGCATGATTGAACAGGTTGAACGACTCCGCGCGGAATTCGAGGTTCAACTTCTCCGTAATTGCAGTAGTCTTGAAGACCGCGGCGTCCCAGGAATAGAAACCGGGTCCGAACAGCATGTTGCGCGCCGAGTTGCCGTACTTGAACGCCTGCGGAACCGCGAATGCGGCCGGGTTGAACCACTGCCTTGTGGATGGGTTCGCCACCGATGGATCGCCGACGATGTCGGCCCGGTTGCTGGTCCAGCCAAGCGTTGTGCTCGTGAAGGTGACCGAATACGGCTGCCCACTCCCCATGGTCAGTACACCGGCGAGTTGCCAGCCGCCGACCAGTTTCTCCGCCACGCCCGGCAGCGCACTCAACCAGCGTTTCCCTTTGCCGAACGGCAGGTCGTACATGTAGTTTGCAGCGGCATAATGGCGGCGAATATAGTCGAGGTTGCCGCGGTCCAGCCGCGTGTTCGTATTGTCCATCGGCGGATTGCCGTACACTTGCTCGCCTAAGCCTCTTGTAAACTGGTATTCGAACTGGAATGCCATGCCCGAGGCGAAACGCCTTACCGCGCCCAATTGCATCTGGTGCGTGATGGAGTCGCGCCCCGATTCGTAGTAGTTGATGGAGCCGAAGGGCTGATAGGGACGGCGCGGTTGTACGGCGCCGGCCGCCATAGTCGGATCATTGATGTTGAAATTCCGCTCGAGGTGCGTGCCCTTGTTGCCCACGTAAGACGCGCGGACCGAGGTGTTTGGCAGCAGCTCATATTCGAGAGTGAAGTTCCACTGCTGGTGGTAAGGATTCCGCCGGTCGCGGCTGATGGCGTAAAGTGTCGACCCGGTCGGAATCGTCCCCGTGCCTGGGAATGGATTCGACCATGTGAGGGACGGCACCGTGCCGGCCGCCGGCTCGAACGACTCGGCGACGCGGAACGGCGGATTCAGGGCCAAGTGGAAGTATCCTCCGTACGCCGAAATCACGTTGTAGTAAATGCCGTAACTGGACCGCACCACGAAACGTGTAGATCCCAGCGGCCGGTAGGCGAAACCCAGCCGGGGCCCGAAGTTGTTGCGATCCTTATTCACGTAATTGTCCCTGCTCAGCCCGACATCCGAACCATTGATGATGGGCAGCGCGGACATCAACCTGGAATCCGCCACGCCGCTCAGTAACACAACTTTGCCCAAGTCGGGGTAGAAGTTCGCCATATCATCCCGGGCGTTGGTGAATGGCGGTTCGTATTCATAGCGCAGCCCCAAATTCAGGGTCAGTTTTGGTAGAGCGTTCCAGTCGTCCTGAATGTAAGCTGCATAGCGGCTGTTGAGAGGTTCCGACTCGACGTTCTTACTGACGCGTCCCGTGCCGGAAAGTCCGCCAAGCAGGAAGTCCGCGAAAGCGTTGCCTGAATAGCGTCCGTCAAAGCTGAACTGTCCGCGGTATGGCGGTGGATTCTGGAAATTGAAAGCGTTCGCGCGCTGGTATTCGAAACCAGCCTTGATCGTGTGCTTGTTGCGCGTCCAGGTGAAGTTGTCGAAAACCTCATAGCTATGCTTGATGTCACCTGAGCCGGGCTGGTCGTTAAAGCCCTTGAAGCCCGTAATACTGACCGTCGGCAATCCACCCAAGCCTTGAACGGGAGAAATAAGACCGCTAATAAGCTTGCTTGGATCGAAGTCGGAATTCTGCGGTGTCCGAAAATCGCTTTCCGAGTTAAATCCGAACCGTACCTCGTTGATCATCGTGGCCGAAATCACTCGCGTGTAGGATCCCAGGGCATTCCGCGTAGCAATCCCGAACCCGCCCCAATTGCCGAACTTGTCGGTGCCGCCGGAGGGAGCCGTGAAAGGACCATTGTTCACATGGTAGTAGCGTGCCGTGAAGCGGTCGTTGTCCGTCAATTGATAATCGCCGCGGGCCGAGTAGCGATCCATGTTCTCATGCCGGGGGATATTCACAACGAGATTGTTGCCCAACCCAGCCGCGCCCGTGCCCGCCATGTTGGGATCCGTCGTGAACTTCATCAATTCCGTCGCCACCGAGCTGACACGCGAAGCAGGAATGACATTATTGGCGAACGGCGTCCCCGCCCACGGATCCTTGATAACGCTCAAGCCCGCGAAGTTACCTTGCTTCAACGCAACCGTAGGCATCGCGCTCGTAGTGGTACTGGACTGCGACAGTCGCAGCCCTTCAAAACTGCCGAAGTAGAACAGCTTGTTGCGCATGATCGGACCGCCCACTGAGCCGCCGAACTCGTTGCGGTTGAAGGCGGGCTTGGGCAGGCCGGTCGCGAAGAAGTTCTTGGCTGCTGTCGCCCGGTTACGGTTGAAGGCGAACAGGCTGCCGTGTACTTCATTGCTGCCGGACTTCGTCGCCACCACCACCTGCGCTCCCCCTCGGCCGAACTCAGCCGAAGCACCGTTGGCAATCAGCTTGAACTCCGCGATGGCGTCCAGCGAAGGGATGGGCGAAAGCAATCGTTCATTCCCGACGTCGTTGTTGGTCACGCCATCCACGGACATGTTCGTCGATCCAACCCAAGTGCCACCCGAAACAAGGGGATTCGAGCCGGAATTCTGAACACCGGGAGCCAGCGCCATAAGGCTGAAGATGCTGCCCCGGCCGTTGAGCGGCAT
>CAZLOS010000030.1:0-46631 GCA_964561215.1 uncultured Solibacteraceae bacterium | reverse complement strand
GGTCCGCGACAAGCACGGGGCCTACGTTCCGAACCTGACCAAGGACGATTTCACCATCTTTGAAGACGGCAAACCGCAAACCATCCGCTACTTCAACCGCGAAAAGGACTTGGCCCTGACCATCGGCCTGCTGGTGGACGTCAGCCGTAGCCAGGAGAACCTGATCGGCGTGGAGCGCCAGGCCGCCACTCAGTTCTTCGCCTCCGTGCTGGGCAAGAAGGACATGGCGTTCCTGATCAGCTTCGGCGCGGAGGCTGAGCTACTGCAGGACTACACCAATTCGCACCGTCTTCTTCGCGATGCGCTTGACAAGCTGCGGGTGAACGCCCCCGTCACCGGGATTCAACCCGGCCCGGTGCCCACGATCTCGAAACCCCGAGGCACGGTGTTGTTCGACGCGGTGTATCTGGCCACCACGGACCGTCTCAAGGGCGAGGTCGGCCGCAAGGCCGTCGTTCTCATTACAGATGGCGTGGACCAGGGCAGCCGCCTCACGCTTCAGGACGCCATGACGGCCGCCCAGAAGGCCGACGCTGTCATCTACAGCGTTTACTACGTCGATCCGTCCGAATACGGGGGCAGAGGGTCGTGGGGATACACACCCAGCGATTCGGACCTCAAGAAAATGTCGGAGGACACCGGCGGCAGGTTGTTCCGCGCCGGCCGGAAAACCTCTCTGGACGACATCTTCCGCCAGCTTCAGGAAGAGATGCGCAACCAGTACGCGATCGGCTACACGCCTTCCAATCCTGAAAAGGACGGGAAGTTCCGAAGAATCGAAATCCGCATGCGTGACAAGGACTGGAAGGTGCAGGCTCGCAAAGGCTACTTCGCGGTCAAGCCTTAGAGGCGCCCACAAACTTCGCACGGCGGACGAAATAGTCCTTCAGGCAATCCTCGAGCGGCGGCATGGGAGCCAGGCCCGCCTTCTCCATCTTGGTGTTACACAGCGCGGAGTATTTCGGCCGGCGCGCCGCTGTGCGGTACTCACGTTCGTTGGTGGGCTTCAGTTCCGGCGAGATCCCGAGGACTCGGAAGATCAGACGCGCGTAATCGAACCAGGCGATGGGCGTGCCGCCCCCGATGTGGTACACCCCGGTGAGCTTGCGCTCAACCAGATCCGCCGTGCGCGAGGCCAGCGCAGGCGCGTATGTCGGGGATGCCACATGATCCACAACCATCCGAATGGCGTTGCCGGATTCGGCCAGCCGCATCATTAGTTCCACGAAATTGCCACGCGGGGTGTTCAGGCCGCCCGGGCCGAAAACACCCGAGGTACGGATGATGAGAGGGGAATCCAGATAGGCCTGCGCGTACAACTCGCCAGCGTACTTTGAAACGGCGTAGGCGCCCAGCGGATGCGGCCGGTCCTGCTCGGTGTAGCAACGGCCCGCCGTGCCGTCGAAGACATAGTCCGTCGAATAGTGGACGAAGAAGGCGTCCGTCTGCCGGCAGGCCAGGGCCAGGTTGCGCACGGCAAGCGAATTCACCTGAAGCACCGCCTCGGGCTCGGATTCGGCCACGTCCACCTGGTTGTAAGCCGCCGCGTTGATCACGATGGCGGGATCCAGGTCGCCGATGGCTTGCTCGACGCGCGCCCGGTCGGTTATGTCAAGCTCCGGGCGGTCCCACGCGCTCACGTCATAGCCGCGAGCCCGAAATTCACTCACCAACTCGATTCCCAACTGACCGGAACTGCCGCAGACAAGCACTTTCGTGAACATTCAAAGCCAGGATAGCGCGATTTTTCGCGTGGAAGCGTTTTCTGTAACCCCGCGCGGGCAAAACGCGTTAAAGTATGTGCGGAAGGAGGGGACATGCGCCGGATTTTCCAACCTGAGTTGCGGCGGGGAAGGACGGCCAACCGGATCGGAATTCTTCTCCTCTTGCTCCTGTTACTGGTTCTGGTTGCGTCTGTGTTCACTGGGGTGAGAGCGATGGCGGCGTGCTGACCGCCGGCTCTGGGATGTCGCGGTCGTTCTGGGAATCGCCAAGGAGAGATCGGTTCAGGCGGGCCAACTCGTCCAAACCGGACAGGATGTGCTCGACTATCACGCCCACCCGATGGCCATCGCCTTCCGGAATGCAGTAACAGACTTCACCCAACAACATGACGTTGCCGGCATCGATGCGCAGCGGCGTGCCCGCGGCGATGGCCTGTGGAACGGATAGTCGCATGCCCCAGCCGGAGAGATTGCGGATAGTGCCGTCCCAGCACGTGGCGTGACAATCCAGCGTTGTCACGCGAGCCGGGCAATCAACGTCAAAGCGCACTTCCGAGCGGCGTTCCACATTTTTGCTTATCGGCCGGCAAACCTGCTTTCGCGAGCGGATCATCGCCCCATGTTGGCGGCGATGTAGTGATCGAAGCAGCGAACCATCGGCTCCTTGGAAGTCGTCCCGCGCAACGGGAACACGGCCCAACTCGCGGCGGTCGCCAGGGCCAGGGAGCCATGGCCAATCGAGACAGTGACTTCCGCGTCACAACCGGCTACCCGCTCCAGTTCGCTGCGAACTTCCCCAACCGTTCGCCGGCCTTCCATCAGAACCACAAACGAAGTGCCGCTCCAGCGGAAAATGCGGTCCGCGGGATCCAGGCGGTGCCGGAGGCGATCATGGAAGGCGCCGAGCAGTCGATCACCCATGTCGTAGCCGAAGCAGTCGTTCAGCAAGTGTATGCGATCGACGATGAATACGGCCGCGCAGACGGGCAGACGCCCGGCGATCGCAGTGGCCAGCGCTTCTTCCGCTTCCGCCCTGCCGGGTATCCCCGCAAGCGGATCGATTCGAACGGCACCAACGGCCCCCAACTGCTGTTGCGCCGGGAAACCGCTCGTCTCCAGGTGCCTGACGGTGGAGGGGGCAGTCATCTCCCTGTCTCCGACGTAACATCTCTTGGCGGAAGTAAGCATTGTCTAGTGGACAAACCATAGATCGGTACTGTCGGAACTGAGGTTAATGCACCCACATGGGGGTAGTCCCGGTGAGAAAAAGGGGGTATAGCTTCCAGGGCCGGGGTGACGCCTGCTACCCCCGCCGCCAGATCGCGAGCAGAAACCACAGCGCGGCGGCCATGCTCAGACTCAATACCAGCGCAACTACTCGCCGCCAAGGCCATGGAGAAGGGCCTGAATGTTCCGGCTGGTCTCGCAGCGCGGCGAACAATTGCCTGTGGGCGCCTTTCGGCAGTGCCCGGAGGGCGTTAAGGATGCGATCCCTTCCGGCGCGATTGGCAATCAGGATCGTCCCCGAATTGATGCCGTTGGTGGACTCGATCAGGCGCTTGCGCAAACGGCCCGGCACTTCATCCACGCTCCGGTAAAGCCTGACCTTCTTCCCCGATGAGATAAGGACCGCCGAGCTCTTGACGAACTGTTTGTCCGGCGCGCTCACGACCGGTCAGCCCTCCGGGAGCCAGCCGGGGTGGCCGGGCGGCCGGCGCCGGCGTATTCGAGCACCGACGCAATGAAGCCCAAAGCCGCCTTCGACAGCGGCTTGTCCTTCCGGTAAATGAGTGCCAGGTGCCGCACCATGGCTTCCGGCGCCAGGGAGATCGCCGCCAGGCGGCCTGCGGCAACATCGTCCTGGCAGTTACTGGCGGAAAGGAAAGACAGGCCCAGGCCTGCCATCACGAAACGCTTGATCATCTCGGTCGAATCGAGTTCCATGGAGACCTGGATCTTGTCTTCGACCAATTCCAGCCATTCGTTCAGGCGCTTCCGGGTTGTGCCATATTTCGGCAGCAGCAGTGCGTACTCGGTCAAATCGTGGCAGGTCACGCTCGACCGCCCGGCCAGTGGATGGCTGGCGGGGGTGATGAGCTTGATCTCGTCCGTATGTATCTTCACGGCCTGAACGCGGCGCTCCTCGACCGGGAGTTGCGTGATGCCGAAATCAGCCTGGTTCTCGAGCACCGCCGTGACGACTTTGGAACCGTAGGAACGGTCCACCTGCAGCTGCACATTGGGAAACTCACGGTTGTAATGCAGGAAGACTTGCGGCAGAACGTAGATGCAGGTGGCCTCGTTCGCCGCGATGGTCAACTCCCCCCGGGGCGCGAGTTCCAATTCGTGTATGGCATCTTCGGCTTGCCGGCGCAGTTCCAGGATCTGTTCGGCGTAACCGGCGAAGACCTTTCCAGCCGCAGTCAGGGCGATCCTTGTCCCCAGGCGGTCGAACAGCGCCGTGTTCAGCTCCAGTTCGAGCTGGCGTACTTGCGCACTGATGGCAGGCTGCGTGCGGAAGCATGTCTCAGCCGCCTTGGAGAAGCTTTTCAGCCTGACGATCTCCAAGAATGTGTGTAACTGGTCCAGATCCATACTGTTAGGCTGGGCCGCCCGGCGCAAAGAATCGTGAATGGCGCGGATAGAAAGATTCGATTTCCGTCCACGATGCCAAGCTTGCTACTAATTGTAGCAACAGCCCCGGGTGGTGCGGCTGCATATTTTGAAACGGGGGATACCGCAGCGACACGGTCCCGTGCTTCGGGCAAACCTGAGGCGCATGCGGCGCACCGCTCCGGGGGATTTCCCCTTCCGACTCCCTCCGGTTGTTGAAACCATGTCGCCCACATGCCGCGTCAAGCATAGTTGATCCGGAATTGTCTTCATGCGGCACCCCCGCGGGGTATCCGGATGGCGATAGAATACGAAAGTGGATTATATGCGTCGGTTCAATGGTTTAGGCGTCCTCATACTCTCCATCGGCTGTGCGGCGGCTTTCGGAGCCGCGGCGTTTCCCGTTCGCGCCAACGTGGCGTTGGGCGAAAAGGCGCTGCGCGAGATGCCGTCATGGTTCGAGCCCAACAGAGGCCAACTGAACCCGAAAATCCGCTTCGAGGCCCGCTCGCGGCATGGCCGCCTCTCGATTAACTCGACGGGCGCCCGTCTCAGCTACCCGGAGGGATCCCTCGAACTGACGCTGGCGGGAGCCAACTCGAAAGCGCCCCACATGGGAGAGCAGTTGCAGGCGGCGCGGACCAATTACCTGCTCGGCAATCGTCCTGACGGGTGGAAGACGGACGTCCCGCACTATGCCCGCGTGCGGTGGAGCCGGCCCTACCCCGGAATCGATGTCGCCTACTACCTCAACGACTCCCACTTCGAATACGACATGGTCGTGGCTCCGGGAGCGGACCCCAACCGGATTCGCCTTCGTTTCGGCGGCGCCCGAACCATGCGGCTGGATGCGGACGGCGCTCTGCGGTTCGATGTGGGCGGGGCGGAAGTCCGGCAGCTTCAGCCGGTGGCCTATCAGCAGATCGGCCCCAACCGCGTGAATGTGGAAGCGGGTTACCGGATGGCTCCCAGCGGAGAGGTTACCATCGCGCTGGGCTCCTATGACAAGGCCCGAACGCTGGTCATCGACCCGATCATTTACGCCGGTTACACCAAGGGCCAGTCCAACCAGGTCGTCCGCGACGTCAAGCTGGACAAGGACGGCAATATCTGGATCACCGGTTCCGCCTTCGGCGAGATCGATGTAACGGATCTCCCGACGCCTTACAAGAAGTACTCATCGGCCTACCGCGATGCGTTTGTCGCGAAGTTCTCCGTCAACGAGAGCGGCCAACTGAGCTTGCTCTATTGGTCCTACTTCGGAGGATCGGACTACGAAGTAGGGACCGCCTTGGGCATCAACTCCGACGGCTGGGTGTACGTCGCCGGTGAAACATCGAGCTCGGACTTTCCAACTGCTGGAACGGAGTTGCAAGATGGTGCCGGCGGTGAAACCGATGCCTTCCTGCTCGTGATCAATCCTGCGGCGACGGGCACGGACTCGCTGATCTACAGCAGCTACTGGGGCGGCGACAAAGCCGAAACCGTGCGCGGGTTGGCCCTCGACAAGCACGGCAACGCGGTAGTGGTCGGGACAACGGCCTCGGGAACGCTGACCGCGGTCGAGTACGGCATGCAGAGCGCCAACCGCGGCGGTTGGGACATCTACCTGCTCAAAGTGGATCCCAAGCCGGGCTCTTCGCAGACGCTCCTGTACTCCTCGTTTTTTGGCGGCGACAGTACCGACATCGCCACCGGCGTGGCTGTCAACGATGAGGGCAACCTGATGTACTTCACCGGCTACACGTTCTCCTCCGACTTTCCGACGACCGGGGACGGCTGGCAGACCGTCGAGCAAGGATATGGCGACGCCTTCATCGTGAAGGTCGACCTCAACCAATCGGGCCTGAATGCGCTGGTGTACGGGACCTGCATCGGCGGCACGGACCTCGATATGGCCAACGGCATCGCTCTGGATCCGAGCGGCGACGTGTGGATCACCGGTTACACGCTGTCGGTCGATTTCCCCGTGACGGCGGATGCCGCGCAGCCGCGTAACGCCGGCGACGTGGACGGATTCGTGGTTCGTTTCACTCCCAGCGCCGGCGGCAATCCGCTGAAGTATGCGACGTATCTGGGCGGCACGGACACCGATGTGCCGAACGTAATAAAGCTGCTCGCGGACGGACGCGTCGCGGTGGGCGGATACACGATGTCGAACGACATGCCGGCGAGGGGCAATTCCCCGGCGGTTCGCATGGCGGACGCTTTCGTCAGCGTGATCGATCCATCCAAGCCCGGAGCGGAAGGGTTCGTCTCCACAACCACCTTCGGCGGTGAGTACGTCGAGGCAATTACGGGGCTGACTACCGACGCGAACGGCAACATTTACGCCGCCGGCAGCAGCTATTCGTTCGATTTGCCCACCACGGACTGGTCCGGCAAGCCGGACCAGGGCGGGATCCCCAGCGGTTTCTTGCTGAAGATCAAGCCGTGAGCGCGAAGGATCTCTTTTGAATGGCGCGTTTCAATCGCAGGGAATTCCTGCGCACGACGTGCGCGGCAACATCCACGGCCGGTGCGGCGGCGTACGGCGCGGAGAAGCGCTTTAGTATCGTTGACTACGGCGCGAAGGCGGGTGGAGCCACCCTCTGCACGGAGGCCATTCAGCGGGCTATCAATGCGTGCGCTGAATCGGGCGGCGGCCGGGTTCTGATCCCCCCAGGGACTTTTCTCACAGGCGGCGTCGAGCTGAAAGACCGCGTCGACCTGCATCTCAGCGAGGGCGCGGTGCTGCTCGGCAGCCCTTGGATGCGCGACTATCCGCCGCACCGGCCGCGCTCCAGGGCGCGCTACGAGCAGTACCTGTTGACGAGCTTGGTGTTCGCCCAAGGCGCGCATCACATTTCCGTGAGCGGCAAAGGGACGCTGAACGGCAACAGCAAGAGCGAGAACGACTTCCTGGCGGAAGGAAGGATGGGAAAGCACCGGCCCTGCATAATCTGGTTCGACGAGTGCACGAACGTCGCGGTCAGCGATGTCACTTTTACGGCATCCGGCTTCTGGACCGAGACCTACACGCGGTGCCGGAACGTCCATGTCCGCGGGATCACGGTAAAGGACAGCACCTTTCGCAATAACGACGGGTGCAACATCGTCGACTGCGGGAATGCCGTCGTCGAAGACTGCAACATCAACGCCCTGGACGACGGTATCTGCCTCAAAGGCTACACATCAGAAGGCTGCAAGAACGTCGTCATCCGCAATAACAAAGTGCGCAGTCTCTGCAACGGGATCAAGGCCGGCACGGACTCCTCCGGCGGTTTCCAGAACATTCTGATCGAGAACAACCTCGTCTGGCAGACCGGCATTTCGGGGATCGCGCTCGAACTTGTAGACGGCGGAGTCATGCGGAACGTGATCGTCCGAAACATAACGATGGACGTCGTCGAGACGCCCATCTTCATCAAGCTCGGCGATCGCAACCGGCCGGTTTGCAGCGAACAGGGTGAGGTAGTACCCGGCGTAGGAACGCTGCAGGACGTCTCCATCGGCGGCATCCGCGCGAAGGTGAACGACGCTGCGAAGTACGACGACGAAGAGCGCGCCATCCACAACTACACGCCTTACGCGTCGAGCATTACCGGCATTCCCGGCCACTATGTCGAGCGTGTGGATATCCACGATGTGGACATCGAGATCCTGGGAGGATTCCCGCCCGGCACCGCGGACGACGCCGGTCGAACGATTGGGGAGAACTCCCGGAGCTACCCCGAGAACCGGATGTTCGGCGTGCTGCCGGCTTATGCCTTCTACATCCGCCACGCGAGAGGCATCCGCATGAGCGACGTCCGGATCTCCATCCGGCAAAAGGACGCCCGCCCCGCGTTCGTCCTCGACGACGTGAACAATTCGAACTTCAGGAACGTGCGAAGCCAGGGTCTATCTACCGCCCCGCCGTTCCGGGTCGAGAAGAACTGTAGCGGCGTCGAAATCTAGCTTAGTATGCGCTTGCCCGTGGGGCCGGGGCCGAAGTCGTGCAGGGCCTCTTTGATCGAAAGCCCAACCACGTCGATGCGGGACAGGTCCGCCGTCCCAATGCCGGCCTTCTCCGCCAGCAGCAGTGAGCTGTCGCCGCGCAGAAACGGTTTGGTACCGCGAGCGGCTTTGGGATCATAGCCCATGACGGCGACGCCCACGGCGTCGGTTGAAACCGGGTTGCGGCCCACCAACAAGAGTCCCGGCTTGATGCGCTCGGTGCCGGGATTCCAGACGCCTTCCCCGCCCCGGATGGTGTCGATCCCGTCGATGATGGACAGGTCGATAGGACGGGCGCCCACCAGGTCCACCACGATGCGCGGGACGCGGTAGCCGTCTTCGCGGGGCGAGGACGGATCCAGTTCTTGCGGCACGCCACGGGGAGGCTTGCCCTTGCCCGTGTGGCACACGTCTCCGCGCTCGCGCTTGGGGTCTTCGTTGCCGTCGGCGCCGCAATCGCCACCGTAAAGCGAGCAAGGCGTGTTCCCGAAGTTGTTCTTCAGCGACATGGTGAAGCCGCCGATCCAGTGGTTCTTCAGCTTCGAAATGGAGACGTAGACGTCGCAGTCCGCGAAAGAGTGATTCAGGTCGAAAGCCGGGAACACGTAGCCGCCCCAGGGCACCTTCATGCGGGCGTACTGTTTCGCCTGCCCTCTGTTCTGCGTGTTCTCCCACTCCACCTTGGTCCCGCAGTTGTTGATGGCGTTCACGTCCAGCCCGTAGCGCGCCCATAGCGCCAGGTCCTGCCGCGCCGGGAAGAAGCTCTCGATGAAGCGTATGCGCCTGGCGCCCGCGCGGGCCAGCAGATGCGCCGTAGCCAGGACGGTCAGCGGATGCGTCCGGTAGGGCATGTCGGCGCGCTCAGGGAAACTCTGCGGGTTGCCCGTGAGGTTCAGCTTCACAGCGACGGTCTTGCCCCTGACCAGCTTGCCGATGCCGCCGATCTGGTCGAACATATGCGCCAGCGCGGGCTCGAGATTCTGGTCGTAATCCCGGTAACGCGCGATGGCGACCGGGGCGGTTGGCGCCGCCGAAGCAAAAGCCGGCCGAAACGCGGCCGCGGCCGCCGAGCCGAGCAGGGCCCGCCGGCTGAAGTTGCCTGTTGTGGGCATCGCTACCCTCCTTGTCAGGTAACTACTTGGTCAGCAATTCGTTTACTTTCGACATAACGGCGAACGCGTCGGCTACGTAGACGACGTCCGCTTTTCCGCGCGCCCAGCCGCAGTTCGGGTCCAGATTCACGGCGCGGCGCTCATTGATGAACCGCCAACCCACCACGTGCGGCTCTTCGCCGTGACAGCACGTGGATAATCCTTTGGGGTGACGCGGCGTGGCGCCGGTTTGCCCCACCTGGTTGAGGTGCGTAAGGAACGGCAGCACGGCCTGTCCCTCGCCGCTCAAGTCCACCAGGGACTTAGTACTGCCGAGTGAGGCCTTGGTCACGCCCAGGAACCCGAGAATCAGCTTCGCGGCCTCGGGCACGTGTGTCTTGCCGTCGGACTGGGTTTTGGTCCAGCCGGCCCCGGCCACCAGGAGCAGCTTCGCGTCGGGGCGGATGGTCTGTTCGTCGCTGGACGGCGCCTGGAATCCGGTGACGGTCGTGCGCTGGTGGGCATCGGAGAGCGCGACGGTCACAGCCTCCACGGAAGCCGTCCCCGATTCGCCTGCCCATGGTTCGAAGCATCCGGGATCCACCAACACCACCCACGGCCGCTCGGCCCGGGTGAGAGTGGCTTCCATGCGCTGCCGGTAATACCAGCGCGTGATCTTCGCGCCGCCGGCAATGCCGGTGACGTGCGTGTCTACGCGCCCCCCCAACCGCTGGGCTACACCGGCGGCGACCCTGGCCCAGCGCGAAGTGCCCGGGGCCAGAATCAGAGTTGCGCCAACCGCGCGTGCGATTGCTTCGGCGGCGGCGGCGTCGGTCGCGTAACGCGCCTGCGCGAACGCCTCTCCCGACGCGCTCAGGAAACGTGCCGCGCCGCAATTTGCGATGCTGTTCGCGGCCGCGCTCGTGTCCGGGCCGACAACGCCGACCGAGAAGGCCCCGCCCAGCGAGGCAGCCGTTTGGCGGGCCGCCGTAAGGGCTTCCAGCGCCGCACGCGGCAGCCGGCCTTCACTATCGGTATGAACAAGAAGCAGAATGGTTTCCACGGTCCAGTTAAAACCTCTCCCAGGTGGGCTCTAAAATCGCAACATACCACACTCGGGGCCCGCTTCGATAAAGTGGTCAGGTAAGGAAAGGATCGCACATGAGCCATCAAGACCTGCTTGTGGAGCGCGAAGGCGGCATCGTGGTGCTCCGGTTGAATCGGCCCACCCGCCGCAACGCATTGTCGCTGAACCTGTTACGGGAACTCTCGGCGGCGCTTCGTGAGACCTGGGCCGACAAGTCCGCGCGAGTGGTGATCCTGGCCAGCACCGGCAAGGTCTTTTCGAGCGGGCACGATCTGAGCGAGTTAGCCGGACGCACCGTCGAGCAGTACCGGGAGATCTTCGACGTCTGTTCGGAAACCATGGCGCTCATCCAACGCATCCCGCAGCCGGTGATCGCGGAAGTGCAGGGCCTGGCGACAGCGGCGGGCTGCCAGTTGGTGGCGTCGTGCGACCTGGCCATTGCGAGCGAAGAGGCAGGTTTCGCCACGCCAGGCGTAAAAATCGGACTCTTCTGCACCACGCCAATGGTGCCGCTCACCCGCACGATCGGCCGGAAGCGGGCCATGGAAATGCTGCTCACCGGCCGCGTGGTGGACGCGCAAACGGCCGCCGATTGGGGCCTGGTGAACCGCGTGGTCCCGGCCGGCTCGCTCGTAGCCGAGACGCGGGCGCTCGCCCAAGCCATCGCCAAAGACATCAGCTTCGCGGTGGGAGCCGGCAAGCAGGCTTTCTATGCCCAGGCGGACATGGAGCAAAACCGGGCGGATGCTTACGCCAGGGAAGTCATGACCACGAACGCCATGGCCGCGGACGCGCAGGAGGGCATTCGGGCCTTCCTGGAGAAACGCACGCCGGCCTGGAAAAGGCGCTAGAGAAAAAGCTTTCGCGCAACGGACGCAAAGGTTTCGCAGAGGACGCAATGAAAGACATGGCGTTCATAGCGCGAAACTCAGAAGGAAACCGCCACGGTGGCGACCGTATCCGCCGGAGCCTGCTCGGGCAGCGACAGCGCGTAGCGGTTGCCCTCCGCCGACCAACTCACCGGTTGCCCCGTAGCCAACAGGCGCGCAGAGCGCGGTTGTTTCACTCCGGCCAGCTTCGCCACGCGGCGCTCGCCCGGCAGAAAGTGAACGTACCAGGTGCTGCCGGATACCGTGACCGGCGCATCGCACTGCTCCGGATAGGGGCCCGCCTGGACATCGTGCACGGACACGCCGCTATGTTTCATCCACGCCGCAAGCTCTTCGCACACCCGGTAAAACTCGGGCTGCATGGTGCCGTCCGGACGGGGTCCGAAGTTCGGCATGAAGTTGGCGCCCCAGGCACGGTCGCGCACCAGTTGGGTGAGGACGTAGCTCGACGACTTACAGGCGGCCTTGGGACCGGCATAACCCCACATGCCGCCGCACATGGTGTCGCTGTGCTCCCATAGCCCGCGCGGGCGCGTGTTGGGGCGCCGGCCTTCGAACTCGGTGCGGAAATCGCCCCACATGAGACCCGAGTCCCAGATCATGTAGCGGTCGTTCATCACGATGCCGGGCTGCAGCGAGCGCACGTAGGATTCCATCTCCTGCGGATGATGCTCGACTCCGATGGGCCAATCGTAGCCATCCCACCACAGCAGGTCGATTTTGCCGTACCGGGTCAGCAACTCGCCCACTTGTCCCTTCACATAGGCGTAGAGCGTTTCGAAGTGCTTCTGGAATTCGCTCATGGGCACGTCGGCATAGCGGGGAGCATTCTCGCTGCGCTCGGGGCGGCGGTGCAGGAACTTGTCGTCGCGCAACGGGAAACCCAACCACGGCCAGCCTTTCGGATTGAAGAGCCAGTTTCCCGGAGAGTAGTAGAAGCCCACCCTCAGGCCATTCCTGCGGCAGGCTTCGACATAGGGGCCCACCAGGTCGCGGCCGCCCATATGCTGCTTCACGCCGAAGTTGCCGTATTCGCTGGGCCAGAGCGCGTAACCGTCGTGGTGCCGCGTGGTGAGAACCGCGTACTTGAAACCGGCCTGCGCCGCCGCGCGCAGCCACTTGTCCGGGTCGTAGTTCCGGGGGTTGAACCTTCCGGCCAGCGCCATGTACTTCTCGGGCGGCCAAGCCGGGTGCGGGTCTTTACCGCCTACGTCCTTGAAGAAGCCCCAACTCAGTTCGACCTCCGCCAGGCTTGCGATGCCCCAGTGCAGGAACAAGCCCAAGCCTGCATCCGGGTACCAGGCCTTGGGGTCTTCGGCGCGCGCGGCGCCGGTACCGGCAAGCGGCACGGCCGCGCAACTCTTCAAGAAGTTCCTTCGATCCACCAGTATCTCCTCTTGGCCATCTACTTCTTTTCGAGCATGCGCTTCAACGCCTCGCGGAAGTCCGCGCCGTAATCGGGGTCCGCCAGGGCGAATTCGACGAAGGTTTCGAAGTAACTGGGAAAGTTGCCGATATCGTGACGGCGCTCGTTGGGCTGGAGCTTCAGGGCGAACACGCGGCGGCCTTCCTCGCACAGCAGTTGGATGGCGTCGGTAAGTTGCACCTCGCCGCGCTTGTCGGGTTCGACGCGGTGCAGCATGTCGAAAATCAGCGGCGAAAAGACATAACGTCCGGCAATGGCCAGGCTGCTCGGCGCCTTCTCCGGTTTGGGCTTTTCCACCAGGTTGGCCACGCGGAAGACGTCGCCATCTCCTTCGGCCGGTTGCACGATACCGTACTGCCCGACCTGGGTCAGGGGTACTTCTTCCACGGCCAGGACGCAACTGGCATGGCGGGATTCGAACAATTCTCCCATCCTGGAGACGGCCTTGGATTGCGCGTTCAACCCGATGATCGAGTCGCCCAGCGCCACCACGAAGGGTTCCTCGCCCGCGAAGTTTTCGCCGCACAACATGGCGTCGCCCAAACCGCGCTGCATGGCCTGTCTGGTATAGAAGAACTTCGTGTGCAGGGCCTGGAAATCTACTTCCTCGAGCAGTTCCCGCTTGTTGGTGCGGCTCAGGTTTTGGAACAGTTCGGGATCGTAGTCGAAGTGGTTCTCGATGGACGATTTATTGCGGCCCGTGACGAACAGAATCTGCTCGACACCGTTGGCGACAAGTTCCTCGGCCACGTATTGCACAATGGGCTTCCGGGCCACCGGAAGCATTTCCTTGGGCTGCGACTTCGTTGCAGGCAGCAGCCGAGTGCCCAGTCCGGCTACGGGAACGACGGCACTTTTGATCACTCTCTGAATATATCTTTAAAAGGGGCCGGCGCGCCGCTATCGCGCCAGGCGGCGGAAATAGGCCTGCGCACGGGCGGCGTCGCGCAGGATCTGGACTTTGAGCTCTTCCGGCGTGGGGAACTTCCGCTCCGGCCGCAACCGGTAGAGAAACTCCACGCGGATGTATGCCGGCGCCGGAGGATCGCAGCGATCCAGCAGATGGGTCTCGATGGTCAGTGCGTGCCCGCCGAAAGTAGGGCGGATACCCACGTTCGTAACGGACGGGCGCTTTCGCCCGGATTTCAGGTCCTCGGTGCGCGTAATGTAAACGCCGCGAGCCGGAATCACTTCGGCGGTGGCGGCCAGGTTCAAGGTCGGAACGGTGCGCTTTGAACCGATACCCTGCCCCGAAACCACATCGCCCGCGAGCGCATAAGGCCGCTCCAGCATCCTTGCGGCTCGTGAAACGTCACCGGCTTCGACCAGCCGGCGGACGGTGCTGCTTGACACACGGTGGCCGCGGAAGCGTACGGGTGGTACTGCCTCAACCAGCAGGCCATAGCGGGAACCAAGCTCCTTGAGTGTTTTGATGTCGCCCACATGCCCGCGTCCGAAGTGGAAATTCTCACCCACGACCACGGCGCGAATCCCCAGACGGCCGGTGAGAGTCTCCGCCACGAACTCCTCGGGGGTCAGCCTGGCGAAGTCCAGGTCGAAGGGGACGACGATCACCTGCTCGATACCCTCCGCGCCCATCCACTCGGCGCGCTCGCTTATGCTCGACAGCAGGCGGGGCGCCCGTGCAGGTGTCAGCACTCTCGCCGGATGCGGGTCGAAGGTCATGGCCGCGGCTTTCCAGCCATGCTCGCGAGCCAGGGCGGCGACGCGACGCAGAATCTTGCGATGGCCCGCGTGAACGCCGTCGAAGTTGCCGATACTGATTGCGCAAGGGCCGAAACCCCGGTGGGCTTTCTCGATACCGCGTACGATCACGGCTTTCATTGCGCGGTCTTCTCCCCGGCGACGTTCGCTCCCGCATCGAAGGCGATCTCCAGACCGTCGTAAGCCAGCCGCACATGGGGCGGCAGGGTCCGCTCGGTGGCCTCGTGCGGCAGATCGTGGCAGATGTGCGTGAAATACGTACGCGCCGGTTTGAGCAGTTCGACCGTTTGGAGAGACCGCTCGACGGTGCTGTGCGTCGGGTGCGGAGTGTGGCGCAGCGCGTCAAGGAACAGGACGTCGAGCCCCCGCAGGCGTTCCATCGAGGCTTCCGGGATCTCGCTGTGGTCGGTCAGGTAAGCCACGTTACCGAACCGGAACCCGTAAATGCCGGCGCTGCCATGTTTGACCGGAATGGGCTCGAATGTCATCCCGAACAAGTCGAAGGCGCCGTCCAGCACGTTCGTGATTACCTTGGGCCGCGAGGACTCGCTGTGGCGCAACTCGAAGATGTAGCGGAACGTGCCCCGGATAGTGTCGATGGTCTCCGGCGAACCGTAGATGGGGATCGGCTCCCGGCGGCCGTAATTGAACGGGCGTATATCGTCCAGGCCGAGGATGTGGTCGGCGTGCGCGTGCGTGTAGACGATCGCGTCCAGGTGCGTCATGCCGGCCCGCAGCGCCTGCGCGCGCAGGTCCGGAGTCGTATCGACCAGAACGGCGCGGCCGCCATAACGCAGCAGAACGGAGGGGCGCAGCCGGTTGTCCCGCGGATCGGTGGAATGGCAGACGGCGCACGGGCAGCCGATGGTTGGCACACCGACGCTTGTACCCGACCCAAGGACGGTGAGCGCCGCCGGCTGTCGCTGCGCGTTCATCTACTGCTCAGGGCCGCTCCCGGCCGCCTGAATATAGCGAAATCGCAATTCCGTCAACGAATTCTCGATCAGCCGGTTCTCTTCCACGCTCAGGTTGCCCTTGGTCTTGTCCTGGATCATGGCCAGCATGTCGATACTGTGACGGGCCAAGGGAAGATTCGGCTTGGGCTGATCCTTCGGGTCTCCGAAATGCATCAGCCCAAGTTGGATCTCCGCCTGCGTGCACAGGCTCATCACAAGGAACTCGAATGAGGCGGGGGGGATGGGATAGGATTCTTCGTCCTTGCCAGCGTCCGCCTCCGGTTTGGGGGTTTCGGCGTCGCTCATTGACCACTATTTTACCGTGTTGAGCGTATGCCATGCCGGAGCGGACCCTGGCTGAAGGGGAAGGGGCCAGGCAAGAGGATCCAAAGGCCCCCAAAGAGGAGGGAGAAAGGGGCTTGACAGGATTTGCTTCAGTTGTTATTTTGGGAAATTCGCCCTGTAGTTCCGACTCCGTGAGTCGCCAGAACCTCGACCGGGGAGAGTGGTTAAGCTTTTCCGGGAGGGGTGACCGGCGGAACAATAATGAAGCAAGGTTATTTCATCGTCGTCCTGGCTCATTCTCTCCACGGGAGACTACGGCGCATACATATCCCGCACCATGTGGTGTACGGTGTGCTCGCCCTGGCCTGCCTGGGGTGTTTCACGCTTCTTGGCGTAGTATCCAGCTACGCTCGGATGGCGTGGAAAGTTGCCAGCTACAACTCCTTGCGCCGGGAAGTCGATACTCTCCGCTATAGCTACCAAAACCTCCAGAAGGAAACCGATCAAAAGGACCAGCAGCTTGCCACGCTGCAGATTCTTGCCAAGGAAATTTCATCGGCATACGGAATCAAGCAGAAGATGGAGGGGCCACCGGACATTTCCTCCGAGGGTCGCCTGATGCCGACCTTCAGCGAGACGCTGGAAGACTACAACTTCCTGAAGAGCGCCAGCTTTTCAACGTTCTATCACCGCTACCCTCGAATGTGGCAGACCAACACCCGGCCGGGCATTTGGCCGGTGGACGGCCGCCTGCTGAGTCCGTTCGGGCACCGGGACGATCCGTTCTCAGGCGCGATGGCATTCCACGCCGGGGTAGACATTTCCGCGGGGATGGGGACGCCGGTGCGGGCAACGGCCGACGGGGTCGTGGCGCAGGCCGAAACCAGCAGCGGTTACGGCAAGTTGATCGTGATCGACCATGGCAACGGCTTCCGAACCTACTACGCGCATCTCTCCCGTTATGACGTGGTGGATGGGCAAGAGGTCCGCCGCGGGCAGATCATCGGCGCGACGGGCAAGACCGGCCGCGCGGTTTCACCGCATCTGCATTATGAAGTGCGTATGGGCGGCAGCCCGGTGAATCCCTATCCGTTCCTGGCCAAGACGGCTACTGCGTCGGCGCCCAAGAAAGATTTCCCGTTCTGAGATCTCCTATCACGATGCTTCCGCGTGGGTCGCATTGTGGAATTACGCGCCGCTCTTTGATGGCAAGCATTCCGTCCATGCTGCTCCAGGGCGCAAGCGGCCCTGGTCAAGTGTACCCCAGCGAGCGAAGGCGCTACGCGGATCCCACGACAGAATTCGAAATCATACGGCTGACCGATCCGGCACACGCCACCTGCCTGCCGTCATTGTTCGCCAGGACAGTAGCCCGCCGGAGCAGCACCTTGTTGTGCGCCTCGGATCGCACCGGCTCCATGCAGGCGTTTCGCCTGGATTGGAAGAACGGAGAGGCGCGCCAGCTCACCAGTTGCGCGGCTCTGGATAAGGAAGCCTTGATCTGGCATCCCGACGAACGCAGTTTCTTCTGTTTCGACGGGCCGGCGTTGCTTCGCGTGCAACTCGCCAATCTGCGGAGCCGCGAACTCTACCGGTCACCGGAGGGGTGGAGGAAAGGTCACGGTTTCGGCATCTCCGAGGACGGCCTGCATGCGTTCCTGGTCGAAAACCGTCAGGATCGCAGCCGGATCCGAATGGTCGGGCTGGCGAGGCCCGGCGTCACGACCGTCGTGGAACTGGAGGGTGCTATCGAGGACCCTCAGCCGAGGCCGAGGCGGGCCGGCATCCTTTACCGGCGAAACGGGGATTCCCTATGGCTGGTGAACTACGACGGCGCCGATAACCGGCCCCTGCGTACGGCCGAAGGACAGGCGGGCCCCGCGTTCTGGTCGGCCGACGGCCGGACCGTGTTGTATTTGAGCTACTCCGGCGAGGCGCCTCGGCGGAGTGTCTTGCGCGAGCACACGCCGGATGCGAACGCGGACCAATTGATCAGCCCGACAACGCAGTTCGTGAGCTTCCGGCCAAACTCTGACGATTCCGTGTTTGCAGGCGCCAGCGGCAGCCTAGCCTCGCCGCACATTCTCCTGTTGCTGCGCGTCACACACCGCGAGATGACTCTCTGCGAGCACGGCGCACGACAGGCGCGGGACGTGAAGCTGTGTTTCACCCGCGACAGCCAGCGGATCTTCTTCGAGAGCGACCGGCACGGCAAGCCGGCAATCTACACCATGTCGCTGGAATCCTTGGTGGAACGCACCGAGGGTTGAAGCGTACCTTCCCGCGGCGATCACCCATATAATGTAGGTTCACCCTAAGGGGTGGTTTCCGATCAAAGAAAGATTTCCGATGACCGTCTCTACGTGGCCACGCGCCGCCGTTGTCCTCACGCTGCTCTTCCTGCTGGCCTGCAACCGTGGGCAGATGGTGTCCCAGAAGCAGGATTCCGGTCCCATCGCCGTGCGCGTCGCTCCGGTGACCGTGCGCGAGTTGCGCCGCGTAGTGGAGAGCGTGGGCACTCTGTTCCCATACGACGAAGCCATCATCAGCGCCGAAGTGGAAGGCCGCGTCGAAGAGGTGGCCGTGGATCTGGGCGACCGGGTGAGCGCCGGCCATCTCATGGTGCGCATTGCCGACGAAGAGCAGCGTTATCTGCTCGCGCAGAATGAGGCGCAATTGCGCCAGTCGTTGCAGCGGCTCGGTTTGAAAAGCGAGAAGGAACGGGTCAAGGACATCCGCGACACGCCGGACGTCAGGCGCGCGCAGGCCGACCTGACCGATTCCGAGCAGCGGCACAGCCGTACGCGCAGGCTGGTTGAGCAGGGTGTGGGATCGCAGCAGGATTTCGACCAGGCCGAGGCGCGCTACAAGGCGAGCCTGGCCGCCTACGATTCCACGGCGATCGCCACGCGCAACCTGATTCAGGAAGTCGACCGCTTCAAGGCGGTGGTGGACCTGCAGCGCAAGAAACTGCGCGACACCAACGTGCGCGCGCCGTTCGCCGCCGGCGTCAAGGAGCGGCAGGTCACCGTGGGCCAGTATGTCCGCGCCAATACGCCGCTGCTCACGCTGGTCAAGACGGACCCCATCCGTTTGCGGGTCGAAATCCCGGAGCGCATGGCGCCCTGGGTCAAAGTAGGGCAGATCGCCAAGGTGACCATCGAGGCGTTCACGAACCGGGAGTTCCAGGGCAAGATCTGGCGTATCTCACCCACCGTGGATCAGAGCAAGCGCACGTTCGTCGTGGAGGCGCTCATCGATAACGCGGCCGGCGATCTCAAGCCAGGATCGTATGCCAAGGCTCACGTGACCACCGACCGCATCGAACGCATGAACCTGATTCCCACGAGGGCGGTTACCTACGTGTTCGGTTCCAATAAGGCCTTCGTAGTGAACGGCGACACCGTCGAGGCGCGCGAGTTGAAACTGGGCGACCGTTTCGGCGAGGAGGTCGAGGTGATGGAGGGCCTGAAGGAAGGCGAGAATGTGGCCGTCACACAGGTGCAGCGGCTGGACACGGGCACAAAAGTACGGGTAGTGGCGGGAGACGCCAAGCGTCCCGGTTGAGGTGCGCATGAGACAAATTCTGCTTATGGTCCGGCTGGCGGCCTGCGCCGGGCAGGCCGCGACCAGGCTCGAAGTGAGCGTCGTGGACCCGAAGACGGGCAAAGTGGTGACGGGACTCGCGGCCGGCGATTTCAGCGTTCTCGACGACCGCACTCCGCGCAAGGTGGAAGCGGCCGAATTCGCGGTGACGCCCATCGACGTCATGCTGCTGCTCGACACCAGCCTGGTGGGCGAGATGGTGCAGCCGGTGGCGGACACGCTCATCGCGCAGCTCGGCGAGAAGGAGCAGATGGCCATCGTGAGCTACCACTCATCGGCCGACCTGATCCAGGATTTCACCTCGAGCAAGATGCTTCTCAAGCGCGCCGTGGCAGGCGTGAAATACGGGAACATGCCGCAGGTGCTCGACGCGATCTACGCGGCCATCGACGGGGGCTTCGATCAAGCCACCATGCGCCGCGTGGTCCTGGTGCTTACGACGGGCTACGAAGGCGCCAGCCGCGTCGACCAGCGGCAGGTGTTGCGCCTGGCGCGCCGCAACGGCGTTTCCGTTTCGACGGTCTACGTGTCCGGCGCCGAACGTTCGATGTTCGAGGCCCTCGCACGCCAGACCGGCGGCGCCTGCTTCAATCTGCGCGACCTGCGCAAGATTTCGAACGAGCCGCCGGGTAAGCCGATTTTCGATGTCCTCCGCTCGCGCTACACGCTCACCATCAGCGGCAACCTCTCCATCGGCGAGAAGCTGAAAGTCGAGGTGAAGCGCCCCGGCAAGCTCTTCGTCTCAGCGCTCGTGGTGGAGTAGAAGCTCAAGTCTTTATGATGGTACTGAGTCCACGATGTCCAAGCTAAAACTCGCTTCCTTGTCCTTGATGACCGCTCTCGCGGCAGCGGCGTTCGCCGGAGTTCCCGAAACCTACAATCAGTTCCAGGATCCTCCGAAAACCTATAGCGTGCGCCCGTTCTGGTTCTGGAACGGGCTGCTCGACGAAAAGGAGGTGGACCGGCAGATTAGCGAGATGGTCTCGCAGGGCGTCTATGGCGCCTACGTGCACAACCGCACGGGCTTAGAGACGCCGTATCTTTCCGACGAGTACTTCCGCATCGTCAAGTCGGCTTACGAATTGTCCAGGAAGCGCGGGTTCCTGTTCGGCTTGGTCGACGAGTACGAATGGCCGGGTGGAGAGGCGCGCGATCCGTGGAGTCCGGGCCTGGGCAGCCGCACCATCGCGCAGAATCCGGACTTCCGTATGCACAGCCTGTGGTTCACCTCCCGGGAGGTTCAAGGCCCCGGCCGCGTCGAAATCAACGGCGTGAAGAACTACCAGTTCGCCGTGGCGGCGCGGCTCACCGGCGCGAGCTCAGTGGATGGCGATTCGCTCACCGTGGTTGCGGGCGACCCGGCATCCGGTTCGGTCTCCTGGACGGCGCCCGAGGGCCGGTGGCGCCTGATGGCCTTCTATCTGGAACCAAGCCAGGGCCGCGACGGCGGACTGGTCGATTTGATGAGCCACGACGCCATCAAGACCTGGATCGGCCTGGTCCACGAGAGGTATTACAAGCTCGGGCCCGAGCATTTCGGCACCACCATCGACAGCTTTTACAGCGATCACGAAGGCGACTACGGCCGGCGCATCGCCTGGACGCCCAAGTTCTTCGAGACCTTCCAGAAAATGAAGGGCTACGACATGCGCCGCTACCTGCCGGCGCTGATGTTCGATAGCGGCAGGATCACGCCCAAGGTGCGTTGCGACTACCTGGACGTAGTGAGCGAACTTTACACCAACAGCTACTTCAAGCAGGTTGGCGATTGGTGTGAGCAGCACAAGATCAAGATTTCGGGCCACGTTTGGGAGGAGAACCTGATTTCCGAAGCCGCCGCCGCCGGCGACTTGCAGCGGATCATGCGGGCCTGGCCCTGGCCGGGTGTCGATTCCCTGCACGACCTCGGCCGCTGGCCGCGCGACCTCAAGGCCGCCGCCTCGGTAGCGCACTTCCGAGGCACGCGCTTCACAGTGGAGAACCAGGGCGTGCAGGGCGGCGAATCCTACCTGGACATGCAGAAGATGCGGCTGGGAACCAACATGCTCGGCGTCTGGGGCACCAGCCTGTTCATCCCGCACGCTTTCAACTACAACGCCTCGCGCATCGAGTTCCCCAGCGACTGGTTCTTCCACCAGCCCTACTGGAAGTATTTCAAGCACTATGCCGATTACGCGCGCCGCATCGCTTACATGAACGACGGCGGCCGCCATTACGCCGACATCCTGCTGTTCCAGCCCACCGAGACCGCCTGGGCCAACGCCGAGCCGAACTTTTCGCCGGCGCCGGATTGGGATTCCAATCCAATGCAGAAGATCAACCAGTTCTACGGCGACCTCATGGATCGCATGGCCCAGGAATTGCGCGATTTCGACGTGGCCGATTCGTATTTCCTCGACCAGGCCAAGCTTCAGGGCAACACGCTCACGCTCGCCAATGAGTCCTATAAAGTCGTGGTGCTGCCGCCCCTTACCACCGTGCGCCGAGCTACCATGAGCAAGCTGCGGCAATTCTTCGACCAGGGAGGCGTGGTGGTGGCGGTGAACATGCTCCCCAAGGACTCCATGGAAGAAGGCCGCAACGATCCGCAAGTCATCGCCGACGTGAAAGCGATCTTCGGCAATGTGACCACGCAGTCGTTTGCTGCGCGGGAGAATTCGGCCGGCGGCAAAGCGTTCTTCATTCGCAACAACATCGAAGAACTGTTCCCGATCCTGGATGCTAATTCGAAGCGCGATGTGAAAGTGATTGCGGGCGAGGCGAAGCACCTGGGAGCCCTGCATCGCGCCAAAAGCGGAATCGAATTCTACTGGCTGGTGAATGACAGCGACGCGCCGCGCGACCTCACCGTGGTGTTGAACGTGAAAGGCGTGCCGGAGAAGTGGGACGCCGCCACGGGCGCGCGCGAGGCGCTGGAATCCCGGCTCACGGCAACCGGCACCGAGGTGAAACTGCATTTCGACGCCTGGGATGCCTACTACGTGGTTTTCGGCAACCCTGAAGCCAAGGTGAAAGCCCCGGAGGTTCCGTACAGGAAGCTCAACGATATTGCGCTCGCCGGCGATTGGAACCTGACGCCCGAGAAGACGCAGATCGCCGCGCCCTATGGCAAGCGTTATCAACAGGCGTGGGACGGGCTGGGTGAAACCAAGGGATTTACGGAGGCCGGTCTCGATGAAGGCCGTTGGAGCGACGACTGGCTCAGCCGCGAGCGTCAAACCGTGCGCGAGTGGTGGCTGGTGGGCCCCTTCCCGAATGAGGACCACGCCGGCTGCTACGGCTCCTTCCCGCCGGAGAAGAATCCGGACCCGAAGGCAGTCTACGGCGAGTACAAGTGGAAGCGGTACAACTCGCCCACGATGGCCGTGGATCTATACTCGGCCCTGGGCCTGGCGCTGAACTCGAACGGCACGGCCTACGCGCTTACCTATGTCTATGCACCGGCGGAGCGCGAGGTGGAATTCCACGTGACGGCCAACAACAACGCTCATCTTTGGGTGAACGGCGAGAAGCTGCTCGACTGGCACATACATCCCTGGTATTACGAGATGCGCGAAAACTTCGGCCTCACGCGGAAGGCGCGGCTGCACGCGGGCTGGAATCCCGTGATGTTGAAAGTCTCGCGCTTCCGCCGCGGGATGTTCACCTTCATGCTGCGCGTCACCGATAGCGCCGGAAACAACCTCAGCGACCTGGCGTTCAGCCCCGACAAGGTGCTGCGCCCCGCCGGGAGCACGTATTTCACCATGTGGTACCGCATCCCGGTCCCGGCGACCGCCACAGCCGTGGAACTCCCGCGCTTCCGCAAGCCGTACACCGCCTGGTACAACGGGATCAAGCTCACCCCCGACCCCGAGGGCCGCGCCACGCTGCCGGCCGCGGCCCAGGGCGCGAACAACGTCCTGGCCTTGAAACTCGTGGCCGGCGACGAATTCCAGGACGCGCCCAAGTTCAGGCTCGGCTCGGCCAAGACAACGCTCGGATCGTGGCTCGATCACGGCCTGCCCTATTACTCAGGCAGCGCGGCCTATGAGAAGGAGTTTGTGCTCCCCGCCACGTACGCCGGACGCAAACTCACGCTCGATTGCGGCGAGGTGGGCGTTGCGGCCGAAGTCTGGGTGAACGGCAAGCACGCCGGAGTACGCGTCTGGCTGCCGTTTGCCTTTGACATCACGAACCTGGTGAAGCCCGGCAGGAATACCGTGAAGATCCTGGTGACGAACACCATGGAGAACGAGCTGGCGGTGGACAACCACGCGCGCAAGCTGCCTCGGCTGGCTCACAGCGGGTTGATCGGGCCGGTGTCGATCCGCGCCGGCGCGCCGCCGGCTATGCGGTAGCGGCGGCGCGCATCAGAGGGAGCCAGCCGGTTTCCTGGCGGAACAGGCGCAGCGCGAACAACGCGCTCTCGGTGTAATAGCTGGCCAGCAACGGGCTGATGGCGAACAGCGCGTCCAGGTGGCGGCGAACCTGTTCCCTGTCTTTCACAGCCAGCGGTCCGCCCCAACTCTTCCGGCCGGCCTTCACGTAGCCGCGCAGGGAACGTTCGAACAATCGCTCGCAGACGGCCGCGGCCACGCCCGGCGTCAGGCCCGCGCCCTTCAGGCATTCGGTAGCGGCAGCGGCCATGGGCGTGAAGAGGCTGGTGGCGAAAACGAGCCCGGCCAGGAACAGGTCCTTGGTTCCCGGCGCGATCTCAACGACGCGCGTGCGGCTATCTTCGACCAGCATGCGCACGACGCGCACAGCCGCGGGGTCACCCTCCACGACAAAACGGTGCTCGTCGAATCCCTCGATCGGCGCGAGCGACGCAACCCTCGCGCCCGCCGAGGCCAATGGTGCCAGCGCGAGGCTCGACAGTGCCGGGTCGCATAGCAGCACAGTCTTGCCGTGCCAGTCGGCACTGGCCGCAAGCATCTGATCCAGAGCCGGCCGAAGGCCATCGCACGGAACGTGGATGGCGACAATGCGGGCGCCGGTCACGCTCTTGAAATCCTGCACCGGAAACCCCGCGTGGATGGCGTTCACTACCCGGCTGGCGACCCGGGTTGAGGCCCCCTTCACGGGCCCGATTCTTTCACACAGGCGCGGCAGCCTCACCAGGAACGACCGGCTAACCTGCCCCCCCGCCACCAGAGCTATCGACTGCGACTTCGCCATAGACTTCGCTCGTCCTCCATGTTTTGATGCGGTCGCGCAGTTGGGCCGCGCGCTCAAACTCGAACTTACGGGCGGCCTCCCGCATTTGTTCCTCAAGTTCGGCCAGGAGCTTCTCGCGTTTTTCCGCGCTCAGTGAGGCCAGATCGTTGGCTTCCTCTTCCGTGGACACGGTAACGTAATCGCCTTCGGCCACGGCGATAAGGCTCATGTCGATGGGCTTGACGATGCTCTGCGGAGTGATGCCGTTCTCTTCGTTGTAGAGAGTCTGCACGCGGCGGCGGCGGTTGGTCTCGTCGATGGCCTGCCGCATGCTGTCGGTCATGTGATCGGCGTATAGGACCGCCATGCCGTTGATGTTGCGTGCGGCGCGTCCCATGGTCTGGATCAACGAACCGGTGGACCGCAGGAAGCCTTCCTTGTCGGCATCGAGGATCGCCACCAGCGACACTTCGGGCAGGTCCAGTCCCTCGCGCAGCAGGTTGACGCCGATGAGCGCATCGAACTCCCCGCGGCGCAACTGGCGCAGGATCTTGATGCGGTCCAGCGTGGCGACTTCCGAATGCAGGTAGGCGCACTTGACGCCGGATTCGCGCAGGTATTCGGACAGGTCTTCGGCCATGCGCTTGGTGAGCGTGGTGACCAGGACGCGCTCGTTCTGTCCGGCGCGCGCGCGAATCTCGCCCAGCAGATCGTCCACCTGCCCTCGGATGGGCCGCACCTCTATCTTCGGATCCACCAGCCCGGTAGGCCGGATGACCTGTTCCACAACCACGCCGGCCGATTTTGTCAGCTCGTACGGCCCCGGCGTCGCCGAGACGTAAACGACCTGATTCACGCGGTTCTCGAATTCCTCGAATGTGAGCGGGCGGTTGTCGAGCGCGCTCGGCAGGCGGAAGCCGAAGTTCACCAGCGTCTCCTTCCGCGAGCGATCGCCTTGGAACATGCCGCGGATCTGTGGAATCGTCTGGTGGCTTTCATCGATGAACATGATCGAGTCCTGCGGCAGGTAATCGAGCAGCGTGGGCGGCGCTTCGCCCGGCAGCCGCCCGGAGAAGTGCCGCGAATAGTTCTCGATGCCGTGGCAGTAACCGATCTGGCGCATCATTTCGAGATCGAACATGGTGCGCTGGCCCAGCCGCTGCGCTTCTACGCTCTTGTTCTGCTTCTGCAGCTCGGGCCCCCACCAGGCAAGCTCGCGCTCGATGCTCTGCACGGCCTGCTCCCGGGTCTCGTCGTTCATGACGTAGTGCGTCTTGGGGTAGATGGGCAGCCGCAGATAGGTTTGCCGCACCTGGCCGGTAAGCGCGTCGATCTGGTAGAGGTTCTCGATCTCGTCGCCCCACAACTCGATGCGGCAGGCGTAATCGTCGTAAGTGGGGAAGACCTCGATCACGTCGCCTCGAACGCGGAACGTGCCGCGCTTGAAATCCGCGTCGTTGCGCTCATAGAGAATCTCGACCAGCTTGGCCAGGATCGCTTCGCGCGAAATCTTCTGGCCCTTCTCGAGCATCAGCAGCATGCCGTAATAGGCTTCGGGGGAACCGAGGCCGTAGATGCAGCTCACGCTGGCCACGATCACGCAGTCGCGGCGCTCGAACAGGGAGCGCGTGGCCGCCATGCGCAGCTTGTCGAGTTCGTCGTTGATGGTGGCTTCCTTCTCAATGTAAACGTCGCTCGCGGGAATGTAAGCCTCGGGCTGATAGTAGTCGTAGTAGCTGACAAAGTACTCGACGGCGTTCGATGGGAAGAAGGTCTTGAACTCGTGATAGAGTTGCGCGGCCAGGGTCTTGTTGTGCGCCAGCACGAGAGCGGGACGGCCCACTTTCTCGATGACCTTCGCCATGGTGAAGGTCTTCCCGGAGCCGGTGACGCCGAGCAGGACCTGGTGCCGCTCGCCATCGCGCACGCCACGGATGAGCTGCTCGATGGCTTGCTCCTGGTCGCCCCGGGGACGGTAATCGACTGCAAGGTGGAACCCCATCGTCCTCAGTGTGGCATACCGAAAGCGCGCCTCAGGTGTTCCAGTTCGGCGTTGAATTCGCAGCCCACCAAAGCGATGGCCACCAACACGTACATCCACACGAGCAATGCGATCACCGCGCCGACGCTTCCATAGAGGACGTTGTAGTTCGCAATGAAGCGTACGTACCAGGCGAACACCGACGTGGCTCCCAACCACATGAGCGTCGCCAGGATGGCCCCGGGCCAGACCGCGCGCCACTTCTGGCGACGGTTCGGCCCGAAGTAATACATGGCGGCGCTGACGAAAATGGTGGAGCCGAAGGCAATGAGGAAACGCGCGAGGCGCCCCACCAACGCCACGCCGCCGGCCAATGCCGCGCCAGCGGGCACTACGCCCAGGGCGCTGAGCACGCTCCGCTCGGTGCGGTCGCCGAATACGATTAGCGCCGACGCCCCCAGCGCCGGCAGCACGGCGCAAAAGACAAGCAGGATCCCGACCAGGCGCTGCTTCACGAAACCACGCCCGCACGGTACCCGGTAGGCGGCCTCAAACCCGTCCATCAGGCTGGTGGTGAGCCCGCTCGCGGCCCACAGCGAGAGCAGCCCTGCAAACACCAGCAGCGAGACAGGGCGTTCGCCCCGCACGGTGAACTGCCGCATCACGAGTTCTTCCGTCCCGGGTGGAATCACCTCGAACAGAAACCCGGAGATCCTGCGTGACACCGACCCGGCGTTCGCCTGCACCAGGATGGTGGCTGTGACGGTCAGCAGGGGAAAGAACGAGAGCAGGGCCGAATACGCCGCCGCTTTCGAGAATCCCAGGCAGTTGTCCTCCCAAGCGCGTGCAAACGAGCGGCGAAGCAGCCACCAGAAGCGGCTGCCCAATAGCCTCATGGAACCGTCACCTCCTTGGCGCAACCGCCCCGCCGGCGAGCCGCGCGGGAAGCGAAGCCTTGCAGCAGCATCCACACCAGTCCGCCCGCCAGCGACAACCAGCAGACCCCACGCGCCACCAGCATCTCCGTGCCGCCGTTGTAAGCGACCCTGACGGCGCACGGCCCTTCACAATCGGGGAACACTACGAGTTGTCCGAGATTGTCCTTGCTCACGCGGCACCCCCGGCCGTTGGCGGTGGCCTCCCAGCCTGGATGGTAGCTGATTTGGACAGAGAGGATCTGGCCCCGGTTGAGGCTTGTCGAGATTGACGCCGTGTGCCGGTCCAGCCATCTCATGGGGGCCTCCGGGAACGCGGGATCGTCCAGGGCGCGCAGGTAGTGATGGATCGCTTCCACGTCAAGCGCGCTTGTGGGCACCCTCACAGGCAGGTCCTGGGGCCGGATCACGTGCGCTAAAGACTGCGACCTCCGCGGCACGCGGTAGATGACATCGTCTTCCTGCCGCCAGATTTCGGGAAGGATGCCGTCGAACTTCCTCGGATTCCGGAACGGCTTGTAAGGCTCCTCGCTCCGGGGGCCGCTTACACCGATCGCATCCACCCCGAAAGCTTCGAGCCATGCGACCGCGATAGCGCCCTCTTCCGGCCCGGCATTGTCGCCGCTGCGGATTTGATAATTCACGTGCGCGAGGTAAGGGTTCTGCATACCCTGGTAATAGCCGCCGTCGAGCTGGGGGGTGTCCGAGAAGACATTCAGAAAGAATCCGACCGATCCAGGCAGCATAACGCGCCGCCCGTTCAAGTTGCCGGACACCCACTTCGCCTCGCGGTATTCGATGGTCCGGCTGACGTCAATGGGGTGGTAAAGCTTGCCGGCATAGGCGTTAAACCTGACCGCCCCGTACGCCCCGGCCACAACAATCAAACAGGTAGCCGTGACGCGCAAACGCCGCGGAGCCAGGTCCAGCAGTGCCTTCGCGCCAACACCGGCAACGAGCGCGATGCCCATCTCCATTTCGAGGTGCATCCGCGCGGCCTGGTGGAGAATGGAAATGCCCCTCCATTCCTGTGCCAGCGTCAGGTACGCCGCCGGAAACAGGAAGAGCACGGAAAACGCCAGGGCAAGCGGCGCCCGGGTGATCCTCAGCAGGACGTACAGGGCAAGGAATGCCAGCACTCCGATCAGAAGGGCCAGTGTCCGTCCCAGCCCCTCCGCAGCCCCGCCCGCCGACGCTTCGCCTCTGAAAGTAGTGAGAATCGTCGATGGCGGAAGCCACGGACAGGCTATCGCATATGCCCACAGGCCAAGGCCTGCCGCGATCGCCCATTTCCAGGGGCCGGCGCCGTATCTTGCCACGAGCAACCATGCCATGGCTGCCAGTGCCAGCGCGAAAGCCCCCAGCCAGTTCGTGAGAACCGTAGCCGCCAGAGCCAGGCTCGCCAGCCCCCACCACAGCGGCTTCCGCTTTTCGAAGGCCAGGATCAGTATCAGGAGCGCCAGCGGGAACAGCGCCATGGAAGCGATGTGCGGGCCTTCTCCGTACTGCACGAGCGCTTGTAGGCGCCTTCCGTGCCAAACGCCGCCGACGTCTCGCGATACGGCCGTGATCAGCAGTGCGGACGGGGAGCTGAAGGAGTAGATCAGCGCCGCGGCGCCACTCGACCAGCGCGAGCCGCTGAGTTTGAACGCCAGCAAGAACAGGGTCACCGGCCCCAGCGCGTAAAAGACGGCCGTGAGCAAGTGATAAGCATGAGGCGCTGAAACACGGGACACCGCGGCGGCCGCAGCCACCAGAAAGGGGTGTAGTACGGGATAGGCATTCTGGAAAGGTATGCCGCCGTACCAGAGCGGGAACCAGTGCAAGTCCGGCCAGTGATCCAGAATGTACCTTCCCAGGGCGATGTGCGTGCCCTCGATGGAGTACATCTGATTGATGAACTCGGACCACAGCAGCGTGCGCACGATCCACAGATTCACAACGAACAGGCCCGCAGCCACGCAGGCGGTTTTCAGGCTCGGAAAGATAGGCCGGACTTTATCCAATGTCATCGACGAAGACGGTCCTCGAAACGGTTTGTCCTGACGTACCTGGAGATACGCATCATAGGCCAGATTATCTCTTACACCGGGGCTATGGCCAATCTCGCCGGGCTTTCTGCCGGATTCCTTGGTTCATTTATTGAGAAAAAGCCATTCCGGGCGACACATCTTTCTTGTCCGCAGCCTTCGAAAGGAGTCGTCTGGTGGATTCAAATGACCGGCAGCGCGCTATTGACCAGGCGCTGGTTCAGATGGACAAGCAGTTCGGCAAGGGGACGGTGCTGCGCCTGGGATCCCGCAACGTGCTCCCGGTAACGGTCATTTCGAGCGGCGCCGTTTCGCTGGACGTGGCGCTCGGCGTGGGTGGATTCCCGCGCGGCCGGGTTGTCGAAGTGTTCGGTCCGGAATCCTCCGGCAAGACCACCCTGGCGCTGCACGTCATCGCGGAGGCGCAGAGAGCCGGCGGCACGGCGGCTTTCATCGACGCCGAGCACGCTCTCGATCCGGCCTACTCTCGCCGCCTGGGCGTGGACGTGGACAACCTGCTGGTCTCGCAACCGGATAGCGGCGAACAGGCCTTGGAGATCGCCTCCACGCTGATCAGTTCCGGCGCCGTGGACGCCGTGGTGATCGATTCGGTCGCGGCACTGGTGCCCAAGGCCGAACTCGAAGGCGAAATGGGCGACAGCTTCGTCGGGCTGCATGCCCGGCTCATGTCGCAAGCCTTGCGGAAACTCACCGGCCAGGTGGCCCGCACAAACACCTGCCTGATCTTCATCAACCAGATCCGGGAGAAGATCGGCGTGATGTTCGGCAACCCCGAAACCACCACCGGGGGGCGCGCCTTGAAGTTCTATTCGAGCGTCCGGGCCGAAGTGCGCCGTCTGGCCGCCATCAAGGACGGCGAGAAGGCGATCGGCAACCGGGTAAAAGTGAAGGTGGTGAAGAACAAGGTCGCGGCGCCGTTCCGCGAGGCCGAGTTCGACCTGCTTTACGGGGAGGGCATCTCCCGCGAGGGCGACCTGCTCGATCTCGGGGCCGCGAAGGAACTGGTCGAAAAGAGCGGCTCCTGGTACAGCTATCGGGGCGAGCGCATCGGGCAAGGCAGGGAAAACGCGCGCAACTTCCTGCGCGAACATCCCGACGTGCGCGACAAACTCGATGCCGAACTCCGCTCCCGTCTGGGCCTGGTTGGCCTGCAAAACCCGCCGGAAACAGCGGTGGCGTGAGGCCAGGCGGGGCTTTGCCGCCCGGACAGCCTGTTTTTAAGGGGTCCGGAGGACATTGATGCCCAAAAAGCCCCTAAAAATGGGCCTTCCACGCAATTTCCTCTTTACATCTCGCGTGGCATCCCTTATGATGAGGTTGCAATATGGGTTCGGAACATTTTCGCCCGGATATGTTTGGGTCGAGCTGAAGGCCTTCCGGCGCGAGTGGTTCGTAACCCTAATGGGAGAACCGTTTAAGGAGGTTAAGAGGAATGACTCAGTCTCAACTGGTGAAGAAGCTCGCCGAAGGCCTCGAAGTAAGTAATAAGGTTGCCAAGGCGTTCGTCACCAACTATGCCGCCATCGCGGTGGCCGAAACCAAGAAGACCGGCGTGTTCGTGCTGCCCGGTTTGGGACGTCTGGTGCGCGTCGAGCGCAAGGCCCGTATGGGGCGCAACCCGGCAACCGGCGAAGCGATCAAGATCCCTGCCAAGAAAGTCGTGAAGTTCCGCGTCGCCAAGGCCGTCAAGGATGCGATCGTACCGCCGAAAAGGAAGTAAAGAACAAACAACGAAGTCTGAAAAAATGAAACCCCGCGAGTGATCGCGGGGTTCTTCTTTCAAAATACCGATAGGACAGCCGCCCTGAGGTGCGGGCGGGCCAGGAAGCCTATGCCTGCTTCTTTTCTTCGGTCTTGTCTTCGCCTTTCAGGGCGTTCTTGAAGTTGCGGATGCCTTCACCCAAACCCTTCGCCACCTCAGGAATCTTTCGCCCGCCGAAGAGCAGGACCGCGATTCCCAAAATGATCAGAAGCTCAGGCAAGCCAATAGACCTCATACGGCCTCCTTTTATACATTCTCATTGTAGGGGTGCCTTCGAAAGGGAGTCAAGCGAAGTCCGCCGGTGAACCGGGCCGCAAGGATCCGCAAAAATGCCAAAACGGAAAAAGTACGATCGCGACAAAGACGTGCGCGCCATTGCACGCGAGCGTGTCGGCACGGTTCCCGGCGTCCGGGTCATCGTTCCGAAGACGCTGCGCAAGAAGCCGAAGCACAAGACGCCGCCCGGGGACGAGCCGCAGGAGTGACGCCCCCGGTCATATCATAGAAGTGTGGAGACCCTGATTTCGCCGCCTCCGGCAAGCGTTCTGGGGCGGTTGGCCCGGGATGTACGTCCTACCCTGCGCTACCTCATTCAAACCGAGGTGCACGTCTATGCGTTTTCGATAGCAGCCAACGTGCTGCTCAGTTTTTTCCCTTTCCTCATCGTTATCGTGACCCTGTGCGAGAACGTGTTCCACTGGCCCTCGGCGGCCGACGCCATTCTGATCGGCCTCAAGGATTATTTCCCGGAATCGCTCGGCGAGTTCATCCGGTACAACGTGAAAGTGTTGGTGCAGGGCCGCGGGCAATTCCAGGTGATATCCATGCTCATGCTGCTTTTCACCGCCAACGGCATTTTCGAACCGCTGGAGGTGGCCCTGAACCGCGCCTGGGGAGTGACCAAGAACCGCAGTTACGTCCACAATCAGGTTGTGAGCCTTGGCCTGATTTTCGCTTGCGGCGCATTGGCCCTGGCCTCCACTCTGCTGACCGCGCTCAATCGTGACTTCTGGTCCACCATGATGCCCGCCGGGCAGAGCCTGCCCGTGTCCGCGACCCTTCTGTTTTTCAAACTGGCCGCGCTGCCCATGATGATGCTGGTCATCTTCCTGGTCTATTGGCTGCTGCCGAACCGGAAGGTCCAGCCCATGCAGGTGGTGCCGGTGGCGATCTCCGTGGGACTGGTGCTCGAGGTGCTGAAGTACATCAACCTCGTTACTTGGCCCTACATGCGCAGGAAGCTGTTCCTTGAGGTCGGCCCGTTCTACTACTCGGCGAGCATTGTCCTGTGGAGCACCATTGCCGCCATGGTGGTGCTGGCGGGCGCGGAGTGGTCCGCGCGGTGGGCACGGGAGTCGGAGCGCGCGCAGAACGCGGCAAACTGAGCCCTGATGGAGTTCAGTAGCGCGGCCCTACGCCGGTCAGGTCGATAGGCCGGAAACCCAGCTTGAGCGCGGGCGAGTCCGGACGCAGCCGGAAATCGTAGCCGGCGGCGTCGACAAACAGCGGGTCGGCGACCACCGACCCGGCGTCCATGCCCCGCGCGCGCCACTGGCTCCAATTCTCCTTGGCGAAGTCGATGGGGCCGCCGCGCGTGTCCCAGTAGACGTTGTTCTTCATCACGAACTTCGCATCGTCCCAGCGGGTGCCCAGCAGGCGGCCGGAATCGAAGATCACGATGTTGTTCTCGAAGGTGAACGACACGTGCGGTTCCAGGCGCGTGCGCATCAACTGGTGCTCGTCGTTGAAAGCGAAGATGTTGTTGCGCACGATGTTCTCGCGCCCGTAGTGCTGGTGGAACCCGGCGCTCTTGGCCCGGTAGACGACGTTGTTCTCGATGAGCATCTCGCTGGATCCTTCGTCGGGATAGATTCCCCACCCGCCGTAGGTGAACGAGCGGACGTCGTGGATCAGGTTGTTGCGTATGCGCGTTCCGGGCTGCACGCCGAGGGTGTAGATGGCGCCCATGTCGCTCAGCATCCCCCGGCCTACGTGGTGCAAGTGGTTGTATTCGATCAGGTTCCCGTTACACTGGTTCGGCGCGTAGCCCCAGGTCCAGCCCACCGAAATGGCGGTGTAAAAAAGGTCGTGTATGTGATTGTGGGAAACAGTATTGCGGCTGCTCTGCAAAACCAGGATGCCCACGGCGGACGGAAACACAAAGCCCAGGTCGTGCAGGTGATTGTCGGTCACGGTGTTTTCGAAGTTCCGTTCCCGCTCGTCCTCTCGCATGCGCGGTTCGCCGATCTTGATGCCCCCCGCGCCGATGTCCCGAATCTCGTTGCCCACGATGCGATTGCGGCGCGATCCGCGTCCGAACTCGATCGCGTAATTGCCCAGGCGGCTGAAGACGCACCGTTCTATGGCACACTCCTCGGCACCAACGGCTTCAAAGGCCGCCTTGATCCCGACGCTCGCCTGCGGCTCCACCACGCCCTTGGACCCCATGGTCCACTCCGAGTGGGAAAACTCCAGACCACGAAAGACAACGTGCCGGACGTAGCGGCCCTGTTCAGGCCGGCCAGCCAGCCGGACCAGTTGGTTGAGCGCGGGTGCAACCACTTCCTCCGCCAGGACATTCTCGCTGGGAGCGGGGCGGAAAGACACTGTTCCAGCCTTCCGGTCCAGGTACCACTCGCCCGCCTCGTCCAGCGCATCGGGGGCGTTTTCGATGTAATAACGTGCGTCCGTTTCCTGGTTGGACGGCCACGGATCGCCGGCCATCACGGCAACCCCGGCTTGCCGGTCGACACTCCCAATGGGCATACGCAGCTCCGCCCACGAGAGAAGAATGACGGCTTCGACGTCGCCGGTCGCGGCCCATTCGGGCTTCACGTCCCCGCCCCGGAACTTGAGCCGGTAAGGCTTGTCCTGGCTGCTGGGCCCTTCCGCGCGGAAGAATCCATTATTGGGGGTGCGGGCGCGCCGGACACGCCGACCTCCTACGAACAACTGGTGGAAGTTCGTGTCCGGAGGGACCTTGGCGGACCAGAGGCGGCCCTTGGCATCGAGCGCGCCGTTCAGCAAACGCCCTCCGCTGATCAAAGGGCGCTCCCCAGGGTAGGCTTCGTACACGACGGGTTGCCCGGCCGAGCCCGAGTCCTCCGGCTCCAGCACGAATGGTTCACTCAGCCGGTAGGTGCCGCGGCGAACCTGTACCGTAAACGCTTCGTTTACACCTTGCTTCCGGAGAACCCGGATCGCGTCGCGAGCTTCCGCCAGGCTCTTCATGGGCCCTTCCGGCGAGACCACCAGGGTACGAGCCGGGGCGATCGCGGTGACGGCGAAAAGGAGCAAGCTTGTGCACAGCCGCATATGGCTATGCTCACCCGCCCGGACCGGTTACCGCAACTAGTAGCGGCGGTTTCTTCCGGGCGGCGTAACGTTTTCGCCCGCAACTTCATCATTACTTCGGATAGATGCCCAACTCGGAAGGATCAACATGAAAATGCGAATTGTTCTCGGCTTGTCGGCGCTTCTGGCGCTGTTCGTTGTGACGGCATTGGCCGCCGACGTGAGCGGCAAGTGGGTAGGTACCTCGCAGGGCCGCGACGGCAACACCCGCGAGACCGCATTCAACTTCAAGGTGGACGGCGAGAAACTCACTGGAACCGTATCCGGGCGCGGAGGCGACCGGGAGATCTCCGAAGGAAAAGTCACCGGTGACGAGATCTCGTTCGCGGTAAAGGTCTCCTTCGGCGATCGCGAGTTCAAAATGCTGTACAAGGGCAAGGTCGCCGGCAGTGAAATCCAGTTCACTGTCCAGCGCGAGGGAGGCGAGCGTACAACCCGGATGACGGCCAAGCGCGCCAGCTAGTACCAGCTGCCGGAAGCCACCATCAGGCCCGCGCCGATCCTCGTGTTCCTGGCTCCGGACGTAGACGCGAATTGCTGCGTCGTCTCGTCCCGCCAACGACACGAAGTATCCTCTTGCACAGAAGCTCTGTCCGATAAAGGTCCGCTCCCGTTCCAAATGGATCGCGCTCTCCCCATGACGTGGCCAATCACCGCGTGCTTCAGTGAAAAGGTGCAGAGCGCCCAGCAGACGTGGCGCGTGGGTATTGGCACCCCAGGAGAGGGACAGCGTTCAGATCAATACGTACCAAAGATATCGAGATCAGGGTGAACATGAAAACGTCGTGAACCCGGCTGTTCCATAACGAACTGTCCAAGCACCATTGAGAAGAATGGGGGAATCTATGAAGCCGTCATTTCGGAAAGTTGCTCTTCACGCGATAGGGACGCTTGCCTTGTGGCTCGGCGCCCTGCAGGTGGCTTTCGGGGGCGGCGGCGCCCCGATGCCTGTGAAGGTCCTTGTGGACAACGCCGGCGCCGTGGTGATCGCCACAATCCTCGACGGGACGGTAGTGGCGAAGGCGTTGACGCTGAGTCTGGAAGTTCAGGAGGCGTTGAAGGGGCCGTTGCAAGCCGGCACTGTGGTTCAAGTGAACTGTCGGCTCAGTACGGAGGCTGCGGCTATGGCCGCAACTGGTGTCGACAAGGACCGTGGCGTGTTCTTTCTCAGGAACACGAACGGAAAGTGGTCCATTGTGCCTGTTACTAGCGGCTTTATCCCTGAGTTTCGCGGAGCCTTCTTCGTGCTGCCGCTCAACGCACGGCCGAAGACGTTTGGCAGTGACGTACAGCCCTCCATTCACGAACGGATCCTGGCCGAGGTGGCCGGAGCGCTCGAAACCCGAGATAGCCGATTGCACGGTGGTTTTGTCGATTTCATGTGGGAGTACAGATCGAACCCCTCACCGGCAATGAAAGCCCTCTTTGCGCAGTTTCGCTCCAGCACGAACGACCAATTAAGGACGATTGGCCTTCGCGTGTCAGTCGCCAATGGAGACGACCAAGCATTCGCAGAATTCCAGAAAGGACTTGCGACACAAGATGCTACCGTGACGGCGCAAATGGCGGAAGACATCCAGTACTACTTCAATGCCACGGATCCGCAGTCGGTAGCGAAACTCGGACGGCTCGTGACGTCGCAATCCTCGCCCGCCGGGGTTCGAAAAGCAAGCCTTACCGCTCTCGCCAGGGTCCACACAAGAGAGAGCCTGCCGTACCTCGCCGGGTTCCTGGACAACCCGGATGCGGAATTGCAGTCGCTGGCAGTGGGTGGGCTGGCCATGTTCGCAAACAATGTTCCGGCTGGCGGACACGAACCGGCAAGCGGTCCGTGGAAGTACCGGACGGAGGAGACGATCCGCTATTCGGTTATGGCCCCCACGATCATCAAGAACAGCCCGGGCGTCGTTGCCTTCTGGCAGTCGTGGTGGACGGAACACCGTTCAGAGCTGCAGTAGAGATTGGGAGCACAACCCAGATGACGGCCAAACGCGCCAGCTAGTACCACCCTCCGGAGACCATCAACAGGCCCGCGCCGCTCCCCCTGCAGCGAGGCACGGGCCTCGTCTCAGCAGTTCTTCCAACCGCTTCCATGAGCATCATACCCTACTGCCAGTACGGTGATTACCTGGGGAGGGGCTTGACTGTCTGGTATAATGGGAGCCTAGCTGTTTTTGACCCGGCCTCAGAAGGTTCGGGCTCTCTTCCAAAGCTTCACCATGTCGCCCACGGCGGCGATGATCAGTATCTGGGTAATTCGACGAAAGGAAATCGGGATTGAATACATCTCTCGCTGTTGGAGGCGGATTGTTGACGGCATTGCTGATCGCGCCGGCAATTATCCCCGATCAGCGCATTCCGACCTCGCCTTACCGCAACGATCCACGCCGGGCACACCTTGAGAAGTTCTTCGGTGACCGCGATTGCCCCGCTCGCGCGCTGGCGGAGGATTTTCTGGTAGCCTCGGACCGGCACGGTTTAGACTGGCGGCTGCTTCCGAGCATCGCTTTCGTGGAGTCCACCGGCGGCAAAACATACCGCAACAACAACATTATGGGGTGGGGATCTTCGCGCCAAGCATTTACCAACGTAAGGGCCGGCATTCACCACGTGGCCGAGCGGCTGAAGAACGCGGGTTGTTACCGCGATAAGGGGTTAAAGGCCAAACTGCGCACATACAACCCCTCTCCCGCGTATGCAGGTCACGTGATGCGTGTCATGCAACTCATTGGTCCCGCTTCGCTAACCGGCCAAACAGCGGCCGATTGACCTCATTCGAGCATCTTCACGCCCAAGTAGAGACCGCCGAGGACGAGCACGGTCGCCGCTATGGCCGCAACCCAGCAGAGAATCCGCTCCTTCTTGGAGCTCCCTGCAGCCATGTCGCTCTTCATCTGATCATCGAGGCTTTCGAACATGAGTCTCAAACCTCCTTTTTGATGTGGCTTACGCCATCTACTTCCTATGAGACCGGCCAAGCTACGCTAGTAAGACCACTGACTAAGATCGAACTGAATTATGCCATGTCGCTGAGGGAGACGCAATAGCCGAGTGCGAAGTTACCGATCTTTTCCTTTTCTTCGGCCTCACTTTCCGGATTCGAGCACAGCCATGGCATGACGGGCGAGATGACCCCTAAGATCGTGGGTGTACCCGGCTAGGATCTTGCGCCCCAACCCATCGCGGTCGCCGCAGCGGAAGAGGGCCCTTCCCCAGGCCAACTCGCGTAGGGAGACCGCACGGGCGCGGGTGTCGTTCACGTCGGCGCCGGTCTCCACGCGCGCGGTTTCCACCTCATCGGTCACGTGACCTCGCATCCCCGGCTTGCCGAGCAGACGGACGATAGGTTCGGCCGCCGAGGAGTCGCCAATCGACTCAAGGGCCAAGGCCACGGCCCGATGATGTGAAAACTCGCTTTTCTCGTCCAGTTGTTCCAGCTTCTTCAGGATGACGGGCAGCGCGCGCCGGTCCCTGGTCCGCCCCAACGCGACGATCCAGCCGTCCACGCGGCTCAGCGCGGCGCCGAACTGGCCCATGCCCCGATAGTTCCACCCTGTATCCCAACTGGCCGCCTCGACGGCGGCAGCCAGGGTCTCCAAGCCCGTGGCGTCCCCCAGGACGGCAAGGAAGTGGGCATACGCGAGCCGGTCCTTTTCGGTGCCGGCCGACCGGTAAGCCTCGCGCAGCAGAGGGGAGGCGGTCTCGGGCTGCGTCATGATGGCCGGGATATCCTTCAGTCCGGCCACAGCCTCGGCGATGCGCTCCTTGGGCAACGGGAAGGAATCCGTGGCGGTGAGGGCGCTCTCCGGCACAATGCCCAGACCGGCGAGCTTTTTCTGCATTGATCGGATGTCGATCGCCCGCGTTCCGCGCCCTTCCCGGGCGGCCACGGCGGCGGCCATCCCGGCGGCGTAGCCCTGGTTCTGCACGTCCGGCTGCATGCGGATCATGGGGATGGCATCCCTGTGCGCGCTGACTCCCAGCCCGGTCACCAGGATGCCGTCGAGTCCCTTGGGCAGGAGGCAGCGGTACGGAACGTTGATGGTGTGCCCCTTGTGCTCGGGATGTTCCACCAGGAAATACGGATCGACGGTGTAGCCGTGCGTATCGAAGTTCGAGTACGCGATGGAGATTGTGTCGGGATATGTGCGGTCCGTCATCTGGTCCAGGATGGTCATCGTGTAATCGCCTACGATGCCCCTCCGCTCGCGCGTGTCGATGAGGCGCCCGAAATCGAAATCCGAAGCGAACTTGCTCTTGCCGTAAACCAAGAGGTGCCAGACGTCCTTCATGTCGATTTCGTCGGCGATGGTGTAGTCTGTATTGGTGTAGCGAGCGTCCAGTTTCACTCCCGGCAGGCCCGTGCCCTGTTGGGCGAGTTCGCTCGCATCGGTGTAAGTGGTACGGGCGCCTGCGGAAGCGGCGATATCGGCGTTACCGGTCGAATCAATGACGGTTTTGGCGAGCACCACGCCTCGCCCCTGCGGCGTGGCGACCACGATGCCGGCTACACGGTTCCCTTCCACGTACGCGCCGCAGCCGATCACGCCGAACCAGATGTCGGCGCCGGCGTGGCGCAGCGTGCGCCGCCACCATTCGGCGCGGTGGATGGGGTTCCAGTTCCGCGCTCCGGGGACCTCCTTGGTGAAGCCTCCGCGGAAGCCGTAGTAGTAGTTGGAAATCAAGCCCAGCGTCCCCACGCCGCCCAGGCTGTTTTGGTATTCGATCACCAGCGTCCTGGCGCCCTCGCGGCCCGCGCCAATGCCGGCCGGAGCGCCGCCCGTGCCTCCGCCCACCACGACCACGTCGTAGCTCCCGAGCACGTCGAGCGTACGGGCCGGAGAGGCGACCGTACCCAGGTTCGTCCCCATGGACCGGACTCCGCCAAGCGGCTCCTTGACTTCACCCGAAAGCGAGGCAGGCATCCCACGCCCGGCGACGCGCGCGTCCTTCACCGGCGCGGTCCTGGCGGCGAGTGCGGCCGCGGCCTCGCCGATCCGCGCGCCGGCTTCGAGGAAAGCCACGGGACGCAGGAGACGCTCGGCCTGGTCGCGCGGAAGATCCGCACTGCCGCTGAGCACGAACAAACGCTCGATGCCGGCAGGCTGGAAGGCGCCCAGGGGGCCTTCTCCCGTGCCACGCACGGGATCGGGAGGAACCTGGAAAATCTCATCGGTGATGGCCTGCTCGCCATCGGAGTAGGTCAAGTCGCGCGCCGTCTGTTCGGCCCTGGCGAAGGAAGCAAAACTGCCGTCGGCCATGGGGACTTTCACGGTGTAATCGACGATTTCCGCGGGCCCTGGCGCCGGTTTGCCCTTCACCGAAGGGGCCAGCCCGCCGCTGTAGTAGAGACCCGTGGGGCGAGCCGTGAAGCCATCCCCGCTCTTCGCCGCGCCACCTATGACGATCCGATGGAACCCGGCGACGCCGCTCGGATAGGCTGGATAGCGCGCGCTGGCCATGCGGGCGACGCTCGCCCGGTCCGTGGCGTCGATGATGACCTTGGCGAGGACTGCCTGGCGGCCGGCGCGGTTGGCCATCACGATTCCCGCCGGCGCGCCCTTGGCATCGCGCAGCAGGTCCGTCGCGTAACTGCTGAAGAGGAACTCGACCTTGGCGTCAAGCAGCGCCTGGTCCAGCGTCTTCTTGATGTGCATGGGCGTGAACGGGCCGCGCGGATTGCCGGCCGAGGCGCCGAACAGGGCTTTCGCTAGGGGAGTGGACGGCTCCTCGCCGGGTTCGAGCCACAGGCGCATGGGCCCGCACATGTCCTCGCCCAGGTACGGACGCGGCGCGGCCAGGAAGACCCGCGCGCCCTTTTCTGAAGCGGCGACAGCAGCGGCGACGGCGCCTGTGGAGCCGCCAACCACCACGACATCCACGTTATAAGCGACAGGAATGCGGCGGGCCGATTCGCGGACCCAGGGGGTCGTCTGCGCGAACAGCGCGGCAGACAACATGAGTACAAGAGCGGGCGTTTTCATCGTAAACACATACGATGACCGACCCACAAGTCGATGTCAAACAGCGTGTCAGCCTACTCCTGCAGCCGTTCCAGTTTTCGGTAGAGGGTCTTGCGCTCGATGCCCAGGATCTTGGCGGCGTGGCTTTTATTGCCTCCGGTGGCGGCCAGCACTCGGCGGATCTGTTCGGCCTCGGTTTCGGCCAGGCTGTCGCCGGCCTGTTCGGTGGGTTGCATGGCGTCGATGGCCGTATTGACCGCCGGCGCGTCGATGCGGCCCCCGGGAGCCAGGATCACCAGCCGCTCCATCATGTGCTGAAGCTGGCGGACGTTGCCGGGCCAGGTGTATTCGCTCAGGACCTTGAGGCCGCTGTCGATCATCCGGGCGTCCTGATTGTAGCGCCCGTTGTAACGCCTCAGGAAAAAGTGGGCCAGCAATGGAATGTCGCCATGACGCTCGCGCAAAGGCGGCATAGTGATGCGCACTACGTTGAGGCGGAACCAGAGGTCCTCGCGGAACTTCTTCTCGTCCACCATCTTTTGCAGGTTGCGGTTGGTGGCGGCGATCACGCGGGCGTCGATAGAACGCGAGCGCGCCGCGCCAACGGGCCGGATCTCACCCTCTTGCAGGAACCGCAAGAGTTTCAACTGGAAGTTGAGCTCGATGTCGCCGATTTCGTCCAGGAACACGGTGCCCTTGTTGGCGGCTTCGAACACGCCCATGCGGTCGCGGTCGGCGCCGGTGTAAGCGCCCTTCATGGCCCCGAACAGTTCGCTTTCGAGCAGCGCCGGAGCGATTGAAGCGCAATCCACGGGGACGAACGGCTGCACGGCGCGCGGGCTGTTGGCGTGTACCATGCGGGCGATCATCTCCTTGCCCGTGCCGGTTTCGCCTTCGATGAGCACAGTGGCGTCGGTGGGGGCGACGCGCGCCACGATCTTGTAAATCTCCACCATCTCATCCGAGCTGCCGATCATCTCGCTCAGCGGCAGGTCTTCCTCGTCCACCTCTTCTTCGCCGGGCGCACGGCTGGCCTCGGCACGGTGTACGGTTTCGAGCATGCGGTCGAGTTCGAAGGGCTTAGCGATGTAGTCGAACGCGCCTCCCCGCGTGGCGGCCATGACGGTTTCCATGGTGCCGCGCGCGGTCATCAGGATGACCGCACACTCGGGGTCCTTGCGGCGCGCGGCTTCGAGCACATCCAGACCCGTGCGCTCGTCCAGGTAGATGTCGGAAATCACGATCGGATAGGAAGACTGGCTCAGCCGGTCGAGAGCTTCCTGGGTGGTGGACACGGCATCGACCTGGTAGCCTTCCAGCTCCAGGAAAGTGACAATCGTGGTCCTGACCGAAGCGTCGTCCTCCACTACAAGCAGTTGCGGCAAATTACCTTCCTTCCTCAACTTTAGGCAGCCGCACCCGCGCCGGCAAGCGGCAGCAGGAGCGTGAAGCACGAACCTTTTCCGGGCGCGCTATCCACATGGATGGTACCACCATGGTGCGTTACGATCTGTTCCACGATGGATAGCCCGATGCCGGTTCCGGCCTCGCCCGAGGCTTCCGCCCTCTTAGTACGATAAAACTTTCTGAATATCTGGTGCAATTCCTTCTCGTCCATGCCGATGCCCTGGTCCCGCACCGCGATCCGCACGCGCTGCTTGTCGGCATCGCCGCCGACGGTGACTACGGTTTCGGCCGGTGAGTACTTGATGGCGTTGTTTAACAGGTTGTAGAAGGCGTATTCCATCAGCTCCCGGTCCCCGGTCAGGGTCACGTCGGGAAGCGGCTCCACGCGCATCTCGATGCGTTTGCGTTCAGCGAGCGGGCGGGCGCGTTCGACGCAGGCAAGCATGGTCCGGGCAACCGGAAACGGCTCGCGCTTGAGTTCCATCTGCCCCTCGCTCAGGCGCTCGACATTGAGGAAGGTCTCCACCATGCGCGCCAGCCGCCGGGACTCGGAGTGAATCAACTGGGCGATCTGCTTGCGCTTTTCGTCGTTCAGGTTGTAGCGCGTCATCAGCTCGCTGGAGCCTTGAATGGCCGTCAGCGGCGTCTTCATTTCGTGCGTCACGAAGTGGATGGCCTGCTGGTAGCGAGCGCTTTCGGTTTCGGACTTAACCAGCCGCCGCCGCACCACGAAATACTGATAGCTGGCCGCGCCGGCGACGGTGATCCAGGCCACCGACATAGGCGCGAAGTACGGGAAAACGGTGCGGCTGGCAAAGAGCAGATACGGCGTCAGGTGCGCGATGACCAACACCATGCCGCCCAGCACATAGGCCTGCCAGCCGTAACGGAAATGGAAAACCGCACCGGCCGCCGCGGCGAGAAGCAGGCTGAAAGCCACCACCGCAATGTCCGGCGCGGGCTCCAGGAAGTTGCCGGCGGCAAGCGATTCGTACGCGGAAGCGTGTATCTCCACGCCGGTCATCATCGCGCCATAAGGCGTCATCAGGCGATCGCGGGCCGCCGTCTGCGCCGTGACGCCGACAAAGACGACTTTGTCTTTGAACCGGGCCGCGAGTGCCGGATCGTCGTGCAACTGCTTTAGAGAAACGTGAGGGATCGGGCTCTGGCCGTCCGGACGGGGTGCAGGGTAACCGATGTAGACGGCGCGGGCCGTCGCACGAGAGGCGGGAATCCGCAGGTGGCCCACATCGAGTGCTTCAGGCGTCTCCACAACCGTGGAGTCCTTCAGCGTTGCCCGCATCGCCTCCAAAGCCAGAGCCCAACGGCGATCGCGGCCCACAGCTTTTTCGAGCGGCAGTTGCCGGCACACCGGATCGGGGGCCGCGTGCACGTGTCCGACGGCGAAGGCATGGCGCCGGAATTGTTCGATAGGGCTCTCCCACATTGTGGTCCCGGGCGCCGGGCCGTCGACGATGTCGCTGGCCAGGACCAGATGCGGGCTCTTGGCGAAGGCTTCTTCCAGCCGGTCGTCTTCGGCGGTATCGCTCGAATCGGCCAGCACCAGGTCCACCGCTACCGCCCTGGGCTTCTCCGGCGCGATGCGCTCCAGTGCCTCCGCCAGCGCCCCGCGCAACTTCCGCATGCCACCCAGTTCCTTGAGCGAGCTTTCATCAATGGACAGGATGACGGAACCGAGTGCTTTGGTGGCGGGCGGCGACAGGCGGAACATGACGTCGTAAGCCACGCCGTCCACCTGGCCGGCAAAGCCCGTCCAGCCGCCCACCTGCGCCACGACAAAACAGACCGCCAGCGTTGCCAGGTACCCGGCGGCTTGGCGGTTGAAGCGCAACATGACGGCCTTATTTCCGGACAGCGTCCTCGATCTGATTCCGTGCGGTGGGAAGCGCCCCTGTGAGCACCTCCCCGCCGATGGATGTTACCAGAACCATGTCCTCAATGCGGATGCCGATGCCCTCATCGGGAATATACAACCCCGGCTCGACGGTGATCACCGCGCCGGATTCGATCGGTGCGGCGGGATCGCCCGCGTCGTGAACCTCCAAGCCCACATGATGCGAGATGCCGTGCGTGAAGTACTTGCCTAGCGGCGCGCCGGAACGGTCCTTGCCGTGAGTATTGAAGTAATCGAGGGCGACTTTGTAGAGGCTGTTGGGCGCGGTCTTCGAGAGCGTCATACCGGGCTTCACGGCCGCGATCACCGCCTGGTGCGCGCCCAGCACGATGTCGTAGAGTTCGGCCTGGCGTTCGCTGAACTTGCCGCTGACCGGGACGGTGCGCGTCAGGTCGGCGGCGTATCCGGCGCACTCGGCGCCCACATCCATGACGGCCAGGTCCCCGGTATCCATCTGCCGCGAGATGCCCGTATAGTGGAGCACCGCGGCGTTCGGGCCGGAGCCGACGATGGGCGCGAACGCATTGCGACGGCAGCCGTGATCGAGAAAGACGTCGGTCATCACAGCCGCCACCTGATACTCTTTCAGGCCGGGGCCGATGCGCTTCCAGGCCGCGCGATGCCCTGCCACGGTGACATCGATCGCGTGCCGGATGCGCTCGATTTCCAGCGCGGACTTCTTCATGCGCAGTTTGGCGATCTCGGGGGCCGCGTCCGACACCTCGCGCAACGGCGCGAGCGCCCGGACCTTCGCCGCCGCCGGCGAGAGGAACGGTGTGTAGACCTTCGAGCCGGCCTCAAGCAGCTTCGGCCACTGGCTTTCAAAGCTCTCAATCGCCATGACCTGGTCGAAGCCGGTCAGCTCGTGGATGCCGGCATCGCCGGGCGCGGCCTTCCGTCCGGTCCATTTTTCGGACTCCGCGCTGCGCCGGGGCAGGAACAGGATCTCGGAAGAGGGGGTCATCACCAGCAGCGCGCCGGGCTCGTCCCATCCGGTGAGGTAGCTGAAATTGGGCTCCTGGAAGAAGCCCGCGCGATCGTCCCCGGCGTCCTTTTCGGTGGCCCCGAACACCAGGATGATGCTCTCCGGAAGGGCCTTGCGCAAGGCGGCGCGGCGCGCGCGGCAGTCTTCGGCCAGACGTGCGTCCGTGGCCCAAACACTGAGCGCGCACAAGAGCATGGCCAGAAGCGCCGGTATCCGTGACATTCAGTAACGAGTATATCCAATGCCCATTTTGTTAGACTTTGAAATCAGGGGCAGAGTCCTCACCGAAGGAGTTCATTCCATGCGAGAAGATTGGGTGGCGAAGCGTCAACACGACCCGATCCGGACACAAATGCATTACGCCCGGAAGGGTATCGTCACCGAAGAAATGGAGTTCGTGGCTCGCGCAGAAAGCCTCGAAGCGGAGTTCTTCCGGCAGGAGGTGGCCGCCGGGCGGCTCATCATCCCGGCCAACGTGAACCACGTGAACCTCGACCCCATCGGCATCGGCGTGGCCACGCGATGCAAGATCAACGCGAACCTGGGCACGTCACCCGTCACCAGCGAAGTTTCGGAGGAACTCGAAAAGCTCAACTACGCGGTGCGCTACGGCGCCGACACGGTCATGGACCTCTCGACAGGCGGCGACATTCCCGGCATCCGCCAGGCCATGATCCGGCACTCGACCGTGCCCATGGGCACGGTGCCCATCTATGAAGCGCTCACCAAGGTCCGCCGGATCGAGGATCTGACGGCCGAACTGATGCTCGAAGTGATCGAGCGGCAGGCGGAGCAAGGGGTGGACTACATGACGATCCACGCCGGCCTGCTCGTCCAGCACATTCCGATGGCCGCGCGAAGGACCACCGGCATCGTCAGCCGCGGCGGCGCCATCCTGGCCGAGTGGATGGTGAAGAACCACCGACAGAACATGCTCTACGAGCGGTTCGAGGACATCTGCCGGATCTTCCAGAAGTACGATGTGGCCTTCTCTCTGGGCGACGGCCTGCGGCCGGGCTGTCTGGCCGACGCGAGCGACGACGCGCAGTTCGCCGAACTGAAGACGCTGGGCGAACTGGCGCGCAAGGCCCGGGAGTACGACGTACAGGTGATGATCGAAGGGCCGGGGCACATTCCCATGGACCAGATCGAGATGCAGGTGGCCAAGGAAATCGAGATGTGCGACGGCGCGCCGTTCTACACGCTCGGGCCCGTGGTGACCGACATCGCACCCGGCTACGATCACATCACCAGCGCCATCGGCGCGGCCATGATCGGTTGGTACGGCGCTTCCATGCTCTGCTATGTGACGCCCAAGGAGCACCTGGGGCTGCCGAATCGCGAGGACGTGAAGCAGGGGATCATCGCGTACAAGATCGCCGCGCACGCGGCCGACGTCGCCCGCAAGCGGCCCGGCGCGCGGGATCGCGACGACGCCATGGGTCGCGCCCGCTATGCTTTCGACTGGAAGCGGCAATTCGAGCTGGCGCTCGATCCGGAAACCGCGCGCGCCATGCACGATGAAACGCTGCCCGACAACGGCTTCAAGGACGTCACCGCCGTGCCCGCGGACACCGAGCCGAACGACACCCGGCCGGGGTTTCGGCGCACGTGCGCGACGAAGCCGGCGAGGTCGCGCGCGGGGTGCGAGTCGGCGACCGCGAGCGCGAACCGGAAGGTGCCGAGCATCGCGACCGGCACCAGGTCGCGCAGCGGATCGAAGCTCAGCTTCGCGTGCGTGCTCGGGAAGAACGAGGT
>CAZLOS010000029.1:0-46662 GCA_964561215.1 uncultured Solibacteraceae bacterium | reverse complement strand
GACGGCGCGTGGCAATCGCGCCGGCGGCCCGCCCGACTTCATGCACATGATCGAGCGCCTGCCTGCCGCCCGCATCGAAGACATACAGGCCGGCGAAACGATGGTGGTTTCGAGCACCAGGCAGCCGCGCCCGGATCAGTTGACCGCCATCATGCTTCTCTCGAACGCCGGCGTCCTGGTTCGCATGGCGGCGGCGAGAGCGGCCAGAGCGGAAGCTGGCGGAAACACGAACGGGAGCCGGGGCATGCAGCAGGACCCGTCCATGGGCCTGGGTGGATTGAGCAACGGCCTGGGCGGAATTGAATTGCCCGGCATGTTGCAGTAACGGGAGTTACTTGATCGAGGGTTCATATGATGATGCGTAAACCTGTCTGGTTGGCAGTCCTTCTGATGGCCATCGTGTTGGCGAGTGGTTTGGATCTGGCAGCGCAGACCGCGGTTACCTCCAGCCTGCGTGGATCGGTTACAGACCCCAGCGGCGCAAGCGTCCCCGGGGCCTTGGTGCAGTTGCGCGGGCCCGGCGGCGAGCGCCGCGCCACTACGGACGAATCGGGCCGCTATTCTCTCACCGGCTTGCAGCCCGGCGATTACCGGGTTCGTTTCATCGCCAAGGGTTTCACTATTGACGATCGCGGCAAAGTGACCATCCGCGGCGGCATGACCATCGACTCGCAGCTCACCATCAAGGTTGAAGCGCAGGTGGTGAACGTCGAGGAGGCAGCCAGCAACGTTTCTGCCGACCCGTCGGAGAACGGCACGGCTCTTGTGCTGGGACAAAAGGAACTCGAAACGCTTTCCGACGATCCCGACGAATTGCAGGAGCAACTCCAGGCTCTGGCCGGCCCCGCTTCGGGTCCCAACGGGGGACAGATCATGATCGATGGCTTCAGCAACGGCAACATGCCGCCCAAGTCCTCGATCCGCGAAGTGCGCATCAACTCGAACCCGTTCTCGCCCGAGTATGACCGGCCCGGCTTCGGGCGCATCGAGATTCTGACGAAGCCCGGCAGCGACCAGATTCGCGGGCAGTTGTTCGCACAGTTCAACGACGAAAGCCTCAATTCGCGCAGCCCGCTGCTGGAACAGTCCAAGCGGACACCGTATCAGCAGAAGATGCTGGGCCTTAACCTGAGCGGGCCACTGATAAAAGGTAAAGCTTCGTACGGCTTCGACCTGGAACGCCGCTCGACCGACGAAAACGCCTTTATCTACGCGACCACTTTGGATTCCAGCCTGGTTCCGCAGACCATCAGCCAGGCGGTATTGACCCCGCAGACGCGCACCAACTTGAGCCCGCGCCTGGATCTGGCGTTGAACCCCAGGAATACGCTGGTGGCGCGGTATCAATACGGCCGCAACTCGTACGATAACGACGGCATTGGCGATTACAGCCTGCTATCGAAGGCTTACAGGCAGACCGGGTCCAATCACGCGCTCCAGCTCACCGAAACGGCCGTCCTGAGTGCCAAGACCATCAACGAGTTCCGTTTCCAGTACATGCGGGCGGAAACCAGCCGCACCGGCGACACCTCGCAACCCGCCATCACCGTGGCCGGAGCCTTCGAGGGCGGTGGAGCGCAGGTGGGCAACTCCGGCGGCCTCAGCAATAACTGGGAGTTCAACGACACCATGAGCCACACCATGGGCCGGCACATGTTCAAGTGGGGCGCGCGGCTGCGACAGGCGAACTACGACGACACTTCGGTGAATAACTTCGGCGGGACCTACACGTTCCTGGGCGGCACGGGACCCGAGTTGGACGCAAGCAACAACGCCATCGTGGGAACGCCCGTTCAGCTCACCGCCCTCGAACGATACCGGCGCACGCTGCTGTTCCAAAGCATGGGACTCAGCGCCGCGACGATCCGTGCACTGGGAGGCGGCGCGTCGCAGTTCAGCCTGAGCGCCGGCACGGCTACGACCTCCGTAAACCAGTTCGACGCCGGCCTGTTCTGGAACGACGATTGGCGCATGCGGCCGAACTTTACGCTGAGTTACGGCTTGCGCTATGAGACGCAGACCAACATCAGCGATCACGGCGACTGGTCGCCACGTCTCGGCCTGGCGTGGGGCATCGACGGAGGCGCGAGCAAATCCGCTAAAACCGTGCTCCGCGCCGGCTTCGGCGCATTCTATGACCGCATCGGCGAATCCACCGTGCTGCAATCGCTCCGCTACAACGGCCTGACGCAGCAGTCTTATCTGATTCTGAATCCGGATTTCTACCCGGCGATCCCGGCGGCCTCGACCCTGGCCGGTTCTCTTCAGCCGCAGCGGTACCAGATCCTCGACGCCAGCCTGGTTGCACCCCGTATTTACCAGACCAGCGTCGGGTTGGACCGCCAGATCAACAAGTACTTCCGCCTGAGCGGCCAGTACATGATTGCGCGGGGCGTGCATCTTTCCCGGACACGCAACATCAACACCCCCATCGACGGCATCTATCCTTTCGGCGACTCCAACCAGCGTATTCTCACCGAGACTACTGGCTTCAGCCGCACCAACCAGTTGGTGATCAGCCCGCACTTGAGTTACAAAAAGCTCTTCCTGTTCGGTTTCTACTCGTATTCCCACGGCAAGAGCGACGCGGAGGGTACGCCGGCGGATCCTTACAACCTGCGCGCCGAGTGGGGGCCGTCGAGCTACGCCGATATCCGCCACCGCATCGTGATCGGCACGCACCTGCCGCTACCCTGGAAGCTGACCGTGGGGCCGTTCATCACCGCCAGCAGCGGCGCGCCGTATGACATCGCCACCGGCATCGACACGAACGGCGACGGCTTCGCGAGCGAGCGTCCGGCGCTCGTCACCGGGATGGACGGCGCGGCGTGTGCCTCGAACGGCTACACATACAAAGCCGGCTTCGGCTGTTTCAATACGAATCCCGGAGCCGGCGCGAGCATCCTGGGCCGCAACACGGCGCGAGGCCCTGCCACATTCACGGTCAACATGCGCCTCGCGAGAACCTGGTCGTTCGGAAGCAAAGGCGATTCCGGGCCGTCCGATGCGGGCGGACCGCCTCCGGGCGGCGGCGGGATGCGCGGCGGGGGCGGACCACCTCCGGGAGGTGGCATGGGCGGCCCTCCTCCAGGTGGAGGTCCGGGGCGCGGCATGTTCGGCGGCAACTCAGGCAAGAAGTACAACCTGACGCTGAGCATCTCCGCCAGGAACCTTTTCAACACCGCCAATTACGCGGCGCCGAGCGGGGACCTCTCGTCGACGTTCTTCGGGGAATACCGCAGCCTGGCGGGCTTCGGACCGTTCGGCGGAAATACAACCTATAACCGGAAGATCGATCTCCAGCTACGGTTCACATTCTGAAAGGAGACTTGAACCATGATCACGCGTACAGCAGTTCTCGTCGCCGCTTTGTCGGCGATCGGTTTGAGCGGAGATTTCTGGAACACGAAGGCGCCAGCCCAGTGGTCCGAAAAGGAAACGCAGCAGATCCTGAGCAGCTCGCCTTGGGCGCGACCGGCGAAGACCGAGTTCAGGGCCCGTGGCGAACGTTCCGGCCGGGGTGAAATGCGGCCTCCGGAGGGCGGGCCTCCGATGGGCGGCGGAGAAGGCGGCCCCGGCCCGGGCATGGGAGGCCCGGGAGAAGGCGACCCCATGGGACCGCCCGAATTCAAGGCCGCGGTGCGTTGGGAGAGCGCTCTGCCCGTGCAGGATGCGCTCAAGCAGAAACTGCCCAAAGAGTACGTGGGTTACTACGTGATCGCCGTGGAAGGCTTGCCCCAGATGCGCCGGCCGCCCATGCGACGGCGCGAGGGCGGTCCCCAGATGGATCAGGACCAGATGCGCAAGCGGATGATGGAGCGCATGAAAGAGAACACTCTGCTGGCATGGAAGGGAAAGGAGTCTCTCAAACCGGAACGCATTGAAACCAGGGCATCCGGCGAATCGTCCATTTTCCTGTTCTTCTTCCCGCGCAGCGAGGCGCCGTTTGCGCTGGAAGACAAGGAGCTGATTTTCTCCACCGTGTTCGGACCCATGGAAGTGAAGGCCTCGTTTCCGCTGAAAGACATGGTCTACCGCGGAAAGCTGGAGCTGTAACCGTCCTCATCCCGCCGCACCCGGCGTCCAGGAGAACCGCTCCACAATCTCTCGCACGGCGCCTTCGGCCACGATCCGCCCTTTGTCGAAGAAGACCGCGCGCGTCGCTAGCGCGGCGGCGAACAGCGTGTCGTGCGTGACCAGTATCTTTGCCTGCGGCAGGCCGCGCAGGCAGCGAACCAGGTCGCGTTGACCCGGAGGATCCAGGTACGTGGTGGGCTCGTCCAGCACCAGTATTTCCGGCTCCATGGCGAGTACGCCAGCAAGCGCCACGCGCCGCTTTTCACCGGCGCTGAGATGATACGGCGCGCGGCCGGCGGCGGCACTCGCCCCCACCTGTGACAGCGCCTCGCGCGCGCGCTTCTCCGCTTGCTCCGCGTTCAGTCCCAGGTTCAGCGGCCCGAAAGCCACGTCTTCGATGACCGTGGGCATGAAGAGCTGTTCGTCCGGATCCTGAAACAGCAGGCCCACGCGGCGGCGCACGTCGGCCAACGACTTCTTCTCCACCGGAACGCCGCAAACCCGCACTTCCCCTTCGCCCGCCAGCAGGCCGTTCAAATGCAACACGAACGTCGTCTTGCCCGAGCCGTTGGCGCCGAGCAGCGCCACGGTTTCCCGGGGCCACAGGCGGAAATCGACGCCGTCCAGGGCCTGGGTGCCATCGTCGTAATGAAAGCGCAGGCCGCGAACGTCGATCAACGGCTCGCTCACGAGAACACCCCCGCCGCGATGCGGATGATCGCCGCCGCTCCTACCGCCGCAATCAGGAAGGCCGCGTCGGCCGGATGCAAATGCGGCGTGCCCAGTTGAGGAATGCGTCCGGAAAAGCCGCGCGCGGCCATGGCGCGGTACACCGCCTCTGCCCGCGCCTGCGAGCGGGCGAACAGTACGGCCAGTGCTCCGGCGGCGGCGCGGAAACTGCCCTTCTCTCCCCGGCTCAAGGCCGCCAGGCGCATGTGCTGCGCCTGTTCGGAAACCACGAACAGGTATCGGTAGATAAACTGCACCACCAGCACCACGAACCGCGGCACATACAGCGATTCCAGCGCGCCCATCAGCCTGACCAGGGGCGTGGTTCCGGCCACCAGGAGCACCGCGCACGCCGACAGGTAGCTTTTCTCGACCAGTTCGACGGCGCGTCCGGGCTGCCCGCCCAGCACGCTGAAAATCGCGAAGACACCGGAGAACGGCAGCACTACGGCGGCGCGTGCAAGCAGCGCGCCGATGGGCAAACGGGAGGCCAGTAATCCGCCAGCCAGCAGCGCGCCGCAAGCCACCAGCGCCGGTTGCTGGCCGGCGTCGAGCGTGGCCACCGCCACCAGATAGGCCGCCAGCGCGAGGACCTTCACGCGCGCGTCGCGCCGGTGCAGAACGCTCTCTCCGCGGCTCCAGCGGTCCAGTGTGACGTGGTGCAACTAGCTTCTCCTCCTTCGGGCAAGCCCCTTGCCGAGCAGCGCGGTGAGAACGAAGATCAGAACCAGGCCGGCCATCCCCGCCGCAGCTTTGCCGAGAGCGGCGGAGGAAAACCAACGCGCCTCATAGTCCGGCATCGGCGCGGCCAGCAGAACACGGGCGCGCTCGCCCAGGCCGATCCTCCCGGCGAGCCTCTCCAGCCCGTCCGGCGCGGTGGAGGCAAGGAATATGCCTCCCGCGGCCAGCAACAACGCGCCCGCGCCAAGCCCGAACATCGCCTTTCGCGCAAGAGGCGCCTGGGGCCGGCTCGTCCAACCGGGATTCACTGCGCCGATGGCGCCTACAACAGCGGCGGTGATGGCCCCTTCGATCAAGGCCGTCACAAAGAATAACCCCGTCGTGACGGCCAGCACCGATCCTGGCATGCGCACGCCCGACACCAGAAGTTCCACGATGGCGAGCACGGCGCCGGCCAGCACCGAGAGCGCGCCTCCCAGGAACGCCGCAAGACGCCTGCGCCCGCGGCCCAGCGCCTCCAGCGGCAGATAGCCCGCCAGTACGCCTATCATCGCCATGTTCCAGATGTTGGCGCCCAGCGCCAGTACACCGCCGTCCTGAAACACCAGGGCCTGGATGGCGAGGATGGCCGTCATGGTGACGGCCGCGGCCGACGGTCCCAACGTCTGCGCCAGCAGCGCGCCGCCCAACAGGTGCCCGCTGGTGCCCACGCCGACGGGGAAGTTGATCATCTGCGCGGCGAAGACGAAGGCCCCCATCACGCCGAGCATCGGGATCCGCCCCTCGTCGAAATTGCGTCCTGCGCGCCGCGCCAGATATGCGACGGCGGGCGCCGCGGCCGCGTCCAGCCCGGCCCACACTGGCGTCGCCAGAAATCCGTCGGGAATGTGCATGTTCGCGCGGGAAAGTGCCCGAGACCTTACGGTAGCACGGTGGTGCGACTCGTGCCACCACTTGTCTCGCCGCGAAACGTCGGCTACTCTGTGTACGCATGGGGGAACTTAGCCGCATCGGCGTTGCCATCGATTCGGATCTGCTCGAGCAGTTCGATGAGCTGATCGCGCGCCGCGGATACACCAATCGCTCGGAAGCGTTCCGGGACCTCATCCGCGGTGAACTGGTTGAGGAGGCCTGGGCCAAGCCCGACAGTCTGGTGGTGGGTACCGTGACGCTGGTTTTCGATCACCACGTCCGGATGCTCAACGAGAAGCTCACGGACATGCAGCATCAGCATTACGACCACGTGCTGTCGACGCTGCACGTCCACCTGGACCACAACAATTGCCTGGAAGTGCTGGTGATCAAGGGCAAAGCCTCGGAGGTCCGTAGAATCGCCGACAGCCTCATCAGCACCAAGGGCGTGAAGCACGGCCGGCTCACCGTCACCACGCCGGGAACGCATTCGTGATCGTCGGAACCGGAATCGACATTGCTGAAGTGCCGCGCGTGCGCGAAGCCATTGAGCGCTACGGCGCGCATTTCATCGAGCGCGTTTTCACGCCCGCCGAGATTGCCTACGTCGAGCGGAAGGCCAACCGCTTCGAGCGCTATGCAGCGCGTTTCGCCGCCAAGGAAGCAGGCATGAAGGCGATCGGAACGGGTTGGAGGCGAGGGGTGCGCTGGCAGGACTTCGAAGTGGCGAATCTTCCCAGCGGCAAACCGGCTTTGCTCCTGCACGGCGCAGCCGCCGATTTCGCCGCCAAACTGGGCGTGCGTTCCATTTCGCTCTCCCTCACCCACACCGCCGAGCAGGGCATGGCCTTCGTGATTCTGGAAGACTGAACAGGTGCTCCGGGAACTTTTCCCGGCATCCGGTGTCCAAACTCTCAATTGGCTCGAATCATGTTCGAGACCCTCCAGCGGCCTGAGTATTGGGGTGTGCGGCAATGGACGCCGCCGCTGCTCGCCTTCCACGATCGGCAATCAACGCACACAACCCTCTCAGCCGCCGTGTTAGTGGTCAGCCTGGTCCGGCAAGGCGAGCTGGCAGTGGCGCTTCGCTTACCGCGTCTATTGCTGGCGCTCGCTGGCTGTTTCGCGCCAGGTGTGGATCATGCGGTGCACAACGGTGAGGTTTGCCAGGACCGCGATCACCCACAGCACCGGCGCCATGCGGTCGAACAGCGCGCCGATGATGAACAACACGATGCGCTCGGGCCGCTCCATGAAGCCCACCTTGCACAACGGGATGACGCACTCGGCGCGCGCGCGCGTGTAGCTCACCATCACGCAGCCGGTCATCACCACCGCGGTCAGCACTACATAAAAGAAGCGGTTGATGGAAGCGTAGTAAACCAGCAAGCCAATCAGCAACGACAGGTCCGAGTAGCGGTCGAGCACCGAATCGAAGAAGCCGCCGAATTTCGTCACCTGGTTGGTCTCGCGAGCCACGCGCCCGTCCACCATGTCGAAGATGGCCGCGCCGATGATTACTACCGCCGCCCAGCGGAACCGGCCCATGGCCATGAGCACCGCGGCGCCGATATTGATCAGCAGGCCGATAAAAGTCAGGACGTTGGGATGGATTTTCGAAAGCGCCAAACCACGCACTATCAAACGGATGATCTTGTTGCAGCTTAGACCTATGGCCCGCGTGATGGTCATCGGCCTTCACTCGCCGCGGCGGCTGCCAGGTTAGTTGACCTCATCGTGTATCGTGGTGAGCCGGAGTATCTCCAGTTCCTTGATGCCGTCTGGAACACGGACTTTGACGACGTCCCCTTCCTTCTTCCCAATCAGGCCTCGCCCGATGGGCGAACTGGTCGAGATGCGCCCGTTGGTCACATCGGTTTCTTCACTGGTGACAAGCTTGTAAGTGGTCTCTTCGTCCTTCTCCAAGTCCATGACAACCACCGTGGATCCAAGGCCAACGCGATCGCGCGGAATCCTGGACAGGTCTATCATGGACCAATCCGCCAAGCGTTTTTGAAGCTGCGCCACACGCGCTTCGACGAAGCGCTGGCGTTCCTTGGCGGAGTGATACTCGGCGTTTTCGCTCAGGTCGCCGAGAGCGCGCGCTCTCAGAATCTCGCGGGGCAATTGCACCCGCAGCTCATTTTCGAGCACCGCGATTTCATCCTGGAGCTTTTTCTTGAGGTCTTCCATGGGCGGGGAGGTGAAACCCCCAAGGCACCATTATAGAACCAATTGCGCGGCCCGAATTGATCCGGCGGCTCTTCCTACAGCCCGATCGCCAGTGCGAGACACGCTGCCAGCGCCGCCCCGGCCATAGGCCCGGCGATGGGCACCCAGGCGTAATCCCATTCCGACGAGCCTTTCCCCGCGATCGGAAGCAGCGCGTGCGCGATGCGCGGACCGAGGTCGCGAGCCGGGTTCATGGCATAGCCCGTGGTTCCGCCAAGCGACATGCCGATGCTCCATACCAGCGTCCCCACCAGGCACGGTCCGAGGCCCGGCACCAGACCGGCGGCAGCCACACGCTTGGATGAGAACGCGGCGATCACGAAGACCAGAACGGCCGTCGCCAGAACTTCGCAGAAGAAAGCCGAAGCAGTTCGGCGGATGGCCGGCGCCGTGCAATAGCATGAGCGCTTGGTGCCGGCGTCGGGCGTCTCACCCCAGTGCGGGAAGAAGTACAGCCAAACCAGCGCGGCCGCGCAGAACCCGCCGGCAAGTTGCGCGGTGCAGTACGGCACGATCTTCGCCGCGGTACCCGTCATGATGGCGTTCGCCAGCGTCACGGCGGGATTGAGATGCGCTTCCGGACTGCCGCAAGCGATGGCCACCAGCACGCCGAACATCACCCCGAATCCCCATCCGGCGGTGATGACGATCCAGCCGCCCCCTTTCGCGTAGGAGCGGTTCAAATTGACGTTGGCCACCGCGCCGTTGCCCAATAACACCAGAAACAACGTTCCGAGAAACTCGCCCAACCATGGCGACTGCATTTGCGTTGCGCCTCCGATGTGTTTGCTGTTACAGCAACGTCTTCAGCGCGCGCTCTTTCCCCCGCGCGCTTCGCGGATCTTCCCGGTGACATAGGCGGCAGCGTCGGCCACCGCGACATCGGTTGCGGTGCGCGTGCGGCGCTCGACCACTTCCACCTTGCCTTGAGCCAGCTTCTTTCCCACTGTTACGCGATAGGGCAGCCCGATCAGATCGGCGTCCTTGAATTTGACGCCGGGCCTCTCGTCGCGGTCGTCCAGCAATGTGTCGATCCCGGCCGCGAGGCAGGCGTTATAGATCTCGGTTGCAGCCGCCATCTGCGCCTTGTCGCCGCTGTTGACCGGCGTCACCACCACTTCAAACGGCGCGATGGAAACCGGAAGCGACATGCCGTGCTCGTCGCAATACAGCTCCACGGCGGCGCTGAGAATGCGCTCGATGCCGATACCGTAAGAGCCCATGATGGGAGTCACTTCCTTGCCGTTTACGTCGAGCACGCGCAGGCCCATGGAGCTCGAATACTTGTAGCCGAGCTTGAAGATGTGTCCGATCTCTACCGTCTTGTGCAGGCTCAGCGTGCCGCCGCAGGCTTCGCACTTATCGCCCGCCACGGCCTGGCGCAGGTCGAAGAACTCCGCCTGGAAATCCTCGCCGGGAGTGACGTTGCGCAGGTGGTAGTCGTTCTCGTTGGCGCCCGCGATCATGTTGCGGCGGCCCTTCAGCGCGAGATCGGCGATGATTCGCAGATTCTTCACGCCAATGGGTCCGAGCGAGCCGGCGTCGGCGCCAAACCACTCGCGGATCTCCTCCGGATGTGCCGGGCGGAATTCGTTGGCGCCCATGGCGGCCAGGAACTTCGTTTCGCTCAACGTATGATCGCCGCGCACCAGCGCCAGCACCGGCTTGTCGCCGGCCACCAGCACCAGGCTCTTCATCTGCGAAGTTTCCGGCAGCCCGGTGAATTCCGCCACCTCGGCGATGGTCTTGCGATTGGGAGTGTGAAACTTCTCGGGTTCGAGATCGCCCGCGGGATCTTCCATGGCGGGCGGCACGGGGATCGACGTGGCCTTCTCCAGATTGGCCGCGAAGCCGCAGCCCTTGCACATCACCACCCAGTCCTCGCCGGCTTCCGACTCGACCATGAATTCATGCGACTGGCTGCCGCCCATGGAGCCCGAGTGCGCCTGCACCGCCACGAAACGCAAGCCGCAGCGGTCGAAGATGCGGCAGTAGGCCTTGTAGTGGCGGTCGTAAACGGCGTCGAGTCCCGCGGCGTCCATGTCGAACGAGTAGGAGTCCTTCATGATGAACTGCCGCACGCGCAGCAGGCCGCTCTTGGGACGCGGTTCGTCGCGGAACTTGGTCTGGATCTGGTACCAGAGCTGCGGCAATTGCTTGTAGCTGCGCAGTTCGCTGCGCGCGATCACCGTCATGACCTCTTCGTGCGTCATGCCCAGGCACATGTCACGCTGGAAGCGATCCTTGAGCCGGAACATGTTGTCGCCCATGATGTCCCAGCGCCCGGATTCCTGCCAGATCTCGGCCGGGTTGAGCGCAGGCAGCAGCATCTCCTGCGCGCCGATGGCGTCCATCTCCTCGCGCACGATGCCAATGATCTTGAGGATCGAGCGCTGCGCCAGGAACATGTAGCTGTAAACCCCCGCGGCGAGCTGGCGGATGTAACCGCCGCGCACCAGGAGTTTGTGGCTGGCAACTTCAGCGTCCGCGGGATCTTCCCGCAACGTAGGGATAAAAAGCTTGCTCCAGTACATGGATGTTACCGAGGGAAAGAGAGATAAGTGTCTAATTCTAGCACGCCTGCGGGCCGGCTCTATTCGGCGCTGACCGCCCGCGTGCTCGACCGGGTCCGGCGGCGCGCGCTCCTCACGTGGCGGCGCTTGTTCGTCTTCGCCGCAACCTTCTTGACCTTCCGGGTGGGAGGCACGCCCAGGACGGTGAGTCCTTCGTTCATGACTTGGACCATCTTGCGGTCCCGGGAGCGGCAACTGTCCTCGCCGAGCACGATTCCGATGAGCCGGTGATCGCCGCGCACCACCGATGCCGCCAGGTTATGCCCGGCCATCTGCGTGTAGCCCGTCTTCAAGCCGTCCGCTCCGTCATACGCAGCCAGAAAGTTGTTGTGCGTCGTGATGTTCTTGCCGGCCGCCCGGCTGGAGCGCAGGGCGAAATGAGGGTAAAACTCGGGGAACTGCTTGATGAGCGCATGCACCAGAATCGTCAGATCGCGGGCCGTGGTGACCTGCCCATCGTCGGGCAGGCCCGATGCGTTGCGGAACGACGTGTTTGTCATCCCCAACTGGGCGGCCTTGCGCGTCATCTTCACGGCGAAGTCGGATTCCTTCCCCGCAAGCGCTTCCGCCACCACCACGGCCACATCGTTCGCGGATCTGAGGATCAACGCGTCGATGCAATCCGCCACCTTGATGCTCGATCCCGGTTTCAATCTGAGCCGGGTGGGAGGCTGTCCGGCGGCGTAAGCGGAAACGGGCAGTGCCTGATCGAACGTGACCCGGCCTTCCTGCACAGCCTCGAACAGCAGGTACAGCGTCATCAGCTTGGTCAGCGACGCCGGGTACCTCGCCGCTTCAGCGTCCTCCGAAACCAGGACGGTCCCCGTGGCGTAGTCGGTGACCATCGCCGAAGGCGTTGCCGCCGCAGTCGCGGACGCCAGGAGAACCGATAGAACAGCGAGAACAGATATGATTGACTTTCTTGTATGAATTCCAGCCGTGCAACAACCCATCTATACCGTTGTACCGCAGCCCGGTGTCGTCAAACCGTGGCAGGAGACCCAAGTGTGGTTTAATGGGGGTTGCCCCCGCGGCGGTTTTCTCTCCGTATCTTGCTGTGCGCGCTTGCGTTAGAGGTGTGCGCTCAGGCCGCCGACCTGCAGTCCTGGAACAGCCTCGAATTGGGTCTTTTCACGAATAGACGAGTGCGCTGGTCGGCTACGACGTCGCTGCGATTCCGGGATCGGGTGCACAGAGCTTACGATTTCTACCTCGGCTCGATGGCTCGCATCCCGCTCACCTCGCGTTGGGCCGTCACTGCCGGCTACCTGTACCGGCAAGTGAATCCGAACCGCACGTCATTCCACCCCGAGCACCGGCTGATCGTGGCACCGTCCCTGCTCCTGCATCCGGGCAAGACCCGCGTGGAAGCCGCCATTCAGTACGAGCGGCTGAAGCCTGCCGGCCCCGCCTATAACCGCTACCGGCCACGCCTGGTATTGGAGCGGGTGCGCCCCGGCCTGAGCCCGTTTCTTTCTACCGAAGGGATGCTCGCCATGAACCAGTTCCAGCGTTCGCGCAACATGGCCGGCGTGCGCTGGCACTTCGAGCAAGGCAGCATGATTGAAATCGGCTACCAGTTCGAGACCATGCGTAGCGGCCCGTCCTGGATCCCGCGCCACGCCATCCGCACCTCGTTCGTAATCGGGGATCTGCACCACCTCCGCCACGCCGACTGATAGCCGGGTAATATAAGCTCTAGTATGGCCGTGATCGTAACAACGCGCGGAGTCGCGGACCTCATCGTCCGGACGAAGCTGCGGCGGCGAACTGCGTGAGAGAAAGGAAATTATTGTGAACTCATCTGACAAGCAAGGTGAAACACGGCGTGGTTTCGTTCAAACCGGCGCCGCGGCGGTAACGGGATTAAGCGGGGCCGGTCTGGTGGCGCAGTCGAGCGAGACCCTGGCCCTCCGCGGAGGCCCCAAGGCGGTGACGGTGCCGGCCGCCCGGTTGGCCGCTCTGACCAGGTGGCCCCAGTACGGAGACGCGGAGAAGCAGACCATTCTCTCGCTGCTTGACAAGACCAATTGGTACCCGGAAATTCCGGCGTTCGAAAAGGAACTGAAAGAATATCTCAACGTACCTTTCACGAAGGCCTTTTCCAGCGGGACCTGCGCCATCATGTGCATGCTTTTCGCGCTGGATCTGCCGCGCGGCAGTGAAATCCTGGCGCCTTCCTACACAGCCTGGGCAACCACCGCGCCAATGCACCTGTTCGGTTACGTGCCGGCCTTTGTGGATGTCAATCCCCGCACCATGACGTTCGACCTGGAGGATGCCAAGAAGCAGATGACCAGCCGCACCAAGGCCATCTTCCCCATGCACTCCTTCGGTAACCCGTGCGACATGGATCAGATTTGCGACTTCGCCAAGGAAAAGGGTCTGATTGTGCTGGAAGACGCCGCGCAGGCGCAGGGCGCGTCGCTGAAGGGCAAGCAGATCGGCACCTGGGGGGCGATGGGGGCTTTCAGCCACCAGTCGAGCAAGACTCTTCCCGCCGTCGAGGGAGGCAGCGGAACCTATCAGACCAGGGAGTATTACGAGCGCGCCACCGTCTTCAGCGGGTACGAACTCGCGGCTCAGTTCCCGGATTCGAGCCCTTACAAGAAGTACAACGGCACCGGCATCGGACCGAAGTTTCGCATCCACTCGCTCGGCGCGGCACTGGCGCGGCACCAACTCCGCAAACTGGACGAGCACAATGCCCTGAACGACAAGCAGGTCCGCGCCATGACGAACCGGCTGGTGGAACTGCCCGGCTTGTCCGTTCCGTATTGCCGGCCCGACGCCAAGCGCGTGTACTGGGGCAGCCACATGGTGTTTATCGACGAGAAGAAGGCGGGCTGCCCGAGGCAGATCCTGGTCAAGGCCCTGCAGGCCGAGGGCGTACGCGTTTCCCCGGGATTCTATGAGGACCAGAACCGCTATCCGCTGTACGCCGAAGCGAAGTGGTGGGACCATGCGCCGGTCATCCGCAAGGACCTGTTCGGCACCAGGCAGGTGAACACGGATTCGGTGCGTCTCCCCCTGTTCCGTGAGCCGGCCCCTGAATTGATCGACCAGTACGTGAAGGCCTTCGAGAAGGTGTGGGCCCACCGTAAGGAACTGGCCCAAGGATAAGGCGGATTCCTGCCCGCGATCGTGCCCCGGGCGAGGTCCGGATTAACGGCTCGCCCGGGACACGCTCAATCTGAATTCGATCGTCTGTTCCGCGGGAGGTGTGTGGTTCGCCGGCCACGTCAGCGGTACGCTCAACACGCCGACGGCCCGCTCCAGGTGAATCTCCGGCCCGCCGCGATAAGGGTTGTAAGGGAAGACGGGCCAAGTAAGCGAAACCGGGGCGTCTGTCGAGAGCTTCCAGCCGTGGTGTTCGATCCGGCCTCCGATCTGGTCGGGCGAAAGTGTCAGCTTCTCCGCCCCCAGGCGCACGCGTAAACCGGTCCCGGTAATGAGTTCCTCACCCTCTTTGAGACACAGTTGCAGCGCCATGCCGGCTCTTTCCCGTGGCGCGCCGCGGCCGCGAATTGCGAATCGTAATCGGAGGTCCGAGTCTTTATCCTCTTGAACGGCGATCTCCGAGGAAAACGAATTGTAAGCCAGCCAGAGCCGGTCGGCCGCATCCCCCATTTGAAGCTTGCTCCAAAGGGGCAGGTAGTGCTTGTCACCCTTGATGGTTTCCGAGAAAGTGGCCAGTTCAGGCTGAGATCTGCTGTTGCCGCCGGTGATGATCAACCCGGCGCCTTCGTGAAACACGCTCACGTTTGACTGCCGTTCCAGGAACCAGCGCGCCGATGCGGGTTGTGTGGCGATCAATCCCGACAGGGCCGTCACCCACGGGCCGCTCTTGCGGATCCCGGCCGGGCCGGTGAGCCGGTGCGCGTAGCGCTCGCTCTGCTGCGGGATCGCGGCGAGCGGCCCCGCGTGATAATAGAGCGCGTTTTGCGCGATCCGCCCCAGCGGTTCCATATCCAGGCGTGAGGCGGGGAAGCACTCGAACAGGAAGCGCGCGAAGGCGCGCCCCTCTGCAAAATGCGTGAAGGCGAAATTCCCGTACAGGCTCGAATCCCAATAGCGGTTGCGGTCGTTGACGGTCTCCACCGGTTGGCCGTCCGGGTACGTGAAGTACTCGTGAAATTCCGTGGCGCGGCGGAGCGCGGAGAGCGCCTCCGGATCCCGGGTGTACTCCCAGTACACTCCGACTGCGGAGAGCGTCAGCAGGTTGTACCCGTTGGTGGGTCCGGCGGAGCTGTACTCGCCCCAGTAGCCGTCCGGGCTTTGCTCCTCTGTGGCAAGCCGTCGCAGAATGTGCCGGCCCAGCGCCAGCCAGTCTTCTCGCTTGAATAATTCACCCGCAAGCATCACGTCGGTGGCCCACAGAGCGAAGTGGTTGGTCGACGTGACCAGAAAGTGATAGTTGTATGCGGGAACGTCGCGCCATTCCAGGCACCGTGCGGCGAGGATGGCAACGTTTCTCACCAGGCACGCCTTCCAGCGTGCGCGACGGCCCGCGTCCAGCTTCGCTTCTAGCAGTCGATAGGCCTCCAGCCACATGTAGGCGTCGCGGTGGCTGTCCAGGCGGTCGGAGAAAACGCCGCGCTCGTCGGCGCCGGCCGCCAGGTCGCCGATGCGAATCGCGAGCGCCAGTTTCTTGTGGTCGCCCTGCGAGCGGTTTTCGGGGGCCTTGCTCGTGTAAAGCACGGCAGCGGCGAGGATGGAGTGCGGGAAGTGCCGCCAGCCCGTCGTCTCCTCTATGTCACGCAACGTGGCTCGCGGCTCCGCATCGAGCCGCGCCTGGACCCGCGCCACACCCTCCTCCATGACGTCAAAGTATCCGCCGGGAAGAGAACTTCTCGGGGCCGCGACGCACAACACGGCGCCCACAAGCGCCAGCGCCGCCGGCCTGACAATCGGCGACCAACTCATCCCGACGATTGTAGGTCATCGCCACTGCCGTCGGTTGGTGCTATAACGAAAACGGAATGGACGCCAGATGGAGCCGCCGGGAAGCGCTGGGTGTGCTCGGCGCCCCGCTCGCGGCCGGTACGAAATCGAAGGTGGTTGTGGCGCACGGCGCCGGGTTGAACGAAACGGCGCTGTTGCGGACTCTCGACAATGCCATGAGCGCCTGCTTCAACGTGGACACTCCCGTGGAGGCGTGGCGGCGCGTGGTGAAGCCCGGCGAGGTGGTGGGACTAAAAGTAAACTGCCTGTCGGGCAAAGGCAACTCGACGCACGCGGCGGTGGTCGAGGCCGTCTGCCAAAGGCTGCATGAGGCCGGAATACCCGCGAAGAACATCGTCGTCTGGGACCGGCTCAACTCGGATCTCGAAAGCGCCGGTTTCCGGCCTTCGACGAATCCCAACCGCGTCCGGTATCTGGGCAACGACGCACTCGGCTACGGGAGCGAACTCGCCACGCACGGGGAAGCCGGCAGTCTGCTCTGCCGCACGCTCACCGACATCTGCGACGCCGTCATCAACCTGCCCGTCCTCAAGGACCACGGCATCGTGGGCGTGACCATGGCGCTCAAGAATATGTTCGGCGCCATCCACAATCCGAACAAGTATCACATGAACGTGGGCGACCCTTACGTAGCCGACGTCAACATGCTGGGTCCCATCCGCCGAAAAGCGCGCCTGCACCTGTGCGACGCCATTACCGCGCAGTATGAGGGCGGCCCGTCTTTTATGCCGCAGTGGACCTGGCCGTTCCACGGCTTGCTGGTCAGCCAGGACCCCGTGGCGCTGGACACCGTGGGTTGGCGTATTATCGAGCAGAAGCGCGCCGAGCGCGGCATGCCTCCGTTGAAAGCGGCGCATCGCGAGCCCACTTACATTGCGCGAGCCGCCGGCCCCGGCTACCGGATTGGCGTGTGCGATCCCGCCCGGATCGCGCGCGTGGAGGTCTAGCGCCATGCATCGCCGCAACTTCCTGCTTTCGGCCGCATCCGGCGCTGCCGCCGCGGAGTCCGATGCGCGCTACATACGGGAAGCGAAGTTTTACGAAAAGCTGCCGCACAAGAAGATCAAGTGCAAGCTCTGCCCGCGCGAGTGCGTGATCGACGACCGCGAACGCGGTTACTGCGGCGTGCGCGAGAACCGCGGCGGCGTCTACTACACGCTGGTGCATTCCCGCGTCGTGGCTGCGCACATCGACCCCATAGAGAAGAAGCCCTTTTTCCACTTCCACCCCGGCTCGACGGCGTTCTCGATCGCCACCGCCGGCTGCAACGTGAACTGCAAGATGTGCCAGAACTGGGACATCTCGCAGGTGCGGCCCGAACAGGTGACCTCCAACTATTTGCCGCCCGGGGGCGCGGCCGAGGTGGCGGCGCGTTATCATTGCGCCTCGATCGCATATACGTACAGTGAACCGGTGATCTACTTCGAGTACATGATCGACACGGCCGAACGCGCGCACGCGGCCGGCATCAAGAGCGCCGTCGTCACCGGTGGTTATATACAGCCGGAGCCGCTCAAACTGCTGTGCGGCAAAGTCGACGCCATCAAGGTGGACCTGAAAGCATACTCGGAGAAGTTTTACCGCGAGACGGTGAACGGCGAGTTAAAGCCGGTGCTCAATGCGCTGGTCGAAATGCGCAAGCTGGGAATGTGGACCGAGATTGTGTACCTGGTGGTGCCCACGCTCAACGACGGCGAGCAGGAGTTCCGCGGCCTGGCACGCTGGGTGCGAACCTATCTCGGCACGGACGTTCCGCTACACTTCTCGCGCTTTCATCCCGAATACCTGCTCAAGAACCTGCCCCCGACGCCGTTGAGCACGCTCGAACGTGCGCACTCCATCGCCGTGGCGGAAGGCCTTCATTATGTTTATGTTGGCAACGTGCCAGGCCACCCGGCCGAGAACACCTATTGCCCCAGGTGCCGGCGCGCAGTGGTGGAGCGCACGGGCTTCGCCGTGCGTGCGACGCATTTGAAGAAAGGGAACTGCGAGTACTGCCGGCAGCCGATCGCCGGCGTTTGGGAAGGGTAATCTCGAAATGCGAAACTGTTGCACGGCATTCTTCCTGCTACCGATCCTTGCCGCAAGTCTTCCGGCGCAGAACCGGAACGTGCGGCCCCCCATGGCCGCTGGCTCTTTCTACCCGGCGGACGCGAAGCAGTTAACCGGCATGGTCGACGGTTTGCTCGCGGCGGCAAAGGCGGCTCCCATCAAGGACTTAGCAGCAATTGTGGTCCCGCATGCGGGCTACGTTTTCTCGGGACATGTCGCCGCGCAAGCCTACGCGCTGTTGAAGGGCCGCTCCATCCAGCGGGTAGTGGTCATCGCGCCATGCCATGTTGACGCGTTCGGCTTCTCTTCGGTCTTCGACGGCGACGCCTACGATACCCCGCTGGGGCGCGTCCCCGTGGATACGGCGTTCGCCGCCAAGCTGGCCTCCATGGACAAACGCATCAGACGCTCGGATCGCGGCCATGTGATGGTGAATGGACGCGGCGAGCACTCGCTGGAAGTGCAGTTGCCGTTCCTACAGCGTGTGTTGAAGGACTTCAAAGTGGTCCCCATCGTCATGGGCGAGCAGGACTACGACACTTGTAGAGCGCTGGGCGTGGCGCTGGCCAAATCGATCCAGGGACCCGGTACGCTCATCGTGGCCAGCTCCGATTTGTCCCACTTCCACCCATACGACAAGGCCACCCAACTCGACCGCAAGGCGCTGCGCGCCATCGAGGAGTGGGACTACCTGAGCATGGCGCGCAACTTCGAGCGGCGGGTGTGGGAAGCCTGCGGAGGCGGTCCGATCGTGGCCGCCATGATCGCGGCGGAGCGGCTGGGCGCCACCGAGGCGCGTGTGCTGAAGTACGCCAATTCCGGCGATGTGACGGGCGACAAGTCGAGCGTCGTCGGATACGGCGCCACCGCGTTGTGCAAACCCCAAAGCGCGGGCAGCGCCGCATCCGGCCGGCGTTTCTCGCTTACGACGGCCGAAAAGACTGAACTGCTCGACATCGCCAAAAAGAGCGTCGAAACGGCCGTCCGGGAACACAAAGGGTACGACGTCGGCGCGGCCCGCGGCCCGCACCTGATGCAGGAGCGCGGAGCATTTGTAACTCTAAAGAAACGCGGCCAGCTGCGCGGCTGCATCGGGTACGTGGCGCCGGTGGAACCGCTGGCCGTCACGGTGCGGGATGTAGCGGCGTTCGCCGCGCTCGAAGATCGGCGGTTCCAGCCTGTGTCGGTGGCCGAATTGCCTGAACTCGAGTATGAGATTTCCGTGCTGAGCCCGTTGCGCCGGGTCCTTGACACGCGCCACATCCGGATAGGGACGGACGGCCTGGTAATCAAGCGCGATGCGAGCGAGGGCCTCCTGCTGCCCCAGGTGGCTCCCGAGCAGGGCTGGAATCGGCTGCAGTTCCTTGAAAACACGTGCCTTAAAGCTGGCATCAACCCTTCGGCCTGGAAGGATCCGGATACGGATATTTTCTCGTTTACCGCCCTGGTCTTCGGCGACCACACGCCCGCGCGCAAGGACGATTGAGATTCGTTACTGAGCGCAGCAGGACTGCGTGGACACCAGGCCGTAAGGCGACAGGCTGCGTTCGCGGGCGAAGTAATTCCGCCCGGAGAGGTTCTTGTAAACGCCGCCGGCGACGCCGGCCGCGACCGGACCGTTCACAGGCTTGCCGCCGGTCAGCAGCACCACAACCACAAGCTTGTTGCGGCCGACTTCGTTGAACGAGCCGAACCATCCTAAGTGCGTCCGATTATCCGAGCACGTGCCGGTTTTACCGAGAATCGGCTCGTTATCGTCGTAGTGGGCGCGCCGGGCAGTGCCATACTCGACCGCCGCCTGCATGCCGGGCTTAATCTCGGGAAGCCATGGGGCGATATCCAGGTGGCGCTTCACACGTGGCACGAATTCATTGACTTCCTGCTCCGACCGCGGATATTGCAGGTAGTACAGTGTGCCGCCGTTCGACATGGCGACCATAAGGCCGGCAAGTTCGAGCGGGGTGAGAGCAATGCCTTCACCAAAGCTGGTCATCATGCCTACGCCGTTCCTGATGACGGAGTCGGGGAAGATACCAGGATGCTCGCCATCGATGTTCAGGCCCGCCTTCTCTCCCAAACCGAACAGCCGCGCATAGTAGGCGACCCGTTCGTAGCCGAGTTTCACCCCCAAAGAGGCGAAGTACGGGTTGTTGGAATGGGCCAGCGCCTCGGTCAGATTCATCTTCGTGCGGCCGTAAAGGCGCAGCATGGTGTCGCGGTCGATGATTCCCTCGCTGAGCGCGGCCAGGGCGGCCACCACCTTGATGGTGGAACAAGGCTGGAATCCACTCTTGAGCGCCAGCCGTTGATTCACGATGGACAGTATGCGCCCGTTGGAAGGATCGGCTACGACAACCGTGCCGTTGTAAGGCCCAAGCGCTTCCACCGCCGCGCGCCGGACGATGGGATCCTCACCTTCGATGTTGTCGGCGAAAGTAGCATCGGCGTAAGTCGGCGTGGTCCAGAAGCTGGTCACGGAACGCCGCCGCTTGGACGAAGCCGCTCTCGAAGATTTGCGCTTTTTCGATTTCGTGGACTTTGCCACGAGCGGCTTCTTCTTCTTTACAACGGTGGCCGAAGTGCGAGCCGCCGTCCGCCGGTGTACTTTCTTCCGCTTAGTCACCGCCGCGTTGGCGGCATCCGTCAATAGTATGGCGCAAAGAACGAAAACCAGAAACCTGACAACGGTTTTAAAAGCCATCCCACATTATTCCGCAGTTGGATTTTCGCGCCGGCCTGAAAAAGACAAGGTCCGGCGTCTGGTGGGTCACGATAGTGTGCCCTAACATATTTTGAGTGATTTGTTATGGATCCGTCAAGGTTGTCGTGCGCGGTGCGGACCTTCAGAGCCAGTATTGCCACTTGCCCGCGCTCAACACATAAGCCGCCAGGCAGGCGTTGGTGACGGCGTGCGCCAGAATGCAATCGGCCAGCGAGCGCGTGCGGATCATCCACCAGTTGTAGAGCACCCCGGCCGCGAGTCCCACATCCCAGTAAGGACCGTGTTCGGAGGCGAACAGGATGGCCGTGATCCAGAAGGCGCCCGGCAAGTAACTACCCAGCGGCACGGCGAGGAAATCCGTCCGGATCAACCATCGCATGAGCCAACCGCGCCAGAAGAGCTCTTCGATGACAGGCACCACGAGCGCGGAGCCGAGGACCCGGGAGGCCAGGAAAACGTAGTCGCCCCTGAGCGCGTCTCCAGCCGGCGTCCCGCCCGGGGCCAGAAGAGAATTGCGGAACAGCCAGTGCTCGCGATAGTGCGGCCAGACGGCGTCCGGCCCGACCCAAATCAGGAAAACCAGCGCGCCCATGGCGGCGCTGGACCACGGGCACGAACTCTTGAACCGTAGCAGCGGCCGCGAAGTTGCCGCCAGCGTTGCCAGCGCCAGCACGGTCCGCAGCGGGTACTCCAAGCCCGGCGGGAGCGGCAAGCGCCCGTCGAGAGCGAGCAGCCCTATGAATGCGACGAAGGGCGCGGTGTAGGCCGCAGCGGGGAACCGCGACAGGAGCGCTTTCACAGGATGCAATCCCGAATGGGGCGCCGGCGCCCGCGCTCAGCCGATCCGCCCCAACAGCTCGCGGATCTTGGCCTCTTCTTCCTTGGCCGGCTTGTTGCGCAGCGCCGTCAGCAGGGCTTGCTTGGCCTGCGTCCGGTCGCCTTTTTGAAACAGCGCCATGCCCATGTGATAGTGGAACGTCGAACGCTGTGGTTCACGACGGATAAGGTCTTTATAGATGTTGATGGCACTGTCGCTCAGGTTCTTCTTGATATAGATCCAACCCAGCGTGTCCGCAACGTTGATTTCTTCGGGCTGGGCTTGTTTGGCGCGTTGCGCCAGCGTGAGCGCCTGATCCAACTCGGTCCCGCTTTCCGCCATGATGTAGGCCAGGTTGTTCAGCACGACGACGTTGTTCGGCTGCATCTTCAGCAGTTGTTCGTAAAGTTGCCGGGCTTCCTGGCGCTGTCCCTGCTCGTCCAGTTGCATGGCCAGCAGCAGCTTCGCGGACGGCTGGTCCGGAGCGATCTGGATGGCCTTGCGGAAGTGGCCCGCGGAAAGGTCCAATCTGCCTGCGCGGCGATAGATCTCGCCCAGCCGGGTGTGCAGCAGGGCGTCGTTGGGCCGCCTGGCGACGAGCGCCTCGAACTGGTGGACCGCCACGTCGTTCTTGCCTGTTCGAGCCGCTATGTTGCCGAGCGCCAGCGCGAGGTCGTCGCGGCCCGGATTCTTCGAGGCTTCTTTCTGGATCAGGTCGAGAGCCTGCGCCGGTTGGTTCTGAGCCATATAGCATTCGACCAGCCCGAACAGGCTGCGCAGGTCCTTGGGGTTCTTCTCGTACAGCTTGCGGAAGCCTCCCTCGGCCGCTTTGAAGTTTCTCTCGCCCATGTCCACAACGGCGAGCTGCAGCTGCGCCTCCAGGGCGTTCGGATAAAGTTTGATCGTCTCTGAAACCGCCTGGCGCGCGCGGCCGAAATCGTGCATGGCGGTAAGCGCCGCTGCGCGCACGAGCCGGGCAGACAGATTCCCCTGGTCCATGGCCAGGATCTCGTCCGCCGTCTGCACCGCCTTGGCGTGCTCGCCGCCACGCAAGTAGAGTTGCGCCAGGGCGAGCCGCGGGGGCAGATAATCGCCGCGCTGCTTGATAGCCTCTTCAAAAGCCAGGCGGGCCTGTTCCACCTCCCCCTTCGCCATATGGGCCCGTCCCAGGTCGTAGCGCGCCACGAAGTTTCGCGGAGAGCTGCGCACAACACCCTGCAGATCGTTCACGGCAGACTGGATCTGCTCGGGTCTGCCGCCGCGCAGGAGCAGGGAAGCGCGCATGGCGATGGCGTCATTATCCTTGGAGTCGTGCTTGATAACGGCTTCCAGCAATTTAAGCGCGTCGTCTACTTTGCCCTGGGTGATGTAAGCCTCCGCGATGCGTTTGTCGTAAGTGGCGCTCTGCGACGGGTTGGCTTTCTTTCCCGCGGCGTAGTAATCAACGGCCGTGGCAAGATCGCGATTCCGGAAGTAGAAGTCGCCCACGGAACGATGCGCGTTGGGAAAGTCCTGCGGATTCGACGTGATCTTGTCAAGCGCGCTCTTCATTTCGGGTCCGCGGCGCGTGGCCATGTAGAACTGCGCCAACTGCAGCCACGCGGCTTCTTCTTTGGGATTGTTGGCGCTGCGCAGCTTCAGAACGGCCTCGGCGTCGCTCATCCGGTTGGAGGACGCATAGCTCACATAAAGGAAGTTGTAGGCAGGGGCGAGATTCTTGTGCTTCTCAACGAGCTGTTTGGCCAGAGTCTCCGCCTCGCTCGTGCGCTTCTCCATGGCGAGGGCCCGCATGAGAAAAACGCCTACTTTCGGTTCGAGCGGCTTCAACTGATTGGCCGCCTCCAGCTTCTCGATCGCCTCTTTGGTCTGTCCTTTCAGCAGGAGACAGAGTCCGCTGACTCGATAGCCGTGGAACTTGTCTCTCTTCTCCAGTTGCTTGGCCAATTCCTCGATTTCCGGCACCAGGGTTTTGGCGTTGCGCGGCTCGGCGGCCGCCGCCGTCAGGTAGAGGTCGGCCAGGGTCAGGGACGCATCGAGGTTATCGGGCATCAACTCGATGGCGCGGCGAAGGGACCGCGCGGCCACCCCAGGCTGCCCCAGGCGCAGGTCGCAGAGCCCCAGCCGGTAATAGGCGTCGCCGTTGCGCGGGTCCTTCTTCAGTGCGTTCCGGTACATGATGGAGGCTTCTTTGTACTTCGCTGTATTGAAGTACTTGTTGCCGTTCTCCACGTACTTGCGGCTGACGATCTTGGGATCGCGGTTGCAGGAAACGCCTACCAGCATTAGAGCTAGAATTAGTAGCAAGTAACGTGATTTCATACGGCTTCCTCCCTTATCTTTCTAACATTCACTTCATCACAAAACATACGTCGTCGCAATGGATACAATTGCTGATTGTACTGGACCGGGAGAGTGTGGAAAGGAGCTGTGCTGGAACATGTTGACCAGACGTGAAGTCCTGGGCGCCGCCGCCGGAACTGCGCTGGGAGGGCCGGCGTCCGTGCAGGCAAAGCGACTATTGCTGAGCGTGGACGCGACGCAGGAGTATAGCGCGGACCGGTTCATGTCCCACGGGGAGACGCGCGTCGTGGAGTCGCGCGCCGGCCGGTACCGCGAGGCGGCCGCCACTCCTTCCGCGCGTTTCGGATACCGGTTTCGAGTCCAGCACCCTGGCAAACCGCACCTCGCCGTCATACGTTATCCCGATGACAAACGCCGCTACATGTGCATCATGGACGGCACCAGTTACGACCTTTCCACCGGCGTTTTCACCGGCTATGCGCAGCCCCTCACCGGCCGCATGCTTGAAATCCAGCAGGTGTTCTGGCCGCGCTGGGAGGACTCGAGCATCACCTTTCTCACCTGGGGTAAGGACGAACCCGCGGCCATCGCAGGTTTCGACGTGTACGAGTTGGACGAACTTCCGGCGGCTCATCCTCCCACCGGTGCGACGCCGGGCGCGGGACGCGAACTGGGCGTGCAGTACGAGGACCCCTGCGGAACGGGCGCCAGCGAAGGCGCCATGAGCCGGGAGGAGTGGATGGACCACCTGGTGGCGATGATGCGTCACACGGGGCAGAACCTGCTGGTCTATCCGGTGGTCTGGTACCACGGCCCCCAGTGCCCCTCCACCCGCGAACCCAGCGACGGCTTCGATATGGTAGTGGCCCGGGACCGCAAGCAATACACGCGATGGACCTCCCATCCGGTGGACTGGTACGCGCGCCTCCTTGAACGCTTCGGACGGGAAGGACTGGAGTTTCAAGCCTCCATGACCATGCTGCGCCTTGGCAGCCTGATGCGCGGGATGAACATCGACCTCGAATCCATCGGCAAGGGCGAGCCCACCATCAACAACATGTTGTGGAACGGCCAGGTGCAGGCCGGAACGCAGGACTGGACGCCCATCTACAACGTCCGGAACTATCCCAAGGCGCTCGAGTATCACGCGCGCAGGGCGAGCTTCAAGGACTTCCCTTACGCCTACGGCGAGAAAACGGGCCAGCCTTATCACGGTGGGCCGATCTTCAATCCACTGCACCCGGAAGTGCAGTCGGCGGTGATCGGTGTGGTCTCGGAGATTGCCACCCGTTATGCGCATTACCCGGCATTCAAGGGCGTCTCTTTCAACATGTGGCACGCCACCATCGTGTGGTACGCCTCCTTGCACGCCGGCTACGACGACTACACCATCGGACTGTTCGAAAAGGAAACCGGCGTGAAGGTGCGCGTCAAGCCGGATTCACCGGAGCGCTTCGCGCGACGCTACCAGTTCCTGATGCACACGGCTCGTCCGCTGTGGATCGCGTGGCGCTGCCGCAAGCTGCACGAGTTCCACTGCCGCATCCGCGACGCGGTGGTGGCGGCACGGCCGGATTTGCGGCTCACCTTCACCATGTGGAACGAGACCACCGTGCCGGCACTCTACGGTTCGCTCGCCGCCTCCCACCAGCTTCATGCCCGCCTCAACACCGCGTCGATGTGGCGGGAAGGAGGATTCGATGCCGCGCTCTATTCGAGGGAGCCCAACATCGAAGTGGACCTGACGCTGGACCCCGGCCGCGACCGCGGTTGGGACACCGAAGGCGCGCAGGCGCCGCTCGAGCGCTCATGCATGTTTCGCGATCATGACTTCCTGGATGGAGACACTCTGAACACGATGCGGAACATGCGCCACCCAGGCGCATTCATCTTCAACTGCTGGGTGGAGGCCTGGGGCGAGCACAGGTGGTTTCCCTGCGAATCCGGCGACGAGCAGGCGAAGCAGCTCGCGGTGATGGACGGCGCGCCTGCCGAAGGGATCTTCCGCCTGAACTCGATCTATCCCGAGGACGGCTTCTGGTGGGATTCCCAATTGCGCATCACGCACGCGTTCCAGGGCGGCGCGCATTTCCTCGAACACTACGCGCACGCTGTGGCCGAGTTCGACGCCTGCCGCATCACCCGCGGCGGCCTGTTCCTGGACAAGGCGCATTGCGAGGAGATTCGCCGGTTCGCCGCGGCCTACCGGGCGCTGCCGCGCGAAAAGTTCACGACCGTCGGCGCGAGCACGGACCCCGTGGCTGCCCGCACGCTGGTTTACGGCGGGCAGCGCTATTTGTATCTGGTGAATCGCGAATATTACCCCGTGCAAGTGCAGGTGGCTTTCGACCGGCCGGCGCGTCTATTGGATCTCGCCGCGCGAACAACTCTTGAGGCCGGCCGCGAATGGGACGTGACGGTGGAAGGCTACCAACTGCTCGCATTCACACTCGCGCCGGAGGTAACCATTATGGGCTTCCACGCCACACCGCCGCGCGACGTTGTCATTGCTCTCGAGGCCGAGGCGCGGCAGGCGCTGGCCGGCCTGGACGCCGCGTCGGCGCGCGGAGTGTTCATACCGGGCGCCGCCCAGATCCGGTCCGGAATCCAGGCAGCGCTCGCCGGGCAGAGGTGGGCTTACCTGCGGCGCGCGCTTACCAGCTATGCCGTGCGCCGCGCTCGCCAGTAACTAGCGCGACGCGGCGGGCGGCGTGCAGAGGACGTTGTCGATCAGGCGCGTCGAGCCTGCGAAGGCGGCCACGGCGACGCGCACCGGCGCGAGGACCCGCTCGACGGGCTGCATTTCATCCGCATCGACGATCTCGAAGTACTCCAGCCGCAGGCCGGGCTCGCGTCCAAACTCCGCTTCCGCCTCGCGCTTCAATTGAGCCGCTTCCGCGCACCCGGCACCAATGCGCTCCCGAACCGCGAAGAGCACCCTCGACAGCGTCAGCGCAGCCTGGCGCTCGGCCGCGTCGAGGCGGCGGTTGCGGCTGCTCAGCGCCAGTCCGTCCGGCTCGCGCACCAGGGCCACGGGAACGATCTCGATGGGCAGGTTAAGGTCCCGCGCCATGCGCCGGATCACGGCCAACTGTTGCGCATCCTTCTCGCCGAAGTAGGCGCGGTCCGGTTGCACGATGTTGAACAGCTTCAGAACGACGGTCGCCACGCCCCGGAAATGGCCCGGGCGGAAAGCTCCGCACAAGTGCTCGGTGACGCCTTCCACTTCCACGAACGAGCGCTGGGGCCGCGGGTACATCTCTTCGGCCGCCGGATTGAAAACGAGGTCCACGCCGCGCGCCGTGCAGAACTCGGCATCCGTCGCGATGTCCTGCGGGTAGCGCTCGTAATCGTCCTTGCGGTCGAACTGGATCGGATTCACGAACACGCTGACCACCACGAAGTCCGTCTCGCGGTGCGCGGTATCGATCAGACTGCCGTGTCCGGCATGCAAGGCGCCCATGGTAGGGACCAGGCCGACCGTCGCCCAGCGCCTCCGCGCTTCGGCCACCGCGGCGCGCACTTCCGCAACGGTGTGAACCACCCGCGCGCTCATCGTGCCGCTCCCGTGCCGCGCGCGGCGGGAGCCGGGAACCGCCCCTGGCGCACATCTTCGGCATAGGCTTCGGCCGCGGCGCGCATCTGGTCGCCCAGCCGCGCGTACTGTTTCACGAACGGCGGCACCTGGCCGTCGTAGAGGCCGAAAATGTCGTAGCTTACCAGCACCTGGCCGTCGCAAGAAGGGCCGGCTCCGATGCCGATAGTGGGGATGCTCAACTCCTCCGTAACACGCCGCGCGACATCTTCGGGAATCGATTCGAGCACGACCGAGAAAGCGCCGGCAGCCTCCAGGGCCCGCGCATCTTCAAGCAGCAACTGGGCATCTTCCTCCGTTTGGGCTTGCCGGTGGTATCCGCCCAACCGGTGCACCGATTGCGGGGTCAATCCGAGATGCCCCATCACCGGAATGCCTATGTCCACCAGCCGCGATACGGCTTCGATCACCGGCCGGCCGCCCTCGATCTTCACGGCGGTCGCGCCGCCTTCCTGCAGGATGCGCCCGGCGTTGCGCACGGCCTCGGACGCGCTCACCTGGAAGCTGAGAAACGGCATATCGGTGACCACCAGGGCGCGCTTCACGCCGCGGCAGACCGCCTTGGTGTGGTGCACCATCGCGTCGAGGGTCACCGGCAGGGTGGTCTCGTAGCCCATCACCACCATGCCGACGCTGTCACCCACCAGGATGACGTCAATCCCGGCCCGGTCAATCAGACGGGCCATGGTGGCGTCGTATGCGGTGAGCATCGCGATGCGCTCGCCGCGCTTCTTCATCTCCTTGAGGTCCGGCACTCTCACGCGCCGCTGCGCCTCAGCCATTTCGTAAACACCTCTCTAACTTATCAGCGTACGCCCTATCGAGACCGCGCCGCCGGGCCAGGTCCAGCACCCGCAGTCCCAGCGTGCAATAAAGTTCACGCATCCCCGGCGCGGCGTTCCGCAGCGCGGCCAGGTGCAGCGCCACCGTTTCGGCGTCCCCGCGTTCGATGGGCCCGGTAAGCGCGCGCTCCGGCGTGAGCGTCAAGGCATTTCGCGCGTTTGTTTCGACCAGTGGCCGCATTGCGCGGAGCGCTTCGTCTTCCGGAACGCCGGCCGAGCGCAGCAACTCCACGGAGGCATCAATCAGTGCGACCACGTAATTGCTGGCCATGACCGCCGCGGCATGATAGAGCGCTTCACGGCCGGCCTCGATATGCAAGGCGGTACCGTTGAGCAACGCCACGATCCGCCGTGCCCATGCCGCCGCTTCGCCCTCGCCCGAAATGGCGAAGGCCGCGCCCGGCAGCGCGGCCACACCCTGTTGCGGAGAACTCACCGCTTGCAAAGGATGCAGGACGCCGCAGGCCACTCCGGTCCGCGCGAGTTCCGCAATCGCGGCCACCCCGCGGGCGCCGCAAGTGTGCAGCACGGCACCGTTCCGCATGACGCCGCGCGCCAAACGGCCGGCGACATCCGCCAGGGCGCCGTCCGAAACCGCTATCAGAACGCGCGAGCAGCGCTCGGCAAGTTTCTCGCAGGTAACCACTTCGACGCCGCCGATGAATCGCGCCGCTTCAGCGGCGTGCTCCGGCGTCCGGCTGGCCACTGACGTGACAGGCTCGCCGCGCTCGCGCAGCAGCCGCCCCAGCGCCTGTGCAACCCGTCCCGAACCGGCGATTCCGATGGCGTCCACCACCCTCCAGCTTACGACTCCAAAGGGATGGCGGGCAGGTTTAACGCCCGGAAATCGCGCCGATCAAGTCGATGGTGTCGAGGATGATCCGCGTCTTCCGGTCGTATACCACGGCGACGCCGTCCATGTATCCGAACTCGCAGTTCGGCGGAGGAGGCGGCAGCACCTGAATCAGCGCCGGAGGGAAGGGGCGGAGCTTCTTCTGCCATCCGGGAGGCAGCGTCCCGGTCCGGTAGTACTTCTTCCTCAATCCGGGAGGGAGATCGCGTGGACCATCATAATAGCGTTGAACCACAGCGTAGTCCTGTTGCCGGAAATAGCGGCCACTCCGGCCCCGGTTCCAGTCATTGTCCTCGTCGTCATGATCGTGCTGGTGGCCTTTCCCTTTGCCCTTGCCCTTACTGTCATCGTGCTTCTTGGCAAACAGGCAGACCGCCGTGAGTGGAAAAATGCCCAGCGCCGAAACCAATAGCTTGCGTCGATCCATGAATTGCGGTTCTCCTCCTTGAGCCTATACCAAACCTTGGGAGACGCGTACTCCAGAGACACGAAAAAGGCGGGCTCGGCGGCCCGCCTTTTCGCCTTACGCAACTGCTGGAATTACACCTAGAACGTCAAACGCAGCGCAATCTGGCCGTTGCGTTCGTACTGCGCACTGGAGATTTCGCCGAAGGTGGCGCCGCGCACGGTGCGCGCCGGCGCTTGGAACTGCGGCGTGTTGAACAGGTTGATGAATTCACCGCGGAGTTCGAACTTCACGCGCTCCGTGATGGCAAACTGCTTCTGCAGCGATACATCGTACGTCTTGAAGCCGGGGCCGCGTTCGGTTCCAATCCCCACGCTGCCGAACGTCTTCTCCGCCGGGAGGTCGTACGCCGCGATGTCGAACCACTTGGCACCCACACCGACGTTGCCAAGCGTGTTGCCGCCCTTGCCGACAACTTGAGCCCGCGCGCCGCGGCTACTGGTGGTTGAGTTATCGGCGGACGTGATCGTCAGTGGGAAGCCACTGCGCAATGTCAGCAGACCGCCGAGTTGCCACCCGCCCAGGATACCGTTCAGCACCGGGTGGATGCTGTTACCCCAGTTGTGGCCCTTCCCATATGGGACCGCCCACACGTGGCTCACCGTGAACATGTGGCGAGCATCGAAGTAGGTGGGACCCCATTCAGCCTTCCGGTCGAAGAGGTTCTGCCAGTAGGCCGACTGGTTCGCGGCCTGTCCGGCTTCTCCGTAGTAGCCGATGGCGTCGCTCATGCCGTGCGACCAAGTGTAGTTGGCCTGGAATTCCAGCCCTCCCGTCATGCGCTTGGTAACCGTAGCCTGCATGGCGTCGTAGCGCTGGTTGCCGCAGGTCTCCGTGCCGGAAATGTTGGTGATGTTGGCCAGAAGTGGATTGCCGGACAAGTACTGGCTGCGGACAATAGTACCATCGGAGAGCAGATGCTTCTGATAGTAGGGCATGGGCACTACCAGGTGTGTACCGTGTTGGCCCACATAGCCCGCCGAAACGACCGTCTGCCAACCGAATTGATGTTCCAACGTGAGGTTCCACTGCTGGGTGTCGGCCGGCCGGATATTCTGGTCCCACAGGCGGACGTTGATCTTATTGTAGGGATTGGTCGGCGACAGGACACTCAACCCGTCGCTCGAAGTCGATCCCGGCAAGTTGAATGTCGGGCTGTCGTAGCGTCCTTCAAATTCGGAGTTGAAAGGAGGATTCATGGGCAGGCGAAGGTTCGTTCCCGTGCCTTCCATGAAGGAACTGATAGTGTAAGCGCCGCGTACCACCCACTTCTCGAAAGGCGTATAGGCAAAGCCGATACGCGGTTGGAAGTCTTTCTTGTAAACGTTATAGAGTGCACGGCTGTTGCCGTTCTTTCCCGCCAACAGAATCTCGCCGGTGTAGGGGGAGAAGTTCGACTGGCGATCGTTCACTTCGACCAGCGGTGTGTGGTACTCCCACCGCAGGCCCAGGTTTAAGGTCAATCTGGACGAAACGCGATAGTCGTCCTGGAAGTAGACACCCCAAATGGTCTTGCGATGGCCCCATGTGCCGCCCGATAGTCCGCGACCGAGCGTTTCCGGCAGACCCAGGAAGAAGTCCGCGTCGGCCCATCCGGCGACGCTGGCTGAACTCAAGCCGGTAAAGCGGCCGGTATACGTCATGAACCCGATGCGGCCGTTGTTGCCGGAATAGAAAGTGTTCATGCGCTGCCGCAGGATCTGTCCACCTGTCTTCATCATGTGGCGGCCTCGAACGATCGTCACGTTGTCGGCGAAGTGGAAGGTGGTGTTGGCGAACAACTGCTGCGTGCCGATATTCTGGTTGCCGATGTTGTTGGTCAAAGTACGGGTGGAGAAGTTGACGCCGAGTAGGCCGTCGGAACCGACACCGGCGATACCGTACTTCTGATTCAGATCTCCGTAACCCTCTTTGTTGGCGCCGCCATTCCAAAGGATAATCCGGTTGATCCCGAAGCGAGCCTCATTTACGAGCGTTGGCGAGATGGTCCGGGTCCAGTTGATCACACTCGCCTTGAAGGGCGATTCGTTGAATGAGTTAAAGTACAGCGGAAAGCTGTTGAACGAGGGAGTGTCCTGCATTCCTTGCGAGTAACGGAACGAGAAATCGTCCTTCGAAGTCATCTTCCAATCGAGCTTGCCGTCGCCCTGGTCATTGCGCAATTGGCTCCAGGAAGTGTTCTGCTGGTTGTACCGCGTCGCGGAAGTGAGTGGTGCCGGATACAAGCTGTCGTTTAATAGCTTGCTGGCAACCGGGCTCATCATGCTGAGGGGGATCTGGTTGTTCGCAAACGGCGTCCGCTTACCGTCAGCCGTAAGCGAGTAGGGATTGTATAACTGAACGTTACCCGTAGCCTTGAGGTATGGATCATCGGCCGCATGCAGGAGTTGAGAGAAGTCACCCTGGCGGAATGCCGCCGGCATGACCGTCATGGTACCCGTGCTTCGGGGATAGGGGCGCCGTATTCCTTCGTAGTCTACGAAGAAGAACACCTTGTCCTTGCCGTTGAAGACCTTCGGAATCAGCACCGGACCGCCGAAGGTGCCGCCAAAGGCGTTGTAACGGACTGCGACGCGCTTTTGGGTGGCGGGATCGGGGCTCCAATTCCGTGCCCAGGAATTGGAGTTCAGCTTGTCGTTTTTGAAATACTCGAACAGCGATCCGTGAAAGTCGTTGGTGCCCGACTTCAGGGTGACGTTGATGATGCCGCCCTGGAAGTTGCCGAACTCGGCCGAGGCGTTGTTGGTGATCATCTTGACCTCGGAGATGGCTTCCAGGTTGGGCTGGTAGGACGTCAGGTTATCGGATACCTGGTTGTTATCGACGCCGTCGAGAAGAAAGTTGTTGGCTTCCTTCCGGTTGCCGTTCACATATGGACGCCCGCCGCCAGTAGTTCGTTTGTCGTTGTTCATGGCCGACGGATCCGTCGTAGTGACGCCCGCCGTCAACAACGTCAACGAAATGAAGTTGCGGCTGATCAGCGGCGTGTTGGTCAGGCGGTTAGCGGTGATGGTGGAACCCACGATGGTCGTATCGGTTTGCAGCAACGGTGGTTCGCCGCTCACGTTGATGGACTCGGTCACCGCGCCCACTTCCAGGCGTTCGTCCATACGGGCGCGCTGGTTCACTTCGAGAACGATGTCTCGTCGAATCAATGCCTTAAAACCCTTCGCCTCAATTCGCACTTCGTACCGTCCGGGCGAAATGCGGGGAAACAGAAAGGCGCCGGCCTCATTGGTTGTCGTCGTATACACAGTTCCACGATCCACGTCCTTTGCCGTAACACTGGCTCCGGCAACCAACGCGCCTGTTGCGTCGGTAATGGTTCCGGTGATGCTGGCGCTGACCTCCTGCGCACTCATCGGAACCGCCAACATCGTGACCACGGCTAGCGTGGCCATAAGTAGTCTCACTTCCTTGATAAGGCGTATTTTCATTGAGTCTCCTGAAAAACCTTCCCGCCGGTTAGCGGTAGGCTTACATGGGTGCGGACAATGATGGGTGAGGTAAAAACCGTGGCTCAGGATTGGGCTGTACAGATGCCGAAGGCGCCATCCACGCATCCCCGCGGCACGAACCCGTCTTGTCTTCGCCAAAGCGAACCACCCCCACCACGCATTTGACTAACCCGCTGGGAAGAAGTATACACCTGCCGCCGTCGTTTGTCCCTGGGAAAATGAGGTGTTTTTTGCAGAATGGATGCAATTAGTAAGAAGCCGCAAAACGCTTACCGCACAAGGGTCTTTTTCTATCTGCTGGTGAGAGCCCACGCTTGCGGGCGGTACTGCGGGACGAGTCGACGGTTCACGCGCGGGCCAATGCGATTGGGTTGCGATTGATGAAGAACGGTACGAAGGTCCGCGGACGTCGGCCTTTACACACAAAAAGCCGGTGGCAGGTTGCAATTCCTTGACCTGCCACCGGAAACTTCGGAACCAGTTGTCAAGGTCAGAACGTCAAACGCAAGGCGATCTGGCCGTTGCGCTCATACTGCGCAGTGCTGATCTCCCCAAAATTGGCCGCACTCACGTTTCGAGAAGGCGCGCCGAACTGCGGCGTGTTGAAAAGATTGATGAACTCACCGCGGAGTTCGAATTTCACTCGCTCCGTAAGGGCGAACTGCTTCTGAAACGATACATCGTACACCTTGAACCCCGGTCCACGTTCGGTTCCCAAGCCGACATTGCCGAAGGTCTTCGACAGTGCTTGCTGATAGGCCGAGGTGTCAAACCAGTCCGTGTTCAGGCCAACCACGCCGAGGGTCTTGCCACCCTTGCCCACAACACTTGCCCGCGCGCCGCGCGAGATGGTGGTGGAGTTGTCAGGCCCCTGAATCGTCAGCGGAAAACCAGTGCGCAACGTCAGGATGCCACCGAGTTGCCAACCACCCAAAACGCCATTCAACACCGGGTGCATGCTGCTCCCCCACTTCTGTCCCTTCCCGAGCGGTATTGCCCAGACGTGGCTTAGTGTGAACATGTGCCGGGCATCGAAGTACGTGGGTCCCCATTCGGACTTGCGGTCGAACAGGTTCTGCCAGTACGCAGACTGCGATGCCGACTGCCCGCCTTCCCCGTAATAGCCGATGGCGTCGCTCATGCCGTGCGACCAGGTGTAGTTGGCCTGAAACTCCAGACCCGACGACATGCGCTTGGTGACGGTTGCCTGCATGGCGTCGTAGCGCTGATTACCGCAAGTCTCGGTTCCCGATATCTGCGTAATGTTCGCCAGCAACGGATTGCCGGCCAGATATTGACTGGCAACCACGGTACCGTCGGACAGGAGGTGTTTTTGGTAGTACGGCATAGGCACTACGAGGTGTGTCCCATGCTGTCCTACATATCCCACCGAACCGACCGTTTGCCAGCCGAGTTGCCGCTCCATCGTGAAGTTCCACTGTTGCGTATTGGCGGGCCGCACACTCCTGTCCCACAAGCGGACGTTGATGCTCTTGTATGGGTTAGTCGGCGACAGCACGCTCAACCCGTCGGTGGAGGTCGATCCCGGCAAGTTGAAGCTCGGACTGTCATAGCGTCCTTCGAATTCGGAGTTGAACGGAGGATTCATGGGCAGGCGGAGGTTGGTTCCGGTGCCTTCCATGAAGGAACTGATGGTGTAAGCGCCGCGGATAACCCACCTCTGGAACGGCGTATAGGCGAAACCTACGCGCGGTTGGAAGTCCTTCTTGAAGGGATCATACAGAGCACGGCTGTTGCCACCCTGTCCGGCCAACATCACTTCGCCGGTATAGGCGCCAAAGTTGGACTGCCGATCATTCACTTCCACCAGCGGCGTGTGGTACTCCCACCTCAAGCCCAGGTTCAAGGTCAGTTTGGACGTGACGCGATAGTCGTCCTGGAAGTAGAAGCCCCAAATGGTTTTGCGATGGCCCCAGGTACCGCTCTGAAGACCACGGCCGAGAGTTTCCGGCAGGCCCAGGAAGAAATCCGCGTCGCTCCAGCCGGCAACTGCGGACGAACTGGCGCCAGTGAAGCGTCCCGTGTAGGTCATGAACCCGATGCGGCCGTTGTTGCCGGCATAGAAGGTGTTCATACGTTGCCGCAGGATCTGGCCGCCCATTTTCATCATGTGGCGGCCGCGGATCACCGTCAGGTTGTCCGCGAAGTGGAACGTCGTGTTGGCGAACAACTGCTGCGTCCCGATGTTCGAGTTGCCTATGTTCGTGGTGAAGGTACGGTTGGAGAAATTGAGTCCCAGCAAACCCGGGGAATTCACTCCAGCAATCCCGTACTTCTGATTCAGATCTCCGTACCCCTCCTTGTTGGCACCTCCGTTCCAAAGAGTGATCCGGTTGATTCCGAAACGGGCTTCGTTCACAAGCGTCGGCGAAATCGTCCGAGTCCAGTTCATCACGCCGGCTTTGAATGGCGATTCGTTGAAGCTGTTGAATGTCAAGGGAAAACTATTGAATCCCGGAGTATTTTGCAGCCCGTGCGAATATCGAAACGAGAAGTCGTCCTTGGAAGTCATCTTCCAGTCGAGCTTTCCGTCGCCCTGATCGTTGCGCAACTGGCTCCACGAAGTGTTTGTCTGGTTAATCTGAAGCGCGGACGTGAGAGGCAACGGATAGAACGCCGTATCGTTGAGCAGTTTGTTGGCGACCGGGCTCATCATGCTGGCCGGAATCTGGTTGTTGGAGAACGGCACACGTGCGCCGTCGGAAGTGAGCGAGTAAGGATTGTAGAGCTGGATTGGCGTCCGTCCGCTCAGAGCTGGATCCGAGGACGGATTCAGGAGCTGGGAGAAATCGCCTTTGCGGAATGCCGCCGGCATAACCGTGATGTTGTTTATGGTGCGCGGATAGGGGCGCCGCAATCCCTGATAGTCCACAAAGAAGAATACTCTGTCTTTGCCGTTGAAGACCTTGGGGATTAGCACGGGTCCGCCAAAAGTTCCGCCGAAGGCGTTGTAACGGACCGCCTGCCGCATTTGAGTGGCAGGATTGGGACTCCAGTTGCGGGCCCAGGCGTTGGCGTTCAGCTTGTCGTTCTTGAAATACTCGAACAACGAGCCGTGATACTCGTTGGTGCCGGCCTTCAGAGTGACGTTGATAATGCCGCCCTGGAAGTTGCCGAACTCGGCCGAGGCGTTGTTGGTGATCATCTTGACCTCGGAGATGGCTTCCAGGTTGGGCTGGTAGGACGTCAGGTTGTCGGACACCTGGTTGTTGTCGATGCCGTCCAGCAGGAAGTTGTTGGCTTCCTTGCGGTTGCCGTTCACATAGGGACGGCCACCGCCACCGGTACGCTGATCGTTGTTCATCCCCGATGGGTTCGTCGTGGTCACGCCGGCCGCGAGCAGCGTCAACGTGATGTAGTTGCGGCTGATCAGCGGGGTATTGGTCAGCCGGTTCGTCGTGATGGTCGAACCCACCATGGTGGTATCGGTCTGCAGCAACGGTGGTTCGCCGCTCACGTTGATGGACTCGGTCACCGCGCCCACTTCCAGGCGTTCGTCCATACGGGCGCGCTGGTTCACTTCGAGCACGATGTCCTGTCGAATCAAGGTCTTAAATCCCTTGGCCTCAATGCGGACTTCATACCGCCCCGGCGTAATGCGGGGAAACAGAAACGCGCCGGCCTCGTTGGTTGTGGTGGTGTACGTGGTTCCGCGGTCCACATCCTTTGCCGTGACACTGGCACTGGCGACCAACGCGCCTGTCGCATCGGTGATGGTTCCCGTGATACTGGCGCTGACTTCCTGCGCGCACACCGGAACCGCCAAGATCGTGACCACGGCTAGCGTGGCCAAAAACAGTCTGACTTCAATCATACGGTGCATACTCATGGAGCCTCCTGAGAGCCTTCCCGCCGGTTGGCGGTGGTCTTGGCTAAGTGCGGATAATGCCGGGTGAGGTAAGGGGAGTAATTCGAGTTTTGGGTGGACACACTTTGAGGGCGTCCATAGCAGAGCGCTACGGCACGGTCCCCAGCCCAGTCTTTGCCGAGGTCGCCCACGCCTCGAGACATTTGACTAACCTGCTGGGAGGAAGTATACACCTGATGGAGGCCATTGTCTAAAGCTATTTGTGCCGATTCCGGCAAATTGAGTATTAGGACTTGTTCACGATACCCATCAGCCGGGTGAGAGTAAATCTGGTTATCTGTAACTACTTGACAACGCGAGTCGAAAGACCGTTGACGGAAACGTCAAGAATCGTCGAACCCCGCTCCAGGTGGGCGACGAGCGGGTGGGGCGTGGTGTTGGTGACGACCAGCAGGCCGTCCACTTCCACGGCGGCGATCCCCTCCTCGCGCACTCTCACCCGGAAGGGCCGCGAGGCGAACTGGCGGGTGTCGGCCACGCTCGCTCCTGGCAATGTCACAATGGCGGCGATCAGGCCGCCACGCGGGGATTTGTTAAGAATGATAAGACGCGAGCGCAGATCCGATACCAGATCCACAACTCCATTCTCCGACAACGCGTATCCCAGGCGGTCGTCCACGTTGACCCAGCGGTTTCCGTCGCGCACGACCGAGCGCGACGCCCGGCCATAGAACCATTCCGGTTCTTCCAGCAGCGCGATCATGCCGCCCAGAACCTGCGCCGTGTCGCCGTCCACGCGCTCCATGTAGACGCTCTTGCCGCTGGGAAGCGCCGTGAAGGAAAGCACCTTGGACCGGGCGGCCTGGCGCGCCCGCAAGGTCACAAACGTGGCGCCGTTTTCCGTGCCATGGATTACCGTCTGCACCGTGGTTTCGTCCCGCCGGACGGCGTCCTCGAACGCCTTGCTCCCGATGCCCAGCCGGCCTGGCACCAGAGCGCCTCGCGCGATGGGCGTGCCGAGCCCGAAGTAACCATGGTTTGCGGGCCACACGATGGCGTCCTTGGTAAAAGGCGCGGTGAGCCCCATCAGGCGCGTGCCCCAACTGAAGGAACTGATCGCCCGCGGGGTGCGTGCGACGAACAGGCGCCCGTCCTCGAACACGCGCGCCCCCTCGAGCTTCCGCCAGACCGTTTCGAGCGGCTCGCCGCGCTCCACGGGCATCCACATCCGCGCGAACATGAGGCCGACATCGAGTCCGGCCGAGGTGACCGCCTCGATGGTCCTGTAAGTCGGGAACTCGTATGAGGCGAACATACGGCCGTCGCCGTACCGTGCGCACATGCGCTCCATGGTTTCCAGCGCCAGGTCCCCCAAAGCGCCGGCCTGGGGATCGCGCGCGAGGCGGTCCATCTGGACCGCGGTCGCCCAGGTAAGTTCCACCCGGTGCAGCGACCAGTCGGTGGAGCCCGGGTAAAACAGTCCGCCGTCGGCTGCCGTGAAGAATTTGAGAACTTCGTACACTTTCGCGGCGTTGAATGTTACGGCTTCCGGCACGCGCCGGGCGAGCAGCCGGTAGACCAGTGCGTTCTCGAGGTTCAGGCCGATGCAGGCCATGTAATCGGGATGGATGAAGCCGTGGTTTTCGAGAGTGAAGTCCGGATGGACGTTGGCTCCGCGAAGCCATGCCGAAAGCGGCTTGCCCTCCACCACGCGCTGGCTGGAGCAGTCCGCCGGCGTGGCGAACGCCGAAATCATGTATTCGAGACCGCGTTCCCGCCAGCGCTCGTGGTGCGGGTGGCTTTCAAGAATCTCGCCAAGCAACACCAACAGGTTGGAGTTCCAGGCGTTTTCCTCGGCCTTGGTGTCGTAAAACCGCGAGTACGGCGCGGGCAGGTCCAGGAAACGGTCGGCTTCGTCGATGGCCATGGCCAGCACGTTCCGCCGCAGTTCGGGACTCAGCTCACCCCACATCAGCCAGGCGCTGAACATCGCCTGCCAGGTCCAATACGAGGACTGCCATTCGTGCCCCCAGGGCTTGCCCGATGCCGTGGCGCCGCCGCCGGTGTAATGGGCCGTGACCAACTCGTCCAGCAGATGGAGGTAGGTGTCCCGGGTCGCTTCCGGCTCCTCGCAGTAGGTGAACTTGAGACACGTAGCCAGGGTGAGCAACATCGATGTGCGCGCCCGGATCGTGTATTCCGAGGGGTCCGAAAGCCGCGTGCCCATGTAGAGCAATTGCAGAAACTTTGCTTTGTCGCGAACCAGTTTTTCGACGCGCGGCTCCGCGCGCATGGTAGGAGGAAACGGCGGCGTCACGCGGTCGCGGGAGCCCCATGCCACCTGCGCCCCAGCGCAAAGGGGCGCGGTGAGCAGAATGGCCACAGAGACCTCCTTCAGATCCATCGCACCCAATTTACACCATGCGTGGCCGGAGCTGCCCTAACTTTGCAAGCTTTGGTGGGAACTATACTGACGAAGAAGATCCTCATGCGCACAGGCCCCCTCCTCTTCTTCGGTTCAGCTTTGGTCATTCTTGCCGCTCAGCTGTTTCTGCCACCCGTTGTCGGGGTAGCCAATAACGGCGATTTCTCGAAAGCGTACGGGATGTTCAATCTCACTATGCCGGTGCAAGATGAAGCCCGGTTCGCCGCCACGACGTTCACTTTCGACTCGCATATGCACTACTGGGCACGCTACTACTCGTCCGAACTGTTGCTCGTACCACCGGCATTGGCGCTAAATGCCGTGGTTTCAAAAGACGGAGCTTTTGACCTGCGTTGTATGGGCCTGATCCACGCAGCGCTGTTTATGCTTGCGCTTTGGTTATTCGCGCCTGTCGTCGAGGCGCTGTCCACACGGCTTCGGGTGATGGTCTGTGCACTTGTACTGGTCATCTATGGCGACGTTATGTATGTGAGCTATCTGAACTCGTTTTACATGGACGTCGCTACATATTTGTTCCTGTTGCTCGCGGTGGTGTGCTACTTGCGCGTGCTACGGTGGCACAGACCGAAGGACCTTGCCCTGTTCGCGCTGTTCTCGGTGCTGCTGGTTACGTCCAAAGCGCAGCACGCCACTCTCGGGCTCTGGATTGCTCTCCTGGCATGGCTTACGCGCCGGTCCCTGTTAGGAGAGCGTTTCCGGTTTCGCGGCATGCTGGCCGCCGTCCTTCTGTCTGCGCTTTCCGTGGGCTGGGCCGGCTGGAGCACTCCTCCGGATTACGCAGCCAAGGGTTGTTTCACGGTGGTCTTCTACCGCATCCTGCCAGGCGCCCGCAATGTGGATCAAACACTCGCCGATTTGGGGCTGGATGCCTCCTGGAAGTCCTTCATCGGCATGCATTGTTATTCAGACGGTGCGCGCATGGAGGATCCGGCTTTCGTCCGGGTGGTACGCCAAAAGTTGTCATACGGTGTGCTGGCGCAGTTCTTTCTTACTCATCCTCGTGACGTTTACGTAGCCCTGCGGAAGTCTTTGGATGAAGCCGGCAGGCAGCGTCCTGCGCTGGGCAACTTCGACGTTTCGGCGGGGCGCCCCGCTTTTGCCGAAAGCCGGGCGTTCGCTCTTTGGAGCGACGCCAAACGCGCACTCTTTTGGCAGCGCGGGTCCCGATTTCTGAATTGCTACGTGGCGCTTGCCGCCGCCACGCTCATCCTCATCTGGATGCAGCGCGAAAATCTGCCGGCCGGGGCGCTGGCTGCCGGGATCGCGCTGGTGGGCATGGCGAGCACGGAACTGGGCATCGCATCCCTGGCCGATGCCGCCGACATTCCACGGCATCACTTCATCTTCTATGCGCTGGCCGACCTTCTGGTTTTGACCTTGTTCTTCCTGGTTGCTGGCCTTGGCGCGCGTTGCACGGGGCAATGGACCCGGCGCCTCCGCCGCACTGTCTGGCCGTAATCCATTTGAGAGCGGCATTTTCTCTGCAGATCATTGACACTAAACAGCCGGAGAGATTCCCCGAGGTCGCTTGGTTTGTTCCCCAGGCGCCGCGCTATGCCGGATATTGCCAGGGGCCCCTGTACTTGCGGCGCAGCAGCCTGTTGGCGCCCGCATCGCCTACCACTATTTCCCTTGCGCCGTCCCATTCGACGCTCCGCCCGAGTTTCGCGGACAGCATACCCAGCAGGCTCATCGCCGTCGAGCGGTGCCCGCTTTCGATATCGTTCACCGGCCGGCGCCCGGTCCGGATGGCGTCCAGGAAGTCCGCCCACAACTCGGGAATGTTCTGCATGTCGGGCTTGTGCAGCTTCGGTTCTTCGTGCAGCACCTGCTTGTTGCGGCCGGAAGGGTAAAACGTCCACCCATCGAGCCAACCCAGGTGGAGCGTGCCCTCGGTGCCATAGAAGTAACAGCCGATGTTGGTCTTCTCGGCTTCGTTGCCGGCGTACTGCCGGTGCTCCCAGACCGCGGTAAAGCTCTCGAATTCGAAGCTGGCCACCTGCGTGTCGGGCGCGTCGGTCTGGTCGGTCTTGATGTGACGGGCGGCGGTGGAAAAGACGCGGCGCGGATACTTCTCCTCGGCCCACCAGAGGATCTGGTCCATCCAGTGCACGCCCCAATCGCCCAGGGTGCCGTTCGAGTAATCCAGGTAGGCGCGGAAGCCTTTCGGGTGGATCGCCTTGTTGAAAGGTTTCAAGGGCGCGGGGCCGCACCAGAAATCCCAATCCAGGCCGGCAGGCGGCTCCGAGTCCGGCGTGCGCGTGCCCGCGCCTCCCGGATAGTGGACGAAGGCGCGCACCATGCCGATCTTTCCCGCCTTCCCGGATTTCAAGAACTCCATGGCGGACTTGTTGTGCGGCGAGACGCGCCGGTGCAGGCCCACCTGTACCACGCGATTCGCGTCTCGCGCGGCCTTCACCATGGCGCGGCCCTCCAACAAAGTGTGGGAGATGGGCTTTTCGACGTAGACGTGCGCTCCGGCGCGCACGGCGGCGATCATCGCCAGCGGGTGCCAGTGATCCGGCGTCGCCACGATGCAGATTTCCGGCTTCTCGGCGTGCAGCATCTCGCGATAATCGCCGTACTTCTTCGGCGCATCGCCGCTCAACCGCGCGACCTCCGCCGCCGCCGGGTCGAGCTGGTTTCGGTCCACGTCGCACAGCGCGATGACTTTCGATTCACCGGCAGCCATGGCGGTGCGCAGGATGTTCATTCCCCACCACCCCGTGCCTATCAGCGCGGTGCGATACTTCCGGGTAGCTTGCATGGCCATCAGCGGGGCCGCGGTCGTGACTAAGAAGGTTCGTCGCTTCATGGCGAATTGGGCTCGACTTCCCGATGATACAGTAAATGTAAAGGTCTCCAACAAGATGAAATCCACCAAATTCTTGAGCGCAATTTTGCTCGGCGCTGTACTTCTGTGCGCCGAGCCACCCGCCTCCACGGATGCCGGGAAAAGTTCCACCCCCGGCTTCGACATCGGTGCTATGGACAAGAGCGTCGATCCGTGCACGGATTTCTACACTTACGCCTGCGGCACCTGGATGAAGAACAACCCGATTCCGGCCGACAGGGCCATCTGGGGCCGCTTCGACGAGTTGGCTGAGCGCAACCGTACCGTACTGCGCAACATTCTGGAACAGAGTCCTGCTGGCACACGGATAGGCGACGCCTATGCCGCGTGCATGGACGAGAAGGGAATTGAAAGTAAAGGGACTGCCCCGATCAAGCCGGCGCTGGATCGCATCGCCGCGCTAAAGGACAAGCAGGCAGTGCTGGCCGAGATCGCTTATGAGCACAGCCAGGGCTACCGCCCGTTGTTCGGGTTCGGATCGACCCAGGACTTCAAGGATTCAAGCCAGGTGATCGCCGAAGTGGACCGGGGCGGCATGGGCATGCCTGACCGCGATTATTATCTGAAGGACGACGCCCGCAGTGTGGGGCTGCGCAAGCAATACCAGGAGCACGTCGCGCGCATGTTCGTCCTGCTCGGCAACAAGGCGGAAGTTGCGGCGGCCAAGGCGAAGGTGGTCATGGAAATTGAAACCGAACTCGCCAAAGGCGCCCTCGATCGCGTGAAGCGCCGCGAACCAGCCAACGTCTACCACAGGATGGGCGTGGCGGAACTGGCGTCCATCAGCCCTACTGTCGACTGGCCGAAGTACTTCGCGGGCGCCGGAGCCGGGACCGTAAAGAGCCTGAATGTTGCCGAACCGGAGTTTTTCCGCAACATGGACAAGGTCCTCAACGCATGCAGCCTGGAGGATTGGAAGACGTACCTGACCTGGCACATGGTCCATGCCGAGGCCGACATGTTGCCCGAGGCCTTCGTCGCCGAGGACTTCAATTTCTATGGCAAGACGCTCTCCGGCGCCAAGGAAATTCAGCCGCGCTGGAAGCGCTGCGTGGAGAACGTGGACCAGGCGCTGGGCGAAGCGCTGGGCCGCGAGTACGTCGAACGCACTTTCGGCATCAAGGGCAAGGAGCGCACGCACCAGATGGTGGTGGCACTGGAAACGGCGTTGGGGAAGGACATCGACGAGCTGCCCTGGATGACGGCCGAAACCAAGAAACAGGCGCACGTGAAACTGGCCGCCATCACCAACAAGATCGGCTATCCCGAAAAGTGGCGCGACTACAGTGCGCTGAAGATCACGCGTGGCGACGCGCTGGGCAATTTCGCGCGCGCCCGCACTTTCGAATACCGCCGCCAGCTTGCGAAAATCGGCAAGCCGGTCGATCCGGGCGAGTGGTTCATGAGCCCGCCCACCGTCAACGCTTACTACGATCCGCAGATGAACAGCATCAACTTCCCCGCCGGCATCCTGCAGCCGCCGTTCTATGACAACAACATGGACGACGCGGTGAACTTCGGCGGCATCGGCGCCGTCATCGGCCACGAATTGACGCACGGCTTCGACGATCAGGGCCGTCAGTTCGATCTCAAGGGCAACATGCGCGACTGGTGGACCGAGCAGGACGGCAAGGAATTCGAAAAGCGGGCCGACTGCTTCGTGAAGCAGTACGGACAGTTCACCGCCGTGGGTGACGTGAAGCTGAACGGCAAGCTGACCCTGGGCGAGAACATCGCCGACAACGGCGGCCTGCGCATCGCCTACATGGCCCTGTTGCAGACGCTGGCCGGCAAGAAGACGGAGAAGATCGACGGCTTCACGCCCGAGCAGCGCATCTTCCTCGGCTGGGCGCAGGTCTGGTGTCAGAACCGCACCGAGCAGGCCGCGCGCCTGCGTGCCATCCTCGACCCGCACTCACCGGGCCAATGGCGGGTGAACGGCGTGATGGTGAACATGCCGGAGTTCCGCTCGGCCTTCGGCTGCAAAGCGAACCAGCCCATGGTCAGTGGAAACGCCTGCCGGGTCTGGTAAGTTAAGCGGCATTCAGACAACAGCGCCCCGCCTCGTGAACACTCCACGGGGCCGGGGCGCTGTGTTATCGGGTGGCGGCGATCAGAGCGCGGCTCGGGCTGTTCTCAATTCGTAGTGTTGCGACCGGGCGTCGAAGCGCGACAACACGGCCTGAGCCGCCGCGGGCACGACGGCGGCCTCGTAATCGGCGCCCGCAAACTCCTGAACCGAGGCGATGGTGTCGAAGCGCATGATCGTAATGAACTCCACTTCGTCCGCGCCATCCCGGCGAAGCAACTCGATTCCGCGATAGCCTTGAATCCGCCGGTTGCCGATTCCGACAAAAATCTCTTCCTTCAGCATCGTTTCGTAAGTATCCGCATTGCGCGGCGAAGTCCACCCGTGCCAGATTCTGAGGATCATCAAGGCATTATGGCGCAGTATCGGTGGTGAACGCTCATCCAATCACCGGCGCGCCTTGCTGATGGCTCGGGCCTGTTTGTGGATGGCTTTCCACTTCCGCTTCCGTTCCAGGGCCGCGAGTGGATCCGCCATGGCCTCGTGCCACTCCGCCTCCGCACGCAACTTTTGGAAACTCGCCCAGCGGCTTGTATCTACCTGCCCGCCTTCCAGCGCCGCGACGACGGCGCATCCCGGCTCGCCGGAGTGGGTGCAGTCGCGGAACCGGCAGTTTTCGGCGATGGCGGTAATGTCGTCAAACACGGCGTCGACGCTCTCCGTCCCGGCCCACAGTTGTAGTTCACGCATTCCCGGCGTGTCTATCAGCGCGCCCGTTTGCGGCAGGGGAGTGAGTTCCCTTCGCACGGTGGTGTGACGTCCGCGGGAGTCCTGCATTCGCACCTCGCCGGTCCGAAAACGCTCCTCGCCAAGCAGGCGGTTGGCGATGGTGGACTTGCCGACGCCGGAAGACCCGAGCAACGCTACCGTCGCTCCAGGTGTGAGGAACCGGTGGAGAGCGTCGAGCCCGTGCGGATCGAGTGTGCTTGCCGCAACCACCGGCGCGCTGCGAGCGATCGCGGTGGTTTCGACAATCCGGCCCGCAAGATCGCTACACAGGTCGGCTTTGTTCAGCACAACGACTGGCGAAGCGCCGCTGGTGGTCACCAGCGCCAGGTACCGTTCCATCCTGCGAAGGTTGAAATCGCCGTCAAGCCCGCAAACCAGGAAGACCACGTCCACGTTGGCGGCCAGGGGCTGTGCCTCATCACGACGGCCCGCCGCGCGTCGCGAAAGGCAGGTCCGCCTCGGCAGCACGGCTTCCACCAGCGCCTGTTCGGAACCAACGATGCGCGCGGCGACCCAGTCGCCGGTCACCGGGAGAGAGGAGTGGTCGGGAGCACGGTAGTAAAGCCTCCCCGATGGCTCCGCCTGGGCGGGGCCGTCTTCCGTGTAGAGGTAGTAATGATCGCGCTGTGCGATGGCTACGCGGGCCAGCACCATTTGCTGCCGGGCGTAGGAAGAGAAAGCGCCGTAGACACTCTGATCGGCGCCAAGACGTTCGAGAAACATGGATTTGTTCGCTCCAGTAACTGCACAGATACACAACACCACCTTGAGCTCGCGGGAACGAGCCCTCCGCATAGGCCGGTGTTAGCGAACAATATCCAGCAAGCAACCAGGGTACCGAAGACTTGTTGCGGACGCAATGCGTAGTACCGGGGTTGTTGTGTTATGAGTAACCTGAGACGGATCGCTTATCTCCAGGGAGGACAGCGGCAATGATCAAAGCGATGCTGATGACGGCCTTCTTGAGCGGCGCCACGTTTCCAGGCAACTGGTGGCACTGGCCGGGGTGATTCCCGCCGGGAAGTTCGCGTGGCGTCCGGGGCCCGGCGTGCGCTCCACCAGCGAGGTCTTCATGCACATTACAGGGGACGGGGCGGGCATTACCGTGTCGCACCCGGCCGATACCGGTGCGGTGTCGTCGACCGGACCGTCACGCACCCGACGTTATGATGTGATCGATCTCCGCGAGCAGCGGAGGGATGTCCTGTTCAACGATGGCCCAGACCATCTCCTCGTCCGCGCCTTCGTAATTGTGAATGAGAACGTTCCGTAGGTCGCTCATCTCGCGCCAAGGCACACCGGGATGACGCTGCTGGAATTCAACACCGACCTTCTTGCTGGCTTCGCCAATTACTTCCAAATTCCGGCAAACAGCACTGAACAGGATAGACGGCGGTACGTCGTTCTGGTTTCGCAGCTTGCCGCACTCTATCAGTTCCT
>CAZLOS010000028.1:0-46737 GCA_964561215.1 uncultured Solibacteraceae bacterium | reverse complement strand
ACGTGATGCACGGCAACTGGCTCCGGCTGTTTAAGAGGGCGTTGGATTAAGTAGGGATGGTGACACTCTCGGAAATAACCCACGGGTTCGCGCGTGAGGCTCCACGGGCGTCAACTGAAATCGACCTCCGAGCTTTCTGAGTTCGTAGAGCATGCGTTCGATGCGGCGCCGAAGGCGTTCCGGGTCCAGGACGTATGGTCGACGTTCGCGGTATTCCAAGCCTTCGTGAAGGACAAGCCAGATCACCCGCAGAACGCGCTGCGCCACCGCCCAGAGCGCCTTGTTGAAGCCCAGCCTGGGCGTGAGCCTGCGGACTGCTGCCCGTACGTGTCCTTGCTGCGGACTGCGGCCCAAGCGCACTGGTTTAGGATCCGCCGCATCTGCCGATTGCCTTTCGGGGATGCATCGCTGGTGGAGTGGCCCGCGCTCTCGCTTTTGGCCGAGTATCAATCCCTTAACAACGCCATTGACTTTGCTAATGCTTCACGTATACTGTCGACAGTATGGCTCACCAGTTTGCGCCGATGAAGTCGACCAATCTGGCCGAGAGCATCGCGGCCCGCTTGACCGAGGCCATTTTGGGCGGAAAGATGGTGCCCGGCGAGAGGCTGAACGAGAGCGAACTGGCCCGGCAGTTCAAAGTCAGCCGGGCCCCCATACGGGAAGCGCTGCAACGACTCAAGGAACAGGGGCTGCTTCTGAACAGCCCGAGGCGGGGAATGTTCGTGGTCATCCTCGATGAGGAGGACATGCAGAAGATGAACAGCCTCAGGCTGGTTCTGGAGGCCGAGGCGCTGCGGCTGGCCAAAGCGAACTTCACTCCACAAACTGAACGGCCGATCAGGCAAGTCCTGAGGAAAATGGAGACTTCGCAACCGACGCCCGCCGTGGATGCCACCCGGTTGGATCTTGAGCTGCACCGCAGGATCTGGAAGCTGAGCGGGAACGAGTACCTGGAACGGATGCTCGTGACCCTCACGTCGCCGCTGTTCGCTTACGCGATTCTAACCCGGCCCAAGGACGAGAAAATGAAGATGATTCTCGATTCTCACCGGCCGCTTCTGGAATACCTGGAAGGGAAGTCGGATCAACCCGCCGAGCGCGTGGTCTTCGAACACCTGAACCTGCGCTGGCACGATCCGGGACGGTACAGCTCGCTGCTGCCCACATCCTCGTCCCGTTCGTCGGAGAGATAGGAAACTGTCGACAGTGTACAAGATTTGCATTGACAGGAAACGGGAGCTGCCTTACACTGATCTAGCGTCCAGGCGGTTGCGCCTGGAGGCAATATAGTCATTCGCAGTCGTTCAACGGTAGGGGGAGACTCGATGACGTCCATCCAAAGAATTCTTGCACTGTCAATTTGTCTGCTACTGGCTCTTGGTGTCTCAGCCAGTGCGCAGAACACCACCGCAACCTTGTCCGGTGTGGTCCGCGACCCGTCCTTGGGCGTGCTCACCGGCGCCAAGGTCACCATCACCAACGAGGAAACCGGTTTGAAGCGCGTCGCGAACACGAACGAAGAAGGCGCTTACCGGGTTCCGTTCCTGCCGATCGGGAGCTATTCCGTACGCGTGGAGAAACAGGGATTCAAAGCCGAAGTGCAGACCGGCATCCGGCTCGAGATCCAGCAGGTGCGCACGGTGGACTTCCAGCTGGAGCTCGGCGCCGTGACCGAGACGGTCACCGTGGAAAGCCGGGCGCCGATGCTTGAAGGTGAGACCTCACAGGCAGGCGAAGTGATCAAGACCGAGCAGGTGACCAACCTCCCGCTCGGCCGCCGGAACTTCCTGCAACTGACCTACCTGGCGCCCATGGCCACACCGGCCAGCAGCGACTTCCGCTCGACTGAAATCGGTCGCGGCTCCGCGGTTCCCGCCAGCGCAGGCCAGCGCCCCGAGCAGAACAACTACCAGATCGACGGCATCGACAACAAGGAGAGTGGGCGCAACGGCCTCGCCATTGCGCCTCCAGTGGACTCGATCAGCGAGTTTAAGGTGCAGACCGGCCTGGCTCCTGCCGAATTCGGCCGCGGCGGTGGGACCATCGTGAACGTCGCCACCAAGAGCGGCACCAATGAGTTCCATGGGACGCTCTACGAGTTCCTGCGCAACGAGTACTTTGATGCGCGCCCGTATTTTTCGAGCGGCAAGAGCCCGCTCAAATTGAATCAGTTCGGCGGCGCGCTGGGCGGACCAATCAAGAAGAACAAGCTCTTTTTCTTCGGCAATTACGAGGGTTTGCGGCAGCACACTTCGGGCAGCCCGCCGGTATACCGCGTCTTCACAGACGCCGAGCGCAGTGGCGTATTCCCGACCGTGGTCAAGGACCCGTTTACGAAGGTGCCCTTCGGGGACAACACGATCCCGGCCAGCCAGATCAACTCCATCTCCAGGAACATCCTGAAGCTGCTGCCTTCGCCGAACCGGCCGGATCCGTTGCGCAACTACGTGTTTGACGGGCGGCCTCCCGGTCAGACTACGGCGAACGATGGCGTTGTGCGCGCAGACTACAACCTGAGCCAGAACGACATCATTTACGGCCGCTATCTACTGAACGAGGAATCCTACATCACGTCTCCGGCTTGGCCCGCCCCCGCCAATGCCAACGGGACCGACCTGACCTTGCGCGGGCAGGGCGCCAGCGCTCACTGGAACCACGTTTTCACGCCCACGCTGATCAACAGCCTTAGCCTTGGCTACTCGCGGTACCGGAACCTGTTGGGCACGCTGAATTCGTTCAAGCAGGATTTCGTGACGCCCGCCGGTATCACCAACACGCTATCGGCGGTGGATCCGCTGTTCTGGGGTGTGCCGAACGTCGGCGTCACCGGATACAGCATGCCTGGCGACAGCACGCCCAACTACCGGACGACGAACAACTACCAAATCCAGGAAAGCCTGTTCTGGAGCCGCGGCAAGCACAACGTGAAGACCGGCATGGACCTGCGCCAGGTGCGAGAGAACATGTTCTACACCGGCGGCAGCGGCTCGACCGGCTTCGCCAACAATTACACCGGCAATCCCATTGCGGACTTCCTGCTCGGGTGGTCCTCGCAAGTCGCCAAGACCGCGCGAGCCACGCAGTGGAACTCGAAAGTACACTACTTCGCCGGGTACATCCAGGACGACTGGAAGCTCACTGCGAGACTAACGCTGAACATCGGCGTACGTTATGAGGTAGAGAGCGCACTGCATCAGATCGACAACGGCGGCTTGGGATTCGACGTGAAGACAGGGACCATGCTGGTTTCCAAGTACGCCACCAACGCGGCGCCGATCCAAGCCTTTTACAAGGACATTCGCCCGGATGTGCCGGTCCAGTTCATCGAGCAGACGACTCCTTACGATGCAGATACCAACAACATCGCGCCGCGATTCGGCTTCGCTTACCGCGTCGCGAACAGCACGGTTTTCCGCGGCGGATACGGCATCTATTACGATGCGCCGCAGATCCAGTCGCTGGCATCGACCAACGACTTCGCGCCGAATACTCTGCGCCCCATCTGGACAGCGGCAAGTACGGTCACGCCCAATATCAGTTACAACCCGGAAGGCGCCACGGCTGCCGAATTGACGCTCGCGAAAGCCCCCCTGACCATTTTCCCCTTCCTGTCGCGGAAGTTCCCTTACGGCAAGATCCAGCAGTGGAACTTCAGCCTCCAGCAGCAGATCACGCCCACGTTGGTGGTGGAGGGCATCTACCAGGGCTCGAACGGAGTGAACCTGCTCCAATTCGACAACATCAATGCCAAATCGCCGGGACCGGGGAACGTTCAGCAATTGCTGCCGTGGCCGCAGTTCGCACGCATACAGAATGAAGATATGTGGGCGCGATCCAATTACAATGGCGCGGCCATCAAGGTCGAACAGCGGCCGTGGCACGGGTTAAGCTACATCACCAGCTACACATTCTCGAAGTCGCTGGACACGGCTTCGACGCTCAATGCCGCCGGGGTGTGGACTGATCCCAACAACAAGCAGGGAACGGCGCGCGGCCCGTCGGACTTCGACGTGCGCAACCGCTTCGTCTCTGCGTTCGAGTACGCGCTGCCGTTCGGCAAGGGTAGGAAGTTCGGCAGCGGTGTTTCCCCGGTACTAGACCGTTTCATCGGCGGGTGGGGTGCGCGCGGCATGGTCGTGTTCCAGACCGGCTTCGCGGTTTCTCCGGGCATGAACCTGACTCGGTTAGGTACCTGCGCCACGGCTTGCTCGGCGCGGCCGGACCGCATCGGGAACGGCAACCTGTCGAAAAGCGAACGCACGGTGGATCGCTTCTTTGATGTGACGGCGTTTAAGCTGCTGTCTGCGGGCGGCGCGGACGCGAGGATCGGCACAGCCGGGCGCAACATTCTCTACCAGCCAGGCACGAAGAGTCACGACCTGCAAATCTTTAAGAGCACGCGAATCCATGAAACGCACCTGCTGGAGTTCCGGTGGGAGATGTACAACGCCTGGAACCACGCCAACTGGGGGTCCGCCGCGGCGAGTATGGAGTCGGCGGCGACGTTCGGCACCATCTCCAGCCGCGGCACTCCGCGCAACATGCAGTTCGCGCTGAAGTACGAATTCTAATATGATCGAAAAATGAAGCGACGGGAATTTCTGGCACTCAGTTCGATGGGAGGGCTGGCGATTCCCGCCACTCCCGTCTTCCGTGCGGGCTTCGCCGAGAGGGATATCTCTCCGCGAATCGGTATGCAGGAGCCCGGCGGCTATCAGAAGCGGTTCCACCGCGCTTTTCACGATCCGTGTAAAGTGCGTGTGGCCGTTTTTGACGACGGCACGAAACGCGTGGCGCTGGTAAGCGTGGACGCGCTGACCGTGCCCCGGCAGTTGGTCGTCGAGGTCAGGCGCGAGGTTCAGTCGCGCTGCGGCATTCCGCCGGAATGCATTCTGGTCGGCGCGACGCACTCGCACTCGTCCGGTCCCACAGGCATGGTACAGCCGGGCGAATACGATCACGCGTCCCCATTGGCGCGCAAGCTGGCCTACGAGGTGTCCAGTTCCGCCGATCCCGAGTATCTCTCCCTGGTGCGCCGCGAAGCCATACAGGCCGTCTGCGACGCACACGCGAAACTCGCGGTCGCGCGCGCCGGGGCGGGTGTCGGCGTCGAGGACAAAGTCGCCTTCAGCCGCCGTCATCGCATGCGCAACGGCCTCTCTTACACCCATCCGGGGCAGGGCAATCCCGATATGCTGGGGCCGGCCGGGCCCACCGACCCGCAGGTCGGAGTGATCGGCGTATGGGGTACGGATGGCCGCTTGACGGGCTGTATCGTGAATTACGCTTGCCACGCCACCACCAGTCCTGGAGGCATTTCGGCCAACTGGATTTACTACTTGGAAAAGACCATCCGCGGCGCGCTGGCGGGCGACGCCGTGGTACTGTTCCTGCAGGGTGCTTGCGGAGATGTGACGCAGGTGGACAACCTCAGCCCCTACGCGCTACCGAACGGCGAGGAATACGCGAGACTGGTGGGCGGGCGAGTGGGCGCGGAGGCTGTGAAGGTGCTCCTGTCGATGCAGCCGGGTGCGCTCACGCCGCTCGATGCGGCCAGTGTCACATTGCACATCAACCGCCGCAAACCCAGCCCGGAACGCGTGAAGCGCTGTTATGAGATCGCGGCCAAGGATCCCGCTTCGGTGGATCTGACCGAGTGGGTCTTTGCCAAAGAGATTGTCATGCTCGACGCCATTCTCGCGAAGCAGCCGGTTGCCGAAGCCGAGGTGCAGGCCATTCAGGTGGGGCCGGCGGTCTTCGTTTCGAATCCGGCTGAGTTCTTCTGCGAACTCGGATTGCGCATCAAGCGGGGGAGTCCGTTCCCATTCACTTTCCCGGTGGAACTCGCCAACGGCTGCGTGGGATACGTGCCCACCGAGGAGGCGTTCAGCGCTTCGGGCGGAGGCTACGAGACGAGGCTCACCGCTTATAGCAATCTGGAGATTACGGCCGGGAACCGGTTCGTGGAAGCCGGCGTCGAAATGGCCCGGCGCCTGAAGCCCGGCAGGCTGCCGGAGCGTTTGCCGGCCAAGCCGTTCAAAGCGCCATGGTCCTATGGCAACGTGCCGCCGGAGACGCATTAGCAGATAAGCAATTGGCAAGGAAGAGCCAGCCAAGCTAAACTGATCAAAATGAATACGAAGCTTTAACTATAAAAGTATGTCAAAGACAATCAAGTGGGGCGTAATCGGATGCGGCGGCATCGCGCGCCGCCGGACTATTCCCGAGGGACTTACCAAAGCCTCGAACGCAACGCTCGCGGCGGTGTTCGATGTGAACCCGACGGCGAACCAGGAGGTGGCCGCGCAGTTCGGCGCCCGTGCCTGCGCGAGCATCGAGGAGCTGTTGGCGAGCGATGTGGATGCCGTCTACATCGCCACGCCCGTGTACCTGCATTGCGAACATACGCTGGCGGCCATGGCCGCCGGCAAGCACGTGTTGTGCGAAAAACCACTGGGCATGACCGTGGCCGAGGCGGAACACATGGCCGCCGAGGCCGAGAAGGCCCAAGTGAGACTGGCCACGGCGCTCATGATGCGGTTCACGGCGCAGCACCAGGCCGCTCGGAAGTTGATCATGGATGGCGCGCTGGGCAAGCCCGTGCTGGGCCGCGCGCAGCTTTCATGCTGGTATCCGCGCATGGAAGGCGCCTGGCGTCAGGATCCCGCGCTCGGCGGAGGCGGTTCGCTCATCGACATGGGTGGGCACTGCATCGACCTGCTGGAGATGTTCTTCGGCAACGTGAAGAAGGTGAGCTGCTTCGCCAACACCATTGTGCAGGACTACAAGAGCGAAGACAGCGCCCTGGCCATGCTGTGGTTCGACAACGGCGCACTGGGCATGGTGGACGCGTTCTTCTCGATTCCGGACGCTTCCAGCGACAACACGCTGGAGCTTTATGGCACCCGCGGCTCGATCCACGCCAAGGGGACTATCGGGCAGGCGAGCCATGGGACCATGTTCGCGCGGCTGGAAGGCGGCGCGGCGGGTTACGACGCGCAGCAGAGCCGCGCGGCGGCGGGCGAAATCGAAATCGCACCTGAACCTGTGAACCCTTACCGCGCCGAGATCGAGGAGTTCAGCCAGGCGATTCTCGACAACCGCGCCCCGGCCGTCGACGCTACCGTCGGCATCCGCAGCCAGCGCGTCCTGACCGCCTGTTACGAATCCGCCCGTACCGGCAAAGCGGTAGATGTGCTTTGATGGTGTGTGGTCATGAGGACTACCATGGATAAACAACTGACTCGCCGCGCGTTTGGCTGCACCGCAGCCGCTGGTTTCGCAGGAATTCTCTCCGCCGCCAAGGACAAGATTCCCATCGGCGTGCAGCTTTACTCGGTCCGCGACCTCTGCAAGCAGGACCTCGATGGCACACTTGCAGGCGTCGCCAAGCTCGGCTACAGGGGCGTGGAGTTTGCCGGCTACTACGGCAGGACCGCTACGGAGCTGAGGAAGATGCTCATCGTGAACGGCCTGAAGTGCTGCGGCTCGCACATAGGCATCGACACCATCATGGGCGACAAGCTGGCCGAAACCATCGACTTCAACAGGGGCATCGGCAACAAGTTCCTGATCGTTCCCGGCCTTCCTAAGAAGTACAACGAATCGCGCAAGGCATGGCTGGAGACGGCGAAGATCTTCAACGAAGCCAGCCGGAAGGTGCGGGAGCAGGGCATGTACGTGGGGTATCACAACCACACGGCCGAGTTTCAAGTACTGGATGGCGAACGCCCCTGGGACACATTCTTCAAGAACACGGATAAGGCCGTGGTGATGCAGCTCGATATCGGCCACATCGTTCACGGCGGCGCCGACCCGGTGCAGGTATTGAAAGACTATCCCGGCCGCGCCCTCACGGTACATGTGAAGGAGTGGTCCGCGACCAAGAAGGATGCGCTGGTCGGCGACGGCGATGTGAAGTGGCCCGCAGTGTTCAAGGCCTGCGAAACCTTGGGCGCCACTGAGTGGTACGTCGTGGAAGAGGAATCAGGCGCCTATCCGGGACTCACCGGTATCGAGCAAAGCCTGAAGCGCCTTCGCAAAATGGGGAAGTAGATCCGGCATGAGGCAGGCGGTTTCGCCTGCCTCGTCCTATGCGGCCGGTTTAGGGATTACCACCACCGGCGCGCGCCAGAAGGCGAACTTCCGCGCGGCGGGATCGAGAACGCTCACCTGGCAGGTATAACGGCCAGGCGTGAGCTTGCTCAGCGGGAGGCTGAACCGGATAGGGACCGCCTTGGTTTTCGGATTCAGGCCCTCGGTCACCTGGAGGGGCTGGGTCTCGAATGCTTTCTGCTTGCCTCGGAAGAAGGTTACGCTGGCGATGAGCGGCTCGGTGGACTGAGCGGCGGGCTGATAGGCCTCCACATAGACGTACATCTCCTGGTCCGTACGGAAGACGCGCGTCACGCTGGGCACCAGCTTCTCGCCATCCTGTACCAGGGGATTGGCTTCAAGCAGCTTCTTGTCGCGCTCGGCGGTGGCGACGGCCGCCTTCAGGCTCTCGCGCTGGTTGCTCAACACCACGCTGCTGATGGGTAGGTAATTGCGCTCCGTGGTGAGGTCCGGAACCTTGAATTTCATCTCAAACGTCCCCATCTTGCCGGTCTCGTTCTCCCGTGCCAGGAACTTCACCGTATATGTGCCCGGCTGCAGTGTGAAGCCGGTGTCGTATTGCAGGTTCCGTTTGGATAGCTGGCCGGCGGTCTCGCCTTTCAGTTTCACGTCGATGTCGTCGCGCACGGTGGCCACCAGCGAGCCCTTCGCGTCCTTCACCTGCCCGATGAAATCCAGGCGCGTGCGCTCGGCGCCGCCATGCCGGGCGAGTTCCAGTTCGCTGCCCGGGATCTTCACCGCGAGCGGCACAAAGTAGCGGTCGCGCCCGAGGCGGAAGTGCGCCACTTCCATGGCGATGGGCAGGTCGGTCACCGGGTCGCCCAGCATGAGCGCCTCCTGGAGTTGGCGCTCGCGGTCCGTTGAGTTGAAGTCGCGGAACTGCTTGGATGCGAAATAGCCGCTGCGGTAATCGAGCTTGGCCGAGAGTGTCTTATTCGTCAACTGCACCTTGATGCGGCGGTATCGGCCGTCCATGTTCTGATTGGTGCTGTAGTAGCCCAGTATGTAATAGCTGGCGATGTCCTTTTGCGCCTGCTGGATGCCCAGGGAAAGGTCATTCTCGTCGAGCAGCGCCTTGCCGCCGGTGTCCGCGGCCAGCGTGTACAGCGATTCCTGCTGATCCTGGAAATTGGTCATCGTGGAGCGCGCCGAACTGCCGGAATACATGCCCTGACCGCCGGGCGAAGCCTTGGTGGCGTCGCCGAGCGGGGCCTGCGCCACCAGGCCGCGCGCGTCGATGGGGTAGAGCGACACGTTGCTACGGATCGCTGCGTTCACCGTCGCTCGCATCTGCGCCTCGTTATCGACGCCGGTCTTGGTCATGCCGCTGGCGAAGTAAATCAACGCTTTCTTCTCCGGCAGCGAAGAGAGCATGCGGGATGCCGTCTCGATAGCGGCCAGCTTGCGATCTGTATTGAAGATGTTGAATTCGGTATCGTCGGCGGTGTAGGCGTCGCCCGTGTCGGCGGCGGTTTCGTCCCCCGATGTGGCGCCGCTCACAGCCATATCGCTGCCCTCGCCGATGTTAATGCCCTTGATGGTCCGGATCAGCGCGTCGCGATCGCTGGTGAAATCCTGCAGGACCTTCAAGTCGCTCGAGAACGTCATTACGGCCATCATGTCGGAAGCCGTCATCTGCGAGTCCAGAAACTTCAACGCGGCTTTCTGGGCGCGGAGCTGATCCGCGGTCGGCATGGAGGTCAGGTCGAAGAACATGACCAGCAGACGGCGGTCGCGATACCGGATCTCGCCGGGTTTGGACGGCGCAATCTGGACCGGGGCAGCCGGCTGCGCGGCGGGAGCGGCCTTCGGCGTGCTCTCCGCGCCGCGCTGGATTAACTTGCGCTCGGCCGGGGCGGCGACGGGTTCCTCCAGGCGCTGGAACTCGAACACCGCGATCTTCTGGGACTTGCCGTCCTCCGCGATCGTAAAGTCGGACGCCTTCAAACCTTCGACCGATTTGCCGCTCTTGTCTTTCACTGCGACGTTCACTACGACAAGCTGCGTGGTGGTCTCGAACTTGAAGGCTCCTTGCGGAACCGGCGGTTGCTGTGCGCTCACAATGAGCAAACCGCTGAGGAATGTGGCGATGGTAGCACGCATAAGTTAGAACCTGAACCGCACGCTGGCGGTCATCTTCCTCATGGCGGCGGCCGAGTTGGCTACGCCGAAAATGCTCGATCCGACCGTAGTGCCGAAGCTCGTGATTGTGACGTGGTTGAGCAAGTTCGTGGCTTCCATTCTCAATTCGATGTTGCGGCGCTCGCCCACCTCGAAGTTCCGGCCCAGCGATGCGTTCAAGCTGAACGTGGTGGGCCCCGGGATGGTGTTGCGCCCCGCGTCGCCCCAGGAGCCGGCAGCGGGCTGCGTAAACGCCGCCGTATTGAAGTATGGGCTGGTGGAAGTGGCGTCGATGGGTAACCCGGTGGCATCGGCGCGCACGCTGCCTGAAACACCCGTGCCGCCCGTGACTGACCGCGTGCCGCCGGCCGTGGCCGTCAGTGGCGTTCCCGAGCGGAGCGTGAGGGTATTCATGAAGGTCCAATCTCGCAGAAGCTTGGCTTTCCAGCCCTGCATCATGGCCCCGCCGCGCATCCCCATGCCGCTGCTGTAGTGCCAGTTGAGCGAGAAATTATGTCGCTGATCGAAGTTCGAGAGCGCTCGCTCGGTGGCCAGGTTCAGGTAATCCTGCGCCACCACGGCGCGCCCGCCTGTGCCGGCGTCGTCGATCGATTTCGAATACGTGTAGGACACGCGGCCCCCCAGACCGCTCCGGAAGCGGCGCATCAATTGGAACGTGGCGCCGTGGTACACGGAGTTGCCGTTGGACTGCTCGTAGGTATAGCCCGAAGGATAGGCGCTAACGGTAGTCGTGCCCGGCGGCGTCGAGTTGGGCAGGAACTGCTGATCCAGACGCGTGCCCTTGGTCCCCAGGTAGGTGGCCACTGCCACCAGCGATGCCGGCAGGTTCTGCTGGATCGAGAAGTTCCAGGTTTGCGCGTAGCCGATCTGGTAACGCGGATCGATGGCGTATGTGTTGGTGATGCTCTGGCTCGGCGAGGCGGTGAAGCCGTCGCGCAGCGTTAATACGTTCGCCGCCGAAGTGGCGATCTGCAGGGTTTGCGAGAAAGGCGGCTGCTGCGCCATGTTGCTGGCGATGGACGCGTAGACCTGCGTATTGTAGTAAACGCCGTAACCGGAACGAATTACGGTAGAGTGCTTGGCAAAGGGCTTCCAGGCCAAGCCCACGCGGGGCGAGAGATTATTGCGGTCCGGATCGACCAGGGATCGCGTAAACGAGCCCGAATATGGGCCGCTCTGGTCTGGCAGTACCTGGGAGATAGCCGTGTAGCCCGGCGCGATGTCCAGGTTCACCATGCGATCGTAAAGCTCTGTGGTGGGTGTCGTATAGTCGTAGCGCACTCCGAAGTTGAGAGTGAGGCGCGCGTTGACCCGCCAATCGTCGCTTACGTTCGCGCCGAACGCGGACGAACGGAAGTACAGGTCGCCGTTGCCGTAACGGATCGAACTCGCGTATGGACGGCCCAGTAGAAAATCAGCCAGGTCCCACCCGCCCGCGCCGCTTGTGGCCGTGATCGATCCCGTGAAGGTAAACGTCCCGCGCGCGTTGGTGTCGGAGATCCGGTTCATCTGCTGCCGCCGGTAGTCGGCGCCGAGGGTTATGCTATGGGAGCCGTGGATCCAGAGCAGGCTGTTGCCCACCGAGCTGGTCTGGTTGCGATTCAAGGCGGCGTTCGAGGTGGAGAGGCCTGTGTAATTGGTGAAGGAAAGATCCGGCGGGCCCCAGTTGCGCGACTCCTGCGACGTCCCGGCGATTCCCAGTTCCGCAGCCACGTTCTCGCGGCCGGCGAAGTACGGCGTCGTCGTGTTCCGCATGCGACTGAAGGTGTAACGCAGGTTGTTGATCAGCGTGGTCCGAATAGTGCGCGACCAGGCAACGTTCGTGTTCAGTCCGCGGTTTTCACCCGTGCCCGTGAAACCGAATAGGTTCGGCGTGACGCTGTTCCCGCCCTGATAACCGATGCCGCCCGACAATCGGTCCTTCTTCGTGATGGTTTGGTTCACCCGGGCGTTAATGTTGTCGCTGTTGTTTGTGCCGACCAGGGGCGCCTGGTAATTATTGCGCGTGCCGGGGAGATTCGCCTTCGGATAGAACTTCAGCAAGGCCAGCGCAGTCGTATCCAGCCGCGAGGCGGGGACGGCGTTGGACGGGAACGGCGTCCCGCTCAGCGGATCGTAGACGACCGCCGCCGTCTGCGAGGAGGATTGCGAGAAGTCGCCTGCGCGCTCGAGATCCGTGGGCACAGTGCCGAACTGTGTGGTTCCGTTGCGGCTGCGGGTCAACTGGTAGTTGAACGTGAACATGCCTTTCTCGCCGCTTAGCAGTTTGGGGATCTTGAGCGGGCCGCCCAACATGATGTTCGCGCGAGCATTGGCATACGCCGGCTTCTCCGTCTGCGCGCCGGTGACCGAATACGACTTCGCGTCCCAAACGGAGTTGTCCAAATCGAAGGACAGAGCGCCCCGATATCGCATGCGTGGATTCCGCCGGTTGTTGCCGAAGGCCATGGTATTGCGGCGCCCCTGCCAGTCTGGCCGTCCGCCACGCATACCCGGACCGCCGAAGCCTCCCGGGCCTCCGGGTCCCCCCGGGCCACCAAATCCACCGGGCCCTCCGCCGGGGCCGCCCATGGGTCCGCCCCCCATCGGGCCGCCCATCATGCCGCCTCTGCCCGGACCGCCCATGGCCATTGCTCCAGCCGGACCTGCGAGGGATGGCGCAGCACCACCCGCCGGAGGTTCACCTCCGGGCCCGCCCATGGGACCCGCGCCGGGAGGTCCGGGCATAAAGCCCCCGGGGCCGAACCAGTCGTTGTGCATCGGCATGTCGAGTCCGCGGCTGAGGCTGCCGGTGACCAGCATGGAATCCTCGGCGCTCTGACTCAAATCCGCCAGGTTCAAGTCGCTGCCGAGGCCGTTGCTTCCACTGACGGATCCCATGGACGCGGCGTTTACATCCAGCCTCTGATAGCCGTTTCCATTGCGGCCATTCATCCAGGGCCTGGCGTTTGGCGCCGGCGTGGCTGCTCGTTGCGCTTGCCGTTGCTGAGCCGCGTCCGGCTTTGCCGGCACCGCCCGCGTGGCCGCTTCCGTTTTCCTTTCCGCCATGCCGCCTGCCGGCAGCAACGCCAATTCGAACGGTGGAGGCATGATGCTCGTGCCCACGGCCACTTCCGAGCGGATCTTCTTGAAGCCGAGCATCTCGATTTCGATTGTCCAAACACCATCCGCGAGATCGGGGAACGAGTACACGCCGCGTTCGTCCGTGCTCGTAACGGCTTTCTTGTCCGCCTGCGTGACGGTAACCGTGGCTCCGGGCACCGGTAATCCGCCCGATTTGACGACGCCGTGGTGCTCGGCGGCCATCAGGCTGCAGACGGCTACCACCAGGGCCATCGAGAGCTTGCAGATGCTGTAGGTGCGGTTGGCGCGCATGTCGGTATACCTAAAAGACGACCTGGTACAAGAGGATGTTTCCCCTCCAGGAGGGATGTGACGTTAAGTTGCCGTAAAATCCAAAATCTCAACGATTTTTAATCAAATGGTTGTGCCCCATCGCGAGTGGGTGCCAAGGCACCGCCAGGCCTGCGGTCTCCTCGCATCGCCTGGTGGTTGTATTGGCAACTTTCAGGGAAAGGATTACACGCGCCGAGGGATGAAGACACCAAAAGCGCTGCGCAGATCCGAGCGGGGAAACGTCAGGGGACATTCTGGGGACCGCTCAGCTTGCCTGGCGCGGCCCCCTTCCAGGAAAACCTTGCTGTTACTTTGCCTTCTTCTTCGGAGCCGGTTTCGCTGCCTTCTTCGGTGTCTTGCAGGCCATCAGATATCCTCCTCGCGAGAATGTAACATAAGAAACACTCACAAGGGAAGGACATTTTTTCATGGACGAGAGAATCACGCGGCGGACAGCGGCGGAGTGGTTGGCGGCATGGGCCTGCGCGCCGGCCAGGGCTTGGGAATCCGGCCGCGAAATACTCTACAACGGAATCCGGTTACCTGAATATTGGCCACCCGTGCGTGCTGCCGTGCCGTACGAGCCGATGGAGTGTCCCTATCTCGCGGCGCCGCCGGAAGTCATTCCCATCGACGTCGGACGCCAGCTCTTCGTGGACGATTTCCCGATCTCGGCGACCAACTTGGAACGCGTCTATCACCAGGCCCGGTACCACCCGGCGTGCCCGCTGGTGAAGCCCGAGCATCCCTGGGAATCCACGGCCAAGGGCGCGGTTTCCATGGTTTTCAGCGATGTGGTGTGGTTCGATCCGGCGGATCGTCTCTTCAAGATGTGGTACATGGCGGGCTACTGGGGCTCGACGACGATGTGGCTCGACTTGGAGACTTCGAACCCCCAACGGCGCTATCTACTGTTCCGCCAACGCCTCTCCGGTATGCCCACGTTCGGCCTGTACTACTCCCACGATGGCATCCATTGGGTCAGGAAGCCGCACGCAGCGGACCGGTCAAGGACCGCAGCACCATGTTCTACGATCCGTTCCGCAAGATGTGGGTGTTCAGCCTCAAGGACGACAATCGCACGCGGCTGCATTCCAGTCCGGGAGGATGCGACAAGCATCGAGGTCCGCTGGAAGAAGGCTGCCAGCATTGCTGCCCTCCCCAACCGCGAAGTGCGCTTTCGCTTCCACCTCCGCGCCGGCGACCTTTACTCCTTCCGGACCTGAAGACGCACCGGCAGACTTACTACCACCAGTTCTTCAGGTTGCCGGAGCCGTCATACTCCAATTCGCGCGCCCGCCCGACGATCTCAAGCAGGGGATTGCGCTCCACGACATCCCGCAGGTTCTCGCTGATCACCAGGGGCGTCAGTTCCAGCGTGTTGCGGATCCAGACGTAACTCACGGTTTCCTGCTCGAACTTGCCCACGGTCACCCAGATGGTCTCCAGGCACTGGCGGTCGGAGGGGAAGTGGATCGGTGTGCGAATCGAGTTCGGCGTGGAGGCGGTCAGCGAATTGATCAGCGTGACTTTCCAGTCGATCTTGCTGACGAGACGGTCCGTGACCACGTCGGAAAGGCCGAATCCCACGGCATTGCCGTATGTCATCTCGCTCAGATCGCGCACGAAGATGCGCTCGATGTTCGGACCGGTGTCCCAGGCGTTATAGACCCCGTACATGCTCCGGTTCACGACTTTGGTGTCCATGCCGGCGCCGCTAATGTTTTTGCCTACCTCGTCCATGATGAGGATGTCGATTTCGGGAACGGGAATGCGCCCCATCCACGATTTCACCAGATCGAGCAGTTCCTCTTCCTTCTGCTCCATCGCTTCCACCGGCACGGCTGTGAGTTGGGCCGTGTGGTGGTAGGCGTCCTCAAGAATGGCCAAACCGCCCAGGATCTTTCCGGACGCCAGCACCTGGCGTCCCACGCTACGGATCACGCGTTCCAGGCCTAACTTGTGGCCGTAAGCGTGGTAGCGCTGGGCACCGTCCAGCTTACCCAGCCCGATGGCCATCATCTTGTAGAGGCCGCTCTCAATCCTGCCCGAAAAGTCCGTGTGCCATTTCACGCGGCCAATCAGCATCACCCCGTCGCTCTCGAAGGCCGCGTGATCCATGGACGTGGCGATTCCTTCGGGCGTTTTGGCGAGCCGGACCACTTCCAGGCTGCTTACAACCGGGCAACCCATAGTGGATTCCGTGATGCCGAAATGAGCCAGGACGCCTGCCTGGCCCTCGGCCGTCGCCCCGCCGTGGCTTCCCATGGCCGGAAAGATGAACGGGCGCATGCCGGCCGACTTCCAGAAGTCCGCCACCGCCCGCACAATCACCGCGAGATTGGAGATGCCGCGGCTTCCGACGCCAATGGCGACGCGGCTTCCGGGCTGGAGGCGCGAGGCGAAGCCGGCCTGTTCCAGTTCGCGGCGCACGGTGCCTGGAATGTCTTGGAGAGTCCGGTCCGCGAAGTTCTGGCGGACCAAAAGGGCGGGGCAAAACGGCATGCCCGATTATATCATCGAGCCTCGAATCGAACGCCGCGCGCGGGCTAACAGATGTTGTCTTCTTCCCACTCGCGCTCGAGCATTTTGGAATACTCTCCGGAGGCGTAGAGCTCAAAACGGAAACTCGCGGGAGACGCCGCGGTGAACGGCGTCAGGCTTTGACTGCAGGCGAAAAAGTGGTCCGCGAAACGATAGTAATGGCGCAGAAAGTTTTCGTTGAGGGCGTCACGCTCGGGGACCTGGGAAAAAACCGCATTCAGCCCCAACGCACGCGTGAAGATGGCTCGGTAATCCACCACGCCCCACTGCTTCAATTTGTCCTGCACGTGTTGTGGGGGCGCCTCGACCAACAGGGCCGCGAAGCTCTGGCGGCGGAGTCCGCAGCTACGCAAGACGGTGTCACGGGCGGCGAAATCGGCACATTGGTCGATCCAGCGCGATACGTCCTTGCCCACGTAGTACAACATCCGGATCTCGTAATATCGGCCCTCCAACACCCTGCGCGAGAGTTCTTCCTGCGTATGCTCGGCGGGAAGCAATCCGTCGAGCATTAGGCTGGCGCGGGAACTTTCAACCAGTTTGCCGGGCCCCGACGCGTCGGCGAACGGGTGCAGAATCAGAGGGGGCAACGTCCAGACCCGATCGGCCGGCAGGGTCACTGTTTCACTATTTGGCACCGGAATGGCCATTTTCGCACACATAAGACCACGTGGCGACACACCACAGTGTTTGTTCCTCTTCCATTGGGCTTATCGGCGTGAATTTGCGGGAAGATTAGTCAACTTCGCCTGGACGGGCGGCGCCCGCCAGACGTTCGCCCAGTTCCATCACCAGCCGAAGCAGGTCGGCGCTGCCCGCCGCATTGATCTTATCCCAGGTGTCCCTGGGGGTATGGTAGTCGGGATGCAATCCCGAGAAGAAGAATAGCGCCGGCATGGGACGGGCGGCGAAGGCGGAATGATCGCTCGCGCTATAGCCGGGCGGCTCCGCATACTCCGGTTCCAGCTTGTTCCGCGCGCTTAATGTATTCAGCAACTTACGCATTCTAGCCGATGGCTCGCCGCCAATCTGGATGCGCCGCGCGCGGATGCGGCCGATCATGTCCAGGTCGATCATGGCCACGGCTTTGTCGAGCGGGGGACCGGCGTGTCTCACCCAGTAGCTGGAGCCGAGCAGGCCCAATTCTTCGCCTGCAAACGCCAGGAACAGATACCCGCGCCGGTGTTTCGGCCTCGCCGCCAGGACGTGGGCTAGTTCGATGATCCCGGCGACGCCGGAGGCGTTGTCGTCGGCACCGTAATGTGTCTTGCCCGCGGCGGAGGGGTCCATGGAGAACTGTTCACCGGTCCCGATGTGGTCGTAGTGGGCCCCGAAAACGACATACTCCGCCGTCGAGCCCTCCAGATAGCCCGCCACATTGCAGACCGCGCGCGGCTCGCCGTGGACCTCGGTTTCCAGTTCCACACGTAACGCGTCGGGCAAGACGAAGCTCTGTGGATGTGGGCCCTTATCCATGGCGGCAGCCAGCCCCTTCAAATTCTTCCCGGCAGCGGCCAACAGCCGGTCCACCGCGCCGGCTTTGACCTGGACAACCGGGATTCCCACATTGCCGGGACCCACGGTGCGGCTGAATGGCTCGAACTCGTCGCTCTCGCCGCTGTGATTGGCGATGTCGTTGACGTAAAGCATGGCGGCGGCGCCGTGGTCCCGCGCATTCTCCGCTTTCCAGGGCAACTGCGAATGGATGGTGTAGGCGCGACCGGCGAAAGGAGCCTTCGCGTCGAATTCCCGGGGTTCGTGGCGGAGCACGATCACCACTTTGCCGCGTGCGTCGATGCCGGCGTAGTCGTCGTAGCCGTACTCCCGGGCCGTGATGCCGTAGCCGGCGAAGACCACACCGGCCGAAACCCTGGCCGTGGCTGAAAAGCTCAGGGGCTGGAAGTCGGTGTCGGGCCGCAGTCCGTGGGTCTGGGCTGCGTCCGACCAGTGGAGGCGGTTCGCCGTACCGCGGCGCGGGTTGACCATTACGCTGAACTGCTGGCAGTACCTTCCGTCCCCGGCGGCAGGAGCGAGGCCCCGTGCGCGGAACTCCTCCGCGATGTAACGGGCGGCGGCTTGCAGTTCCGGCGTGCCGTTGCCGCGTCCGTTGAGACGCTCGCCGGCGAGGTACTTGATGTGCGCCAGGTACAGACCCGGATCGATCCGCGGCTCCGCGGCAGGCACGGAAGCCCCGAGTACAAGTGCGGCGGCACAGGCGAGGATACGAGGCGATTTCACTGAGGGATCGCGCCTAGGGGTTCAGCGGGGAAGGAATCTTCAACTCGCAGCAGGCCTGCTCCCCGGCATTCTTGGCGGTCTTCTGGTAATCGATTTCGTAGTCGATGGCTTGCCGTATTACGCTCCAGCCTTGGTTGCCCACCAGCCGGCGGCCGTTGACGAACAGGGTAGGAATGGAATTGATCTGCAACAGCCTGCCCTCAGCGATGTTCTTCTCGACTTCGGCCAGGGTGGCGCGCGTCTCCAGGCAGCGGCCGAACTGTAACGGCTCGATCTGCGAGCCTTTGCTCGAAACGTACTGGACCAGCTTCGCCTTCACGTTTTCCGGCGTGATTTCGGCTTGATGCTCGAAGACCCAGTCGTAGAAATCCCAGAACGCGGCCGGGTTCTGGCGGAAGATGCAACGGCCCGCGACAGCGGCCGTCTTAGCCCAAGGATGAATCTGCTCGATGGGAAAGTCCTTGAAGTACAGCCTCACATCTTTTGGGTAGGCGCTGAGCAGGTTCTGGCGGATCATCTTGGCTTCATCCCTGCAAAACGGACACTCGAAGTCGCTGAACATCACCACGACCACGGGTGCGCCCGGCGTGCCCAGGCTGGGCTGGAATTCCGTTTTCAATTTATCCAGATCCTGGCGGAAAGGATTGTCCTTGACGTCATAGACCTGGCCGCGCAACATTTTCTGCCCATCCGTGGAGACATAAAACACTTCGTCCTGCACGGCGCCGCTGGCTGAGGCGTGCACCTGAACCTCGAGGAAGCCCGCAAACGGCGCGGGCTTCGGATCGCGGACTTCGATTTTCACGGGCGATCCCCACAGGAAGAGATGGCGCACGTAGGCTTCCAGGGTGGCTTTGTCAAGGGCGCTTTTCACGCTTGAGGCCGCCGGCGGGGCCTTCTTCTTGGACGCCCCCACGCCGGGGCGGTTCTGCGCTGCCAGAACGAGCGCGGCGCCCACGGCAATGATGGCCGCGAATCGGGAAACAAGAGCACGCATATATCCCATTATCCTCACGTGAAGGGCCCGATGCGCCACGGCACGAATTCACCATGGCCCCAGCGCTCGCTCGCGGTCCTCGATCCGGACGCGGTTTCGAGTAGCCGGTTGAAGATTTCGCGGCCCGCTTCCTCGATGGAACTCTCGCCGTCCGTGATGCGCCCGGCGTTGACGTCGATGTTGTCGCGCATGGCGCGCCAGACGTTTGTGTTGCTGGAGATCTTCAGGACCGGGACGGTGGGGAAGCCGATGGCGCTGCCGCGGCCGGTAGTGAACGCGATCAGGTTGACGCCGCCCGCGGCGAGGCCGGTAAGCGACACGGGATCGTAGCCCGGGGTGGACATGAACACCAGGCCCGGCGTGCCGACGCGCTCGGCGTACCGGTAGGCATCCATCAACGTGCCGGTTCCCCCTTTGGCCGCCGCGCCCAGGGATTTTTCGAGGATGGTGCTGAGGCCGCCTTCCTTGTTCCCAGGCGACGGATTGTCGTTGAACGTGCCGCCGAACTGCGCCAGGTAGGCCTTGTACGCCTGGACCAGGCCCAGGAATCTCTCCGCCACCTCGCGGCTCCGGGCGCGGCGTGCCAGCAGATGCTCGGCGCCGAAGACCTCCGGCGTCTCGGCCAGCACGACCGTGGCGCCGAATCCGGCGAGGATGTCGGCGCAGACGCCCAGCGCCGGGTTCGCCGTGATTCCGGAAAAAGAATCCGATCCACCGCAATTCAGCCCCAGGCACAATTTCGAGGCCGGTAACTCCACGCGACGTTCCGCCGCGGCGCGCTCCATCAGATGCTGGATCTCACGACGGGCCGCGTCGACCGTGCCCGGCGTTCCTCCGCTGGCCTGCATCGAGAGTCCGATCAGCCGCCGCTGGCGCGCCATCGCGCCATCCATGTAGGCGCCGAGTTGGTTTACCTCGCAGCCCAGCCCAATGATCAGCGCGCCGCTGACGTTGGGATGATCCAGCACGCCGTTGATGATGCGCTCCAGCATTTCGGTGTCCGGGCCAATGACTTCTCCGCAACCGTCGCCATGCGGAAACGCCACCACGCCGTCGACATTCTCCGGAAGGGGCTGGCCTTCGCAGCTGCGCGCCACGAGGGTGGCCACGTGCGCCGAGCAGTTGCTGGCCGCCATCACCGCGATGTAGTTGCGCGTTCCGGCGCGTCCATCCGGGCGGGCGTAGCCGAGAAACGAGGGCATGGACGACGGCGGCGTCGGGAAGGGAAGCGGTTCGGGCGGATACTCATAAGCCGGGGACAGCTCTTCGTAGGAAATATTGCGCGTGTGCACGTGCGCGCCCGCGGGAATCGCGACACTCGCCAGGCCAATGGCCTCGCCGTAACGCAACACTTTTTCGCCCGCGGCGATGGGAGCGATGGCCACCTTGTGTCCGGCCGGGATCTCCTCGATCGTGGTGAGTTCCGCTCCGCCGGCCCGCAGCGTTTCACCCGCGGCCAGGAAGGCCCTCGCCACCGCGACGTTGTCGCGTGCGCTCATCAGGACAAGCTTGTTCTCCGGCGAGCCGGGCTTAGCTATCTCGTATAGATCCACTTCCTGTCACCTGAATAAGACTGTCTCACAGGTCTGCTCGCCCAGGTGCACGTGCAGTTTCCTGCCCACCGGGTGGATCCAGACGCCTTCTCCGTGAGGCACCGGGATCTGCTCGGGTTTTGACACTACGACGAACCGCCGCGTTTCGACGCCCTTGAGCAGTTTGCCGATGTGAATGTGGGCGTGGCACTGCGTACGCACTTTGGGGCCGTTGTAGGCGAGACCCCATTGGTCGCCCCAAAGCTCTTTGCCCTTCTGAATGGCCGCTCTCCACAACGCCGTTCGTTCCGCGGCCGTCATGTCCTGCAAATGGTGGCCGCGGTCGCCGTGCCTTCTCGGCAGCACCAGCCAGCGGTTCGGCTTGCGCGGGTTGTTGTCCTTCACGAAGAAGATGGCTGGCTCGGGCGGTTGCTGCTCGGCGAGGCGGCACAAGGAACACTCGCGCGCCGCCATGGTTTCGGGCTCGGCGGGATCGCAAGCGCAGCCATCCACGCCCGCGACGAGCGGCGCGGCGCACAACAGCGCGATTCCCAGTGTTGATGTGGCGCTCATTATACTCAAATGGTGTCCTCCGGTATGTGGAAATGGGTGCTGGTAGCGCTCGCGTTCTATTTTCTCTTGTTTTTCGGGCTCTCCGGGATGGGGCTGGTGGGGCCGGACGAGCCGCGCTACGCATCCATTGGCCGTGAGATGGCGAGGTCTGGAGACTGGATCTCCCCCCGATTGTGGGGCGCGCCGTGGTTCGAAAAGCCCGCGCTGCTTTACTGGATGACCGGTGTCGCCTTCCGCCTCGGCTTGAGCGAAGACGTGGCGCCGCGCCTGCCGGTGGCGCTGGCCAGCCTTGCATTCCTCATCTTCTACTACCGCCTGCTGCGGCGTGAGTTCGATGAGAAGGTGGCCGCGTACGCGTCCCTGATGCTCGCCACCTCGGCCGGGTGGCTTGCTTACAGCCAGATCGCCGCGACGGATCTGCCCATGGCGGCGGCCTTCGCGGCGGCACAACTCGTGGCGCTCGGGTGGATCGGGCGCGGGGAGCGGCGTGGGTTACTGGCCACGGGCATCCTAATGGGCGTCGCGGTCCTCGCCAAGGGCTTGGTGCCGCTGCTGCTGGCCGTGCCGATGGCTTGGATGGGGCGGCGCCGCTGGCGAGACCTGCTGTGGCCCGTGGCGGCCGGGCTGCTGGTAGCCCTGCCGTGGTACGCGGCGGTGACCTGGCGCCACGGCTGGCTGTTCTTGAACGACTTCTTCGGCCGCCATCATTTCCAGCGTTTCTCGGAAGATGTGCTGATGCACCAGCAGCCCTTCTGGTTCTATGTTCCCGTCCTGCTGGCCGGTTTGTTTCCCTGGATCCCGATGCTGGTCCCCGTTTTCGACCGCCGGCTCTTCGGCGACCGGCGCGCGCGTTTCCTCGCCGCCTGGGTGTTGTTCGGCTTGGTCTTCTTTTCGGCTTCAACGAACAAACTACCCGGTTATCTGCTTCCGCTCGTGCCGGCGGTGACGGCGTTGGCAGGTTTGGCTCTGGCGCGCCTCCCGAATGCCCGCTGGTATCTCGCCTCTGTGGGTGTTCTTCTTGGCGTGCTGCCTGTGGCCGCCCGGGTGCTGCCGGCCGCGCTCGCCGTGGGCCTTTCACGGGCCGGGGGATTGCACGTCTCACCCTGGGTGCTCGCGGCGGCCCTGTGCTTCGCGGCGCTCTGTTGGTGGCTGGAAAATCGCGGCCGTCGCGCGGCGGCCCTGGCCATGATCGGCGGGGCTCTGACCATCGGCGTCGTGGCGCTGAAGATCGTCACCTATCCCGCCATCGATCAAGCCGCCTCGGCGCGCCCGCTGTGGCGCGAAATCGAGCCGCACCGCACGGAGACCTGCGTCGACCAGATGCATCGGAACTGGCGCTACGGGCTGAACTACTACAGCATCACGCCGCTCGCCGATTGCGCCGCGTCACCGCAACCATACCGGGTGGTGCAGGAGCCGGGCACACCGCCGCGGCTCCTGGGACCGGTCCGCTGAAGTTTTCCTACTGCGTCTATTGCTTCTTCAGAGAGGCCTGGATCTTCGCCGCCAGCGCTTTGGTGTCCTTGCTTTCAGGGACATCCTTCAAGGCTTCCAACGCTTCATTGGCGAACAGCTTCATCTGGTCCGGCTTGTCGAGCTTCATCCGGCCGAACAATTGCGACTGATCATACAGCGCGTTGGCCATGGCCGTCATGAAAACCGCGCGCGGAACCTTCACATCGCCCGCCTGGAACATGGCCCGGGCTTTGGCGGTATCCTCGCCGGCTCCCACGGCTTTGGCAACTCCGATCAAGATGCAGCGCTCCATCATTCTCTTCTGCGCGGTTTCCTGCTCGGCATCGGAAAGGAAAATGCCATTGCCCAACTTGCTCATCAGCGCAACCTGGCCGGCACTGCCCGTGGGGAACGGGAAGCTGAGAACGATCTCGGCTTCCTTGTGACTCTGCCGGAACGCGCGGAACGTCTCGGCGAACTGCAGCGACAACTGGCCCGCCATATTTCGATAAGTGCTCACGCGTTTGCGGAATGGCGTGGGATTCGCCTTGTTGGCGCGCGCGCCGTACTCGTAATTGTCCGCCAGTTCCATGAAGGCCTTGGTCATGCCCGACGTCAGGACCAGGCGCCACGACTGTGCCTTGCTCGTGAACTGGTTGTCACTCTTGCCGAGTGCATCGAGGTGCTCGGCGGTCTTCAGATAATCTGAGGTGGCGTATGTCTCCCGCGCCGCCTGCCAGTAAAACTCCGGCGTGCCTTTCTCTGGCGGCCGCGGACCTGTGGAACAGGACACCAGCACCAAGCTCAAAGAGATGAGAGCCAACAGCACTAACGACTTGCTTCGATCGAGACGCATTCAATCCTCCTGGGGCTTCTGAATATCACAATCAGAGGTTCCATGCAACACAGCCACATGCGGCCCTTTAGAACTACAGGTTCGCTGCGGGTTCCGGTTACAGGGCCGACGTTCTTGCGATCAGGTAGTCCGCGATGGCCAGCGCCGCGGTGGCGCCCGGACTGGGCGCGTTGATCAGGTGCAGGGCGTTGGGGCGCAGCACGAACTCGAAGTCCTGCACCGGCGTGCCCTCCGGGCTGAGCGCCTGGGCCCGGATGCCCGCGCCGCCGGGGCTCAGATGGCGCTTCTCGACGGCGGGCACCAGGCGTTGCAGCGAACGGCAGAACTCGGACGTGCTCAGCGAGCGGTAGAACTCGTAAGTGCACATCGAGGGGTAGCGGATGAGGAACCGCCAGAAACCGCCGAAGGTGAACACGTCGGCCACGTCGGCCAGGCGGAAGTCCGTCTTGTGATATCCCTCGCGCGCCAATGCCAGCACAGCGTTCGGGCCCGCCTCGACGCCGCCGTGGATCATGCGCGTGAAGTGAACTCCGAGGAACGGGAAGCGCGGATCGGGAACCGGATAGATGAGGTTCCGGACGAGCTTGCGGCCCTCCGCGCTCAACAGGTAATACTCGCCGCGAAACGGGACAATGCGCGTGCGGCGCTTCTCTCCGGCCATGACCAGCACGCGGTCGCAGTGCAGCCCGGCGCAGTTGAAGAAGAAATCGGCGCGCTCCTCGCGCTGCCCGGCGCATATCCTCCATCCCGCGCCGTCCGGTTTCAGGGCGTGGACCGGCGACGAGGTGAGCACGGACCCGCCGGCGGCTTCAATCAGGCGCTGCAGGGCTTTGCAGACCTGCTCGTAGTCCACAATTCCTTCCTGCGGCACACGGACCGACGCGATGCCCGCCACGTTGGGCTCGATTTCGCGCGTCTCTTCCGGCCCCAGCCACCGCAGGCCTTGCAGGCCGTTCTGCGTTCCCCGGTCCAGCAGATCGCGCAGGCGCGGAAGCTCGTCCTCGGAACAGGCCACCACCAGCTTCCCGCACTCCTCGTGGGGCACGCCGTGCTCCCGGCAGAAGTCCTTCATCTGGCGGATGCCATCCACTGCCAGCTTGGCTTTCAGCGAGCCGGGCCGGTAATACAGGCCCGAGTGCAGCACTCCGCTGTTGTGGCCGCTCTGATGGCGGCAGACCTCGGGTTCTTTTTCGAAGACGACCACGCGGGCGCCGGGGAAGGCCAGCGTCAGCTTGTGCGCAAGCGCCAGGCCGATGATGCCGCCCCCTATGACGGCGTAGGATTTACCGCTCGTGTGCGCCATGTCGGAACTCACCCTGCTTCAGTGGCGCGAGATCGTCAGTTCGTTGGTGACGTTCTTCACGCCCTTCACTTTGCGGGCGAGTTTCGAGGCTTTGTTCTTGGCGCGCTCGCTTTCGACCTTGCCCCGCAGAGTCACTTCACCGTTCTTCACCTCGACGGTCAACTGGTTCCCCTTTACGTCCGGGTCGCCCGCCAGCCGGATGCGGACCTTGTCGTAGATCTCGTTGTCGGAAGGCTGATCGGCCCAGACCGTGGCGCAGGTGAAACCCAGCAGAAGAAGAGCAAGAAAGATCGAAAGGGTGCGCATGTTAGTTTTCCTCCAAACCTGCCATAGAACGCCAGTCTATCGCATTCAGAAACTCGGGGTTTTCCCGCCACCCGGGCTGCACTTTCACGAAGAGTTCCAGGAAGATCTTGCGGCCGAACAACGACTCCATCTCCAGGCGCGCCGATGTTCCGACGCGCTTCAGCATGCTGCCCTTGGCGCCGATCACGATCGCTTTCTGTCCTTCCCGCTCCACGTAGACCGTGGCCGCGATATTCGTGATGCGCGGCGTTTCCTCGAACTTGTCGACCAGCACCGCCACCGAGTGCGGCACTTCCTGCCGGGTCAGGTGCAGGATCTTCTCGCGGATCAGTTCCGCGGCCAGGTAGCGTTCCGGCTGGTCCGTGAGATAGTCGTCCGGGAAATACTGCGGCCCCTCGGGGAGTCTCTTCACGATGGCGGACTTCAACTCTTCCAGGCCCACGCCCCGCAGCGCCGAGATGGGGAAAATCTCCTCGAAGCGTCCCGTGGCGCTGTACCGTTCGATGAGCGGCAGCAACTGCGCCTTCTCCTTCACCGCGTCCACTTTGTTGAGCAGCAGAAGCACCGGCGCGGCCGTCTCGCCGATCATCTCGAGCGCTTGCTCTTCGGCGGGCTGGAACGGGAGCGTGGCGTCCACCAGGTAAAGCAGCAGATCGCGGTCCTCGAGCGCCTTGCGCACGGTGTCCATCATGCGGCGGTTGAAGGTGGTGTCGGGTTTGTGAATGCCCGGCGTGTCGACGAAAACAATCTGCGCGCCGTCCAGCGTCGACACCCCCTGGATGGCGGTGCGCGTGGTTTGTGGCTTATCCGCCACGATGGCGACCTTGCTGCCGACCAGGCGGTTCAGCAACGTCGACTTGCCGGCGTTGGGACGCCCTATGATGGATACGAATCCGGATTTATACATGCGTTTATTCCGATATGCGGGATACACGGACCTGCTCGACGCGCAACTCGTTGCTCGCCAGAACCTCTACCCGAATCCCGTCGCGCTCGACCGCTTCCCCGGTCTTCGGCACGTGGCCCAGCCACTCTGAAACCAGCCCGCCGATGGTCGTGGACTCGGCCTCGCCGTTGGTCCGCAGGCCGACGAGATCCTCCATTCGCGCCAGCTCGAAACTTCCGCTCACCACGTAGCCGCCGCGCTCATCGGGCTTGAGATCCATCCCGGGCTCGTGCTCGTCGCGGATCTCGCCCAGAATCTCCTCGACCAGGTCTTCCAGCGTGACCAGGCCGGCCGTGTTGCCGTACTCGTCGACCACCACGGCCATGTGCGCGCCGTTCTGCTGCATCTCGCGCAGCAGCTCGTCCACCGGTTTGCTCTCCGGGACGAGGCTGACGGGGCGCGCCAGTTCTCCCACCTGGCGGGTTTCCCGCTCGTGCTGGTCGAGCTCGAACATATCGCGCACATGCACAAAGCCGGTGATGTTGTCGATGGTGTCCTGATAAACCGGAATGCGGGAGTACTGTTCGTTGATGACCAGTTGCCGCAATTCCTCCAGGGTGCGATTGGCGGGGAAAGCTACGATGCTCGGGCGCGGCGTCATGACCGCCCGCACTGTCTTGCCCCCAAAGGCCACGACCGACTGGATCAGCTTGCGGTCGTCCTCCTCGATGATGCCTTCCTCGGCGCCCGCGTCGATCAGCGCGTCGATGTGCTCGGCCGGATCGACCTGTTCCTGCTCTGCCTCGCTGGGGCCGCTCAACTCGGCCAGCGACTGCAGGAATTGCAGCAACGCTCCCAGCGGGCGGGCCGGCAGCGCCATCGCCTTGAGAAGCGGAACCAGCGGCAGCAGCCACCGGCAGGCGCTGCGGCGGTAGACGATGTGCGGGACGGCGTAAGCGGCCGCCGTCATGGTGAACAGGGTGAACAGGGAGGCCTCGATCACCGCATACCAGATTTTCTCTCCGCCCAGCATGGCCGCCACCAGGTACACGATGCCCATGAATGAAAGGGTGGTGTGCTTTACCATCGAGAAGGCCAACGCACCGCTGGCTTCGTCCAGCCCGATGGCGTCCTCGAGCGTGTCCTTGAAGAATTCGAGGGCGGCGTATTCGCGGGCGCGCAGCCGCACGGATTCCAGGTAGAGCATCTGCACCAGCGTGGCGAGCGCCAGCGTCAGCGACAACACCAGGACCAGCAGGATCAGGACGGCGGTCACTGTCGGACCCGTTCGATCAGCCCGGCGGGTAAGCCCAACCGCTTGCGCCACAGGGTCTCGGCCCGCGCCATCCGGCCGCGGTCCTTTTCATGATCCATCCCCATCAGGTGCAGCGCTCCATGCAGCATCAGGATGGAAATCTCCGCTTCGAGCGAGTGGCCCCGCTCGGCGGCCTGCTCCCGGGCGCGATCGACGCTGATGGCCATATCGCCTATGCGGTCGCCGTCCCGGGAGGGGAACGAGAGAACGTCCGTGGCGTAGTCTTTGCCGAGGAACTGGCGGTTCAGGCGCCGCAGTTCCTCGTCTCCGGTGATGAGGACGGTGAACCGCGAACCTTGGCAAACCTCGTCTTGAAGGCGTTTCCGGAAATTGCGGATCGCCGCGCGGTGAAGCGCTCGCGGCGCACGGAGAAACAGCAGTGAATCGTCGGAGGCGGGCATGGCGGGTCTCTAAACTTCTTCGGTCTCTTCGCGGGGCGGCTCCGCGGGTTCGCCCAGGCGCAGGCTCAGCTGGCGGCCCGCGCCGTTGGCGTCCTGGTACTTCTCGTATGCCTTCACGATACGCTGCACCAAAGCGTGGCGCACCACGTCGCGCTCGTCGAACTGGACGAAGCTGATGCCTTCCACGTCCTTGAGGACATCGGCGGCTTCCAGCAGGCCGCTGCGCCTGCCGGGCGGAAGGTCGATCTGCGTGACGTCGCCGGTCACCACCATCTTCGAGTTGAAGCCTTGCCGCGTGAGGATCATCTTCATCTGCTCGCAGGTGGCGTTCTGCGCCTCGTCGGCGATGATGAAGCTGTCGTTGAGAGTCCTTCCCCGCATGAAGGCGATGGGCGCGATCTCGATGGTGCCGCGCTCCAGAAGCCGCTCCACTTTCTCGCTTTCGAGCATGTCGAACAGCGCGTCATAGAGCGGCCGGAGGTAGGGATCCACTTTTTCCTGCAGCGTGCCGGGCAGGAAGCCCAGCCGCTCGCCGGCCTCCACGGCCGGACGGGTCAGGATGATGCGGCTGACTTTCTTACCGATCAACGCGGCCACGCCCATGGCTACCGCCAGGTACGTCTTGCCGGTACCCGCGGGGCCGATGCCGAACACCAGGTCGTTGCGCTCGATGGCCTCGACGTACCGGCGCTGGTTGACCGTCTTGGGAGCCAGCAGCTTCTTGCCGAAACTGCGCTGCTTGCTGCTGACGACCAGACGCCGCAGAGTGACTTCGGGATCCTGCGTGACCACTCGCAGGTAGCTGTTGAGGTCGCCGTTCGAAAACGTGTGGCCTTCGGCAACCAGGGCCACGTAGTCTGCCAGGATGCTCTCCGCGCGAGCCACGCAGGCTTCCTCGCCTTCGATCTCCAGGCAACTGTCGTGCAAGCGTGTCACGATGCCGAGGTTCTCTTCGAGCAGCCGGATATTCTCATCCCGGGTTCCGAACAGCGATTCTATTCCTCGGCTTATTTCGACGGTGGCTTTCATCCTTTAGCTTGGGTGCTTACCTCCAGGCAAGATGGCACAAAAGAGGGTGCCGGTGAGCGCTGGGCTCTATGGAGTGGGCTCCGCTGTCGCGGAGGATACAACATCATCCACCGTAAGTATAGCATGTCGCGAGAACCACGATTTTATATGTTGACAGGCCGCGCTGTCCATGGCATTCTTGACTGACAAGTACAGTATCTCCTCTGGGATAAGGAAGACACATGAAACCTGTCGTTGTGGCCGCCTTGGCGGTCGTGGGGATGTTGCATCCTGCTTGCGCCGAGGAGTTGACCGGCAAAGCGGTCTTTGAACGAACCTGCAAGAATTGCCACGGGCCTCAGGGGAAGGGAAATCCCACCGTAGACAGCTTCTGGAAGATGAAGATCCCCCGGCTGGATTCGCAGTACGTGCACCAGAAAACGGACGCCGAGTTGAGGAAGATTATCACCGGCGGCATCCGCAAGATGGAACCGGTTCGCATGGATGCGCCCAGTGCGCCTCACCGGGCCAAACTCACAGAAGAACAGGTGGACAGTGTAATCGGCTACGTTCGTACCTTGAAAAAGAACTGATCCACGCGAAAGCTGGAGCTGGGTAGCGCCGCGTGATCGCCATCGCCCGGCGGCGCGGCAGCATTGACGGCGACGTGTCTCTCCAGCACGTTTAATGATGGGGTGTCTTATCGCCAGCCGTTAGGAGCGACACCTTCACTGGAGCATGGACGGCCAGCCTGTCGTCGCAATAAGTCATTCGATGGCAGGAGATTCCTGCGATTACTTGAAGCGTTACATTGAGGCGGCATGAAGACCACCGAACAGCACATTGCCGGGACGCCTGCCGCCGAGCCGTTTGAAGCCTGTTTCACCATGGGCCAGGAATGGAATTACCGTCCGACCAGCGATCCTTACAAGAGTCAGTGTGCTGGGGCAGAGCGGGAAGCTGATCGAATACCGCGCTCCAGCCGCCGAAAGTCACGACCGGCGGGTGGAGGTGGGATGCCACTGCCAGGGTTGCTACCTTTGAAGGTGACCTGGTGGATCCGGCCGGATCGGTCTCCCTCGAAGTGGGCTTGGAATACCGCTCGTTGAAGGGGCAGGACGTCAACGAAAGGACTCTGCCGTGGGTTTCCGCGCCCTTCGTTCGCCGCAGCGCTCCCGGGCGGTTCTCCGCCACGGTTCAAGGTCTGGAAGCCGGCGAAGCGTACGAGTACCGGGCTGTCGTGAGGCATCCGCTCCTCGCCGTTTACGGAGAGGAGCGGAGGGCTGTCCTGAAGTAGTCACGCCGCTGGCCTACCGGTGCCGGTGGCCGTAAAAGCGCGGACCGGAGTAATAGTAGAAGCTCGGACCCCAGCCATAGTAAAACGGCGAGTAGAAATAGGGGTACGGATAAGGGTAAGGATAGCCCCAGCCCGTATAGTATCCAGGCGCGCGCCGGTATAGTGTAGGACGGCGCTCAACCAGCCTCGTTTCGTAGTCCTGCTGCGTCACCGGACGGAACGCCAGCGCGGAGTGCTCCGTGTCTACCGTCAACGGCTGCATGATCCGGAACGTGAGCGTCGCTTCGGGATAGATCTCTGTGGCCCGGCCGCGCGTGACCAGCACGCCGATGGCGGCAGCCGCGGCGCCGGCCGCGGCGCCTATGCCTGCTTCCGCTCCGCCTTGAACGATGGCGCCGATGGCCGCTCCCGTGCCCGAGGTCGTGGCGATCGCGGTGGCGTCGCGTCCCCGCGTGGTGCCGCCGGAATACTGGATCAACTGGGTCTGGATCGGCATCTGCTGTCCATCCACGAACGTGAGTTCGGTCAACTCAACACCCAGGCGCGACTGGCCCCTCACGCGGCCGGCCTTCTGTGCCTCGGCCACGCGCCCGGCGACAGTCTGGCCTCGCCGTGCAACGACGTAGCCGTTCGCCACAAGCGGCTGGGCGAGCGTCGCCGAAAAGACATCACCAGCATAGTTGTGGTCCGACGAAAGGGGTTGGTCCACGCGCACCATCACAAAGGTGCCTGCGGGCAAAACCAGTTGTGGCGGCAGGGCCGCTACCGTCTCACGCGCAGGCTCGGTCGCCTGTCTATCTGGCGAAGATTCGCCCACCTTGCGCCATCCGGAGTGGGATGGCTGCTCGGGGTCCGGCTCCTGGGCGAATGCCGGAAAAGCCCCGGTCAGGCAAGAAGCTAAGGCCAAGGCCAGGAAATACACACTTGGGGATCTCATTTCATCCCTCCTTACTTGATTTGTCGAGCAAGTTTTATGCCATGCGCCAGTTTGTTGATATTGTGGGCTTTATCTGTCAAGCTGGCTGGTTGTGTGTCGGTTTCTGGTGGTGCATTTCGGCCAGTGGCGGCTGTTCGCTGACGGCTTTCCCCGCGCAGGACCGCGGACGTTTCAATGTGTGCCCGTCTTGAGGTCAAGACCGTCGGGGCGCTCCGCTGCGGCGGGCTTTCTCGTGAACCTTCGCGCTTTGGACAGCCCCAGGTACTCGGAGAGCTTCAGCGGGGCGTGCGCCCCTTTCTTCATGCGGCGCCGCACCGCGCGCTGATACCGGCGCAGGACTCTTTCCCAGTTCGAACGGCTCAGGTGACAACTCTCGATGTCCAGCAGGATATCCATTTCCCAGCGTTCGAATGCGCTGCGACACAGGCCTTCCCCCAGCAGTTCTTCCATCAGGCGGTTGAACTGGGCCAACATCTCCTCGCAGCCGGGTCGCTCAGCCATGTGTATGCTAATGGATAGATCGTCCTCATCCTGTTGAAACGTTAGCGGCGGCAGCCACCGGATACGCCGCGGCATTCGTGGTATCCTTCAACTTGGGTTGGATGCTGGCTGTTTGCCCGTTCCTGCGCTTTTCCTCCCTCAGACCATTCTTCCGGCCACGTCCACGGCGGGCAGGTCTTCCGCACTCATCTTATTGACCGCCACTCGGGGCGACAACATCCGGCCCAGCTTTACAGACAGGGCCGGGAGTGTTCCTGGGTTGCGGTTCTCCCTACCGGGCCGATCCGCGGAATCGAGGGCTAAGTGGACGAGACCTTCACTGTAGACCTCGCTAAAGGGAATCCCTGAATTAGCCGATAGAACGTGCGAATCGGTTCACCAGAGATCCCGGCTTGATTGTAAACCTTCGAGCGCTCTGCGGCTCAAGCAATCAGAGCCGCGCCGAAAGGAGTAACGGCGAATTGCGACGCCTGTCCTGGTCGAAAGTGGGAACCAAGTGGAGTATTCTGCTCCTGGCGCCCTCCGTCCAGAACGTACCCGCGGAAGCGCGATTGCACCGGTGCGAGGCGGAGCACTACGGCCGTTACCTGGGAGAATTGCAGCGGCTGCGCGGTCGAATCTACCTGGAAGACGGGGCCGTGGGGAGTGAGCAACTCACGCCGGATGGCAGGCACGAGGCGCCGGCGGATCTCGAAAGTTGGCACATTCTGGCCGTCGATGGAGACGGCCGGGTGGGCGGTTGCGCCCGCTATCTTCCTCACGACAACGGTATCCCCTTCCAGGAACTGGCTGTGGCCAAAAGCGCGCTGGCTCGCGACCCCGTCTGGGGGGACGCGTTGCGGGAGGCGGTAAACGCCGAGATGGCGCTGGCGCGACACTTGGGCGTGCCTTATGTCGAGGTGGGTGGATGGGCCCTCAGGCATGAATTGCGCAACACCACGGCGGCGCTGCACATCGCCTTGTCCACTTACGCCCTGGCCAAGGTGCTTGGCGGCTGCATCGGTATAGGCACCGTCACCCAGCGGCACTTCTCATCCACCATTCTTCGGAGAATCGGCGGCGCGTCGCTGCGGGGTGTCGGCTGCGAACTGCCCTCTTACTACGACCCGGCCTACGGGTGCGTGATGGAAATCCTGGGCTTCGATTCCCGCTTCCCGGACGCGCGATACCGGGAATGCGTCGCGGAACTCGAAGCGTCGTTCTCTTCCGTTCCTATCGTCAGCACCCCGAGATATACGCACACAGAGGTTTATCCCATGAGTCGTCCCACGCCGGATCTGGCCGCCCTAGCGCAGGCCCTTGCGATGGACCATGAAGTCCAGGCCGACGGTCGCCTGAACGCGGCCTGCTCGGACTGGGCCTCCGCCATTGGAGAGGAGTTCGTGGTGCGGGACGCCGCCACTCTTCACAGCGCCGCCACAGCCACATTCCTGACCACGCAGAGCGTCCCCGCGGTGATCCTTCCAGGGGACCGCGAACAGGTTCGGGAATGCCTGAGAATCGCGGCCCGGCACGGGGTCCCCGTGCATCCCGTCAGCAGCGGGAAGAACTGGGGGTACGGTTCGCGCGTGCCGGCGAGCGACGGATGCGTGCTCATGGACCTCAGCCGCATGAACCGTATTCTGGATTTCAGCGAAGAACTGGCCTATGTCACGGTGGAACCCGGCGTCACGCAGCGCCAGCTTCTCGATTTTCTGCGGGAGCGCAGGTCCGGACTCTGGCTGGACGCCACCGGCGCCAGCACCGAATGCAGCCTCATCGGCAATGTGATGGAGCGGGGGTTCGGCCACACGCCCTATGGCGACCATTTTTCTTACGTGTGCGGCCTGGAGGTGGTTCTGCCCAACGGAGAGGTGGTGGACACCGGCTTCTCCAGGTTTGCCGGCTCCGCCACGGCCGCCGTACACCGTTGGGGTTTCGGCCCCAGCATCGACGGGCTGTTTTCGCAGTCCAGCCTGGGCATCGTCACGCGCATGACCGTCTGGCTGATGCCCGCGCCGGAGTACTTCCAGGCCTTCTTTTTCCGGTGCGACGAGGAGGATGGGTTGGCGCCGCTCATCGATGCGCTTCGTCCCTTGCGGCTGAGCGGAGTTCTGCGCAGCGCGTCGCACATCGGCAACGACTACAAAGTCCTCTCCGGTATTCGCCAGTACCCCTGGGCCGAGACGGGGGGGCGAACGCCCCTGATGCCCGAACAAATGGTCCGCTTCAGGCGCGAACTGAATTTTGGCTGCTGGAACGGTTCGGGCGGCCTGTACGGTACGCGCACCCAAGTGGCCGAAGCCCGGCGCCTGGTGCGGCGCGCGCTGGCGGGCAAAGTGAGCCGCCTGGAGTTCCTGGACGATTGGAAGCTGCGCTGGGCGGGGCGTGTGGCGGGACCTTTCCGTTTCTTCACGGGATGGGACCTCAGCAAAACGCTGGAACTGCTCTACCCGGTCTACGACCTGATGAAGGGAATACCCACCAATGCCCCCATCAAGAGTTCCTATTGGCGGAAGAAGGTAGCGCCTCCCGAGAATGGGGACCCGGACCGCGACGGCTGCGGCCTGCTATGGTGCTCGCCCACGGCACCCGCGGAAGGCGGACACGCCACCCGCCTCATGGACCTGGTCAACCGCACGACGCTCTCGCATGGCTTCGAGCCCATCGTCTCCATCACCATGCTGACCGAACGGAGCATCTGTTGCGTCGTCAGTCTCAGTTACGACCGCGACGTTCCAGGCGAGGACGAACGCGCCATGACGTGTTACAAACAACTGGTGCACAGCCTGGCTGAACACGGCTATCATCCTTATCGCCTCGGCGTACAGGGCATGTCGGAGATGGACAGCCATACCGGCTATGGGAACTTTGTAGGAATGCTCAAGCGCACCGTGGACCCGGCAGGCATTCTGGCTCCGGGCCGCTACCAGCCGGCTGTGAGCCGGCCCATGCCCGCGCCGGAGAAGTCCACCGAGAAGACAGCCGCCACGGAAGCCGTCACGGCTAGCTGAAGAGTCGTAGTACTAAATCCTAGTACGGGATTAAGAATTATCCTTGACGCATACCAGGACTCCGGTTAGACTCGATGCTACGAGGATGCTCACAATGAGACTTCTACTGTGGAAGTGGGGTGTCGTATGTGTGGCTGTAGCATTGTTCCTGGCTTCACCGGCCGCGGGCACGCCGATTACGGGAGTGTTGAACGTCAGCGGTTCCGTGACCGTCACGGGTACGGTGATCGATTGGTGGCCCCTGGCTGGTGGCTCGGGTGACGTAACGGTGGGATCTTCATCCACGGGCAGTTTTGCGGGGATCGGTGGAACCGGGACGATGCTGGACCTGGACTCCGCTGTGAGTCCGACGAATACGCCGCTTGCGGTGCCCAATTTTCTGCTCCTGGCGAACGCTCCCACGCTTAGCTTCGAACTCAATTTCATCTTCCCGGGTATGTATGGTGATGCCGAGTGTGGTTTGCCGCCGGCACCGGGGCAGCACTGCACGCCGCTACTGCCGCTGCCGAAATCCCCGTTCAACCTGACGAACCTGGCAGGAGGTTCGTCGGAAGTGTCCATGATCCTAAGTGGCGTTGTCTACGAACTGGGGAACCCGGACCCGGTCTCCACTTTTGCTGGCGTATATACCGCGCAATTTGTCGGCAAGACTTACCAGCAGATCCTGACTGATCTGGCCTCCGGCGGGTCGGTGAGTACTACGTTCTCCGCAAGTTTCGACGTGGAATCCATCCCCGAGCCGGCGACCGAGTTTTTGATCTTTGGCGCGCTGGCGGCGCTGTCTTTGGTCCGGCGATTCCGGAAGAACTGAGCCAGCCTTCTCCTCGCTGTTCTTCTCGCGCTGCGCGCTTGGACGCAAGGCCCCGTCCGGCGCGCAGCGTTTTCTCCAATTGCCCCGGCCGCATGAATTGCATCTGCACTGCAGGGGACAAGTCGGGTTTCACCGGTTTTGTCTGCCCTGTCGCGACAGATTCCTGCGCAATGCAGCCGGCCGCGGCGGCCGAATTCACAAAACGCCGGCGGGAGATCCGCGGGCGCCCGAATGCCGTAAGTGCATGTGTGTCATTCATACCGGTCCACCTCCCGCTATCAGGTCTCCTGCATGGCCTTTTCCAGCAGTTCGACGAATCTTGTCACTTCCGCCTCGAAGAAGTCCTTTCCGAAGCGCGCCGTGCCATCCACCGCGTCCCTGCCGACGCCGCGGAATGCCTCCGGACGGTCCAGGCGTGCCGTGTGAACCAGGCCGGGCCGCAAAGCCAGCATCAGGGCGGTTTCCTTCTTGCCGCCGTGGTCCACCGCGGTATCCACGGGGTGACACCAGGGGCCTAGCGCGAGAATGCGTGTCTTCGGGAAGCGCTCCATGACCCCGGCGGCGACCGCGCGGAGAATGGGCTCCAACTTGGACGGCCAGTGGCCCGCGCAGGCGACGACCCACCGGATTTCCTGTTCGGCCAGGCGCGTGAACACGTCGGTCGTCAACTCCCGGAAGGGTTCCTCGCGCACCAGTATGCTTCCAGGCCATTTCTCATGGCCGAGGGGGCTCCAGTGGAAAGAGCGCCGCCGGGCGCCCGGCAACGCGACTACCGATCGAAACGATCTCTCGATATTCTCCATCCCTGACTCCTCTCTCCGACTCTGGATCATCTTACGCCAAATCTCCGTTGGCGAAATGAATACATCGGAGGCGATTAGGTGTATATTGCCTAGTGACCTTCACCGTTCGCAAGGGAGAAAGATGAGCACCGATCACAACCGCCGCGAGTTCGTGAGCGCCGCAGCCACGACGGCTGCGTTCACCATCGTTCCAAGACACGTGCTGGGAGGGCAGGGCACCGTAGCGCCCAGCGACAAGATCACCCTGGGCTACATCGGCACCGGCACGGAGGGCCTGCGCGAGATGCTGCCTCTGCTGACGCTGCCGGAAATCCAGATCGTCTCCGTCTGCGATCCAAGCAAGGAGGCCGCCGGGTACCGGGACTGGTCGGAGACGTCGCTGCGCGACTCCATCCGCCGCGCCATCGGGAAGCCAGACTGGAGCGCCGGCGAGGGCGTGATTCCGGGCGGCCGGGACGTCGGCAAGGACGTCGTCGAGGCCTATTACGCAAAGGAGCGGCCAGGCAGCGGCTACCGGGGCTGCTCCGCCTACGCGGACTACCGCGAGATGCTGGACAAAGAGAAGGACCTGAACGCGGTCAGGATCATGACGCCGGATCATCTGCACGGGGTTATCAGCATCGCGGCTATGAAGAAGGGCAAGCACGTGATGGTGCACAAGCCGCTGGCGAACCGGCTGAAGGAAGCGCGCCTGGCGATCGAGACGGCCCGCCGGACGGGTGTGGCGACGTATTTCCTGCCATGGGACGCCAACGGGTCGATGGGGCCGGTGATGGGTTGGATCAAGGACGGCACGATCGGCAAGCTGCGGGAAGTGCACAACTGGTCGAACCGCCCCGTATGGCCGCAATACGCGACGATTCCCGACGACAGGCCATCCGTGCCTCGCGGATTCGATTGGGACCTGTGGCTGGGACCGGAGGCGGACCGGCCCTACCACCCCAACTACACCCACATGGTGTTTCGAGGCTGGTACGACTTCGGCGGTGGTTCGATGGCGGACATGGGCCACTACAGCTTGTGGACGGTCCTCAACGCGCTGGAACTTGCCGGGCCCACAATCGTTGAACCGATGCTGAGCCACCAGTGCCGCATGAACGGCAACACGTCGATGAAGATCAAGAACGATTATTCGTTCCCGATCGCCAGCACGGTGCGCTTCAAGTACCCGGCGCGCGGGGAGCGCCCGGCGGTGGACCTGATCTGGTACGACGGCGGGATGAGGCCGCCGGCGCCCGAGGAACTCGATGAGGACGGCAAGGAACTGCCACCCGAAGGGATGATGTTTGTCGGCGACAAGGGCAAGATCCTGGCGGGATTTCGCGTGGAGGAACCGCAACTGATTCCGGCAAGCCGGATGCGCGGATATCAGGTTCCGGAGCCGCCCCCGAAGCGCCGCCGGGAGCCGGGCGAGATGTCGCCCGGCATGCGCCAATGGATCGCCGCATGCAAGGGCGGGAAGCAGTCGCCCGGGTGCTTCCTCAATGCGGGTCCGATTTCGGAGGCCGTTAACCTTTATGCCGTCGCCCTGCGCACCGGCCGCCGGTTGAAGTATGATGCCGATGCCATGAAGATCACGAATGTGCCGGAAGCGAACCAGTACCTGGCGCGCGAATACCGGAAGGGATGGGAGCCCGAATTGTGATGAGGAGAATCATGACGAGACGCCATTTTGTATGTGCCGGGGCGGCCGCCGCCGGATGCCTGTCACTTAATCTGGAGGCAGATCCTCTGAACCTGCCGGTAGGCTTTCAAGTTTATCCGGTCAGGGATTTGATTGCGAAAGATTTCGCGGGCACGCTGAAGCAAATCGCCGCCATGGGGTACAAGACGGTGGAGATGTGCTCGCCTTCGGGCTACGCCAACTCGGGGTTCGGTTCCCTGGTTGGAATGAAGCCCGGCAAGCTGCGTGATGTAATCGAGTCGGCGGGTCTGCGGTGCGTGAGTTCGCACTTCCAGTTTTCGGAAGTGAAGGAAGACACCCAGGGACGGATTGACTTCGCCAAGGCACTGGGACTGAAGCAGATGATCATCGCGAGTCTCGGCATGCCCAAGGGCGCGACGATCGCCGAGTGGACGCGGGCCGCCGAGGAGATGAACCTGCTAGGCGAGAAAACGAAGAAAGCGGGAATCCAGCTCGGCTTCCACAACCACGACGGGGAGTTCGAGGAGGTCGACGGCGTCCTGATTTTCGACGCGCTCATGAAGGCGTTCGATCCGCAACTGGTCAAGAATCAGTTCCAGGTGTCGGTGATCAGGCTCGGTTTCGCGGCTCCGCCGTTGTTCGAGAAATATGCGGGGCGATTCATTTCGCTGCATCTCATGGACTGGTCCGCGGCCGAGAAGCGCCTGGTGCCGGTAGGGCAGGGCATGGTCGACTGGAAAGCGCTGTTCGCCGCGGCGAAGAAGGGCGGGGTGAAGAACTACTTCGTCGAAATGGGAATGGACGCTCTGAAAGACAGCTATACGTACCTGCACGAGCAGCAGGTTTGAAGGCGGAAACAGCCCGCGTGTTGCTCTGTCGCCGTAGCAACTTCATCAATGGCGTTGGCGGCGCGCACTTGGGCGGCGAGCGCTGCTACGGGAAGACAGAACGTGCTCTTCATCGCCTCGGATGACTTGCGGCCGCAGCTGCGCTGCTACGGCCACGCGCGGATCAAGTCCCCGAACATCGACAAGCTGGCATCGCAAGGCCTGCGTTTCGATCGCGCCTATTGCCAGCGAGCCGTGTGTGCGCCTACACGGGCGAGCCTTCTGACGGGAACCCGGCCGGACACCACGTGGGCTACACCATGCGGACGGAGCGGTGGCGTTACACGGAGTGGATTTCGCGGGAGACGGGCGAAGCCACCGCAAGGGAGTTGCACGATCACGCGACGAGCGACGTGCCGAGCGCGAATCTGGCGGATCTGCCGGAGCAGGCTGCGCGAGTGCGGGAGTTGTCGGCGATGTTGGATAAAGGTCGCGGGTGGCGCAAGGTAAGAGAACAGGTGTAGCGAGTCGTGGAACCCTGTAGGGAAGTAAACTGAGCAGTAACTGGAGAGGATGCCACCATGACTCCTTACCGAATTTTCGCAGCCGCCTTCGCAGTGTTCACGCTCGGCGCTTCCGGCGCCTGGTGTCAGCCGTCTTTACCCGAACTGCTGGTTCCGCCCGCGGGAGAGGTTACGCTGGCGCCCAAGCTCGCCTGTACGGATCTTTACAGTCTCTCGGGGTACGAGTTCACGGTAGCCACCGCTACCGTCGTGCCCGCGGGTGAAAACACGCGGGAATACTGCCGCGTCACGGGCCAGGTTCTCCCCGAGATCCGTTTCGAGGTAAATCTCCCCACAACGTGGAACCGCCGTTTCTACATGGCCGGCAACGGCGGCTACGCGGGCAACACTGTGGATGGCCCACTCAAGCCAGGCGCCAGAAACACGCAGGTGAACCGGGGCTTCGCCACCGCAGTGAGCAACGCCGGCCACGAAGCATCCGCGGAGCCTTGGGCGTCGTTCGCCATGAACCGGCAGAAACTGCTCGACTACGCGTTCCGTTCGCTCCACGTCACCGCCGTGACGGCCAAGCGGCTGATCGCTGCATACTACGGTGTGAGACCCACGCGGTCGTACTTCGAAAGCTGCTCCAACGGCGGCCGGCAGGCGCTGATGCTGGCACAACGCTTCCCGGAAGATTTCGATGGCATCATCTCCGGCGCGCCGGTGTTGGCATTCACCGACATGATGATCCGTTTCGCCTGTACTGCCCAGGCGCTGGCCGCCGCGCCGATTCCAGCCGCGAAGCTCTCCGTTCTGGCCGACCGCATCTACGATCTCTGCGACTCGAAGGACGGCTTAAAAGACGGGCTCATCGACGACCCGCGCCGATGCGATTTCCAGCCCTCGCGCGACCTGCCGAAATGCGCGGAGGGTTCGGACTCCGCGAACTGCTTCACGGCCGCGCAGATCGGCACGCTGGAGAAGATCTACGGGGACGTGGTGGTGGATGGCAAGCGCGTCGTGCGGGGTTGGCCGGTGGGCGGCGAGGCGGCGGACGCCAAGGGTCACCGGGGCTGGCAGAATTGGATCATCAGGGATGAGGGCCAGAGTATCTCCGCGGCTTTCGCGGAGAGCTTCTTCCGCTACATGGCGTTCCCGGAGAAGGACCCTAACTACAAGCTGGCGAACTTCGACGTTGCCAAGGATCCCGCCCGCCTGGAATGGATCCGGAACGTGGTCGATGCCACCAACCCGGACCTGGCGCGGCTCAAGAGCCATGGCGGCAAGCTGCTGATGTGGTTCGGTTGGTCAGACGAGGCGCTAAATCCGCTGAGCGCGGTCGATTACTACGAGAGCGTGCTCAACCGCATGGGACCGTCCACACCGGAGTTCTTCCGCTTCTTCATGGCACCCGGCGTGTGCCACTGCGGCGGAGGCATCGGCGCCAGTTCTTCCGACATGTTCACCCCGCTGATGCAGTGGGTGGAGCAAGGCACCGCTCCGGACAGCGTCCTCGCTTCCCGCAGAATCGACGGCAAGGTGGTGCGCACGCGCCCCCTGTGCCCCTATCCTCAGGTGGCGAGGTACAGGGGGAATGGCAGCATCGACGACGCCGCGAATTTCGCCTGCGTGGCGCCGCCGGGGAAGTAACACCATAAAGAGAGAAGAACATCGCTTCGACGGAGACCGCTGGGTGCGAAGGACAGGGGACCGGTTGCTGGTGCTATACTCACTCGCATTGGAGGGAGGAAGTTGCGGATTCTGGCTTTTGTGGCGGTGATGTGGTGTCTCGTTGTTGCGGGTCTGAACAACCAGAACGTTTCCGATCGAAGACGTACTGAGTTTGTGCCCACCTCAGGCACCAGCGAGAGGCTGTCCCCTTGGGCGATGTTGGCCTTGACTCCCCCCGCGGACAGCGCGCCGGCTGCGGCTCAAATCGCGCCGATCACGGTGGATTACCCGGCTGACGGTTCAATCTTTCCACCAGACTTCACAGCCCCGACTTTTCTGTGGCGCGATGCAAGCAAGGATGCCGCCGTGTGGCGGATCGAGGTTGCGTTCGGAGATGGCTCGTCTTCCATTAAGCTCAGGCCGGCGGGAGAGCCCTTGCGAATTGGGGAGATCGACCAACGCTGCGTGGCAAGCACGAATAGACTACCTCAATTGACGCCGCAGCAGGCCGGCACGCGAACCTGGCGGCCTGAGCCCTCGATTTGGGAGATCATTAAGCGACGGTCGGTCCAGCGTCCCGCTACGATCACGGTCACGGGATTCCGATCCGCCGGCTCCGGGGAAGTCATCAGCCGGGGACGCGTGAAGATCCGGACCGCAGCGGAGCCGGTTGGGGCCCCGATCTTCTTTCGCGACGTTCCGCTGATGCCATCGGAGGCGGAAAAGGGAGTGATCAAGCCCCTGGCCTCGAAAGCCGTGCCCCTGATCGCGTGGCGTCTGCGCAACGTGAGCGAGCTTCGAAGCCGGCTTCTGATGCAGGGACTCCACACGTGCGCCAACTGCCATTCTTTCTCCCGCGACGGCAAGACGCTAGGCATGGACCTGGATGGTCCACAGAACGATAAAGGCTTGTATACCATCGCTCACGTCCGGCCGCAGATGTCCATCCGGAATGAGAACGTCATAGCGTGGAGCACCTTCCGGGACAAAGTTCCCTCCGAAGCCCGGGAGGGCTTCATGTCGCAGGTGTCGCCGGACGGGCAGCACGTGATGACCACCATCAAGCCCCGCGGAACAGACAGGCTGCGTTTATATTACGTGGCGAACTTCAAGGACTACCGCTTCCTGCAGGTGTTCTGTCCCACGCGTGGCATCCTGTTCTGGTACAACCGGCGAACCGGCCAGCTGATGCCGTTGCCGGGCGCTGACGACCCTCGCTACGTGCAAGCGAACGCTGTCTGGAGTCCCGACGGAAGCTACCTGGTATTCGTGCGGGCCGAAGCGCGGGAACCGTACCCGAGCGGCCGGAAAGCGGCCGAATACGCCAATGATCCGAACGAGCCGCCAATCCAGTACGACCTTTACAGAATCCCCTTCAACCGCGGCAAGGGAGGCCGCGCTGAACCGATTACCGGCGCCTCCCGGAATGGGATGAGCAACAGCTTTCCCAAAATCACTCCGGACGGGCGCTGGATCGTCTTCGTGCAGGCGCGAAACGGAATGCTGATGCGTCCCGACGGCCAGCTCTACATTGTCCCGGCGGCAGGGGGCAAGGCGCGGCGAATGCGCTGCAACACGCCGCTGATGAACTCCTGGCACAGCTTTTCGCCCAACGGCCGCTGGATGGTGTTCTCATCGAAGAGCCGCTCGCCGTACACGCAGATGTTTCTCACCCACATCGACGAGAACGGCGACGACAGCCCGCCGATTCTGATCGAAAATGCCACCGCCGCCAATCGCGCGGTGAACATCCCGGAATTCGTGAATATCCCGCCGGACGGCTTACAGAAGATCGACGCCCCTGCTACCGAGTTCTACCGTTTGTTTGACGTCGCAGCGGGACTTGCCGCAAAGGGTGAGTACGAAGCCGCCATCGCCGAGTGGCCGAAAGCGATTGCCCTCAGCCCGAAAGATGCCCGCGGCCACAATAGCTTCGGTTTCTCGCTTGCCAGGGCGAGGAGGCTGGACGAAGCGATCGAGCAGTACAGGCGCGCATTGGAGGTTGAGCCGGAGTACCCCGAGGCCGAGGGCAATCTTGGCCTTGCGCTGGCCCAGAAAGGTTCGCCGGGCGAGGCTATCCTCCACCTCGAAAGAGCTTTGAAGCTAAAGCCGGAATACGCAGAAGCCCACAATAGCGTGGGCGTCGTCCTGGCAATGACGGGGAAGTTGGACGAAGCGATTGCCCACTATCGGAAGGCGTTGGAGTTGACTCCCAATTATCCGGAGGCGATGACGAACCTGGGGCTTGCTCTGTCCGCGGCGGGAAGGCCGGACGAGGCGATCGGGCATCACCGGAAGGCCCTGGAGGTGAAGCCCGACTACGCCGACGCTCATGCCAATCTGGGCATCGCGCTGGCTCGCGCAGGCAATCTTGACGAAGCGATCGCGCACCTTGAACGAGCTGCCTCCCTGAAGCCCGACAGTGCCGAGATCCATTGCATCCTTGGGAGCACGCTGCTTCGAGCGGGCCGGCTGGAGGAGGCGGCGGCAGCACTGGAGAAAGCTCTGACGTTGAAACCTGGATACGCGGAGGCTCACTACTACACAGGTGACGCCCTGTCGCTGCAGGGCAGGACCGCGGAGGCGCTTGCACAGTGGCGCAAAGCGCTTTTATCGGAGCCGAAGCACTGGCCTGCCATGAACCAGATCTCCTGGATGCTGGCAACCAGCATGGATGCGTCGGTGCGAAACGGTTCGGAGGCGGTTGACCTGGCGGAAAAAGCGATGAACCTGTCCGGAGGGCGGGAGCCAAAGATCCTCGTTACGCTGGCTGCCGCGTACGCCGAGGCCGGGCGGTTCAGTGACGCCATGGAAATCGTGCGCCGGACGAGACAGATCGCCGAACAGCAGAGGAATGAACAACTGGCGAACGGCTTGGACATGATTGCCAAGCTCTTCGAGGCAAAGACGCCGCTTCGGGTGCCCCCTTCGCGGCCTCCCAGGTGAGTGAAGGGAATCTGGCATGCTCGAGTTGGCGGCATAGAACAACACCTTGCACGCCTCACTGCGGCGCTCGACGCATCGCAGGCTCTGCGCTGATACAATAGCGGGACTGCGGCCAAGTCGCGTGACAAGGGCGCGCGGCGCTGCGGTCTGATAGAGCGAAAGACGGAATTCTTTTACTAGTTTTGAAGATCTTCGAGCACCCAGGAGAAATCATGGCAGAAGAGAAGAGAAGATTTACGCGGCGCGGCTTCGGCAGAGCCGTTGCGCAGGCAGGCGGTCTGGCTGCCGCGGCGCCCGTGCTTGCCGCCGGTCAGGCGCCCGGCCAGGCGCCGGCGCGGCCCGAGGTGGGACCCGTAGTCGTGGGGAACTACGCGATGGTCGATCGAATCCGCTTCGGCGGCATCGGCCTCGGTGGACGCGGAATGGGCGATCTGCGGCAGTTGCTCGGCGACGATCGCGTCCAGTTCGTGGCTATTGCCGACGTCAAGGAGAGCGCCCGCGAAAACGTCAAGAGTTTCGTGGATCGACACTACGGCAACAATGCCTGCCAAATGTACCGCGACCCGGCGGATCTGCTTGCCCGTAAGGACATCGACGCTCTCCTCATCGCTACCAGCGACCGTTGGCACGGACCGATGGGGATCTGGGCGGCGCAGGCCGGCAAGGACATGTACATCGAAAAACCCGCCACCATGTCCATCATGGAAAGCTATGCCCTCGCCGACAACGTCCGTCGCTACGGCATCGTCTACCAGTCCGGCTGCCAGCGCAAGAATCAGTACGCGTTCGAATTCGCGGTGGGGCTGGCGCGCAGTGGCAAGCTTGGCAGGCTGCTCGCCGTGCATGCCGACACGGCCATAGGACTGGGAACCGTGGATGAAGGTGGACATAGTTGGTGGCCTGAGGAGCCGGAACCGGATCCTTTGGTGGTGGATTGGGACAAATGGCTCGGCCCCTGCCTGTGGCGGCCGTACAACTCTCGATATCCCAGCGGCGGCCGCGGGCAGTTCTGGGATTTCCATGCCGGCCTCCTGGAGTGGGCGTCGCACACCGTCGCCATGGCACAGTGGGCTGCCGACATGGAGTATACCGAGCCCATCGAGTATGTGCCGGAGGGCGGTGAATTCCGGGGCGATGGCCTGATCAAGCGGTACACCATCACCTGCCGGTACACCAACGGCGTGAAGCTCATCCTGCGCAACCATAGCTGGATGGGGATGGGTTCGTGCAGCAACCGGTTCGAGGGCACCGAAGGATGGGTTGAGACCGGCGACAGCGGCAGGATTGAGGTTTCACCCAATCTGAAATCGCTGGTTCCCACGCGCCAGGGCAGAAGGTATGACCCGACGGCAGAGCACATCCGCGAGTTCCTGCAGTGCATCCGGTCCCGGACCGCGCCGCGTGCGAACGCCGAGGTGACCGCGCACACTCACGTGGCCTCCCACGCGGCTTCGATCGCGGCTCAGCTCAATCGCAAATTGACGTGGGATCCCGCGAAACGGATGTTCATCGGCGACGAGGAGGCCAACCGGATGCGCAGCCGGGCGTATCGCGAGCCGTGGCGGCTCGAAGCGTTGGCCACCAACATGTAAGAGGAGTTCAGGACGAGGAGATTACGAAAATGCAAACACCTGCACAGACCCAGCAAGTGCCCGCTCAGAGCGGCGCGGCAGCGCCGAAACCAGCGCGTCCGCCAGCTCCCAAAGTTCCGCCCGAGTTCGATGCGCTGCCCATCTGGAAGATGGATGCTGCGAAGCTCGTCGCAATGGTGAAGGACCCGAAGTCCACGGTGTTTCAAAAGGCGATTGCGTGCAAGAGGCTCTCCATCGTGGGGGGAAAGGAAGCCGTCCAGCCGATGGCGGCCCTGCTGAGCGACGCGCATCTGGGCTGCTACGCGCGATTCGGCATGGAACCGAATCCCGACCCGTCGGTGGACGACGCCTTCCGCGCCGCTCTTCCCAAGCTGAAAGGCAGGCTTCAGATGGGCGTCATCCACTCCATCGGATTCCGCAAGGATCCCAAGGCCGTGAGCGCCCTCGGCAAGCTGATCCACGACGGCGACCCCGAGGTGGCCGGGGCGGCGGCCGCGTCGGTAGGGATGATCGGCGGCCTGCAAGCCGGCAAGGTGCTTGAAGCGGCGTTGAAGAGCACAAAGGCTCCGGTGTTCCCCGTGGTCGCCCGAGCCTGCCTGCTGTGCGCCGAGAGCCTGATGACGAGCCACCGCGCGCGGGCGCTGGAGATATATAACGAACTGACCTCGCACTCCATGCCCGAACCGGTGCGCCTGGCGGCTCTGCGGGTCCTGAACGCCACCGGACCCGCGCCGGAGTACACCAAGAAGTGGCCGGCGCCTACCGGTGCCGCCGCGGACGCCGACACCAGCGGCTTCCTGGGACGAAAGCCCCAGAAATGAGTTGACGCGGGACGCCGTGGTGCGTCCCGCGCTTTCCCGCATTAGGTCCTCACACAGTCTTATTCAAGGAGCCGAGGAATGGAGACCAATAATCGACGGGCCTTCCTCAGCGGTCTTGCGCTGGGAAGCGCCGCGGTTTCCTGGGCCAGTGTTCTCAGGGCCGGGGAAGCCATTCATCTGGGCAGCAAGGTTGTTGACTTGCCCAACGTTTATCACGGCGGGCCGGCCATCATCGAGAACGGAAAGGTAGTCCAGCCGCGGCATGAAATCCCGGTTATCAGCGACACGGGTGTGCTGGTGGTGGGCGGAGGTTCTGC
>CAZLOS010000027.1:0-47286 GCA_964561215.1 uncultured Solibacteraceae bacterium | reverse complement strand
GCTGGGGAATTCGGGGTAGACCCAGTAAAAGCTGCACACCTTCACCCGGCCGCCCTGGATCCTGCACTTCGACTCGGAACGTCCGTTCTTGAGCAGCACAACCTCGCCCGGTTCGATGTCCCGCACGCGCCGGAAGCCCAGGTTGGCGAAACCCGCGGACTCCGACGCGACAATCGACGCTCCCTCCTTCTCTCCGAGCACCAGCGGCCATTGCCCGGTGGGGCAGCGGACCGCGTAAATCCCGGCGCTCGTGAGCATGAGCATGGAATATGCGCCTTCGATCTCCTTGGTCAGGCGCTTGATCCCTTCGATGACATCGGAGCCCTGCGCCACCATTTTGGTGAGGATCTCGATGTCGTCGCCGCGCGTGAAGACGTGGCCAAAGCTCTTGAATCGCTCGACAAGGGCCGTGAGGTTGGTCACGTTTCCCGAAAAGCAGATGGAAAGCTGTCCCAGGCGCGTATCCGTGAAGTAAGGCTCGCGAACCGAACCGCAGTAACCGATCCCTTCCGTCCCGTCGAGGCCCTCCATGTCGGAAGTGAAAGTGGCGCGGAACCGGCCGCGATGCGTGCGGATGCGGAACTCGCCGTTCGAGTAAGTGGACAGGCCGGCGTAAGCCTCACCGAGGTGCTGGTTGTAAAACGTGCCCCAGAATAAGTCACCTAAGAAGGTGTCTTTATAAGTTGCGGGATCAATGCTGAGTGCAAAAAGTCCAGGCATTTCGGGATCTCCTTTCGGGTGGCGAAAACAGGCAGGATACCGCGCTCCGGTGGTTTCCTGCCAGTCCGTCCCCTGACGGTGTATACTCTCAACTGCCCCGGAAATCAGGTTTGGCCCGGGGAGAGGCGCGCAAGCACCGGGATTCTGGAGGATATTGATGAAAATCGTTGAAATACCCGCCGCGAAGTTGAACACCAGGGATTTTGTTCGCCGGCAGAGCGAGGAACTGTCGAAGGCGGTTGGGGAGGCCACCGCGATAACCGCCTTGTCCGGAGGAGTGGATTCGGCGACGGTGACCGTTCTGGGCCATAAGGCGCTCGGCAAGCGGCTGGCCGCCTATTTCATAGACAACGGCCTGATGCGAAAAGGCGAGCCCCAGATGGTGGCGCGCGAGTTTCGCAAGATGGGCATCCGCGTCCAAGTGCTGGATGCGAAGCAGGCGTTCTTCGACGCTCTCAGCGGGCTCCGGGATCCCGAAGAGAAACGGGAGGCGATCACGCGGACTTTCTACAAGGACGTTTTCGGTGCGCTGGTCAAGAAAAGCGGTGCGCGGTTCCTTTTACAGGGCACCATCCTGACGGACGTCGAAGAGACTGTAGCTGGCGTCAAGCGGCAGCACAACGTATTGGCTCAGTTGGGCATCGATCCGGAAGAAGTTTACGGCTACGGCGTAATCGAGCCGCTGCTCCAACTGCGTAAGGACGGTGTCCGGAAGCTCGCCCGGGCATTGGGGCTGCCTGCGTGCTTGTACAGCCGGATGCCGTTCCCCGGACCGGCCCTCGCCGCCAGGGTGGTGGGAGAGGCTTCGCCCGAAAGGATAGAACTGGTCCGAAAGGCGACCGCCATCCTCGAAGCCGAACTGGAAAAGGTCAAAAAATTCCAGTGCATGGCAATCCTGCACGAGGACAAGTTCCCCGGGATGCGGAACGGCAAGCGGGACTATGGCCGGCAGATTGAACTCCGGTGCTGGGCCAGCGTGGATGCCAGGACGGCCGAGCCGGTGTGGCTCGCGCCACGTATGCTGAAGAAGCTGGCGGCCCGTATGACCAAAGAGGTTCCCGGTGTCGTGAGCGTAACTTACAACATCGCATCGAAGCCGCCATCCACCATGGAAGCGGTCTGACGCGCGGAGCCGCCGGCGCGCGGGATCCGCTCTCATCGGCAGGTTCTCGTTATACTGGAATTTCCCGCATGACGACGTCTGCCAATCCTGTACGCGTGCGTTACGCCCCCAGTCCCACTGGCGATTTTCACGTGGGCGGGGCGCGAACCGCGCTATTTAACTACCTGTTCGCCCGCCACACCGGCGGCAAGTTCATCCTGCGCATCGAGGACACCGACCAGAAGCGCTACAATCCGCAAGCTCTCGGCTGGCTGCTCGACGGCCTTCGGTACCTGGGGCTCGATTGGGATGAAGGCCCCGAGGTGGGCGGCGACTACGGACCTTACGTCCAGACCCAGCGCCTGGATATTTACCAGCGCTACTCGCAACAGTTGCTCGACTCAGGGGCGGCCTACCGCTGCTTCTGCACATCCGAGCGCATCGAGCAGGCCTCGAAGGAGCTACAAAAGCAGGGGCACAATCCCGGTTACGACCGGCACTGCCGCTCGATCGATCCGGAGGAGTCGGCCCGGCGCGCCGCTCGTGGCGAGCCCCACACCGTGCGCTTCAAGATGCCGCTCGAGGGCGAAATCACGGTTCACGATATGATCCGCGGCGACATCACTTTCCAGCACAGCGTCCTGCAGGACACCGTGCTGATGAAGTCCGACGGCATCCCCACCTATCACCTGGCCAACGTCATCGACGACCGCCTCATGGAGATCACCCACATCCTGCGCGGCGACGAGTGGGTGAACTCGCTCCCGCTGCACGCTCATCTTTACGCCGCCTTCGGATGGCGGCCGCCCGTGATGGCGCACCTGCCGCTGATCCTCAATCCCACGGGCAAAGGTAAAATGAGCAAGCGCGAGGACCGGGCGCCGGACGGCCGCATCCTGCCCGTGTTTGTGCGCACGTTCCACGAGACCGGATATCTGCCCGAGGCCATGATCAATTACCTGGCGCTGGTCGGGTGGAGCTTCGACGACAAGACCGAAATCATGAGCCGCCAGGAATTGATCGAACGCTTCACGCTGGAGCGGGTCAACGCGTCGCCCGCGGTGTGGAACTACGAGAAACTCGATCACCTGAACGGTTGCTACATCCGCTCGCTGAGTGTCGAGGACTTGACCCGGCGCCTGGTGCCTTACGCCGTCAAGGCCGGCTTCGACGTCACCTACGAGAAAATGCTCCCGGTCACGCCGCTCATCCGGGAGCGCATCACCACCCTCAGCGACGTGGCGCATGCGGCGGACTTCTTCTTCCTGGCCGAGTTGCCGCCTTACAATCCAACGGAGTTGACTCCCCAGAAAGCCGACGCGGCGCTGGCTCTCACGGTGCTCGAAAGAGCGCACGCGCGGCTGGCCGAGGCGGAATTCACCCACGAAGCGCTCGAAGCCGCCCTGCGTGGCGAAGCCGAGGCGCTGAAGATCAAGACCGGCCAGATGTTTCAACCGGTACGCGTCGCAGTCTGCGGGCGCAAAGCCGCCCCTCCGCTGTTCGAGACCCTCCAGGTATTGGGCCGGACGACCTGCCTGGCGCGAATTGAGAAAGCCATTGGAAAATTGAAAAACATATGAGCACGCCAACGAACCGCGATGCCGGCGAGCCTGCGGCACCATCTCACTTTGTACGCGACATCATCCGGGAGGATCTGGCCACAAACAGGTTTGACGGCCGGGTGCACACACGGTTCCCGCCGGAGCCGAACGGCTACCTGCACATCGGCCACGCGAAGTCCATCTGCATGAACTTTGGCCTGGCGAAGGAGTTCGGCGGAAAGTGCAACCTGCGCTTCGACGACACGAACCCTTCGAAGGAAGAGACCGAGTACGTCGAATCGATCATTGAAGACGTGCGCTGGCTGGGCTTCGATTGGGAAGACCGCTTATTTTACGCTTCCGATTACTTCGACCAGTTGTTCGAATGGGCCGTCCAGTTGATCAAGGCCGGCAAAGCTTACGTTTGCGATCTCTCGGCGGATGAGATGCGCGAGTACCGCGGCACGCTCACCGAACCAGGGCGCGAGAGCCCGGATCGCAACCGCTCCATCGAGGAGAACCTCGAATTATTCGAGCGGATGAGGGCCGGTGAGTTCCCCGACGGTTCGCGGACGCTGCGCGCGAAGATCGACATGGCGTCGCCCAACCTCAACCTGCGGGACCCGGTGATGTATCGCATCGTGCACGCCGAACACCACCGCAGCGGCAACAAGTGGTGCATCTACCCGATGTACGACTTCACGCACGGCCAGTCGGATTCCATCGAAGGCATCACGCACTCCATCTGCACGCTCGAATTCGAAGACCATCGCCCGCTCTACGACTGGTACATCGAACAGTTGGGCATCTACCACCCGAGGCAGATCGAATTCGCCCGGCTCAACCTGGACTACACGGTGCTGAGCAAGCGCAAGCTGCTCACGCTGGTGCAGAAGGGCTACGTCAGCGGGTGGGACGATCCGCGCATGCCCACCATCAGCGGAATCCGGCGCCGCGGCTACACGCCGGAAGCCATTCGCAATTTTTGCGAGCGCATCGGTGTGGCCAAGTTCAACGGCATCATCGAGTATTCATTGCTCGAGCACTTTGTGCGCGAAGACCTGAACAAAACCTCCCTGCGCGCCATGGCCGTGCTGCGGCCGTTGAAGGTCGTCATCGACAACTATCCGGAAGGCCAGGTCGAGGAACTGGAAGCCATCAACAACCCCGAGGATCCGAGTGCCGGCACGCGCAAGGTGCCGTTCTCGCGCGTCCTCTACATCGAGCAGGACGATTTCCGCGAGGATCCGCCCAAGCAGTATTACCGCCTGTCTCCGGGGCGCGAAGTCCGTCTGCGTTACGCCTACTTTGTCACCTGCACCGGCGTGGTGAAAGACCCCGCCGCCGGCCAGATCGTCGAGTTGCATTGCACATACGACCCCGCCAGCAAGGGCGGCAATTCTCCGGACGGACGCAAAGTGAAATCCACCATACACTGGGTTTCCGCCGCGCACGCCGTGGAGGCCGAAGTGCGGCTCTACGACAAGCTGTTTGCGTGCGAGAACCCGAACGACGAAAGCGACGGGCAGGAGTGGACCTCGCATCTCAATCCCGACTCTCTCGATGTCATACCCGACGCCAAGATCGAACCGGGCCTGGCCGCCGCGCCCCCCGGCAGCCGTTATCAATTCGAGCGTTTGGGATATTTCACGGTGGATAAGGATGCGACTCCCGCAAAGCGCGTCTTCAATAGAACTGTGCAACTCCGCGATAGTTGGGCGAGAATTGAGAAGTCCCAGAAGGGAAAGAGGTAGCTCCGACTAATGACCATCTTGGGAATCGGCGGGCTGCTCAACGATCCCGCCGCCGCCATCCTGAAGGACGGGCGCCTGGTGGCGGCTGTCGAAGAGAAGAAGCTCGCGCGCCATCACCGGCCGGGCGAACTGCCCGAGGCCGCCATTGCGGAGTGCCTGCGTGCGGCAGGTGTCGAGCCGGAGCAGGTGGACTGCGTCGCCGTCGTGCGGCCCATGGCGCGGGGACCGGAAACCGCCCTGCATCTCGAATTACGTTCGGAATTCCCAGCGAGCCAGATTGTCGTCGTCGAACACCACGCGGCGCACGCGGCATCGGCCTACTATGCTTCGCCATACCAGCAGGCCACCGTGCTGACGCTCGACCGCGCGGGTGATTTCCGCTGCGGCTCCCGCTGGCGAGCGTCCGGCAATTCGCTGCAGGTCGAACGGGAGCTTTACTATCCGGATTCGCTCGGCGAACTCTACGGCCGCGTCACCGAGTTGCTCGGCTTCGAACCGAACGCGGACGAGCATAAAGTGCAATGGCTGTCGGCCTTCGGCGACGATAGCTTGAGCGGCGTCTTCGAAGAGATCATTACCTTCGCCAACGGCGACTGGCCGCGCCTGGACCGGACCTACTTCGACGCCGAACGGGTTGGCAGCGGGGGCTTCAGCTCGCGCTTTTACCACAAGCTGGGCACCGAGGACCGCGCGCCTATTCCCGAGGATCGCCGGGCCGCGCTGGCGCGTGCGTTGCAGAGCGCTATCGAGAAGACCGTGCTGACCATGGCCGGTAGCGGCGAGAATCTTGCGCTGGCTGGCGGACTGGCATTGAACGTGCTCCTGGTGGCCGCGCTGGAGCGCTCCGGACAGTGGAAGAACGTGTTCGTGCAACCGGCCGCGGGCAACGCCGGCACCGCTTTGGGCGCCGTCCTCCACGCCTGGCACAACGTGTACGGCCATACGGAGCGTTGCGGCTTGGGCGACTTTTGCCTGGGCCCCAGTTACACGGCCGAGGAAATCAAGCAGGTGCTCGAAAACTGCAAGCTGCGGTTCCGCTACCTGCTTACCACGGGCGAACTGATCGACACGGCGGTGCGCGAGTTGAATGACCTGAAGATCGTCGCCTGGATGCACGGCCGCATGGAGTTCGGTGCGCGCGCCCTGGGCAATCGCAGCATTCTCGCCTCGCCGCTCAACCTGTATTCGACCGAGAATCTCAACATTTACATCAAACGCCGCGAACCGTTCCGTAAGTTCGCGGCTTCGGTGCCGGAGGAACTGGCCTCCGAATATTTCGAAGTCGGACCCAACGCGCGCTTTCTCACGACGGTCGGGCGCGTGCGGCCGCAGCACCGCAAGACGTTTGAAAGCGCCATTCTCGCCGGCGACATGATCCGCGTGCACACGGTGTCGCGCGAGGACAACCCGCTCTACTGGCAGCTTCTGCACGCCATGGGCGAGGCAGCCGGATTGCCCGTGCTTTACAACACGTCCTTCAATCTGTTTGGCGATCCACTGGTGTGCACGCCGCGCGACGCGGTCCGCAGCTTCTACTCTTCGGGCATCGATTCGATGTTCGTAGGGAATTTCCTGCTGGAGAAATAGCGTGCTCTTTTCGCGGCGGGCGTTTCTGGCGACGGCCCTCACCCCTCCGCGGGTGCGCTGTTTCCATCTTTCCGCTTCGCCCGAAGCGCTGGACGCCGATCCGGAGCTTCCCGGCGTGGTGCGGGCCGCCGGTGTCACCGACGTCTGGATCGGGGGCTACCTTTACGGACACTGGTACTACACGCCGGAACGAATCGCGGCGCAGCGCAAAGTGTGGGAGCGCGCCGGCCTGCGAACGCACGTCATACAGATTCCGCTCGGCCATCCGGGCGATTCCCTGGGCTCGGTGAGCGGTCAGCCCCCGCTCATTCCTCCGCCGCACTGGAAGCCGGGCGTCCGCTCCAACGGCAAGCGCCAGTGGGGTACGTCGCTGCACGAGCCGGCCACGGCGGAGAATGTCGATGCCATCCGCCGCGTGGCCGCGATGGGCGTACGCCGCGCATTCCTCGACGATGATTTTCGCCTCGCGCAAGGTCCCGGCCTCATCGGCGGATGTTATTGCGACGAGCACTTGGCCGAGTTCGCGCGCCGCTATGGTTACGCGTCCTCGGTGCGCGAGCAATTACTCGCCGCCGTGCGTGCGCGCCGCCTCGACGCGGTAGTGCGCAATTGGGTCGAATACACCTGCGACCAGTTGACGGCGTGCTTCCGGGCGATTCAGAAGGGCGCTCCCGAAATCGACCTGGGCATCATGGTGATGTACCTAGGGTCCGAAAAAGCCGGCATCCGGCTCGAGGATTACCGTGACGTGCCGTTCCGCGTCGGCGAGCTGATGTTCGACGACAAGTCGTTCGGTCGTGTGAAGGGCAAGACCAACGAGCTTTTCAGCGCGCTCTTCCACCGCCGCTTCACCACGCCCGAACGCGCCTTCAGCGAGACCACGGCGTTTCCCTCCAACCAGCTTTCGGCGGCGAACATGGCGGCGAAGCTCGCCATCTCGACGCTTGCCGACGTGCGCAACACCATGATGATGAGCGGCGTTACGCCATTTCCCCGCTCGCACTGGGCGACGCTCGGGCCCGCCATGCGCAAGCAGGCGGCACTGCACGCGCGCGTGGCCGGCCACGTGCCGCGAGGCCCGTTCAAACACTGGTGGGGCGAAGGCGCGCGCTGCGTGGGCGACGACAATCCGTACAGCCTGTTCCTGGCTTCCGGGATCCCGTTCGAGGTGTGCTATCAGCCGCCGCGCGAAGGTTGGACATTTCTTTCCGATGCCGACTCTATAAGCACCAGCGCTGTCGCTGTCACGCGCAAGGCTGTACCAGAGACGCTGGCCGACCTTTACGCGTTGAAACACCGGGTACGGAAGACGCTCGCGGACGTGCCCTTCGTCGAAGACGAGAAACCAGTGGTCTGCTCCTGGCTGCCCACGGCGCGAAAAGTTCTGCTGTGGAACCTCGCCGAAGCGAAGGAGACTTTTTCACTCGTCTACGGAGAGAAACGCCGTGAGGTCACGACCGGAGCGCTCGAGTTGGTTGAAGTGGAGTTGTAAGACCGGCTGCGGTTATTCGCTGATAGGTCCTTCGGTCGCTTCTTCCCAATGCCAATCCTCGTGATCGAAACTGTTTTCCGGCATGGCCTCCAACAACACTTCGTCGTCATCGGAAGGGCCAGCGGACTGGAAGAGTTTCCTCCACTCGTGTCGCGGCGTTTCGGAGTTCGACACTGACATGGGATCGTGTCCCGAACCTCTTGAATTTCCTTGCCTCATCCCGCACTTCCCAGCTTTATCAGTTGTTCGGCGTGGCGCAGCGCTTCGGGGGTGAGCTTTTCGCCGGAGAGCATGCGGCCGATCTCGCGCACGCGGGACGCGGCGTCCAGTTCCTCGATGGACGCGGTGGTGCGCCCACCGGCCTCGTGCTTTTCGACGCGGAAATGATGATCCGCGAAGCTGGCCATCTGCGGCAGGTGCGTCACGCAGAGTACCTGGTCGGAGGCCGCCAACTGCTTCAGACGGCGGCCCACGGTTTCCGCGGCGCGGCCGCCGATGCCGGCGTCGACCTCGTCGAAGACCAGGGTACGCGCGGCTTCCGCGCGGCGCTTTTCACGGCCTGAGTGTGCGGCGGCGATGACCGTCTTCAGCGCCAGCGCGATGCGCGAGATCTCGCCGCCGGATGCGACTTTTTCGATGGCGCGCGGCTCCTCGCCGGGGTTGGGCGAAACCAGAAAACTCACCGCGTCGCTACCGTTGGCGCTCCACGGCGCGGGTTTGATCTCGATGCGGAACACGCTGCCTTCCATGGCCAGCGTGGCGAGTTCGCGCTCCACCCCGCGGGCCAGTTTGCGGGCCGCCTCGCGGCGCTGGCTTGTGAGGTGCTCGGCCAGCCGCTGGTACTCGGCGGCCAGTTGTTCGCGCGCCGCGCGCAGCTCATCGCGCCTCTGGTCGGCGGTTTCGGCGGCGTTCAGGTTCCCCCGCACTTCCTCCAGGTATGTGAGGATTTCCTCGACGCTACGCCCGTACTTACGCTTCAGCTTCTCGATGGTCGCCAGGCGCGTTTCGATCGCCTCGAGCCGGTTGGGGTCCGCTTCCAGGCGGGAAAGATAATCACGGACGGTGTGCGAAGCTTCGTCGATGGCGATTTCAGCGGGTTTGAGCGTTTCCAGCGCTTCGGCCAGCGACGAATCGATGCGGCAAATCTCTTCCAGGCGCCGGACGGCCGTGCGCACGGCGGCGAAAGCGGATTCGGGCGAATCGTAGAGCGCCGAGTAAGCCGCGGAGGCGGCCTCCTCCAGCCGCACCACGTTCTGGAGCACGCGGCGCTCCTTCTCAAGAGCCTGGTCCTCCCCTGCGGCGAGCGAGGCGCCCTCTATTTCGCGCTTCTGAAAGCTCCACAGGTCGGCCAGCCGCAGCCGCTCCTGCTCGGCTTTCTCCAATTCTTCCAACTCAGCCCCGCAAGCTCGCCACCGCTCGTACACTCCTTCGACGGCAGCGAGCGCCTCCCCGTGACACGCGTATTCGTCGAGCAGTTCGCGCTGCGCGTCCGCCGAAAACAGGAGCTGCTGATCGTGCTGCCCGTGGATGTCGGCCAGGTGCGGCGCGATTTCCCGGAGCAGCGCGGCGGTCACGGGGTGGTTCTCAAGAAACGCACGGGATTTGCCGTTGGCGAGGACTTCGCGCTCCACCAGCAGCTCGCCGTCCTCGCACTCGAGCCCCGCCTGTTCGAACAACGCTCGCAGCGGCCGGCTTTGCGGAGCCTCGAAAATTCCCGAGATGCGCGCCCGTTCGGCGCCCGTGCGGACGCTTTCGCCCGACGCGCGCCCACCGAGCAGAAGCGCCAGCGCATCCACCACGATGGACTTGCCGCTACCCGTTTCACCCGTGAGCAGATTCAGCCCCCCGTGAAAGCGCACGCGAAGCTGTTCGATCACGGCGTAGTTCTCTATCGCTAACTCGACGAGCATCCGAGGCAATTATACGAGGTTTCGGGGCCGGAATCGTCCAACCGCCGTTCCTTCCCGTCTTATCTGGCCGGCTGCGGTGAGGCGGTGCGCTCCCTACTGCAATATGATAGAAGTTCGGGTTAGTTAAAGGAGACGACTTGATTTCTCACCCACCGATGGCTTTCTTACTGCAAATGAATATGCTCGAGATGATCAGCCGGGCCAAGCCGATCCCCATGGCCGTGATCGCGTTCCTGTTGATCTTCTCGCTGCTGAGCTGGGCCATCATCTTTGGAAAGTGGAACAATCTCCGCCAGGCGCGTCAGGCGAATCTCAAGTTCATCCGCGCGTTCCGCAAATCGCCGACGCTTGCGGCCGTGGCGGTCGTCGCGGAGCAGTTTCGCGTTTCTCCGCTGGTGACGGTTTTCGACTTCGGCTACGAAGAGGTCGACCGGCAGATGAAGAGCTACAGCCGGCTGCGCAATCCGCTGGCGCTCGAGCGCGCGCTGCAGTTGGGAGCGAGCGAGGAACTCGCCAAGCTCGAACGCAATTTGAACTGGCTGGCCACGGTGGCGTCGGTCTCGCCGTTCATCGGGCTGCTCGGAACCGTTGTCGGCATCATCGATGCCTTCCAGGCCCTCGGCTTGGCCGGCAGCGCGAGCCTGCGCGCGGTGGCGCCGGGCATTTCCGAGGCGCTCATCACCACCGCCATGGGCCTGGGCGCGGCGATCCCGGCCGCCATCTTCTACAACTATTTCGGCCATGTCATCAAGGAGATGGGGGCGCGCATGGAGGACTTCGCGCTGGAATTTCTCAACGTGGCCGAGCGCGACATTGAGGCTTAACCCATGGGTGGCTTTAACAACGGGTTGCGGGGCGGACGCGGGCGCTTTGGCGCGCAGGGCAGCATGGCCGAAATCAACATCGTGCCGCTTGTGGACGTGGTCCTGGTCCTCCTCATCATTTTCATGATCACCGCCAATGTCATGGAGTTCGGCATGGAAGTGGATGTGCCGAAGGTGAAGACGGTGCGCGAGAGCGCGGAAGAACTGCCCGTAATCAACATCACGCGCTCCGGCGAGCTCTTTCTCAACGAGAAGAGCGTGAATATCAACGATCTGGCCAGCGAGATCCGGAGCCGCTTCCGAAATCCCAGGTCGGTGTACGTGCGCGCCGACAAGGCCACGATCTGGGATCCCATTGCGCAGGTGATCAGCGAACTGGGCACCGCCAAGATCGATGTAAAGGTGGTAACGCAGCCGGAAGACGAGGCCGATAAGAAGCGCCGCTGAGGCGGCCTACGGCGCTCAATTCAAAATGCCAGCACACGGCGACATTCTCGACCAGGCCGAATCGCTCAAGAAGCCTTTTTTGGCTTCCATGGGCCTGCATGTGGCGGTATTCGCGTTTCTGGTCGGGTATGGCGCGGTGGTCACGCGCGGCAAGATTCTGTGGGGCGACCCGAATTCGCTCGGCGGCGGCGGTGTGGTGGGTATCACTCCGGTGAGCCAGATCGCGATTCCATCGCGCGGCGGTCCCTTGAATCCGGTGGCTAACGACACCGAATCCAACGTTCCCCTGCCGCCCAAGGAAGAGACGGCCAAGAGGCGCGAGCGAGCGGAGGATCCCGACGCCATCGCCCTCAAGACCAAGCGCCGCAAGGTCAGATTGAGCGACGTCTCAGCCAGTTATCAGCGTTACCGCGCCAACCCGAATCCGCGCGGCAATCAGCTCTATTCGAGCGCGGGCCAGGCCATGAGTTCCACCATGTACGGCGGCATGTCGGGCAGCGGCGGTGTGGGCGTGGGTTCTGGCTCGCCGTTCGGGAACCGGTACGGCTACTACGTAGACTTGCTGAGGCAGCGCGTGAGCGAGAAGTGGCGCACGCAGGACGTGGATCCGCGCATGCATTCGGCGCCGCCGGTGATCGTGAGCTTCGATATCCAACACGACGGCACCGTTTCCGGTATCCGGTTCCTGCAACGAAGTGGAACGGCTACGCTGGATTATTCCGCGCAGCGGGCCATCGTGGAAGCCAGCCCGTTTCCGCCGTTGCCCGCCGGTTACTCCGGCCGCTACGCCACGATCGAGTTCTGGTTCCAGCTAAGAAGATGAAGAGACAAATCGTTATCAGCCTGTTTCTGACAGCCCTGGCGGCCGTGGCCTCGTTCGCGCAGCAGCCCGACGTGGTCATTAAGATCCTCAAAAGCGAACGTACCGTCATGGCGATCCCCGATCTGCGCGGCGCCGGCGAGGCGCAACGCTTCATGGGCGTGTTCAATGCCACGCTGTGGGGCGACGTGCAGGATTCGGGCTTGTTCAAGATGGCGCCCAAGAGCTTCTATCCCACCCAGGTGCCGCAACGGCCGCAGGACTTCAGGCCGCCGCTGCCCGCCCCGGCGCAGCGCCGTCGCGGCGCGCCGCCGCCAAGGCCTATCAGCCAGGGCCCATGGCTCACCGACTGGTCGGAGCCCCCGGTTAGCACGAACTATCTTGCCTTTGGCTACGTGGCCATTCAGGCCGAGCAACTCGTCCTGTTTGGATGGCTTTACAACGTCGGGCAGCCGGACCTGGCTGCGGCGCAGGTTTTCGGGAAGGTGTACTTCGGATCGGTCAACGATGACGGCGCCCGCAAGATTGCGCGCGACTTTGCCGCAGATATCCTGAGCCAGTTCGGCGCAAAAGGATTGGCGGGATCCAGGATCTATTTTGTGTCCAACCGCACAGGCCGCGGACTCAAAGAAATCTGGTCCATGGACTACGATGGATCCAACCAGAAACAGCTTACTTCGTACCGATCCATATCGACCATGCCGGGGGTTTCTCCCGATGGGACACGGCTGGCTTTCACTAGCTTCTACAAAACGTTTCCTGCTATAGTGATACACTCATTGGAGACGGGACGAAAGTTGCCGTTCTTCAACCAGATCGCATCCATGAATGCGACGCCGGACTTTATGCCGGACGGCCAGCACATGTTGTTTTCGTCGACGTTGGCAAGCCGGGAGGCCCAGATTTACATGTGTGATCTGGCTGGAGGGAACCTAAAGCGTATCTCGATGGTACGCGCCATCGAGGTGGAGCCCAAGGCGAATCCGCGAACAGGACAGGAAGTCGTCTTTGTTTCGGGTCGCTCCGGACCCGCGCAAATATATAAAATGAATTTGGAAGGCGCCAACGTTGAAAGGCTGACGGACGGGAGTGGCGAGGCCGGTAACCCGGCATGGCATCCCGACGGACGGCACATCGCTTTCAAGTGGACTCGCGGTTATGAGCCAGGCAACTGGAACATCTTCGTGATGGACGTTGCCACCAGGCAGTTTGAGCAGTTGACTCATGGGGCCGGGAAGAACGAGAATCCGACTTGGGCGCCGGATGGCCGGCATATCGTGTTCAGCAGTAACCGGACCGGATCGTTTCAGATTTGGACCATGTTGGCTGATGGAACACAACTTAAGCAACTTACCACCAGCGGCAACAATACGATGCCGGTATGGAGCAAACAGTAAAATTGATGTTCAGTCAGTTGGAGATTTCAGGAGGCGAAGTTCAGGAAGAGTTATGAAGAAGATTATTCTGTTGGTTTTGGGTTTGACTTTGTTGTTCTTTGCGGTCGGCTGCAAGAAGAAAGCTCCTGCGCCGCCGCCACCCCCACCGCCGGCGCCTGCGCCCGTTGCACCTCCGGCTAAACCGATGATTTCTTCGTTCGCAGCGGAACCGTCGACCGTCGAGCGTGGGCAGTGCTCCACGCTGCGTTGGGCGACCGAGAATGCCACGGACGTGTCAATCGACCAGGGTATCGGCACCGTGTCCGCCAGTGGCACTCGCCAGGTTTGCCCGAACGACACCACGACATACGCGATGACGGCCAAGGGTCCGGGCGGAACTGCGACGTCTTCGGCCACCGTTACGGTGACCGCTCCGCCGCCGCCGCCGCCACCGCCGCCGGCAGCCAGGAAGACCTTGCAGGAACGGTTGGCCAACGAGGTGCAGGATGCGTTCTTTGATTACGATAAGAGCGACGTCCGCGAGGATGCCCGTGCGGTCCTCACCCGTAACGCCGACGCGCTGAAGTCCATCCTGCAGGAGTTCCCGGATGCCGTTATCACGGTGGAAGGCCACTGCGACGAACGCGGTTCGGCTGAGTACAACCTCGGCCTCGGCGATCGCCGTGCGACGTCGGCCAAGGACTTCCTGGTTCAATTGGGCGTTTCCACCGACAAGCTGAAGAATATCAGCTACGGCAAGGAGCGGCCGCAGTGCACCGAGTCCAACGAAGCGTGCTGGCAGAAGAACCGCCGCGCTCACTTCTCGGCTCAGTAGGAAGTTAAGAAGTAGTCGATTCCGCGAAGACCGTGGGGCGGCTCCCCTCGCCAAGAGGGGAACTCCCCCCGGTCTTCGTCTTTCGAGGAGACTGTGATGAAACCCATTCGCTCGATCTGGCTTCTTGCTGTCGTCCTGGCGCTCCCCTGCGCCGCGCAGAAGCGTGAGATACAGGACTTGCAGCGCGACGTGGCCCTGTTGCAGGACGACGTCAAGAGTATGCGCAAGACGTTGGACGAGAGCATGACGGCGCTTAAGGTCCTGACTCAGCAGATTCTTGACACCGTCAACAGGATCAACACCGGCATGGCGGTCATGGATAACACGGTGCGCGACCGGCTGAAGGATCAGGAAAAGAGCGTGATTGCGCCCGTGGCCGGCGTAGGCACCAAGATCGACCAAATGACCACCGAGTTCTCTTACGTGAAGGAAACCGTCACGGAGATGAACACGCGGATGGGCAAGCTTGAACGCCAGGTGCTGGATCTGGGAAACAGCATTAAGACGCTGAACGCGCCTCCGGCTCCGCCGGATAGCTCTTCTTCGACGACCACAGGCGGCGGCGCAGCCGGCGTGTCGGCCGAGCAACTCTACGAGAGCGCCCTGCGGGATAAGTCCGCCGGCCATCTCGAGATGGCTCTGCAGCAGTTCGCCGAGTATCTGAGACTTTTCGGCACCACCGAGTCGGCGCCCAATGCCCAGTATCAGATCGGCGAGATCTACTATCAGAATGGCGACTATGCGCCGGCTCTGAAGGCTTTCGATACCTTGCTCGAAAAGTACCCCGAGAACAATAAGACCCGCGACGGGATGTACATGAAGGGCATGGCGTTGATGAAATTGGCACGGCGCACCGACGCCGCCCGGCAGTTCCAGGACCTCATCGACTCCTATCCGAATTCCGAGCAGGCCGCCAAGGCGAAGGCGCAGCTCCGGAGTCAGGGTGTGAGCGCTCCCAAGGCGAAGGCCAAGAGAAAGGCCAGGTAGCGCTTTGGCTGATCCGGCCGCTTCGCGTGCGTTCAAAGTGCCCGCACAAGCGACTGCGCATCGTGGTATTCTAAATCCTCGCTGAGGGCCATGGCGCAGCGGCACAATCTTCCTACCATTTGTATTGCTCTCGGATTTACCCAGCCCGAGCTATTGCTGCGCCACGCCCGCCAGGAAGTCGAATCGGGAGAGCGGTTTCTCGAAATACGGCTGGACTACCTGCCCTCTCCTGAGCAGGGATTGAAGGTCATTCGGACTCTGCTTAAAGAGTCCCCCGATAGCACGATCCTGGCGACCTGCCGGCGCCATCAAAACGGAGGGCGGTTCAACGGGGCGATCGAGGAGCAGTTGCATCTGCTCGAGGCGGCCGTCGAGGAAGGCGCGCGAACCGTGGACGTGGAGATCGAAACCGCGGAGACGGCGACCGCCGTGGTCGAGATGCTGCGCTCCAAGTGCCGCGTGGTGATCTCCTACCACAACTACACAGGCACGCCTGCGCTCGATTCTGTCCTGCGGCGCCTGGCCCGGGTACCGGCGGATATTTACAAGATCGTGACCACGGCGCGCAAGCCCTCCGACAATATGCGCGTGCTGAACCTGGCGCGCGCCCATGGACGCCTGCCGCTCGTGGTATTGTCCATGGGCGAGACAGGCTTCCCCACCCGCGTGCTCTCCACTTTGTGCGGCGGGCTCTATACTTACGCCGCCCCCGTGGCCGCGGAGGCGACCTCCGCGGGTCAAGTCAGCGCCCACGCTCTGCGCCACCTGTACCGCTGCGAGAAGATTTCCCGCAACGCCAAGATCTACGGCGTGATCGCCGATCCGGTCTGCCACTCGATTTCTCCGGCGGTGCATAACCGCGCTTTTCAGGCCAAGCGGCTGGATGCGGTGTACCTGCCGTTCCTGGTGCATCCGGGGCAACTCAAGGACTTCTTCGAACTGGCCGAGAAGCTGCCCGTGGCGGGCTTCAGCGTCACTATTCCGCACAAGCAAAAGGTGCTGCGTTATCTGGATATCGTCGATCCGCTCGCGCGCCGCATCGGAGCTGTAAATACGGTCTGGCGCAAAGCGGGTAAATGGAGAGGCGCCAACACCGACGTCCCCGGCGTCGTCGAGCCGCTGACCCGTCATCTGCGTCTGGCCAAGTCCACCGTGCTGCTGGTGGGCAACGGCGGCGCGGCCCGCGGGGCCGCCTTTGCGCTCACCGATGCCGGCGCCAAACTGGCCATCGTGGGCCGCAATGCGGACCGTGTCCGGGCGCTGGCGAAAGCCTGCGACGCCGAGCCTCTCTCCATGGAGCAGGTCCGCGCCAGGCACTTCGACGCGCTGGTCCACGCCACCCCCGTGGGTATGTTTCCGAAGATGGACGAGTGCGTCTTCCCGGATGCGATCCCGGCCGACGTGGTCTTCGACATGGTTTATAATCCGCTCGAAACCCTGCTTCTCAAACGCGCACGGGCGCAGGGCAAGACGGTGGTCCCGGGGATGTCGATGTTTCTCGAACAGGCCGTGCATCAGTTCGAGATATGGACCGGAGAGTCCGCACCCCGGTCCGTCATGGAACGCGCCGGCATCGAGGCGCTGTCTCATTGCGCGGACGGTGGGAACTCGAAATGACTATCAAGCTATCGCGAAGGGAATTGAGTGTACTGGCATTGGCCCCGCGCCTGCTCGCCCAGGAAGCCGCGCCGCAGCTCGATCACAGCCGCGAAGCTTTCGAATTGCGGCGCAGACAATCCGAGGCGCTTGCGCGGCGCGAAGTACCTATGAGCACCGAGCCGGCTTTCGTCTTCAAGCCCTAGGCCCGCCATGGCGAACTTCAACGAGGACGTCTTTTTTTCCACCGCTGTCGAATTGAACCGGCGGCTGGTCGCCAAAGAGTTCACCGCGGTTGAACTCGCCCGCGCTTTCGCCGAACGTTTGGAAGCGGCTGGCTCGTCCCTCAACGCCCTGGCGCTCTCCCTGCGTGCCAGGGGTGTCAATGACGCCAAGGACGTGGACGACGATTTGAAACGAAATCGGTTGCGAGGTCCCCTGCAGGGCGTCCCCTACGGCGTAAAGGACCTTCTGGCCGTCGCCAACCGTCCCACCACGTGGGGCGCCAAGCCTTACGCGAAGCAGGTCTTCGACTACGACGCCAAGGTGGTGAAAAAGCTCGACAAAAGCGGCGCCCTGCTGATCGGAAAACTCGCCATGATCGAGTTGGCCGGCGGCGGTGGTTACCGTTACGCCAGCGCTTCCCTGACCGGACCGGCGTTGAACCCGTGGGACCACACCCGGTGGGCGGGCGGATCGTCCAGCGGGCCGGCTGCGGCCGTGGCGGCGGGGTTGGTGCCTTTTGCCATCGGTTCGGAAACCTGGGGATCCATTCTCAATCCCTGCGCGAGCTGCGGTGTGACCGGCTTACGCCCCACCTACGGCTACGTCAGCCGTGCCGGCGCCATGGCTCTTTCCTGGACCATGGATAAGCTGGGCCCCATTTGCCACTCGGCGGAAGATTGCGGACGGGTACTCCAGGTGATTTCCGGCGGCGATACCGACGATCCAAGCTCCGCGGGAAAAAGTTACTACTATGGCCCGCAGTACGCGCGAAACTTCCGGGATCTCAAGTTGGGATTCGCTTCGGTCGATTTCGATTCCTGGCCTGAAGAGAACTGCCGGGCGCCGCTGCGCGAAGCCCTGGGTGTCCTTCGCACCATCCTGCCTGCCGCCGTGGAGACGCGTCTTCCGGATTATCCGTATGGAGCTGTTGCCGGAACCGTTATCACGGCCGAAGGCTCGGCGGTCTTCGAACCCCTCATCACGAGCGGCAGAATCGAGGAACTTGCCGACAAGCGGCAGATCGCTTCCCTCAAGGCCGGTCTGGAGATTCCCGCCAAGGACTATCTGAAGGCCATGCGCATCCGCTCCCTCATCCAGCAGGAACTGAGGGAACTTTTCACCCGCGTGGACGTGCTCGTCTCGCCCAGCACGTTCAGCATCGCGCCAAAGATCACCGATCCGCTGGACCGGCGCCGCACTGCAGCCCCCCGGCCCAAGGACCGCGGCTTTTCCGATCTGGGGGCCGCCGGCAACCTGGCCGGCCTGCCCGCTCTTTGCTTGCCCTGCGGCTTTGCCGACGGAATGCCGGTTGCCATCCAGCTTGTCGGAAGGGCTTTTTCCGAGAACACCCTGCTGGCCATCGGAGCTGAGTTCCAACGCCGCACGGATTGGCATAAGCGCCGCCCCGGCTCGCGGAAATGAGACAAATGTACAAATCATTCCTGATTCTTCTGGTTGCCTGCGGCGCGCTCGCCGCGCAGGAACCGCGCACGCAGTTGCTTTGGCCCGAGGGCGCGCCCGGCGCCGTCGGCACGCAGGATGCCGACAAGCCCAGCCTCACCATCTACCTGCCACCTCCCGGCAAGAGCAACGGCACCGCGGTGGTGGTTTGTCCCGGCGGTGGATACAGCGGGCTGGCAGTGTTGCACGAAGGACGCCAGGTCGGTTATTGGTTCAACTCCTTCGGTGTTACGGCGTTCATGCTCAAATACCGCGTCGCGCCGCGGTATCATCATCCGGCGCCGCTCAATGACGCCCAACGCGCCTTGCGTTGGGTCCGCTCGCATGCCGCCGAATTCGGCATCGCGCCCGATCGCATCGGCATCATGGGCTTCTCCGCCGGCGGGCATCTCACCTCTACCGCCGGGACGCACTATGACAAAGGCAACCCGTCCGCGGCCGACCCCATCGAACGCGCAAGCTGCCGGCCCGATTTTCTGATTCTCTGCTACCCGGTGATCAGCTTCACCACCGAGTTCACCCACCGCGGTTCGCTGCGCAATCTACTTGGCGACAACCCGGACCCGAAACTCGTTGAAAGCCTCTCGAACGAGAAACAGGTGACCGCCGATACGCCGCCCACGTTCCTGTTCCACACCAGTTCCGATACCGGCGTGCCGCCGCAGAATTCCGTCCTCTTCTATCTGGCGTTACGGGAAAAAGGCGTGCCGGCCGAGATGCACCTCTACGAACGCGGCCCGCACGGCGTGGGCCTGGCTCCCTTCGAACCCGCGCTATCCACCTGGAGCGACCGCCTGAAGGATTGGATGAAACTGCGCGGCCTGCTACCGTAGTTCGGAATTGATTTCCACGCCGGCCCGACCTCGAGCGTCAGTCTTGTAGAAACTGATTACCCGGAGGACCGCCGTGCGCCTGTTCCTGCTGCTCTTCGCACTGATCTGCCCGGCCGACGCGGCCGTAATCAAAGGCATCGTTCTCGACAACATGAGCGGCCGTCCTCTCGCCCGCACCAGGGTGGTGCTGCAGATTGTTGGACGGGACAGCATCACAGCCAGGTCCACTTCGACCGGCGCGAACGGCCAGTTCGAATTCGACAAGCTCGCGGCCGGATGGTGCCTCATGAGTGCGGACCGCGTGGGTTTTGCCACGGCGCGCCACGGCCAGAAGTTCTGGAACTCACCGGGCGTGCCGCTGCACATCGACGACGATTCTTCCATCTTTCTTACCCTGCGGATGCGGCGTCTCGGGGCTATCACTGGCACTGTCTTCGACGAAAATGATATCGGTCTGCCGCAAGTCGACGTGCTGGCCTTTCGCGATAGCCGCCCGCCATCCTTTGTTGCCAGGGCGCGGTCCGACGATCGCGGCATCTACCGCATCGGCCTGTTGGAACCCGGCCGCTACCTGATCCGGACAGGGCCGAAACGCTTTTCCGGGGATTTCAACCTCGTGCCGACTTTCCACCGGGAAACGCTGCGCCTGGACGAGGCGCTGCCCGTGGAAGTCCGTATGGAGGAGTACGCTGGCGAGGTGAACGTGAAGCCGGAGCCGGGCAAACTGGTCTCACTCGAAATCGAGTGTGCACACCCCTGGGCCAACCCGGTGCCCGTCCTGCTGGTTTCCGAGACCGGACGCATCCGGGGCACCACCAATTCCGCGGGCCGCGTCTCCTTCCACGGCCTGGCACCCGGCCAGTACGAAATCTTTGCCGGCAATCAGGGGATCGAGGCGGCTGCCGCCCCGGCCTACTGGCAGCACGGCGAGCCGCAGAGCGCATACACCACGCTGTCGCTGGTGCGCGATCGCGAGGACCTGCGCGTGGGCCTCCGCCCCACGCCGACGATGCGCTTCTACATCCGTGACTCCGGCGGAACGCGCATCCAGCCCGACGCTGTGACGGTGTGGGTCCGCCGCAAAGACCTTGCGGGACCGGGCGAACCACAGCGCCTTACGGGAGCCGATTCGAGGCTACCGCCGGGACGCTGGGAGGTGCGCATCGAGACATCTCCGGACATGTATCCGGTTTCGGTCGCTTCAGCCTCCCTGCGGACCGGTCCGCCCCGGATCGTCACCGCTGCCGATTCGTGGACGGAAATGGTGGTCTGGGACTCCAGCGCCCCCATCCTGGAGATCGTGGTGTCTCGAAACCCGGCTACAATTCACGGCAAAGTGACGGCGTCCGCGGGCGAGCCTGCCGTGGGCTCGCCGGTGTACCTGGAGCGGTGGGACGAGCGCGAAGGCAAGCGGCTGGGCGAAATCCGCCGGACCCTTGCCGACGCGCAAGCAGGATTCCGCTTCCGCGGCCTCGCACCCGGCGCCTACCGCCTCGTGTCGAGTTTTGACTTCGACGCGCCCGGCGAGGATCTCATGCCAAACGTGCAGCCCAAGCTCGTCCGGGTCGCCGAAGGCGAAAGCGTCGAAGCCAATCTCGCGCTCTTCGTGATGCAGTAGTCGCCGGAATCGAGTGCGGCGGGCTGCTCTAGCGGTTCAGGAATTCGTTCATCGCCGCGGCCACCTCCGCCGGCTTTTCATGCGTCAGCCAGTGCGACACTCCGGCAATCCAGCACATGCGGATATTGGCGCGTTCCGGAATGCGAAGCAGCGCCAACGCCGGCTTGGCCGCTCCCCGGTCGCCATAGATTTCGAGGATCGGCACATTCGTGGTTTTCAGAAATCTCTGGCCGTCCCACCGGCGCCAGCACGCTCCGAAGGCTTTCTTCTGCTCCCCGGTCCACTTCGCCGTCACCGCCTGCCGCTCGGCGTCGATCGCGGCCTTCAACTCCGGAGTGAGCGTGTTGCTCATCTTGCCGGGGAATGCTTCACCCGGCGCGTCGGCATTAGTCCACCCTTCCACAGACAACACGCCCGCTACGCGTCGCGGCTTGACGCGCGCAACCTCCAGCGCCACCATGCCGCCGATGCTGTGCCCGCCGGCATAGAACTTGCTCCATCCCTCCTTATCCGCCACGCGCAGAACATCCAACGCGAATTGCTCGATGGATCCGTTGGCCGGCGGCGGCCAGCTCCCGCCGTGTCCTCGCAGTTCCACCAGCATCAGTGGGATGTTCGCATCCAGATGCCGCAGTATGCCGTCCCACTCGCGATTGTCGTGGAAGCTGCCCGGGATGAGGATCAGGCCCGGCCCGCTCCCGCCGCCGCGCACCTCATAAGAAATGTGACCTTCGCCGGTCGGAATCTGTTTGCGGACGAATCCCGCTGCGCCGGCGAACAGGGCGCAAGCTGAAAGCATCAGGCTCAGCGGAACCCGCGCCAACATTTACGCCTCCAATCCCATCTGCGACAAGCGATAGCGCAGCGCATTGCGTGTGAGCCCGAGCAGGCGCGCGGCCTGGCTCTTGTTTCCCTCCGCACGCCGCAACGCTTCGCGGATGAGTGCCTGCTCGTATGTGTCGAGCGTCATGCCATCCGGCAGAAACGCCTCCACCGAGTTGGCCGGACGCGCACGCGGTGACAGGTCCAGCTTGATATCGTCGGCGTCCAGCTTGGTGCCCGTGCACAATACCAGGCTCCGTTCGATCACGTTTTCCAATTCGCGCACGTTGCCGGGCCAATGGTAGGACAGCAGCTTCTCCATGGCCGCCTCGGTGAGGGACTCGACACGGCTGCCCGACTCGCGCGCCAACTTCTTGACGAAGTGCTCGGCGAGCGGGGGAATGTCCTCACGGCGCTCCCGCAACGGCGGGATGTTCATCGGCACCACGTTGAGCCGGTAGTAGAGGTCCTCGCGGAAGGTGCCTTGTTCGAGAGCGGCACGCAGATCCTGGTTCGTTGCGGCAATCACACGCACGTCGATCCGCTTGGTCTTGTTGCTCCCCAGCCGCTCCAGTTCGCGCTCTTGCAGAACCCGCAACAGCTTCACCTGCGTGGCCGCCGGAACGTCCCCGATTTCATCGAGAAATACCGTGCCCGTGTCGGCCTGTTCGAACTTGCCTGGCTTTGTGGCGATCGCTCCCGTGAATGCGCCTTTCTCGAAGCCGAACAGTTCGCTCTCCATCAGGTTCTCGGGGATCGCCGAACAGTTGATCTTGACGAACGGCCGGTCCCGCCGCGGCGAATGAAAATGCAGCGCCCGCGCGATCAGGTCTTTGCCGACCCCGCTCTCACCGGCGAGCAGCACGGTGGCACGCGTCGGCGCCACGCGCATGAGCGTCGAAAAGATCTCCTGCATCGCCGGACTGCCGCCGATGATGTTGTCGAACTCGTAGCGCCAACCCAGTTCCTCGCGCAGCTTGCGGTTTTCATCGCGCAACACGCGCACCTCGATGGCTTTGTTCACCACCGCCATCAGGTGATCGAGAGAGAACGGCTTCATCAGGAAATCCACCGCGCCCGCCTTCATGGCCTCCACGGCGCTCTCCACCGTGCCGTAAGCCGTCATCACGATTACGGGGACTTGCGAATTCTGCCGCCGTAAAAGTCCAAGCAGTTCGAGCCCGTCCATGCCGGGCAGGCGCAGGTCCGTCAGCACCAGGTCCGCACGGTCGGCCAGACGCAGGCCCTCCTCGGCCGTGCCGGCTTTGTCCACGTCGAAGCCCGCCGTTTGAAGCTGAAGCTCCACGACGCGCCGCAATTTCTCTTCGTCTTCGACAACCAGAATTCTGTTTCTCATTTCTCTGCTTCGGTCCGTATGGGAAGGAACACACGGAAGACGCTTCCGCGGCCGGCTTCGCTCTCGACCGCGATCTTTCCACCGTGCTCATCTACAATCTTGGACACAATGGCCAGCCCCAGGCCCACGCCATCGGCCTTGGTGGTGAAGAACGGATTGAAGATGCTCTCCAGGTCCTTCGCGTTGATGCCCGAGCCCCGGTCGATTACGCTCAGCTCGACGCGCGAATCGAGCTGCCGCGTCTTCACCGTGATGGCGCCGCCCGCCGCCGATGCCTGCGCCGCGTTCATGAGCAAGTTGAGGATGACGCGTTCCATCAGGTCGGCGTCGAACAGGAACGGCGGTATGTCCGGCGAATAGTTCTTGTAAATCGTGACGTCGAACGGGGGATCGTGCCGTTCGAGTTGCGTCACCGCGCGGTCGATCACGTCCACGATGTCGGCTTGTGCCAGGCGCAGATGGAAAGGACGCGAGAATTCGAGGAAGCGCGTGATGAGCGCGTTGGTGCGGTCGACCTCCGTCGAGATGTACCCCGCCAGTTCGCGCGCCACTTCGTTCTCTCCGCTCACGTTCTTCACCAGTATTTCGGCGGAAGCGCGCATGGTGCCCAGGGGATTGCGCAGTTCATGCGCGAGCCCTGCCGTTAGCTGGCCCAGCGCCGCCAACCGCTCGGAACGGCGCACCGCCGCTTCGGCTTCCCGCAGATTGCGATTGGCTTCGGCCAACTGCTGGGCCGCATGCTCGTGTTTACGCGCCTCCACGCGCGTCGATTCGGCCAGCCGGTACGTCAGATATCCGACCGCACTCAAAAACGCCAGCCGCAAGCCCAACTCGTAGACCTGGTCGGGATCTATGGTCAATCGCCCCCAATCGAAGAACACGGGAAGCAGGAACGAAAGGTACGACGCGCAGGCAAGCAACGTGAAAAGGAAAACTCCCAGCGCACCCAGCGTGGTGGCCGCCGATAGGATCGGGATCAGCAGAATCAGATAATAGCTGCTGGCGACCCCGCCCGTGAATCCGATGAGCAGGAAGCCCAAACCCAGCTTCACCAGGATGGAGACAATCACGCCCCGCGCCGTGTTCAGCACCGGCACTTTGTATTCGACCACCTGATATATGGCCAGCGTGAACAGGATGGCAACGGCCGGAGGATTCCGTTCCGGAGTGAGCGCGGCGAGCCCCGTGCAAAGCAGCAGCCAGACGAAATCTTGTGGCCGGATGAAAGATAACCAGCGGCGGATGTCCACGCTGCCATCTTAACCGGAGTTATGCCACAATGGTGTTTCACCCCATGAGTTCCCCGAATACCCCGGATATGCCTGTTCAGGGCGAGACCGCCGCCCAGGACACCGCGTCCTTTGCCGACATCCTTTCCGAATACGAGCGTTCGCGTAAAGCGGACGCGAACGCGCCCACCCAGGCGCTGCAAGGCACTGTTGTAGCCCTCCGCGACGACGGTGTCGTCGTGGACGTCGGACGCAAGATGGAAGGCGTCCTTCCGCCCGAGGGGCTGAAAGACGCCGACGGCAACTGGACCGTGAAGGCCGGCGACACAGTATTGGTCGCCGTCACCGGCCGTGCGCCGGAAGGCTACTACCAGCTTTCCACGATCACGGTGAAGCGGCCCAAGGATTTCAGCGGTCTTGAGAAGGCGTTCAACGAGGGCGCCGTCATCGCCGGCGTGGTCACGGAAGTGGTGAAAGGCGGTCTGCGCGTCGACGTCGGCCTGCCCGCTTTCATGCCCGCTTCGCGCAGTGGCGCCAGGGATGCCGCCGAGATAGAAAAGCTGATCGGCCAGGATATCCGCTGCAAGATCATCAAGCTGGATGTCGGCGACGAAGACGTTGTCGTCGATCGCCGCACCGTGCTCGAGGCCGAGGAGGCCGCCGCGCGCAAGAAGGCCTTCGACGAATTGCAGGAAGGCGCCGTAGTCCGAGGTGCCGTGCGCAGCCTCACCGATTTCGGCGCTTTTGTCGACATCGGCGGTGTCGATGGGTTACTGCACGTCGGCGACATGGCCTGGACCCGGATCGCCAAGCCGTCCGATGTGGTGAGCGTCGGCGACCAGGTTGAGGTCAAGATCCTCAAGATCCAGCGCGAAAAACGGCGCGTAGCGCTCGGCATGAAGCAGTTGCTGCCCGATCCATGGAGCCTGGCGGCGGAGAAATACCAGGTCGGCTCGCGCGTGCACGGCAAGGTCACGCGCACTACCGATTTCGGCGCGTTCGTCGAACTGGAACCCGGCATCGAGGGACTCATCCATCTCTCCGAGATGTCCTGGTCCAAGAAACAGCGCAAGCCTTCCGATGTTGTGAAGCCCAACGAGATGGTCGAAGTCATGGTGCTCGCGGTGAACGCCGCCGACCACCGTATCGGCCTCGGCCTCAAGCAGGCCCTCGGGGATCCGTGGGAAGAAGCCGTCAAGAAATACGCCCCCGGCACCGTCGTGGAAGGTCCCGTATCGAGCCTTACGAAGTTCGGCGCTTTCGTGGAGCTTGAGGAAGGCGTTGAGGGCATGATCCACATCGCCGACATCACCAACGAGAAGCGCCTGGATCATCCCAAGGATGTGCTCAAGGAGAATCAGCGGGTGAAGGCCGTCGTGCTCGAAGTGGACAGGGAGCGCCGCCGTATTCGCCTGAGCATGAAGCAACTGGAACCCACCACCGCCGACGAGTACATCGCCGACCACAAGCTCGGCGACGTGGTCACCGGCCGCCTGGTGGACGTCTCCCGCGAAACCGCCAAAGTGGAGTTAGGTGAGGGCGTGTTCGGTTTCTGCCGGCTGCCCAAGCCAGCCAAGACTGCGGCGAGCGACGCCGGAGCGAGCCCTGCAGCCGACATAAGTTCTTTATCTGCAATGCTTTCTGCGAAGTGGAAACAGGGCAAATCGCAGGCTTCCGCCTCTCCGGAAGTGCCGCGTGCGGGCCAAATCCGCTCTTTCCGCATCGCCTCGGTGGAAACCGGGCAGAAGAAAATCGAGCTGGAACTCGTAAGCTAGTTTTTTTCGCAGTCCGGCCTGCCTGCCGGCGAGACCAATGGCACCCTGGTGCGTCGAACACTACAGGTGACCGTGTTGCCAAGCGTCGCGGCAAGCGTGGAAGTACAATCGACCCAAGGGATGAGTGAAGAGGCTCTGATCCGCCTCGCCCAGCAGGGCGACGAGGAAGCCTTCGAGCAACTTGTGCACGCCCACGATCAGGGCGTCCTGCGCCTGGCCTACAACCTTTTGCGCTCTAACGAAGACGCTTACGACGTTTACCAGGAGACGTTTCTCAGGGCTTATCGCAACCTGCCCGCGTTCCGCTTCGATTGCAGTTTCCATACGTGGGTTTACCGCATCGCTACGAATCTCTGCCTGGACTTCCTCCGTCGCCGGAAGGTGCGCAAGGAAGAGCCCGCGGTGATTGAAAACGAGAATGGCGAGCGGAGTCTTTTGGACAACGTAGCGGAGCGGCGCGCGGATAGCGATCCGCAGCGCGCCCTGCTCAACCGGGAATTGCGCGAGCGCATCAACAAAGTGCTCGGCGACCTGACGCCTCGCGAGCGGACCGTGTTCGAGTTGCGCCACTTCCAAGGGATGCGCCTGCGGGCCATCGGCGAGATGTTGGGTGCCACCGAAGAGGCAGCCAAAAACTGCCTGTTCCGCGCCACGCAGAAGATGCGGGTGGCCTTGGGAGATTTGCTATGAGTTGTGATTCCATCAGAAACCGGTTCTTCCTGCTGCTCTATGGAGAGCTGACCTTCGATGAGGAGGAACTCATCGAGCAGCATCTGGAGACGTGCGCGGGCTGCCGCGCGGAACTGGAGCGTCAAAAAACTCTCTCCGAGGCCGTATCGGCCGAGGCCCTGGAGCCTTCCGATGAGCTGTTGTCTCGCTGCCGCCGCGACCTGCGTTTCAAAACCGCCAACGCCGCGCGCGCACCGCGCCCGGAACTAGGTTTTTCCGCTCGTATCCGCCAGGCGATGCGCGCGCTGTTCGGCATATCGTCTGGTGCTATCCTGAAGCCCGCCGGGGCGGTGGCGCTCCTTTTGGTCGGTTTCTTCACCGCGCGCCTTACCGCGCCGCGTACCGTTCTGGCCCCCTCCGAACCCGTCGCCACCCGCATTCGCTACATTCAGCCGGATGATGCCGGCCGTGTCCAGATCGTCGTAGATGAGACCAGGCAAAAGGTGTTGACCGGCGGGCTCAACGACGAACGCGTCCTTCGCACACTGCTCGCCGCCGCGCGCGACCCCGAGGATCCCGGCTTGCGCGCGGAATCCGTCGAGTTGCTCAAGTCGCATGCCGCTTCGCGCGAGGTGCGTGGCACGCTGGTATATGCACTGCGCCACGATCCCAACGCCGGCGTCCGCTTGCGCGCGCTCGAAGCTCTGCGGGCGTACTCGACCGAACCGGAGAGCCGCCGCGCGCTCGTCGACGTGCTGCTCGCCGACGACAACCCCGGCGTCCGCACACAGGCTGCCGACCTGTTGACTGAACACAAGGATCTCTCCGTCGTTCCCGCATTCCAACGCTCGCTCGAACGCGAAGACAACAGCTACGTCCGTTTGCGGCTGCAGAACGCCTTGCGTGAAATGAACGCATCCACGGAGACTTTCTGATGAAACGCGCGTTTCTCTTACCGTTGTTGGTTGCCGGTCTCTATGCCCGCGGTGACGCGCCCGTGGCACGCGAGGGCCGCTACTGGGTGCAAACCATCGTCGGGTCGCATCCGGTAGGCGCGCGCGATCGGTTGCGCATCTCCACCCGGGGCAGGATCAGGCTGCAGGGTGGCGCGTCCTCCGGTGTCGCCTACACGGTGAAGAAGCGCGTGGACGCATCCAGCCGCGGGGAAGCCGAACGCCTGCTCCGTGAAGTTCGAATCGATGCCGGCCCGCAGTCCGGCTTGCATCTCTCCCTCGCCTTCCCTCGCCGTCAGAATGTGTGGGCGGACGTCTACGTTACCGCGCCGCGCACCCTTGCCGAAAGCCATCTGGAAAGTGAGGCTGGCGGCGTCGAGGCCTACGATATGGCTGGCGCGGTGGTGGCCGAATCCGCGGGTGGACGCATACAGATGGACCGCATTGCAGGCCCCATAACCGCCAGGACCGGCGGCGGCGAGATCCATTTCGGCCGCGTCGGCGCGTCGGTGAGGTGCCTGACGGCGGGTGGCGCGGTCCGGGCCGATCACCTCGGCGGTGAGTCCTGGCTGGAGACCGCGGGTGGTGAGATCTACTTGGGAGAGGCTCTGGCGCCTGTGCACGCCTCCACGGCGGGCGGCAACATTCGTGTATCGAAAGCCGCGTCGTACGTCGACGCGCGCACGGCGGGCGGATTGATCGAGGTCTATGCCGCCGGCGGTCCGGTGCTGGCCGAAAGCTCCGGCGGTTCCATCGCCGTGAACTCGGCGCGCGGGGTGCGCTGCGAGACAGCCGCGGGCGCCATTAGCCTGCGCTCGGTTCAGGGAGCCTTGCGCGCATCCACTGGGCTTGGAAGCGTCTTCGCGCAGTTGCCTCCCGGCGCCCGGCTGGAAGATTCTTTTCTGAATACCGGTTCAGGTGACATTGTGGTTGTTCTTCCGTCTAACCTTGCGGTGACGATTCGCGCACGTAGCGAATCGATCGGCGCGGGGAAAATCGTTTCCGAGTTTCCCGAGATCCGCGTGGATGAGGCCGCCTTGGCCAACGCACGCCCCGCCGTGGCGCACGGCTCGTTGAACGGCGGCGGTCCGCTGCTGCGATTGGCCACCTCCGGCGGAGTGATTTATCTCCGGCGCCAGAAATAGCCGAAGGAGGTTTTTCGATGATGTTATTCGTTTCTGATTGGCGCACGAAGTGCGCCTTGGCGTTCACGAGTTGCCTGATGGCGCTGCCCGCCGCTGCCCAGCAGCCCGAACCACCGGACCCGCCCGATCCACCCGCGCTCTTTGCGCTCGGTGCTCCGGACGAAAAGGCCTTCCTCCAGTTCGCCGGAGGCGGCAGCTACCTGGGCGTCGACGTGGCGGAGATCGGCGCCGAGCGCGCCAAGGCTCTCAAGCTTACCGAAGAGCGCGGTGTCGAATTGACGCGTGTTGCCGAGGACAGTCCCGCCGCAAAAGCCGGGCTGAAGGCCGGCGACGTCGTGCTCGACTTCAACGGCCAGCGTGTCGAGGGCACCGAGCAGTTTGTCCGGCTGGTACGCGAGACGCCCGTGGGCCGCGTCGTAAAGCTGCTCATCAGCCGGGGAGGCACCACGCAGACCATCTCGGCCACCATCGGCAAGCACCCTGGCATGAAATGGGCTCGCGCCGATGTGGAGCGCGACGTCGAACGGGCACGCAAGCAGATGCAACGTATGCGCATTATGATCCCGGATACCCCTCGCGCTTATATGTCCTGGCGAACGCCTGCGTTGGGCATCGAAGGCGAATCGCTCGAAGGACAGCTTGCCGGGTATTTCGGTGTTCAGAGCGGTGTCCTGATCCGGTCAGTGCTGAAGGGGACAGCGGCGGAGAAGGCCGGTTTGAAGGCCGGTGACGTGATCCAGAAGGTGGACGACACAAAGGTCACCACACCGCGTGAGATCTCCAGTGCCATCCGCTCGCTCAACGACAAGAAGACCTTTCCGGTCATGGTCCGCCGCAATCAGAAGGAACTCACCCTCAGCGTCACCGTCGAAGAGACTGGCGTCGAGAAACATGTGGCCCCGCGCTCGCATGTCGTCGTCCATAAGGAGCAGTGATCCGGTAGCGGTTCAGTCGGTGCACAGCACGATGCGATGAACTTTGACCAGTAGTTCCACTTCCTTTTGCGGGAGGCCGAGAGCAGCCGCAATCTGCTCCGGCTTCTCGCCCCGCCGCGACATCCTTAACGCTTGCGTTCGCTTGCTCAGGTTCATGCCGGAACAGGGCGGCGTTGGGGGGACCAGCACTCCCGTGCGCTCCTCGGCTTCCCTGAGCCCCACTTTCAGTTCCCCTACCGCGAAGTGCGCCGCTTCGATCTGACGAGTAAGCCCCCGATTGTCCGTGTCCCAGTGCTGTTCCAAGCGCCGGATCTCCTTTTTCAGGCAGACGAACAAATACAGGCCCAGCAATACGGCCACCGCCAGCAGGGCGCTCGGCGCCACCATCAGGATAATAGGAAGAGTCGTCAAACCGCCTCCTTAATTGAGAGTTCGCAACCGCTCCTGGCGGCTGATGATCTGGTTGATTCTGACGCCATAGTTGCCTTCGATAACGACCACCTCGCCCCTGGCGATCACGCAATTGTTCACAATGATCTCCACCGGTTCTGTCACCGTGCGGTTCAGTTCGACAATGGAGCCCGTGGTCAGTTTGATGACATCCTTGAGCGGCAGTTTCGCGCGTCCGAACGACACGCTTACGGGAAGTTCCACGTCCAGGAGCAGGTCGAGAGTCTTCGATGGGACGGTCGCTGCCACAGCGCCTTCGGCGTTTTCGGACACCGCGCGGGAGACGCTGAGAGCGGTGTCCTCCTGTGGCTGCTTTGAAGCTGAGACCGCCTTCAGTAGAGCGAGGCTCAGTCCCACCGTGACCGGCGGCAGCGTCTCGCTGGCGATACTCAGCGTCACCTCGGATGTTTCAGCTCCCTCCGGCACTGCGGTAATCTCGCGGCCCTTCTCGCAAGTCACCTCATGTCCCACCAGGTCGGAGAGAGACCGGCTGAAGCCCGAAAGGGCTTGCTGCAGAATCTCCAGGTAGGTGCCGCGGGCGTCGTTGCGCTCCACCTCGTCGATGCCCGCCATTCTGAGCGATCGCGTTCCGATGCTCAGCCAGGTCGCTTCCGGCGTCCCCACCGCGAGCGACGCGTCCGGGTCCAGGCTCAGAGGCTGCAGCCACCATAGCGACTGCTCTTCGGCCGTGCCCTCCGGTGAAGGTGGGGCGTGCTGCCATGTGGCAGCCGGCGTTTCGCCGGTCATTGACTCGACCGCCGACGACAACTGCCGCATCCACTCTTCGCCAAGCTCGCGAATGTGGTCTTCCATGCTCATGCTTCCGCTCCCGGTTCGATCACAATCCCCGCTCCATCGGCCACCGTTTGAGGATGTAAGAGCGCAGTCGCAGGATCGCCTGCGACTTCAGTTGGGACACTCGGGACTCGTGCAGATTGACGATCTTGGCGATTTCACGCAGCGTGAGCTCTTCGTGATAGTACAGGCTCAACACCGTCCGCTCGACATACGGCATCTTCTCGATCGATTGCGCGAGCAACCGCTCCAGTTCCGTCCGTTCGAAGATCCGTGCCGGGCTGTTCTCTTCGTCCGCGGCGACGTATTTGAGTAAATCGCGGCTGCCTTCCTGCCCCGAGGCATTCTCCAGGCTTCCCAGGTTGACGCCGCGCACCTCTACCAGCCACTCGTGGTAATCGCCCAGGCTCAGCCCTAGTTCGCCGGCAATCTCCTCTTCGCTCGGCATGCGCTTCAGCCGCTGTTCGGCGGCCGCGATTGCCGACTCGATCTGTTTGGAGCGCTTCCGCTGCTGCCGGGGGGCCCAGTCCAAGCCGCGCAGGCTGTCCAGAATCGCGCCGCGTATCTTGTATTCGGCGTACGTCTTGAGCTTGACGTTGTGCGTGGGATCGAAATTGTCGACGGCCGAGATCAATCCTACGATGCCGGTCGAAATCAGGTCGTCGAGGCTGACACTTTCAGGCAGCCTTTCGTGGATGCGTCTGGCGATCAAGCGCACTTGCGGCAGGTGCTCCAGGATCGTCTGTTCCCGCTCGGCGGCGTGGCATTCCTCGGTCATCTGATATGGATTCATGACGGGATCTTCGATTTCCTCCGGCATCTGTTGAAACCGGTCCTAAGCGGCCACGGCGGCGCGGTCTTCTGGTTGTCCGATGAGCATGTCGATCAGCCGCTGTTTGGCGGCGGGCTCGATGTCCTCGGGAATCGCCTGTCCGCCGCAAACGAAGGAGACCGCCTTGTCCGTGCGCAGCGCCTCATTCCAAATGGCGCCGTACGTGTCGGTTTCGTCCATGTGTGTAAACAGCAGCTTTGAGGGATGGAAGATTTCGAAGCGGTCCACGATTCTCCGGAGATCGGCGGGCTTCATGGTGGCGGGGAGGACCAGGTGCACGTCGATCTCCCGCGTCTGGCTCAGGCCCAGCGCCAATTCCCGGCAATCCTCCCAATCGGCTTCACTGTGGCCCGGCGTATCGATCAGGATGGTGTCTTTGTGCGCCCACTCGGTCAAGGCCGCGGGCAGCGCCAGGGGAGTCTCCAGGAGTTGGAACCCCGCGCCGAGGATAGCGGCGTACGAACGCAACTGCTCGGCTGCGGCGACCCGGTAGTTGTCAAGCGACAGAATCTGGGTGGGTTTTTTCTGCATGAGTCCGTACCGCAGCGCCAGTTTTGCCAGCGTCGTGGTCTTGCCGCCGCCCGGCGGCCCCACCAGCGCCGTGATTCTGCGGCTTTCACCCGCTATCCCAAGCGAGGCATCCACCTTTAAACTGGCCGCCAATTCTTGGGCCAGTGCGCTTCGAACTCCCTGGCCGTCCAGCCGCGCATCGCGCAAGTTACGCGTCCGTGTCCGCTGTAACAGATCCTGCGCGAGCAACGCATCCATCCCGGCGGAGACCAAGGTGGCGAACACATCGGCGAACTCCGGATCCGCTGAATTCCGCGCCGTTGCCAGGGCGCTCGATCGCCCCATCGCCTCTGCCATGCGTTCCAACTGGTGGCGGAGTTCGGCCACCTCCCGCGTGACCTGGTCCATGGCTGTCGGTTGCTCCGCCTCCTCTGCTTGTGGCGGCTCCGATGCAGGCTTCTCCGCGGGTATATCTACGGCGAAAACAACCTCGTACTCGCCCAGATGACGCGCTTCCGGCATGGCTGGCCGCGAGTTGACCAGCATCGCCTCCGGACCCAGTTCCCGCCGCGCCAGTTCGACAGCGCTCTCAACGGTACTGGAAAAGTATGACTTCATTCGCATGGCAATAGACTCTCAATGAATATCGCGATCCTCATCGGCGCCCTCACTGAATCACTCCCAGGCTGACAACCTTCAATCCCGGTGGGATTTCGTTGTGCGACAGGAACATGAGGTTGCCCGTGGCGGCTTCCATGATCTGCCGCAGGAAATGGCGGGAACCGGAACTGGCCAAAGCGACCACCGGCGTTTCCGGAGCGCCCACCGCCTTCGTGATGTGTTCCTGTATGTCGCGGATACGTTGTGGCGCCAGGTTCAGATGACTGGTTTGTTCGGTGTGCTCGACGGCTGATTCGACGGTCTGCTCAATGGCCGAGTCGATCAGGTACACGGCAAGTTCGCCGGACGGACTGGTGTACGGCTTGACCACCATGCGGCGTATCGACTGACGGACATACTCCGTCAGCAGGACCGGATTCTTCGTCATCGGCGCCGCCTCGCCGAGCGCTTCCAAAATGGAAACGCCGTCCCGGATCGAAACGCGTTCCCGTAACAAATTCTGCAAGACACGTTGCACCAACGCGAGTGGTAGCAACTTGGGTACCAAATCCTCCACCAGTTTCGGGTTCTCCGCGCTTACCCGGTCCAGGAGTTTCTTGGCGTCCTGCCGAGAGAACAGTTCGTGTGCGTGCTGGCGAATCAGTTCCGCTAGGTGTGTGCCAAGCACGCTGATCGAGTCGACCACGGTGCACCCGGCCTGCCGGGCCGCAGCCGTGTTTTCCGGCGAAATCCAGACCGCCGGCAATCCGAACGCCGGTTCGCGGGTCGGAATTCCGTCCAGCTTGACGTTCCTGCCCGCCGGTGGAATGGCCAGTTCAGAGCCCTGCGGCAGCTCGTAGCGGGCCACTTCAGCCCCTTTTAGCAGGACTACGTATTGCCGGGCGCCTAACGAGAGGTTGTCGGTGACGCGCACCGGAGGCAGCAGATAGCCCAACTCGGACGCCAGTTGGCGGCGGATCGCTGCTATGCGCCGCAGCAAGGGCGACTCCTGCGCTCCTTCGACTAACTTGACCAGCCCCAGTCCGACCTCTACCGCCAGCGGCTCCACCCGGAGCAGCGATTCGAGATTTTCCCGGGTGGGCGAAGGCGTGCTTCTCTCCTGCGCTTTCTCGACAGTGGCATTTTTTTGCCGCATCCGCCAACCGGTGATCCCGACTCCGGTCCCGAGCAGCAAGAACGGGATCGTCGGGAGCCCCGGGAACGCCGCCATGGCCACCAGCACGCCCGAGGCTAACAGCAGCGGCTGCGGCTTGCCAAACACCTGGCGGTCGAAATCGGCGCCGATGCGATCGTCGGAACTCGCTCTGGTGACGATCAAGCCGCCAGAGACCGAGATCATCAAGGCTGGGATCACCGTCACGAGGCCGTCGCCAATGGTCAGCACCGTGTAAGTTTCCAGCGCGCGCCGCAGTTCCATGCCGTGTTGCAGCACGCCGATGAGAAATCCGGCGACAATGTTGATGCCCGTGATGAGGATACTGGCAACCGCGTCGCGCTGGGTGAACCGGGACGCGCCGTCCATGGCGCCATAGAACTCGGCCTCGGCGGCCAGTTCCTTGCGGCGTTTGCGGGCTTCGGTCTCGTCGATCAAACCGGCGTTGAGGTCCGAATCGATGGACATCTGCTTGCCCGGTAGCGCATCCAGAGTGAAGCGCGCCGTGACTTCGCTGATGCGCACGGCCCCATGGTTGATGACCACATATTGAATCGCAATCAGCACCAGGAATATCACCGCGCCGATGATGTAGTTGCCGCCCACGACAAAGTCGCCGAAGGCTTCGATCACATGCCCGGCCGCCGCCGTGCCGGTGTTGCCGTTGAGCAGAATCAACCTGGAACTGGAGACATTCAGCGCCAGCCGGAACAGGGTCATCAACAACAGCGTGGAGGGAAAGATGTTGAACTCGCTCGGCTTGGTGATGTACAGCGACACCAACAGAATAATCACGGAGATGGTGATGTTGGTTGCGATCAGCGCATCGAGAACAAACGGCACGAGCGGCGTGATCATGGCCAGGACGATGCCTAACACGGCCAGCGGTAAGCCCATCTCCTTGAGCGAACTGGCTGTGATGCCGCGGGACACGGCCGCCGCAGGACGTGCCGCCGCGGATTTGCGGCCTTTCGAACCGGTCGCGCCCGCCCCGGCGGCACCTGCACCTAATCCGCCCATCCCCGGGATCTGTGCTGTGCTTGTTGCCATAAAGTGCCTCCGCTAACCGGGCAGCCGCCCGTTCATCAGCCGGTAGATGTACGCCAGGATCTCCGCTACCGCGCGGAACAAGTGCGCCGGGATTTCCTGCCCTACCTCCACGGATTTGTATAGGGACCGCGCCAACGGCGGGTTCTCCACCACCGGCACCTGGTTCTCCACCGCCAACTGGCGGATTCTCTGCGCGAGGTAATTCCTGCCCTTCGCCACTACTTTCGGCGCGGCCATCGACTCCATCTGGTAGCGGATCGCCACCGCAAAGTGCGTCGGGTTCACGATTACCGCCGTGGCTTTGGGGACGTCCTGCATCATGCGCCGCCGCGATAGGTCGCGCTGTAATCGGCGAATGCGCATCTTGGTCTGTGGGTTGCCCTCGACCTCCTTGTACTCTTCCCGTACCTCCTGCTTCGTCATGCGCATTTCGCGCATGTACTTGAATTTCTCCCGGGCCAGATCCACCGCGCCGAAAACCATCAGGATCATGCCAGCCTTCCAGAGCAAGCCGTTTAACGATGCGCCCACGCAGGCGAGACCCGCTTCGAGCGACATCAGTGGCAGCGCCATGTACGCGGTGAGATTCTGTTTCACAACGGCATAAACCGCGTATCCGAAGACCGGCAGCAGGACCAGCGCTTGCAACAGAAGGGGCAGGTTTTGCCGCGGCAGCTCCCCCAGACGCGTCACCGGGTTCAGGCGCGCGAAGTCCGGCGCCATGCGCCCGAATGAGAACCCCAGCTTGGTGATGGCCAACTGGCAGGCCAGCGTCACCAGCAGCAACAGTACGCCGGCCGCCAGCATCGGTGCCAAGAAGCGGATGGAAACCAGACGGACCAGTCCCTCCAGGCCGGAGATGCTGAACCCAGGCCGGAACGCCCACCCCAGTAGCGTTCGCATCATCAGTTTGGCGCCGCCAAACCAAGCTGCCGTGCAGCCCGCCAGCAGGGCTACAAACGCGAGGAACTGCATCGCCGCCGGGAACTCACGGCTGCTCGGGAAGCGGCCTTCCTTGCGGGCGCGCTCCAACCGTCGCTGGGTGGGTTGTTCGGTTTGTTGCCCGCGATCCGCCATCAGTTCCTCGTGAGACCCGCCAGTGTAGTCAGTGCGCGGATGGCCGCCCCTTCATATAGCCGGGACATGATGGCGGTCAGCGCCGCCAGCGCCGCCAGCGTTACCAGCATTTTGGCGGGAAAAGCCAACGTGAGCATCTGCAGATGAGCGTTGATCTTGCTCATCAACGCCAAGGTGACATCCACCAGCACCATCAGCGCTACCACAGGCAAGGCCAGCCGGAATCCCGTGGTGAGCATCGCCGAGCCGAGGCGAATCACCGATTCGGCCGAAGCTCGCGCCGGTTGATAAGCCCCGGGCGGCAGGACCTGCAGGCTATGCACGAATACGCGGAGCACCTGGCGGTCCATGCCGAACGCGAAGAACAGCAAAGCCCCCGCCATTTGCGTGAAGACTTGCAGGACGTTGGAATCGGCCTCGCTCGTGGGGTCGATGGTCGATGCGTACGAATAGCCCGCTTGCAGGCCAATAATTTGCGCCCCCACCTGGAATGCCTCGCCGAGCAACGCCACAATGACGCCCGCCGCAATGCCGAAGGCTGCTTCCGAGGCCAGCCACACCAGCAGTTGTCCCGGAGACGGCGTTACCGAGGCTACTTGCGGCCAGAACGGGTAGAGAGCCATCGTCAGCCCGAGGCTCAAGGCTGCCCGCGCCATTTCCGGCCCGGATCTGACACCCGGCAATGGTAGAAACACAAACGCTCCGGAGACACGCGTCAGCACCAGCAGGAAGCCAAGCACCGTGCCGAGCGGGACCTCAACGCGCATACCGCTCCAGATTGCCCAGGATTGCGGTTGTGTAGTCCATCAACTTCGCTAGCATCCACGGCATTAGCAGCACCAGGCCGGCCAGGAACGCGCCCAGGCGGGGAACTGTACTGAAGCTCGCGTCCTGGATGGACGTGGCGATCTGGATCAGGCTGATGACGATGCCGGCCACAAAGCCGATGGCGAGCAGGGGCAAGCCCACCCAGAATGTGGTCATCAGCGCCTGGCGGATGATGTCGACAACGAATTGCGGAGTCATACCCTCAGCGGTAGAAGCTCCTCACCAGGGAGCCGATCACCAGGTTCCACCCATCCACCAGCACGAACAGCAGGATCTTGAACGGAGCCGAGATCATCACCGGCGGCAGTTGGATCATGCCGATCGACAGAGTCACCGAAGCGACCGCGAAGTCGATCACCAGAAAGGGCAGGAAAAGCACCGCCCCGATCTGAAAACCGGTTTTCAGCTCCGACATGATGTAGGCGGGGACCACCACTTTCAGGTCCAGGTCCTCCGGTTTTCGAGGCGCGGGCGAATGCGTCACGTCGAGAAAGAGTTTCAAATCCTTCTCCCGTGCGTAACGCAGAAGAAAGGTCTTGAGTGGTTTTGTCCCCTGGTCGAAAGCCTGTTCGAACTTGATCGTGCCCTTTTCGAGCGGAGCCCATCCCTGCTCGTACATCTCGGCCGCCACCGGCTGCATGATGACAATGGCGAGGAACAGAGCAAGGCCGATCAGCACCTGGTTGGACGGCGTGGATTGCGTGCCGAGCGCCTGCCTGAGGAAGTGCAGCACCACGACAATCCGCAGAAACGGCGTCACGCACATGACGGCTGCCGGCAGGAATGTGAGCAGCGTGAGGAGAATGACAATCTGCATCGGCACGCCCAGCACGTTGCCGTTCTTTCCGTCGGTTAGCGATATGCCGAGAAGCGATGCGGGATTCGCCGCGGGTGCCGCGCAAAGCGCTGCTGGCCAGCTCAGGAGGAGGCCCTTGAGCAGGTTCCTCATCCTTGTACCGCCCTATCCAGCGCGCGGCACTGCGCCAGTTCTGTCCACGGCGCCTCCGCGATCAATGTGCAGCCGCCCGTATGCGTGGCTACCAACAGGCCGCGCTCGCCCAGCCGGACAAGGTGCAGGACATGTTGCGGGCTCAGATTCAGGCGGCATTCGGCGCTTATCAGCTTGACGGCTGAGCCCGCTGCGAAAGGACGCCGGAACGCCAGCATTCCCCGGCCGCGGAACCACCACAGCGCGCCCGCCAGCAGCAAAAAAACAAAACCCACAGCGGCCATTTGCCACAGCAGTTCCATCTAAACTCCTGTCTCTCCCGGCGCAGGCGTCATGCATCCCCCCAGAAGTCCGTAATCCGGACGCCCATGATGTCCTCGATAATCACGATCTCTCCATAACCCACTAACGTTTCTCCCACCAGCAGATCCAGATTCTCGCCGGCCGAGCGTGTCAGCTTGATCACGCAACCTGGACCGAGTTCCAGAATCTCGCCCAGAGTCATGGGCTTGCGGTCCAACTCGACTTCTACGTCGATGGGGATGTCGGCGAAATGGCTGGTGGCTTCGGCCGGTGTCATCTTTTGAGTGAGAGATCTTCTATCGCTTCAAGTTGATGGTTTCCTGGCTCAGTTCGTCGACAGCCGTCACCACACGTGTATTGGCCTGGTAGCCGCGCTGCAGAACGATCAGGTTGGTGAATTCCTTTGCGATGTCCACCGTCGAGTACTCCACGGCGCCGCCCAGGATGGAACCGCGGCCTCCCGTGCCCGGCAACCCGATGGCAGGCAAGGCGCTGCGGGCGCTCAACTGGTAGTTGTTGTTGCCCATGGCGATCAGCGACTCGGGGTTTCGGACGCTGGCCATGGCAACCTGTCCCACCACCGCCTGTTCGCCGTTCGAGTACTGAGCCAGGATCTTTCCGCCGTCAGCCAAACCGACTCGAACCAGTTGCGCCGCCGGGGACCCGTTCTGGGCATTGGCCGAAACGCTGGATGGCTGCGCATACTGGGTCATGCGGGGGGTGACACCGTCCCACAGATTCCAGGTCAAAGACATGTCGCCAGCCCCGTTTGCGAGTCCAGTGATGTCGACCTGCGGCATGGTGTCAGCGGCTGCCGGTGAGGTCAGCGTGCCGCTTTCATCGAAAGTGAGGGTCCCGGTAACGGGCGTGAACGCGCTCGTCAAATCGGCGTCCGGGACCGTGATTGAGTAATCCCATTCGTTCGCCGTCCCGGTTTTGGTGAAGGCGACCGTCAGGACGTGGCTGGATCCGAGCGAGTCGTAGACCTCAATGGCCGTCGAGAAGTCCTCCCCGGTTACTGCCGTTGCATTCAGGTTCAAATCGAACGAGAAGGCTGTGGAAGGGTTGGGCGCCTTCAGCGTGCCGATGGGTACCGTGATATCGCTGATGGCGCCACTGGTGATGACCGCTCCGGTCGCCGGATTGATCTCGGTCCACCCCTGGATTCGCTCGCCGGTCGACGTGAGCAGATTCCCGGCCTTATCCACCTGAAAGTTGCCGCCACGTGTGTAGAGAAGGGCGCCAGAGTTGTCTTGGACAATGAAGAAGCCGTCACCCTGGATTGCTGCATCCAGCGCTCCATTGGAGCTCTGGATGGCTCCTTGCGAGAACTGGCGGATGGTGGTGGGACGGCCCACCCCGAATCCGACCTGCGTCTCGCCAAGGCCGGCTCCGAGCGATTGCGTCACCAGGTCGTGGAACGACACGACGCTGGTCTTGAACCCCGGCGTGTTTAGATTAGCCAGGTTGTTGCCCACGACATCGATGGCGGTCGAATGGGCGCTGAGTGCCGAAAGTGCGGTCGAGAATGAAGTGAACATGGGACGATTCCTTCCTTAGGCTGTTTTCGAGGACGATGTGTCGCCGGATCCATCCGTGCTGCCGGTACTGCCGGCCAGGATCGATTGAATGTCGGACACCTGTTCGTTGATTTGCATGGTCTGTTCCAGTTGACTGAACTGAGTCAACTGAGTGAGAAACTGCACGCCGTCGGCGGGATTCATCGGATCCTGGTACTTGAGCTGGGCGACCAGCAACTGCAGAAACGTGTTCTTGTTGAGATCCTTATTGATCGCGCTCGTGGCGGTGGATGCGGTCGAGGCGTCGCTCGACGACGAGGTGCTGCTCACCGATTGAAAATTGACTGCCATGATGGATTCTCCTGACCCGCGTCTTGGTCCGGTGTGAGGCTGCGGGTGAACTGTTCGGCCCAGCGGTTGGGGTTCGACCCCTGTCGCCGCTGGCCGTGGCCTCCCTGCTGATGTGACGACTCCTGTCCCTGCCCGGAGAACCCTCGAGACGCGTTCTGCTCCGAACTCGAGGGATCTTGCCGGGCCTGTGAGGAGGAGGAGACAAAGCTTTCCGACGATGCAATACTGTCCGCGTGATATCCCGCCGTCTCGAGCCGCGCGACCAGGCTCCCCAGTTCCGTGCGTAGCGATTGATTGAGTGCCGTGTCGGAAGTGCGGACCGCCACACGGACTTCTCCGCTTCTCTCAGCCACCTGGACTTCCACCTTGTGGCTGTTGTCGGCCGGGATTTGAACAACGATGTTGCGCGCCGTGCCTGGCTGCCCGGCCTCCACCCGGTTCACGCCGATGTGTTCCACGATCTGGGTGCGCGGAAGCGGGTCACTCGTTGTAACGGCGGCAGGCCGTGGATCCGCAGCTAGAACCGGCTTGGCGTGGGAAGTAACACCGGTGCTGGCCGGCAAAGACTCAACGGAGCGGACCGTTGCGGCGGCGGGCTGGTTCTGGCGTGGCACCTCAGGGCGTTCCGCTGTGACGGCGTGCACTTTCTCCTGCTTGGGTGCATCCTCCATGCCGGAGTCCGTGCGCGTGACCGGACGCAATGGTCCCGCTGCCGGCTTGGACGCTTCAGTGTGTTCTTTGCCGGAAGAAACAGGAATATCCGTCACAGCGGCGTTTTGAGCGACCGGCCTGACCGCCGATGCAACGGTACGAAGCTTAACTGGCGTCGCTTCGGCTGGTGCGAATTCCGACTGCCCGACGGGACGCGAGGGCGTTACACACGCATGGGACTGGAGAGATGTTGCCTCTGCCTGCGCCGGTTCAGCGGATACGGCCGTCCGGACCGGACCGGATCCGGTCTGAAGGCTCTTGTCCAACTCTTTCAAACGAAGAGCAAAAGCCAGTGAAGGCGCGACGGGCTTCTGCTTCGGACCCGGCTCTGCCCCGTCCAGTTGCTGTGGCGTGGCAGCGGATCTTGTGCCGTCAGAGGGGACCTTTTCGGCTGGGACCGCCGTTTCGCTCGGCGCAACTTCCTGCACGGGCTCGTCGACGAATAATGTTTCGACCGGGATCTCGAACGTTCTATCATTCGTTGCCCCAGTCGTGACGACCGGTTCTGGCACGGAAGGGCAATCAATCCCCTTCTTTGCCGCCGCCGGGTCGCCGGTGAGCTCACACTCGATTGCCTGCGGTTTCAAATCGGGAATTCCGTCGCCGCCTGGTTCAATTCGGGGCATGGGAATCGGGACGGGTGCCGGAAGTGCGATTACAGCGATCACGACAAGGTCAGGGCGAACGGGAGCAACGTCCAGCTCTTCGGAAATGTCCGCTTCCGATTTGTCCGGTGACTCGGCGGGGCTTGCGACATTCGTCAAAGTGCTCGCTTCGTCGTATGTTAAGTCTTGTGACGTCAACACGTTGCGATCAATGATGGCACCCACCAACTGCGCGAACTGCAAGGCGCAATCCGCCATCACGCCGGCTCCTGAATCCTCCGTTTTGGCCGAGGAGCCAAGATCGTACCCCTGCCCCGGCACGATTGGCGCCAGGTTGAGGATGGGAAGGATCGCCGGTGTCACGCCCAGGATAAAAGCACAACAAGGGCCATTGCTGCGCCGAAGAGAATCAGCAAGTTAGTGAAGAGAATGGCGGCAACGATTTGGCGGGCCCCGCGAAAACGGCAATATTCTGGCGCCGAAGCGGGTTCTCCTCCATTGCGCTTATCGGTCAAAGGACGGGTATTTCTAAGTTTTTTCTAACGGCATCCGGATTGCTCAGTACCGCAAGCGGAGCTGTCCGATGGATCGCCTCACAATTACCGCCGCCAGTGGCCTTCGCGCCCGAATGGAGTCGATGGAGATGCTGGCAAACAATCTGGCCAACGCCTCGGCGTCCGGTTACAAGTTGGACCGGGAGTTCTACAGTCTTTACGCAGCGCCTGAAGCCGACGGGACGATCAGCCAACAGCCCCTCATCGACCGGCAGTGGACCGACTTTTCACAAGGCACACTGACATCTACTGGAAATCAACTCGACGTGGCGTTGTCCGGCAGCGGATTCTTCGCCGTCAACGGCCCCAACGGAACGCTCTACACGCGCAACGGTTCCTTTCAACTGTCCGCCGGCGGGAGGCTCGAGACCAAGGAAGGATACGCCTTACGGGCTGCCGGTGGTGGAACCATCACGGCCGACCCCACCCGCCCTGTCGAGATCAGCCCGGACGGTGCCGTCTGGCAGCAGGGCGTCGAGTTGGGTCGCATAGAGCTCGCGGACGTTTCGCGGCCTTCGGCGCTCGCCAAGCAGAACGGGCTTTACTTTCAGTTGGATCCAGCCTCAGGCGTGAGCGTAGGTGCGTCGTCGGCGCAAGTGCAACAGGGGAAGCTTGAGAGCTCCAATGTAGGGACCGCGGAGACGGCGGTTCGCATGATCAGCGTCATGCGCCAGTTCGAAATGCTTCAGCGCGCCGTTACGCTGGGTGCGGAGATGAGCCGGCGCGGGGTGGAAGAAGTCGCCAAGCTGGGCTAGCGGACCAGGGGACGGCAAGGAGGAACGGGAGACATGATTCGATCACTATACAGCGCCGCCAGCGGGATGACCGCGCAACAGATGAACGTCGACAATATCGCGCACAACCTGGCGAATGCCAATACCGTCGGATACAAGGCGCGCCGGGCGCAGTTTCAGGACCTGCTGTATCAGAGTATGGTGCAGCCGGGCGCGGCAGCTGGTTCCCAGACGGTGGTGCCGAGCGGGCTACAAGTCGGCTTGGGCACGCGTCCCGCATCGAACGAAATCTCCTTCACGCAAGGGAATTTCGTTACCACGAACAACACTTATGACCTGGTCATTGAGGGCCGCGGCTTCTTCCAGATCCGAAGACCCAACGGCGAACTGGCATACACACGCGCGGGAGCCTTTCACCTGGACCGCGACGGCAATATGGTGACCGCCGACGGCGACCTGCTGGAGCCGCAAATCACGATTCCCGCCGAGGCCCAATCCGTCACTATCGCGGCGGATGGCACCGTGAGTTACACGCAGCCGGGGCAAACCGCTGCCCAGGTCATTGGACAGATTCAACTCGCGAATTTCACAAATCCGGCGGGGCTCAACAGCCTGGGCCGGAACCTCTTCACGCCGACCGATGCCTCGGGTGAAGCCATCGTCGGCGTTCCCGGCGGTCAGGAGGGCTTGGGCACATTGTTGCAAGGGTACCAGGAGCAGTCCAACGTCAGCGTAGTGGAGGAATTTATCAATCTGATCGTGGCGCAACGGGCCTACGAGGCCAACTCTAAAGTGGTCAAGGCCTCCGACGAGATGTACCAGCAGGTCAACAACTTAACACGATGAAACGGCTCTTGATGCTCGTCTCTTTGCCCTTGATTGCCGGAGACTGTCTGCCGGTGGCGGGCGATCGCATCACGGTGGCGGATCTGGCGCGTGCGATCCCGGCCTTTGCGGCGGCGCCGGCTACCGATGTGCTCGGCTATGCACCGGAACCCGGCTTTCACCGTTCGTTTCCAGCAGCGGACCTGCAACGCTGGGCGCGCCGTTACGATTTGAGCGAAAGCCGCTTCACGGCCGGCGCCTGCTTCGAGCGAACAGTGGCTCCGCTCACTGAGGCCGCCGTGTTCGAAGCCTTACGCCTCGCGATCGCGGTACCCGATGCCCGCGTGGAGCTGATCGACTTCTTCCGCCGGCCGGTGCCCGGCGGAAGACTCGAGTTTCCCCGTAGCGGTCTTGTGGTTTCTCCGCGCTGGCATTCAGGGGAAGCGGTGGTTTGGAAAGGGCGGGTAAAATACGGGGCTGGGCGCAGTTTTCCGGTCTGGGCGCGGGCGGTCATTGGGATCACTGCCAAGCGCGTGGTGGCCAGACGGGTCTTGCCTGTGGGGCAGGTCATCGCAGCGGATCAGGTAACGCTCGAGGATTACGAGCGGCTCCCGTTTTCGCCACCGGATCCGGACAAAATCGAGGAAGTGACAGGACGCATACCGAGACGCGGCATTGAGGCGGGCAAGGCGGTGCCGGCCGCGATCCTCGGCGAACCGAGGGTGGTAGAGAAGGGCGACCGTGTTGCGGTCGAGGTGCGAACCGGTGCCATGAAGCTCACCATGGATGCGGTTTCCGAAACCGGCGGAAAATCCGGCGACACGGTGGTCCTACGAAATCCTTCCAGCGGAAAGCGCTTCCGCGCGCGGATCGAAGGGAAAGGACGGGCGGTTTCCTTGAGCCCGACAGCATGAGAACGGCTACCGGTTGTGCACTAACGATGATTGTTCTTCTAGCTGTGCCTGCGGTTGCGCGGCACAAGGAACCAGCCAAGCCCTTGTCGGCGCTGGACCAGTACATCCGCGATGCCAGCCTGCGCGGGCAGGCTGGCGGTGTGGCCACGACGCCGGGTTCTCTGTGGCAATCCGGCGGGAGTCTGGCGGACCTGGCTCGCGACCCGCGCGCCTCCCAGCTCGACGACTTGATCACCATTGTGGTCAGCGACAAGGCCTCGGCAATAGCCAAAGGCGGCAGTTCCTCGGCGCGGTCGAGCACGGCCAAACATTCCGTATCTTCGTTGTTCGGGGTCACTCGCGCCACCGGGCCCCTGAGCAACCTGACAAACCTCTCCGGAGACACGAAGCTTGAAGGGCAAGGTGAAACCAGCCGCGAATCGGCGTTGACGACAACACTTTCGGCGCGCGTTACGCACGTTTTGCCGAACGGTTATCTGGCGGTGGAAGGGGTGAAGGACATCATGGTGAACTCCGAACGTCAGGTAGTCACGGTGCGCGGAGTGATCCGGCCCTCGGACCTCGGCCCGGCGAACGCGGTGACTTCCGACCGTGTGGCGCAGCTGGAAGTAAGAGTCAACGGGAAAGGCGTGGTCGGCGACGCCGTGAGGCGGCCGTTCATTCTCTACCGCATCCTGATGGGGCTACTGCCTTTCTGAGATCCGTATGCGCAAAGTAATCTCGATTGCGGTGGCGTGGACCCTGGCGGTCGCCGTTCCGGCGGGCGCGGCGACACGCTTGAAAGACCTGGCGGCGTGGGAAGGAGTGCGCGACAACCAATTGGTCGGTTACGGGCTGGTTGTTGGGCTGGCCGGAACGGGCGACAAACGGCAGACGATCTTCTCGGCACAGACGCTGACGAACATCCTGCAGAGAATGGGTGTAGTCGTTAGTTCCTCGGCGATCCAGGTGCGAAACGTGGCGGCGGTGATGGTTACCTCAAGCCTGCCCGCGTACGCGCAACCGGGTGCGAGGATCGATGTTACAGCGGCGGCCGTCGGCGATGCGACAAACCTGCAAGGGGGGCTGCTGGTGCTGACGCCGCTGAAGGGCGTGGATGGCCAGGTATACGCCGTGGCGCAGGGGCCGGTGGTGACCGGCGGTTTCGTTGCCGGCCGGGGTGGCACCTCACAGACGTTGAATCATCCGACCGTGGGCCGTCTTCCCGGGGGCGCAACGGTGGAAAGACCGTCGCCGTCGCCTCCGCTCGGTCCCAAACTGCGGCTGCAACTGAGGCAAGCGGACTTCACTACATCGGCGCGAATAGCGGAAGCGGTGAACAAGAAATTCCCCATGAGCGTGCCGGTCGCGCGTGCCGAGAACGCCGCACTGGTGTCGATCGATACGCCGGCCTCCTACCAGGCGAACACCACGGAATTCATTGCCGCGATCGAAAGCCTGACGCTAGATGCGGACCGGGCTGCCCGGATTGTCATTAACGAACGCACCGGGACCATCGTGATGGGCAAGCAGGTGAGAATCGCGCCGGTCTCCGTCATGCACGGTGCTCTTACGGTGGAAGTGCAAACCACGTATGCCGTGTCGCAGCCAGCGCCGTTTTCCAAGGGTACCACCGAGGTAGTACCGCAGGTGGCTGTGTCGGCAAAAGAAGAGAAAGCCAAGAACCTCGTGCTGAAGGAGGGCGCCACGGTGGAAGAACTCGTGCGTGCGCTGGCATCGATTGGCGCTACGCCGCGTGACATTATCGCCATTTTGCAGAACCTTCGCGCCGCAGGTGCGATCGAGGCTGAACTGGAGGTCATTTAGGCCATGGTAGGCATGAGTGCGACGGTGAATGCGGCGATGGCCGGGAACAGCCGGCAAGGCGACGATCCGGCGAAGGTGAAAGAGGCGGCGTCGCAATTTGAAGCCTTGTTGATCGCCCAGATGCTCAAGTCGATGCGGTCCTCCACCTCGGATGGCTGGCTGGGGGCGGGGGAGGACCAAGCAGGAATGTCGATGATGGAGATGGGCGAGGAGTGCCTGGCTGAGATGATGGCCCGCCAAGGCGGGCTGGGGCTGGCTAACATGGTGGAGCGGGGCCTCACGGATACGGCTGCCAGTTCGGGCGCTAAAATGAGCCAGAGAGGGTACGATGCGCATTGAAAACACGCAGGTCGGTGCTACAGGAGCCAGCGCTGTCGAGCAGACGGCGGCCAAGACCGCTGCGACGAACGTTCGGCAGCAGCGCACCGCCGAGGATCGCGATTCGGTAGAGATCTCGGGCCTGTCGGCGAGCCTGTCGGCCGCGACAGACCGTGAAGCGAGAATCGGGCAGTTGCGGCTTGAGGTGCAGGCAGGTCAATACAACCCTCCGGCTAGTGAAGTGGCCCGGTCCATCGTCGACGAAACGCTTACAGAGAGAAAGTAGTCTCTGTTGGCCTAGTGTCCTGAGTCAGAAGTTGGCATAAATAGTAGGAACCCCTCTGCTATGCTGGGAATCCAACCAGCA
>CAZLOS010000026.1:0-48198 GCA_964561215.1 uncultured Solibacteraceae bacterium | reverse complement strand
AGCACCGGCAGGCCTTGGCCGGAAGCGAGCAGCTGTACATATGCAACGTGGGCCCACTCGTCGTATCCCTCCCAAAGCGGCAGCAGTACTGTGTAGAATGCACCGCGGGCCAGCAGGCACAGCCAGATGAGCCACACCATGCGGCGCGCGGTTATCGGCATTCTGCCAGGATAGCAAGGCGGCCTGTATGGGGTGGGTGGTGGGGTTCGAACCCACGACCACTGGAACCACAATCCAGCGCTCTACCAGCTGAGCTACACCCACCATTGGGCGGGAACGATTCTATTCTAACAGATCTTCACAAGCCGGCCCGGCGCCAAAGCTCGTCCACGCGCGCTTTCACGTCCTCGGTCATACGGACGACATCCGGCCAGGGGCGCGTGAAGCCCTCCTCTTTCCACTTGCGCGTGGCGTCGACGCCCATTTTCGAGCCGTAGTTCGGCAGGCGGCTGGCGTGGTCCAGCGAATCGACCGGACCCATCACAAACTCGATGTCGCGCTGGGGATCTATATTGTTCAGCGCCCGCCAGGCCACTTCGCTCGCGTTCTTCACGTCCACATCTTCGTCCACCACCACGATCACCTTGCTGAACATGGCCTGGCCCATGCCCCAGATGGCGTGCATCAGCTTGCGCGCGTGCCCCGGATAGGACTTGCGCATCGAGACCAGCATGAGGTTGTGAATCACGCCTGCCGCGGGCATCGCGACGTCGCGGATCTCCGGCAACTGCAGGCGCATGAGAGGTAGGAAGATCCGCCCGATGGCTTCGCCCATATAGAAATCCTCCATGGGCGGGGCCCCGACGATGGTGGCCGGGTATACCGGCCTGGCACGGCGCGTAACGCAGGTCACATGGAAGACCGGGTACTGGTCTTCGAGCGAGTAATAGCCGGTGTGATCGCCGAACGGCCCTTCGGTGCGCAACTCACCCAGTTCCACATAACCTTCCAGCACGATCTCGGCCTGCGCGGGCACTTCCAGATCGCAGGTTTCGCATTTGACCATTTCGACGGGCTGGTTGCGCAGGAAACCCGCGATCATCATCTCGTCCAGATCCGGCGGCAGCGGCAGGATGGCCGAAAAGATGGTGGCCGGATCGCCACCCAGCGCCACGGCCACGTCCATGCGCCGCGCCCGGCCTTCCTTCAGAAGCCGGCGGTAGTGTTCGGCGCCCTGCTTGTGCGTCTGCCAGTGCATGCCCGTGGTGCGCTCGTCGAACACCTGCATACGGTACATGCCGCAGTTGCGCTTGCCGGTATCCGGGTTCTTCGAAAACACCAGAGGCAGGGTAATGAAACGTCCGCCGTCCTGCGGCCAGCAGTGCAGGATCGGAAGCTCCAGTAACGAAAAGCCGTCCCGCTGGATGACCTCCTTTACCGGCCCGCCCGAAACCATCTTCGGGAAGAACGCGCCCATTTCAGCCAGCTTGGGCAGCATTTTGAGCTTGCCGATCAGGCCCTGTGGCATGCGCATTTCCAGGTACTCGGAGATCCGTTGCGCCACCTCGTCCACCGAGCCGACCTCCAGCGCCAGTTCCATCCGCCGCGCGCTGGCGAACAGGTTCATGGCCACCGGCACGCTGCTGCCCTTGGCTTTCTCGAACAGCAGCGCGGGCCCGCCGCCCTTCACCGAGCGGTCCGCGAACTCGGTCATCTCCAACACCGGGTCCACTTCGAAGGGAATGCGCTTGAGTTCGTGGGCGGCTTCCAGTTTGCGCAGGAACTCGCTGAGATCGTTGTAGGCCATCTGTCGGGTCGCCTCTTTATCTACTATGATGGAATTTCGCCGAACTAGCGAGAAACCAGTATGTCTAATCGTGTTGCATTCGTGACCGGCTCGAGCCGCGGCATCGGCCGCGCCATCGCCCTTTCGCTCGCCGAGGCGGGCCATTCCATCGTGGTCGCTTCCCCTGAAGTGGAACTGAACGAGGAAGTGGCCGCCGAAATCCGCAAGACGCAGCCCGCCCTCACGGTGGACTTGAACCTGACAAGCCCCGAGTCGGTCGCCGCGGGCTTCCAGGCGGCCATGAAGGAATTCGGCCGCATCGATGTGCTGGTGAACAACGCCGGCATCACCAAGGACGGCCTGGCGATCCGCATGAAGAAGGAAGCCTGGGACCTGGTGCTGCAAATCAACCTCACCGGAGCGTTCCTGGCCTCGCAGCAGGCCATGCCCATCATGATGAAGCAGCGCTGGGGACGCATCGTCAATATCGCCTCGGTGGTCGGGCAGGCGGGAAATGCGGGCCAGGCAAACTATGTAGCCTCCAAAGCCGGCATCATCGGCCTCACCAAGGCCCTGGCCCAGGAACTGGGCAGCCGCAACATCACAGTCAATGCCGTGGCGCCGGGCTTCATCGAGACCGACATGACGAAGAACCTGCCGGCCGAAGTCCGCGAGAAGATGCTCGGCACCGTGCCGTTGAAGCGCCCGGGGACGCCCGACGACATCGCCAAGGCCGTCCGTTTCCTGGCCGGCGATGACGCCGCCTACATCACCGGCGTAGTGCTGCAGGTGAACGGCGGCATGTACATGTAACCGGCGCCCGGAGCGCGGCGGGCAGACTGCCCGTTCCAATTTCACCATCAGTGTAGGATCGTGTGTATGGTCCTGGTATTAGCATCGCGGTCCCCGCGACGGCAGGAGATCCTTCGGCGCGCGGGAATCGCGTTCACCGTCCGTCCGGCGGACGTGGACGAGACTCCGGTCGAGGGCGAGGATCCTTTCGAACACGTACGCCGGCTGGCACTTGACAAGGCCATGGCCGTGGAATGCGCCGAGAGTGAAACCGTGCTGGGCGCCGACACGGTCGTGGTCGCGGGAGGCGAAATCCTCGGCAAGCCGTCGGACGCCGCCGACGCGGCTCGCATGCTGCGCATCCTCAGCGGCCGCGACCACCAGGTCCTCACCGGCATCTGCCTCCGCACGAACCGCCGCCAGATTGTGGACGTCGAGGCCACACACGTCTGGTTCCGGCCGCTCAGCGAGGGCGACATCGACGCTTACATCGCCAGCGGAGAGCCCATGGACAAGGCCGGCGCCTACGCCATTCAAGGACTGGCATCGAAGTTCATTCCGCGCATAGAGGGCTGCTTTTTCAATGTCGTAGGACTACCAGTGGCCATGGTGGCCGCTCACCTGGAGGATCTATCGAAATGAGGCTCGCCCTAACCGCACTTCTATTCACCGCTTCCCTCTCAGCCGCTCCGGACAACTGGCGCGAGCAGGGCGTCCTGAATCTGGCGAATTCGCCCAAGGCCAGGCTCCATTCGGTCCCGGTGCGCGCGGTCAAGCTAGGGAACGGCTTCTGGAGCACGCGCATGCGCACCAACGTGGAGCGCAGCATTCCCACGATGCTGGCGCTGCTCGAAGAGCACGGCGTAGTGGACAACTTCCGGCGCGCGAGCGGCCGCAAGCAGGTGGCGCGCAAGGGGCCGCTGTACACCGACTCGGATCTCTACAAGTGGATTGAGGCCGCCGCTTTCGTACTGCAGGGCGAGGGCCGGCCCGAACTCCGAGCGGATTGCGACCGCATCATCGGCGAAATACTGGCCGCGCAGGAACCGTCCGGCTACCTCAACACATGGTACGTGGGCGACCGCGAGAAACTGCGCTTCACCGAAATGCAGCGGGGACACGAGCTGTACTGCCTGGGCCACCTGCTGCAAGCCGGCATCGCCTACTGGCGTGCCACCGGAGACCGGCGCCTTCTCGACGGCGGCGCCCGGTTCGCCGACTACCTGGTCCGCGACTTCGGTCCCGGCAAGCGGCCACTGCTCACGGGGCATCCCGAGTTGGAGCTTGCCCTGGCAGAGTTGTACCGGACCACCGGCGAGCTGCGGTATCTCGACCTGGCAGCGTATTTGTTGAGCGGCGTTGAGCGCGAGCGACTGAAGCTGAGCGGCGGGGATATGGTGTACCTGTTCAGCGGTTCGCCGTTCACCTCGCGCTCGATCTTCGAAGGCCACGCCGTGCGTGCGCTGTACGCGGCGAGTGGCGCGGCGGACTACTATCTCGAAACCGGCGACGCGGCGTATTGGCGCACGCTCGAAACGCTGTGGCAGGATCTCGTCACCGGCAAGATGTACCTGACCGGCGGCGTGGGCAGCCGCGAGCAGGGCGAGGCCTTCGGCCGCCCCTACGAACTGCCCAACCGCGACGCTTACACGGAAAGCTGCGCGGCCATCGCCAACCTGATGTTCAATTGGCGGATGCTCGGCGCGACCGGACAAGCCCGCTTCACCGACGTCATCGAGCGCGCGCTATATAACGGCATCAACTCGGGCATGTCGCTCGACGGCCTGCTGTACTGCTATCGCAATCCACTCGAAAGCGAGGGCGAGGGAATCCGCAACCCGTGGTACGACACCACCTGCTGTCCGCCGAACCTGGAGCGCACATTCGCCTCGCTGCCCGGCTACCTCTATTCGACCTCCGCCGAGGGCGTTTGGGTGCACCTTTACCACAACTCGACGCTTGACTGGCATCTGGAAGACGGCACGCCGATCATGCTGCGGCAGACCACCGGATACCCCTGGAGCGGCGATGTGTCGATCAAAGTGGATCCCGCGCGCGAAACGGAGTTCACCGTTTTCTTGCGCATACCGGCTTGGGCCGGGCGCGCCGCCGTGAAGGTGAACGAAGCCGAGGTATCCGGCAAGCCCATGCCGGGCGAGTACCTGGCTTTGCGCCGGAGCTGGCGCCGCGACGACGCGATCACGCTCGCGCTCAACATGCCGGCACGAGTCACTGTGGCGCATCCCATGGTGAGCGAAAACTTCAGCCGGGTGGCCATTGAGCGCGGCCCGCTTGTCTATTGCCTGGAGCAGCACGAACTGCCGCCCGGCGTCAGCGTGTTCGACGTGTCCATCGACACCGGCGCGGAAGGACTGCGCCCCGAATATGCGCCCGGATTGCTGGGCGGCGTTTGGACGATTCACACGCGGGCGGCCGCAGGCACGCGGCCGCTCTCCCGGGAGCCGCTGTACCAGACAGAGGCGCAGGCCTCCAGGCGCACTCGCGAGTTGCGGGTGCGGCTGATTCCCTACTACGCCTGGGCCAATCGCGGGCAGGCGCCGATGCGCGTGTGGCTGCCGCGGACTTCGCGCCCCTGACGCGCCCTAAAGCAACGCCCTGGTCCAGCCGATTTACTCCTTGCGCTTCAAGGGCTTCGGAGCGAGAGCGGGAATCCTCTTTGCGGGGCGGTTGCGCAGGCCTTGATGTACAATATTAGGTGCCTTTTGGGGGGTTGAGGCGGTAAGGCGGCGGAAGTTTGCATTGGAATGAGGAAACACTGCACCATGACGATGAGGATATCCGGAATGTTTCTCGTAATGTTGTTCTGCGCGCTCTCGGGATTAACGCAAGATCAGAAGAAGCCGGAAACGGCTCCGCCTACCGCGAGTCTTGCCGACCCGGAAGTCAAGAAGAGCGCGGGGGCTCCGGTAGACCCCAAGTCTTACGTCATCGGACCCGAGGATGTTCTGGCCGTGAGAGTCTGGAAAGAGCCGGAAGCCTCGGGCATAGTTACAGTCCGGCCGGACGGAAAGATCACTCTGGCGCTGGGCGGCGACGTGCAGGCCGGCGGACTCACGCCGGAGCAACTGAGCCGGAAAATCACCGAGGCCCTGTCCAACTACATCAACCGGCCGCAAGTCACGGTGATGGTGCAGGCGGTCTTCAGCAAGAAGTACTACATCAGCGGCGAAGTCAACCGGCCGGGCGCATTCCCGCTGGTGGTGCCGACGACCATCGTCGAAGCGCTCACACAAGCCGGCGGGTTCCGGGAGTTCGCGAATCAGAAGAAGATCGTCATCATGCGCGGCCCCAAGCGTTTCAACTTCAATTACAAGGACTACGTCAAGGGCAAAGGGCTGGATCAGAACGTTCAGCTCGAGAGCGGGGACCATATCGTAGTGCAGTAGGAATCCCGCACCGGCCCAGGAAAGTTCCTAGAGATGCAGACTCCGCAAGAATTCACGACGGTTTCCAGGCGCCCGTTGGACGTCGAGGATTACCTCGACATGGCCCGCCGCCACAAAGCCTGGATCCTGGGCCCCGCGTTCCTGGGTCTGGTCGTCGCCGTGGTTGTGGCGATGCTGTGGCCGGATACTTACGTCGCCAGCGCCGTCATGCGCATCACGCCGCCCAGGGTACCGGAACGACTGGTTCCGACCAACATGAACATGGAGATGTCGCAGCGGGTCACGGCCATGTCGCAGAAGGTGCTCAGCCGCACCGTGCTTATCAGCATCATCAACAACAACAACCTCTTCGACAACAAGCGCAAAAGCGTTCCGATGGAGGATCTGGTCGAGGAACTGCAGCGGAAACGCATCAGGATAGATCCCATCGGCCCGGCGGAGCAGTCCAGCACCCGTATGACTTCCGCCTTTCAGATCTCGTTTGCTTACTCTGACCGGTATGTCGCAAAGAAGGTGGTCGAGGACCTCGTGGCGCGTTTCATGAATGAGAACGTGGAGGACCGCCGCAACCAGGCGTCCCAAACCACGGAGTTCCTCACGTCTCAATTGGATGCCGCCCGCAAGGATCTTGAAGCGATCGACGGGAGGCTGACCGCCTTCCGCATGAAGAACGCCGGACGTCTGCCGGACCAGGTGAATTCCAACCTGCAGCAGTTGAACGCACAGCTTACGCAACAGACCACGCTGAACAGCAGCATGAACCGGGCCACCCAGGAAAAGCTTCTCCTGGAGAGCCGTTTCAAAACCCTGCAGGATCAGATCAACTCGCTCAAGGCCCCTCCGGAGGAAACCGTGGCCGCCGCGCGCAACGAGCGTCTGGTGGCGGTCGAGCGCGAGATTCAGAACAACGAAACGACGCTGGCGGCGCTGCGCGAGCACTACAAGGACATTCATCCGGACATACAAAAGCTGCAGACTCACCTGAGCTTCCTTCGGAAACAACGCGACAGCATTCTGCGCTCGGAAGGCGACCGGGCTCCCGCGAACGGCGTACGGCACAAGGCCCCCGCGTCCAGCAGAGAGATCAAGGAATACGAGGCGGCGGCCGCGCAAACCAAGGCCATGATTACGGCCAAAGACCTCGAACTCGCCGAACTCGTCAAGGATCAGAAGCGGGTATCCGATTCGATCGACAGGTACCAAAAACTCATCAATTTGAGTCCGCTGGGAGAAAAGGAATACGCGGAAGTGATGCGCGACCGCGAGCTGGCCAGCAGCAAGTTCGAGGAGCTGAGCCGGAAGCAATCCTCGTCGAAGCTGGCCACGGACCAGGAAGACCGCCAGTTGGGCGAGCAGTTGGAAGTACTGGACCAGCCGGCCTTGCCGATGACGCCGACCGAGCCCAAGCGCCTGGTGATCGTCGGTGTGGGGTTGGCATTGGGTCTCCTGTTGGGCTTCTCTCTGGCCGGTGTGCGGGAAGTGAAAGACACCACGCTGAAGAACCTCAAGGACGTGCGGGCCTATACGAAGATGACCGTACTGGGGAGCGTTCCGTTGCTCGAGGACGATTTCGTGGTGCGCCGCCGGCGCAGGATGACGTGGCTGGCTTGGGCGACCGCGGTGCTGATCGGCGTGCTGGTGATGACCGGCTCGGTGTTTTACTACTACACTTACGTCAACAAGGTTTAGAGGGGGGGGACAAGAGGAACGCCATGAGCCGGGTTCACGACGCACTCAGACGCGCGGAACAGACGGGGTACCTGCACGCGACCCAGGGCGAGCCGGCCGGCGACGCCCCGGCGCCTCCGTATTCCGATAGTCCGCTGCTGGCGAACTTGCTGGAACAGATCGCGGAGGTGCCGTTCAACCCCTCGCCGGACGCGCACCTGCTCGATGCCACGAAACCGCACGATGCTCCCAGCGAGGAGTTCCGCGCCTTTCGCACCCGCATCAACCATATGCAGGGCCTCCATCAGCTGCATTCGCTGGTGGTGACCAGTCCCTCGCCCGCCGAGGGCAAGTCCTTCACCGCCGTGAACCTCGCGCTGGCGGAGGCGCATCTGGCAGGCAATCCCACGCTGCTGGCGGATTTCGATTTCCGGCGTCCGGTAGTACACCGCATGTTTCAGATCGACCGCGGCCCCGGCGCTTCGGATTACCTCGAGGGCAAGGCGCCGCTGTGCAAAGTAATCAAGAAGATCGCCGGCTCAAACCTCTACGTCATGCCAGCGGGCGAGGCGGTCCTCAATCCGCTCGAGCTATTGAACCTCCGCGAGGCAAAACAGTTGCTCGACGAGCTTCCGCGATTGTTCAATTGGGTGATCCTGGACAGCCCGCCGCTGCTGTTCGCCGCCGATGCCAACTTGCTCTCCACGATGACCGACGGCTCGGTCCTGGTGGTGCGTGTCGGCGTCACGACGATCGATTCGGTGACGCGCGCCGTGCAGTCGCTGTGCGAGAACAACCTCATCGGCATCCTGGTGAACGGCGCCGAACGCAGGGAGCTTTACAGCAAGTACACCTACTATCACAACTATTATTACGAGGCTCGCCCCGGCGCCGAAACGCACACCGAGGCGGCGGTCGACCAGGCCGCTGAGGGGGCCACGCAGGCGAGCGCTCCGCCTGCCACCGAAGACAAGCCCCCGGAAGCGCAGCAATCGTAGCGGCTGCCACCGGCGCGCGCAAGAGTTCTTCTTGCGCGACCTCCCCGGAATTCCCGCGTTTCGCTCGCAGGCAGGTTGATCCAGGAGCAGCGGCGGGGATACGATACAGGTTTCACATTTCATCCCATGACGAACCGAAGACAGTTTCTTCGCCATCTTGCATGGCCGGCGGCGGCAGGCTTTCCGGTCATCGTGAGGGCTTCCGCTCTCGGACTAAACGGCAACATTCCGCCGAGCGACCGCGTCGCCATCGCCACCGTCGGGGTGGGATGGATGGGCGGCGACCACGTCAAGGAGTTTCTGAAGATTCCCGCGGCGCGCTACGTGGCGGTTTGCGACGTCGACGACGAACACCTGAGCGAAGCGAAATACAGGATCGATACAAAGTACGGCGACCAGGGATGCGCCACCTATCACGCGCTGGAGGAAGTCTTCTCGCGGCGGGACATCGACGCAGTGACGCTGGCGCTGCCCGATCACTGGCACGCGCTTGCCGCAGTGCAGGCCGCGCGGGCCGGCAAAGACATTTACGGCGAGAAGCCGCTGGCGCACAACTTCCACGAAGGCCGCGCCATCCGCGAAGCCGTGCATCGCTACCAGCGCGTCTGGCAGACGGGAAGCTGGCAACGGTCCCGCGAGAATTTCCGCCGCGCCGTGGAACTGGTTCGCAACGGCCGCATTGGAAAGGTGCGCCGCGTCGAAGTCGGCCTGCCGGCCGGCCACACGGATTTCGCCAAGACCAAGGAACTGATCAAGTTCACCGATCCGCCGGCCACTTTGAATTACGACCGCTGGCTGGGCCCGGCGCCCGAAGCGCCGTACTGCCCCGCGCGCGTGCACAAGAACTGGCGCTGGAACCTCGCCTACGGCGGCGGCCAGATCATGGATTGGATCGGCCATCACGCCGACATCGCCCACTGGGGACTGGGCTACGATTCGACGGGTCCGGTCGAAGTGGAAGGCACAGGCACGTACCCGCCGCGCGAAGCCTTGTACAACACGGCCACCAAGTATTACGTGACAGCCACGTATGCCGGTGGCGTCATCATGATCATCGCCGGCGGTTATCCCGGTATTCGGAGCGGCACCAAGTGGATCGGCGACGAGGGCTGGATCTGGGTGGATCGCGGCGGACTCGAAGCCGAGCCGGCCAACATACTCACCAGCGCGATCCAGCCGAACGAGATTCAGATCCCGAAGTCTCCAGGACACTACCGGCAGTTCATCGACTGCGTGAAGTCGCGCGGGACCACGCACACGCCATCCGAGGTTGCCGTGCGCAGCGCGACGCCCGGCTGGCTCGGACAGATCGCCATGCTGACCGGCCGCAAGATCAAGTGGGACCCGGTGAAGGAAGAGATCGTCGGCGACGAGGAAGCCTCCAGGCTGCTCTCGCGCGACATGCGCTGGCCCTGGCGCCTGTAGCCCTTACTTCGCCTTCACCACGCGTACCATGCGGCGGCTGACGGTGGGCGCCTCGCTCCCGGAAGCCGCCGTGGCCTTCAGCGTATAGCTGCCTTCGCCCGCGGGCACGTCCAGCGTCAGATGCCAGGTGTGCGCACCCAGGGCGTTCAACTCGAATGCCCGCTCCGCGCTGGCCGCCGCCTGACCGCGCGCATCTTCCAGCGTCAACCGCAGCATACCCCTGCGAGGGCTGTCGTGGTCGTTCACCATCATTACGGCGAAAGTCCGTGGCGCATTCGCCGGAAGCTCCTCGCGCCAGAAATTGATGTAGACGCCGAGCGGCTTGAACGCTTCGCCAACGTAATCGACGAAGTGCGGCTCCAGTTCGAGCCGGGCGACGTCGCGGAAATGATCGCTCGTGAAAGCGCCGGGGAAACTCGCCGTGAGGTAGACGAAGTGAAGCACGCCCGCGAAGTTGCGATGCGCTCGCCAGAATTCGGTGAGCCCGGCCAACCAGTAGGCGTTGTACAGGAACCGTTTCTCCGGAGTGGCATCCGCGCCCACCAGGCGCTTGTAGACGTTTTCGGTCAACAGAGTCGGCGAGCCGTCGCGGTTCAACCATACCCAACCGTATTCGTTGATGAAGGCGGCATGAGCCGCCGGATGGCCAGAGTTAGTGCTCGTGCCGCCGGTCATCGTCTCGAGGTTGCTCATCTGGAACACGGCGTTGCCGAACAGATAGGGATGGTCCTCCACCGGATCGTCCGGTCCGCTGGGCGTGTTGTAGCCGTTCTCCCACGGGCGGTTGGACAAATCCAGCCCGCGCACAGCCGGAATGACCTCCTCCCCCAGCACGGCGGCCTCGCTTTCATTGCAGGCGTCCCAGATAGCCTGGCTGGGGTGGTTCCAGTTGTCGCGCATGTACTCCTTGTACCCGGCGATCAACTCGCCGGTGCTCCACTGGCGCCACGTGTCCGGCATGTTACGGCCGGTCCAGGTAAAGAACTCGTTCTGGATGAGCAGACCGGCCTCGTCGGCGTAATCCATCCAGAAGTCCGGCACCGGACCGATGCAGAAACGAAAACTGTTCCAGTGTATCTTTTTCGGAATGTCCACGAGCAGCTTCCGGACCCAGGCGCGATCCCAGGGCAGCCGCCCGCAGTCGGGGTCCTCGAAGAAACGATGCAAGGTGATATTGGAACCTCGCATGAAATAGGGCCGGCCGTTCAAGTAAGCGCGGCGCGTGGGCGTGTCGAAGCGGAACTCGCGCATGCCGAAGCGTGTGGTCGCGCCATCGCCGGAGGTGGAGGCTTCCAGAGTGTAAAGGAACGGGCGCTCGGGGCTCCAAAGTTGTGCGCCGGGGATCCGTATGCGCGTCCGCACGGAGGCAGTCCCGTTCGCTGCCACGCTGACGACGGGAACACCGGACTCGGCAACCAACCGCTTGTCCGGCCAGGTCCGCACCGCGAATTTCAACGGCGTCTTCGTAGCCGCGCCGTAGCTGCGCACTGCGGTTTCGACAAGGATCGATGAGGTGTGAATGTCCGGCGCCACCTGTACCGTTTCGATCACCGGATTATCGGCAAGCTGAAAAGAAACGCTGTCGTAAATGCCGGGCGTCCATTTGAGCTTCTCGAAGTCCGTGCCCGCGGGCACGGATGCCGGCAGGGCGGCCGGGTGCGCGCCGACGCGCACGACCAAGTCGTTCTCCGCGTTCCAACGCACGGCCTTCGTCGCGTCGAAATAGCTCGCCGTGAAACACCCGAAGTGCTCGCCGAGCTTCACACCGTTCAGCCACACAGCAGTGCCGAACTGGGCTTTGTTGATTCTGAGGATCGCCGTCTGCTTGCGCGCCGGAACGCGGAAGGCGCGGCGATACCAGAAGTAGTTGCGCGCCTGGTGCGGAATGCCCACGGTCTGAACCCGCGCCGATTCGGGCAGCATCTTTCGCCGCACGCGGTTCTCGATCAGCTCGCGGCTATCGAAACGGTCGACATCCGCGAACGGCGGCGATGCCAGATTCGCCAGGCCCGGCACCGGCGCCGTGTGTGTAAACCCCGCGGGTCTATCGTCCGCTGAGACGCTTTCGTCTATCTGCCAAGTGCCATCGAGAGGCACTGTGACTCGTTCGCCGTGCAGCGGGACGAGCAGGACCACAAACGCGAAAAACCATGGGGCGCGCACCATGGTCACAGTATATGCCGCGCCGCGCTACACCTTTTCGGGGATCACGAACGGCTTGCGATAGCCTCGGTTCTCGCCCCGGAGCAAGCGGTCGGCCTCTTCATCGCCAATCACTTTTTCGGTTTCGGGATCGAAATTGAGCGTGCGCCCCAGCCGGTAGGAGGCGTTCGCCAGGTGCACGAGCGTGCAGGAGATGTGCGCTTCCTCAATGGGCGCGTGCAGGTCCTCTTTCTTGCGGCTGCGCACTACGTCGATGAAATTGGCGAAGTGGTCGCCGCCCATGTGTGCCGTCGGTCCCGGCGTCATGTCCGGGCCTATGTAAGTGCGGTAGCCGTTCAACACATCCTCATCACCGATGGCCAGGTAGCCGTTCGAACCATAGAAAATGTCGCCGATGGAGTTGGGCCCCTGGCCGTGGCTGTACATGTACCCGGTGCCAATTTCGGCTTCGCGATTGGTGATCCAGTGCCGCACGCCGAACTCGATCATCTTGCGCTTGCCGCCGGGAAGGTCGTACTGGAAAGCGCAGTTGAGCGTGTTGGGCGTCTCCTGGTCGTCGTCGAATACGAAGTGTCCGCCAATGGCCGAAACCTTGTTCGGGAACGTCACGCCCAGGCCCCAACGCGCCACGTCCAACTGGTGTACGCCCTGGTTGCCGAGATCGCCATTGCCGGTGTCCCAGAACCAGTGCCAGTTGTAGTGGAAGCGGTTGCGAGTGAAGGGCCGCAACGGGGCCGGGCCGGTCCACAAATCGTAATGCACGCCGGGGGGCGTGGGCTCCGCGGGCGTGTGGCCGATCGTATTGCGCCGTTTGTAGCACAGTCCCCGCGCCAGGTACAGGTCGCCAATGACACCCTCGTGGAGTCTCTTCATGGCTTCCACCGCGGATTGCCGCGAGCGCGCCTGGGTCCCGTGCTGCATAATGCGGTTGTACTTCTTCGCCGCGCTGATCAGTTGGCGCCCTTCCCACCAGTTGTGCGAGCAGGGTTTCTCGACGTAGACATCCTTGCCGGCCTGGCAGGCCCAGATGGCGATCAACGCGTGCCAGCTATGCGTGGTGGCGATGGAAATCGCGTCGATGGACTTGTCCTCCATCAGCTTGCGCACATCGATGTAAGTAGCCGGCTTGGCCAGCTGCAGTTTCTCCATGTCGCGCAGCCGGCCGTTGAGAACATTTTCGTCCACTTCGCAGACGGCAGCCACCTCCACGTTGGGCAGCTTCGAGAACTGGCGCACGTGGTCCCAGCCGCGCTTTCGCACACCGCAGACGCCGATTCGCACACGGTCGTTCGCCCCCAGAATTCGCCCCGATAGGGCCAAGCCCGCAGCTTGCGCAAGGACACCGCGCCGGCTGATATCCGAGACTGACTTCATTCCTTATCGTCCCCCTCAAGAGTGTAAGTACTGGATACAGAAACCAGATTACCAACACTTTGAGGGAAGGCTGTTATCTCCGGGCTGCCTCGCTGCGTTTGACCTGGACGCGGCGGCGCCCCTTGGCGAGATTGGCGTTGGCTTTGTCGCGCGCCGCCTGACTGATGACGATCCTGTTGATCACCTGCCGTGCGCCCGCGGCGCGAGCCATGCGCGTGGCCGCGCCCTTCCGCTGGATGACGTCGGTCTGCCCTTCGATGGTCGCCGTGCCGCCAGCAACGTGGACTTGAAAATGCTCCGAGGCGGCTTTGGATCGAGCAAACCGCTGCCGGATGGCGCTCTCGAGAGCCGCGTCGGAGATGGCAGCCGTTGCACTACCCTTCCGAACGTGCGACGGCGCAACTGGTTTTGCGTTTCCGCCGGCGAAAGCCGCCGTCGCGAGCAGTAACGCTGCACTGACCAGGGTTCTGTACATATGAGATCTACTCCAGGAAAGATAGTGCGTTGCGGGCGGTATAATTCGCAGAGGTCTTCGCCATGCTTCGACGAATCCTCCTGCTGGCAGTAGTTGTTTCCCTTGCCTCGGCCGCCGATCTCGCCACGCTCCACCGCGGCTTCCGGAATCCTCCACGCGATAACTCCTTGATGCCGTATTGGTACTGGAACGGCAAGCTCTCCGCCGCGGAGACCCGCCGCCAGATGGAAGAAATGGTCCGCCAGGGCGTCTACCAGGCTGTGGTCTTCCCCTGGGACGGCATGGACGTGCGTTATCTCTCGGAAGGCTATTGGAAGCAGGTCGGCGCCGCGCTCGACGCCGCCAAACAACTGGGCTTTACGCTCAACTTCGCCGACGAGTACGATTGGCCAAGCGCCCACGCCTGGGATCGCTACACCAACAAGCCCGAGTTGAGCCAGGTTCTCCTGAAACATCCCGGGTTCCGAATGAAGCGCCTGGCCTCGGCCGAATTCCATCTGGAGGGCCCGCAGGGATGGAGTTGGGAGTCCCCCGAGACGCCTGAGGCGGTAGTGGCCGCGCGCATGGATGCCAATGGGCGGTTGGAAGAATCGTGGTTCGTGGTTGTGCCCGCCAAGAGCCGGTCACTGCGCTGGGAGGTCCCGCCGGGGCGCTGGCTCCTGGCAGCCTATTGGACCGAGCCCGCCGTCGGCGCGCATAACACGCGCGTGGACATGCTCAGCGCCGAGGCGGTGCGGGCCTACATCGACTTGGTTTATGAGGAATACGCGCGGCGCTTCCCCGAACACATGGGCACCACCATGAAGCTGACCGTGGCGGATCACGAAGGCACGTACGGAGTGCAGATAGCCTGGACGCCGAAACTGTGGAAAGAATTCCAGAAGCGGCAGGGCTTCGACCTGCGTCCCTGGCTGCTGTTGCTCGCGCACGACACGCCCGACGGTGCCCGTTCCCGCCGCGTGCGGACGGCGTACCTGGAGACCATCTCCGCTTTGTACGCCGAGAACTTCTCCGAACAAGTCGCCAACTGGTGTACGCGCCACGGCATCAAGCACGCCACATCCCTCTACGAAGAGCAGATGTTCATCCAAGTGGACCAGGCGGGCGACATGTTCAAGCAGTGGCGCGCCGGGACCGGTGTCTTCGTCGATGCGTTGCTTGAGCGCTCCCGCACGCCCATCGACTTCAAGGAAGCCGTGTCCGTGGCGCACTTCGACGGCAAGCCGTTCTGGATCGAGAACCAGGGGCTGCAAGGTCACGCGAGCTACTTCAGCCTCGAAAAGGCGCGCCTGGGCACCAACATGTGCCTGCTGTGGGGCGCCGACGCGCTCCTCCCTTACTTCGACTACGATCCGAAGGTGATTCATTGGCCGCCGCAGTGGTTTCTCGGCCAGCCCACCTGGCGGTACTTCCACAACTATGCCGATCTGGTGCGGCGCGGCCACTACATGAACGCGCAAGGCACGCACGTGGCGTCGGTGCTGATGTATTATCCGCGCGAGACCGCCTTCGCCAATTCCGCCACGCTGTTTGGCGGCCATCGCAGGGGATTGCGTTGGAACGGCGTGATGGATAAGGTCCAGGATTTCTACTCCGCGCTCCAACTTGAGCTGACGCGGTTGGGTTGGGATTACCACATCGCCGACAGCTATTACATGGACCGCGCCGGGATCCGCGGCGGCTCGATCCACATCGGCGATGAAAGCTTTCGCGTGCTGATACTGCCGCCGATGACGGAGATCGATCCCGCCTCCGCGCACAAGATCCGCGCATTCATCGCCGTCGGCGGCACGGTGCTGGCCGTGGGCGAACTGCCGCGAGGCCTGGCGCCCGAAGGCATCCGCGTCTTTCCCGTGCGGGAACATCCACTGTTCATGGACCGGCTGAATTATCTCACTTACATTGAAACGCCCCAGGGAATCCGCGAGGATTTGAAACCGCTCTTCGATGCGCTGCGCGCCGTCGAGCCGCCGCAAGTCGAGGTATTGGACCCCGGCGCCGAACGTTTGTACTTTTCGCACCGGCGCGCGGGGGGTATCGATTGGTACTGGGCGGTGAACGACACCGATCGCGATCGCCGCGTGAAGGTACGCGTGCCGGGGACCGGCATCTTTGAAATGTGGGACGCCGCGACGGGTGAGCGACGCACTCTGGTATCACGAGCCGCGGGAACGAAATCGGAGATGCAACTCTCGTTCGGCCCTCACGACGCGTACTTTGTGGTCCGCCACGCCGGCCCGGCTACCGCGCCGCCCGCCCCTGCGCAGGCCGCCAGTTCAATGGTCGTCGAACTGCCGCGCACCGGCTGGAAGATGACGCTCGAATCGCCCACTGTCGAGGTGCCCTACGCCCAGGTGGAAGGCTCTTCAAAACAGGTGTGGCTCGCGCCGGAGCGGCTCTCCAACCCGGATTGGTGGCTCATCGGCCCGTTCCCCTACGACGATCACAAAGGCTTCTACCGCGAGTACGCGCCGGAGCGCGAGTTCCGGCCCGAAGCCAGGTATCCCGGCGCGTACACGCAGGTCTCCTGGCAATGGACCTCCTCACCCACCTATACAGTCACGCTGCGAGAGGCGCTGAAGCTGCCGAACAGGCAGACCTTGGGCATCTTCTATGCCTTCGCCTATGTCTGGTCGCCGAAGGCGCGGGACGCCCAACTGCTCGCCTCGTTCGCCGATGGAATGAAGGCGTGGTGGAACGGACAGCTTGTGCTCTCGGATCACCGTCATCAGAAATGGTCGCTGATGCGCGATTGCTGGGCCGAGCGCCGGCCCATCCGGATCGAACAGGGCTGGAACAAAGTTCTTCTGAAGATCGCGCCCAGCCTCTCGGTGCCCACGGCGTTCCTGTTCCGGTTGGTGGGAGAGGATGGCGCCACGCTGCGCGATGTCGTCTACTCGCGGGAGGAACAATTGGTTCCCCGCCCCGGCAGGCGCGTGCGCCTTCGCGTTCCCGCGCCTCCGGGTACTGGGGAACCGGATCGGACGATGGAGATGGATTGGAACGAGATTCCCGAACGGCCTGTTTCCTTCCCCACGCGTCCCGTGCCGTTTGAGCTGACCTCATGGTCCGCTTCCACGCTGGTGAACTACTCGGGCGCCGCGTTGTACGAAACCGGGTTCGAGCTGCCGAATTCGGCGACAGGCAAGAGGCTGTGGCTCGATCTCGGTGAAGTGGGTCTGGCCGCGGAGGTATGGATCAATGGAGCGAAGGCAGGCGAGCGCGCCTGGCGTCCGTTCCGCTTCGATATCACACGGCAGTCGAAGGCCGGCAGGAACACGCTCCGTGTACGGGTTGCGAATTCCAACGCGGGATGGCTGGCGCAAGGAGACACGGTATATCCGAAGGGAAGCTGGGGCCTCAAGTTCCAAACCGAGCGCGACCGCATCCCGTTCATGCGCCCCAACGGACTCGAAGGACCGGTCCGGCTTCTGGCTCAGCCTCGATAGGCGGCATTGACGAAAGTCTGTTCGCAGCCCCCCGCTTTCAGCCGCAGCACGGCACTCACCGGTGTGCCGGCGCCTTGCGCACCGGTGAGCGCCGCCGTGGCCTCCACAAGGATCATCGCCCCGAGCGCGGGGAAACTGCGTCCGGCGTAAAGGTGGCGCAGCCGGCGGTGATAACTTCGCACGAATCCGGCGGTGAAATAACACAGCTCCTTCACGCCGATCCTCGGGTCGTCTCGCAACACGGCCGACAGCCGGCGTCCTTCCAGCCCAAGCCGGATCAAGGCGCGAACGAAGAAGGCGTCCGCCGCCAGAAGGGCGCGAATCAGGTGCGGATTGCGTCGCACGGTGCTGAGGATGTTGGCGGCATTTCGGGGCGCATAGAAGGCAGCGGCCTGGTGGCGCCCTTCCGCCGCGAGCATCGCCGAAACGCTTGAAAGCAGGGGAGGCAGTCCGCGGGCCGCGGAGTAGTAGAAGGATGCCAGGCTGCGGTCTTCCATCACGTCGTAGGTAAACTCGCTGCGCGGCCGTCCCGGGAAGGGCCTGCTGGCCTGATACACCAGCAGCGGGAATGCGGACCCTGTTGTCTCATATTCATCGAGATTGCGGAAGTAGCCGAAGGGGATTGCGCGGCGCATAGCCGACTGCACGGCCGCCGACATGCGGGAGTAGACGGGAAAGAAATCCGGATCGCGCTCCCCGGGCGTCGCGAGCCACGCGTTCACCAATTCGCCCGGGACCGCCAGGGTCAACGAGGACTCCACCGCCTCAGCGTCTCGCGGAGCGCTCTCACTGAGCCAGTGGTTCACGCGGTCGTCGAAGCCGTACGCCTCCAACACCGGCGCCAACCGCACCGCGGCGCTCGCACGCGCGAGCGTCTGTGTGTCCGTGTAACTGAGTTTGAAACTCGAGACCGAACGGGTGTCGCCGACGCTGAGCGCGCTGGCTATCGCAAGCGTGCTCTGGTAAGCGCTTCCCCGGGTGAGTTTGCTCGCCGCTTGCGCGCTGTAGACTATGATGCGGCCGTCGTCGCCGGCTTCGACGGCGACGCACGCCAGGGATTCAAGACGCGAGGTCCACTGCTTGCGGCCCACAAACGGCAGATGCAGTTCGATCACGGGCTCCCGCCGCAGGCCGTGCGTGAGAACGCCCGTGGCCAACCGCACATGTTCATTCGTCCCGTCGACGATGCCTGTGAAATCGCCATCGAGCGCGCGCTGGTACAACCGCAGTCCCTCCGGCGTGGAATCGAATGCGCAATCGATGAGCGCCGTTTCGCTGCAAGCCGCGCCAAAACGCCACGCGAGTTCCGCCGAGCAGATCTTCTCCACCGCCTTCCCGACGCGGCCCGTGACGGCGCCCACCAGATCCCGCGCGGCCTTCAACTTGCCGTCGGCGTCGAGGGCGCTGAGCATCGCCTGATGCACGCCTACGATGGCGGCGAGCAACTCCGGATACTGTCCCGGCAGGTTGGTTACGCTCGACACGCGCGCCGACAGCCGCGCGCCCAGGTTGAGTTGCGTGTCGCGGCTCTTGAACATGCGCAAGCGCAGCCAGTCGTCATCGCCACGCGACACGAGGGCGTGGAAGTGGCCGTCCACGCACAGGTCCAGCGACGCTTCGACGCCGCTCGCAACTTTCAGGCCCAATTCCGCCTCCATCGCGCCAAGCGCCACTTCCCGCAGCCAGTGGTAGGAGAACAGCGGCCGCGCGCGAGCGCTCAATCGCATCGCGCCTTTGACGTCAAACGTGCATGCGGAGTGAGCCGGTATCTGAGAGGGGTCATGCAAAGTGGAAGTGTAAGTCCAGGTGAAAGGCTGCGTGACGGACATGCGTTTTCCTCGTGGCCTGGATCATACGGGCCGTTTGATTATACGGTTCGCCCCGGCGACAAACCGACATTTCGAAGGGGCCCATCCGCGACAAATCCAGGTAAGTCGCGGGCGCGCCGCGAGTTGCACCGGCCGCGATTTTTTTGCGAAAGCTGTGACTCACTTGGGACGGGCTATGTTGATACGATAGATAACCATGAACCGCCGATCGTTTCTCCACACCGCCGCCGGCGTCGCACCGGCCGCCCTCGTCACGCCCGTGGTTGCCCAGACCGTCACCCGCAAGGGCCGTTTGAAGCAGGCCGCCACCCGCGGATGTTTCGGACGCGGCAAGACCATGGAAGAGGTTTGCGCCATCGCGGCGCGCCTGGGCCTGAAAGGCATCGACCTGGTCGGCCCGGCCGATTGGCCCATGCTGAAGAAGTATGGACTGCAGTCCACTATGTGCCCGGGGGGCGGCAAGCTCAGCGAGAACATAAACCACAAGGAGAATCACGCCGCGCTGGAGCCGGAGTACCGGGAGGCGATCGAGCGCGCGGCTGCGTTCGGCGCACCGAACGTCATTGCCCTCAGCGGCAACAAGCGCGGTATCGCGGACATGGAGGGGTTGGACAACACCGTGGCCTTCCTCAACAAGATCAAGCCGCTGGCCGAGGACAAGGGCATCACCATCTGCATGGAACTGCTAAACAGCAAGGTGGATCACAAGGATTACCAGTGCGACCGCACCTGGTGGGGCGTGGAAGTGATGAAGCGCGTCAATTCGCCGCGCGTCAAGCTGCTCTATGACATCTACCACATGCAGATCATGGAGGGCGACATCATTCGCACCATCCGCAACAACATCCAGTACATCGGCCACTTCCACACCGCGGGCAACCCTGGCCGGCACGAGTTGGATGCGACGCAGGAACTCAACTACAAACCCATCGCGCAGGCCATCGCGGACCTGGGATTCACCGGCTACTTCTCGCACGAATACAGTCCCGTCGGCGACCCGCTTGCCGGCCTCGAACTGGCCATCTCGACCTGCGACGTGTAAAGGCCGCCCTATATGCGGCCCCTGTCCTCCGTATCCCCGATGGTGGCCGTGGTGGGCCCGACGGGGACGGGCAAGAGCGAACTAGCCCTGCGCATCGCGGAGGAGTTCCACGGCGAAATCGTCAACTGCGATTCACTTCAGCTTTACCGCTACTTCGACATCGGCACGGCGAAGTTGCCGCTGGAGGACAGACGCGGAATCCCCCATCATTTGTTGGATATCCTCGACCCGGATGAAACCTTCAGCGCCGGCGAATATGCCCGGCGCGCCCGCGAAATCCTCCGCGAGATTGCGTCGCGTGACGAGCTGCCGGTTGTCGTGGGCGGAACCGGCTTCTACCTGCGCGCGCTGCTGCAGGGATTGTTCGCCGGGCCGGAGCGGGACGAAGCGCTGCGCCAGCGGCTCGTAGAAAGGGAGCGCCGCCGTCCCGGTTCGCTTCACAAGCTGCTCGGGCGCTTCGATCCGGGTTCGCTTCAACGGATTCACGAGCGGGATGTGCAGAAAACCATCCGCGCCCTGGAAGTCTGCCTCGCTGCCCGGCGTCCCATGTCGCAATTGTTCGCCGGCGGGCGCGAACCGCTTGAAGGATTTCGAGTGTTGAAACTGGGCCTGGATCCGCCGCGCCAGGATCTCTACCGGCGCTTGGATGATCGTTGTAAGCACATGTTCGAGCACGGTTTATTGGAGGAAGTTCAGATCATTCTGGCGCGCGGTTTCGCCGCGTCCGCTAAACCCTTTGAATCCGTCGGTTACAAACAGGCGCTCCAACTGCTGAGGGGCGAAATGACCCTGGAAGAGGCCATCGAAAGCACCCGGCGCAGCACCCGGCGCTACGCAAAACGGCAATGGACCTGGTTCCGCAAGGAGCCGGAGTTGGAGTGGTTGAACGGCTTCGGCTCCGAGGAGGCCACGCAATCCGTTGCCGTCACAAAAGTTCGCGATTTCCTCAGATATAATTGAATTGACCGGCCCGATGACGGAACATTTCCGGCGTGGCGCCGTCTCTAGAAAGTGGCATGCATACCATGCATCCCACCAATGAACCGAATGCGTAACATGCAACAAGGAGAAACCACAATCATGAAGAGACTGATGTTCTGCTTCGCGATCCTGGCCCTGGCCGTCGCGAGTGCCGACACGTTCCGTGTGACGTTGTTTCAGCCGTCCGTGGTAAGCGGGCAGGAGCTGAAGCCGGGCGAGTACAAGCTCGAAGTCACCGATAGTAAGGTTGTTATCAGCAAGGGGAAGACAGCGGTCGAGGCCGCGGTGAAGGTGGAGAAGGCCGACAGCAAGTACAAATCCACCAGCGTGCGATACGCCAATGGGGACGGCAAGCTGAAGGTACAGGAAATCCGCCTCGGCGGAACTACTACCCGCCTCGTCTTCAACTAACCCTCAAGGATCGGGGAGCCGTCTGCTAAACTGAAAGTTCGATGCGACGGCTCCTCTTGCTGGCATCCCTTCTTTTTCTCCCTTCCCTGCTATGCGGCGCGGACACATTCCTCGTGTTGCCGCTGTTCAATTTGTCGAGTTCGCAGAATCTGGACTGGATCGGAGATAGTGTAGCGGAAGCCGTCTCCGAAGCCCTGACCGACGAGGGCGCCCTGGTGGTGGATCGCGAGGATCTGAGGGAAGCATGCCGGCGCCTGAACCTGCGCCCCTACGCGCGGCTTACAAAGGCCTCGGTGATCAAGATCGCCGAAACCGTGGATGCCACCCGCGTGATGTACGGCTCATTCGAGTTTCATCCGGTGGTGGGCGCGCTCAACGAAAGCAAGGGCACCCTGAGCTTCTCCGTACGCATCCTGAACCTGAAGCAGATGAAGGCGGGGGAGGAAATCGTCGAACTGGGCGCGCTGGAGGACGTGGCCGCGCTGCAGACCCGCATCGCCTGGCAGGCGCTCAAGCAGGCGGCTCCGCGCAGCACCACGACCGAGGAAGATTTCCTGCGCAATCGTCCCAAGGTCCGGCTGGACGCCATGGAAAGTTACGTGAGGGGCCTGGGGGCTGCTTCCACCGAGCAGAGAATCGCGTTGTTCACGAAGGCCGCGAACATGGCGCCGGATTTCATGCCACCCTGCTTTCAACTGGGGCTGCTGTACTGGAAAAGAGAGGAATACCGCGCGGCCATAGAGTGGCTTAATAAGGTGAAGCCGCCCGACCCCAGATTTCAGCACGCGACGTTCCTGCTCGGGCTCTGCCGCTTCCACACCGCGGATTACGCCGGCGCGCAGGCGGCGTTCCAGACAGTCGCCGATGCCGTGCCGCTTAATGAAGTTTTCAATGATCTGGGAGCGGCGCAACTGCGGCGCGAACTGCCCGAGGCGGTAGACAACTTCCGCAAAGCGTTGGCCGGCGACAACTCGGACCCGGTCTACCATTTCAACCTGGGTTACACGCTCTGGCGCCAGCGCGATTTTGACGCCGCGGCCGCAAGTTTTCGCTCCGCCCTGGAACGCAATCCCTCCGACACCGTGGCCACGTACATGCTCGGCCTCTGCCTGCAGAAGACCGCGCCGCGGCCGGGCGACAGCCGCACGGCGGACCTGGAGCGCATCAAAGAGAATTACGAAGAACGCGCTTACCGGCAACTGAAAGCCGAACTCGGTTCCGCCGCCGCGCCCAAATAGCGGGCCGCGCCTGGTTTTCCGGTCGGCCCAGTATAGGATAGAAGGAGCATGGCCGAGTCCAAGTTCGCAATTCGCGTACGTGATCTGCGTAAGCTGTATGGCGGCAAACCCGCCGTGGACGGGCTCAGCCTCGAAGTGCCCCGCGGATGCTTCTTCGGATTCCTGGGGCCGAACGGCGCCGGCAAGACCACGACTATCCGTATGCTCATCGGCCTGGCTCCGCCGGATTCCGGCTCGATCGAACTGCTGGGTCTCGCCAGCCTCGATCACACCATGGAGATCAAGCGGCGCATCGGGCTGGTTCCCGACGAATCGCTGCTGTTCGACCGGCTCACCGGCGGCGAGTTCCTCGAATTCGTGGGCCGCATGTACGGTTTGGACCGGCGCGTGGCGCGCGAGCGCGCCGGGGAACTGCTCGCGTTGTTCGAACTCGACGGCGAGCGCGGCAAGCTCATCGCCGAGTACTCCAAGGGGATGCGCAAGCGCGCGTCCATGGCCGCGGCCCTCATCCACCGCCCCGACCTGCTCTTGCTCGACGAACCCTTCGAAGGCGTGGACGCCGTCGGCGCGCGCCTGATGAAGGAACTGTTGCAAACTCTGGTGCGGGAGGGTGTAACCATTTTCCTCACAAGCCATGTACTGGAGGTGGTGGAGCGGCTGTGCGATCGAGTGGCCATCATCCATCAAGGCAGGCTTGTGCTGGAAGGCATTGTGGAAGAGTTGCGGCACGGTGACGAAACACTGGAAGATCTGTTCGTGCGCGCCGTGGGCGCCGAGCGGACGCTGGAAAGACTGGAGTGGCTCTAGCGCCATGCCCTCGCAGATGCGGGCGATCCTGTGGGCCGAATGGCGTTCGCTGATGCATTTCCGCCCGCGCGAAGGCGCCGCGGGAGCGGCCCTTGCCGGCCTGATGGCATTGGCCTGGTACGCGCTTTGGTGCCTGTTGGGCGCGGCGGCGTACTCGTTCGTGACGGTGGCGAGCGTCGCGAAACTCTCACGCGCGCTGCCGCGTGTGCTGATGTTCGTGTTACTCTACTGGCAACTCTCCCCGGTACTGACGGCGTCGCTCGGTGCATCGCTGGCTCTTGAGAAGCTGCTGGTCTACCCGATTCCTTTTCGCCAGCTATTCACGGTGGAAACGCTTCTGCGTCTCCTTACCAGTTTTGAGATCATCATCCTGCTCGCCGGCGTATCGCTGGGGCTGGCGCGGAATCCCGCGGTCCCGGCGTGGGCGGCGCTGTCCGCTGTTGGCATGTACGGGGCTTCGAACCTCCTGCTTTCCGCCGGATTGCGGCAGGCGCTGGAGCGCGTGTTGGCCCGTAAGCGCCTGCGCGAGATTCTGCTGCTCGTCCTGGTGCTTTCGGCCGCGGTCCCGCAGGTGCTTCTGGTGACCGGCATTCCCGGTTGGATGGAGCGCCTGTGGACGGCGCCGCCGCTCGAATGGTGGCCGTGGACGGTGACGGCGAAGTTGGCGCTGGGTGCCCGCTGGCCGCTGGGCTGGCTGATCGCGGCGGGGTGGCTCGCTCTGGCGTGGTGGTTCGGCCGCTGGCAGTTCGCGCGCAGCCTGCGCTTCGACGCCCGCGCCCAAGGCGCCGGCGCGTACACAGTCCGCCCTCGCTGGGCTTGGGTCGACCGCTTGTTTCGCTGGCCCGCCATCTTGCTCCCCGACCCCATGGCCGCTGTGATAGAGAAGGAACTGCGCAGCCTGGTGCGCACGCCGCGTTTCCGCCTGGTCTTCCTGATGGGCTTCACTTTCGGTCCGCTGATCTGGATGCCTATCAGCTTCGGACGGGAGCACGCCGGGTCGGTTGTGGTGTCCAACTATCTGACTTTCGTCAGCGCTTACGCGCTCGTGCTGCTGGGCGATGTAACGTTCTGGAACGCACTGGGTCCGGACCGCTCGGCGGCTCAGTTCTATTACCTGCTGCCGGCTCCGTTCAGCCGCATCCTGGCCGCAAAGAACCTGACGGCGCTGGTTGTTGTCCTGGTCGAAGTGACGGTTGTGATGTTGGCCTGCCTGGCGCTCCAGATGCCGCTGGTGGCCGGAAGAGTCATCGAAGCATACGCGGTGACCCTTACGCTCAGCGTGTACCTGATGGCCATGGGTAATCTCAGCTCCGTCTATTACCCCACCGCGGTGTATGCGGAGCGAAGCGGAAGTCCGGGCTCTCCGGCGCGCTTCCGCGCATTGCTGTTTCTGCTCTATCCGGTAGCCGCCGCTCCCGTCGGGCTGGCCTACCTAGCCCGCTACGCATTCTCGAGTGGGATCGCATTCTACGTGGTGCTGGCCGTGGCCGCCTCGCTCGGCGTCATCGTGTACGCAGTGGCGATAGACTCGGCGACGGAAGCCGCCAGCCGCCGCCGGGAGCAGATCCTGGCCGCGCTCGGGGAGGGCGGCGGCGCGGTGGGCGCGTAGGGCGGCGGCTGAGTGCGAGTCCGCACTCAGCCCTTCGGCGGATTCCCCTCGCGCTCCTTCGCCCGGGCCGCCTTCATGATTTCGCCGTAGCCCTCCTTGTCGAAGGGCGGACAGCCGGTGGGCCACTGCCCCAGTTCGTTGTCCTTGCGACGCATGAGGTAGGTACAATACGAGAGCGTCTTGCAGACGCACCGCTCGTCGATCTCGCCTTTTTCGAGCGCGTCGCGTGGAAAATCCGGGTAGGCCAGTGCGCCGCGGCCAAGGCCGAACAGGCGGATATTGCCTTCGGCGATGTTACGCGCTGCGGCGTTGATGGCGTACTTCCGCAGCCAGCTATAGCCAGTGCCCACCATGGGCAGGTCCGGAAAGGCACGCTGCAACTCGCCCGCGATGCGGAAGTGCCGCTCCACGCCGAGCAACGGATGCTCGGGCTCTTCGTAGTTACCCGCGTCGGGTGTTTCGAACGGCCGGCCCACATGCGGATTGAAGTAGGGCGATCCCATCGAAACATTGAGTAGTTGGATACCCCACTCGCGGAACCACGAAATGGCCTGCCGCACTTCGGTGAGGTCCTCCCGGAGCGGATTCGCCGGATCCACACCGAAACCCGTTGGATACGGCAGAGGATACTCCATCGGCACGCCCACGCCGCTGGCGGGATCGCGCGCATATGGGACGCCTTCGTAAACGCCGAGACGCATACAAAGAATGAGTTCCCGTCCCAGCGCCGCGCGGATCTTGCCAATCACGTTGCGGATGAAGCGGGTGCGGTTCTCGATCGATCCGCCGTAATCCCCGGGCCGGTTCCTGGCGCCCAGCAGTTCGCTCAGCAGGTAGCCGTGGGTGGCTTTAATGTCCACGGCGCGGAACCCCGCGGCCACGCCCAGCTTCGCCGCCTCGACGTACCGGTCTTCCAGCCGCTCGAGTTCGTCGTCGCTGATGATGGGGTAGTCCGCCGGCACACCCGTCTTGCGGTCCACCGCCGGCGAATGGCAGGCAATGATGCGTGCGGGATGACTGTAACGGCCGGAGTGGGCCAACTGCAGCGGCTCCAACAGGTCGCCTGTGCCGCCGTAGCGCTCCCGGTGGACACGTCGAAGCTCTTCGAGCAGCCGCGCGAATTCACGCACACTTCCGGGGTGTAACCAGAGTTGCCTGGTGTTGGCACGGCCTTCACCGCAGACGGCAGTGGCTTCGAACCAGACCAGTTTGGCGCCGCCGGCGCCGAATCGCCGGTAACGCCGGAAGGTCAGTGCATCGGGGCGCCCATCGAGAGTTCCATCACAACCCTCCATCGGGTGGATGGCAACGGAGTTCCGCAGCGTGAACTCTCCAACCTGCACGGGGCGGGCAAGAATGGATCGTACACGCTCTGCGCCGGTTTCAAATAGAACGTGAGCCGCGCCTAGCTCATCGGCACTACTTGTCAGTTCCGAGAGACTGCTGTAGTGGAAGCGCCGCATCCCTCTTCCTACACTGACGCGGGAGGATCATAATGGCAACCGCGCCGGCCAAGGCCACTGCGAGGGTTACCATCATCGGCGTCTCATAGTTGGTGTAGTACTTGTCACGCAGAATGGAGATGAAGTACGGGAACCATGTCTGGCCGATTGTGTTCACGGGGAGGATGATAGCCATGGCGCGCGCCAGGGAGTTCACACCGAACTGCTCGGCCGCCATCAGCGGGATCAGCATGTAATCGGCGCCCATGGCCAACCCGAACAGCAGTGAGAAGGCCCAAGGGGTTCCCGGAGGCCGCACGGCCAGCAGCAGCGGGATCGAGAGCGCCGTGAGGAAGTACGAGGCCGTCATCACCCACTTCTTGGGGAGCGCGTCGGAAAGTCCGCCGATCAGCAACCGGCCGGCAATGCTGGACCACAGAATGAGAATCGACGCCGTGCGCCAGACCGAATTCAGGGCCTCCTGGTTGGTAAAGCCCTGGTCGATGAAAGCGAACTTCATGTGGAAGTTCACCGCGCCGATAGAGGAAATCGAACAGGCGCTGCCTATCAGCAACAGCCAGAAGGAATGATCGCCCAGCAACGTCCTGTAACTGCATGGCTGCAGCTTGATTTCCGCCGGCGGCGCGGAAGCCCCGTCGGCGAACAGGCCCTTTTCGGAAGGTTTGTCACGCAGCACGAAGATAGTCAGGGGCCATGCCAGAAAGAGCATAAATCCCATGGCCACCAGCGCGGTGTGGAAGCCATACTTCTCGGTGAGCGGCTTTACCAGGAACGAACCCAGCGAACCGAACAAGCCGACGCCCACATAGAGAACTCCCATCGCTTTGCCGCGGTTCTTGGCGAACCAATGCGAAATGATGAGCTGATGCGGGATGGGACCCGACAGGAAATAGCCGATCGTGTAAACCACCCAGATGGCGTAGTACACGAGCAACGCGCTGCCCATCTTGCCGAAACAGGTCAGCGCGATAAAGGTCAGGCCCGTGCCTACAAGGATGAGCTTCTTGGGGCTGAAATGCGGAACGATCAGGGGGCCCACCCACAGGGTGAAGATAGTCGCCAGGGGAAATCCCAGGGTGATGTCCGCCCTGGACCAACCGAAGGCCTTCTGAAAATAGTCGTAAAAGAATACCAGGTTGTAGTATGGGAAACCTACGGCCAAGCCGAAGGTCACAAACGCGGCCGCGGTCATCCACCAGCCATAGAAGATCTTTTTCATCGTCCGTGGGATCTCCAAATCGACATTAAGAAACCTTTACTTATAGCACATCCGCGCGATGTACGCCCTTCTATTGATGGGGGAAGGCGCCTGCCGGCAATCCGTTAGCGGCCCGCCTTGACAGCGGAATCCGGCTTGATCCGCGGCTTAGGAAGCGGCTTACGCGGCAACATCTGCTCACGCATGGCCGCGTGGTAAGCCATGGATGCAACCACGGCGGCCGATTGCATAAGGTCGCCCGGCGGAATGTGATCGTACAAGTCCATATTCGAGTGGTGCGTCCGCGTGTTGTAGTCGAGCGGATCCTGAATGAACTGGAAGCCAGGCAGACCCACGGTGTCAAAGAACCAGTGATCGGTACTCCCAGTAGTGCGAATTCCCACGGCGCTGACGCCCAGATCGCGGAAAGGCTCAAGCCACGCCGTGAAGATAGGACGAACCATATCGTTGTTCTGCAAATTGATGCCGCGAATCCGGCCGGCGCCATTGTCGTAGTTGAAGTAGGCGGCGAGTTTGCCGTACTCGGGCTTCAAAGCCATGGTATCGGGATCGGCAAAATGCTCTTTGATATAGGCGCGGCTGCCGAGCAAGCCCTGCTCTTCGGCGCTCCACAGAGCCACCCGGATCGTCCGGTCCATCTTGAGGTCGAGCGTCTTGAGAATGCGGGCCGCCTCCATCACGACGGCGCAGCCAGCGGCATCATCCGTCGCGCCGGTGCCACCTTGCCAAGTATCCAGGTGGGCGCCAAGCAGCACGACCTCGTCCTTCTTACGCCCGCCGGGGATCTCGGCGATCACATTGTAAGTACCGAGGGTCTTGTCGAACACCTGAGTCTCCACCTGCAGTTCGACACGGACGGGGATCTTCATTCCGATCAACCGCACGATGCGGTTGTAATGCTCGATGGCCAGAGCGACGGCGGGCAGCGCGAGGGGGTCCTTGACCTCTTTGGAGCCGCCTTTGGGCGCTCGGACCAGGCCGCCGTCGCCGCTCATACTGGGCTGAATCACGGCCAGCACGCCTTCTTCCCGGAAGAACCGGTCCAGTTTATCGCGCGAGATTCTTGTGGAGGGCGCCGGGGAAGGCGTCTTCAGCAGCCCAAAGAGCGATTGCGGGAGGCTGGGTTCGCCAGACCGGACGTCTCCTTCCAGCTCGGCATCCGTCAGCCGGAAGCCTAGCGGCTTCATCGGTACTGACAGCTGCCGCCCCGGCTCGGTGAGCACGATTTTGCCCTGGAGCTTCCCTTTCCATTGGGCCAATTCTTGCTCGGTCCCCGCTTGCACCAGGACCGGCTCGGCCTGGACGACGCCCTTGGTCGATTCCGTCCATGCCAGTGGATAACCGATCAGCGGCGCGTATTGAGGTTCAATCAGGTGGGCGCTGAACCGCGTGTAGCGCCAGCCGCGGCCAAACGGCCCCCACTCTTCCTTGTGAGCCTTCACCAAGCCATACTCCTGCATGCGCTTGATGGCCCAGTCGGCAGCCTGATCGAAGGCGGGGGTATTAGGCAGATGCGGACCATAGACGTCGGCCAGATAGAAAACGTGCTCCATGACCTTGGAATTCCCGTAGGCCTCCGCCTTGATGCGGTGGACGACATTGAGGTCGGCCGTATCCTGTGCCCATACCAGCAAGGGAAAGATGAGGAGGGTAAGTACAGCACAACTGCGTGACTTCATGGCTAAACTTTGCAGTTTAGCACTCGCGGAACTACATCGACGAGCATTAGGGCCGCATGCTCGGCTTGACAGAGGATAATAATTGTCGTTTAATAATTGGTATGAACCTACCGGGGCTGGCCGATCCGCGCGAATTGGAGAGCGACATGGACCTGTTCCGGGCCCGCTGCGCCTCACGCGGACTGGCGTGCACCCATCAGCGCTGGGTGATTTACCGCGCGCTGATGTGCTCGGTGGAGCATCCGAGTCCGGAAGGCATCTACGAGCAGGTGCGGCGCGAGGTGCCTTCCATTTCACTGGCGACGGTTTACAAGACGATCAAGACCTTCGTCGAGGCGGGCATGGTGAGGGAAGTGAGTCCGGAGCACGCCACGGTCCGCCTGGACGCCAACCTGGAACCGCACCACCATTTCATTTGCCTGCGCTGCAAAGCCATCCACGACCTTCGTGAGGAGGACATCGAGCCAGTCCGGTTGCGCCGCGGGCTACCGAACGGATTCCGCGCGGAACGAACAACGGTGGAGGTACTGGGCCTCTGTCCCAAGTGTTCGCGCGAAGAACAAGCAAATTGAGGGTTTGAAGGAGAGATAGCAATGGCAACTCTGAAGGGCAGCAAGACACATGACAATCTCAAGGCCGCCTTCGCGGGCGAGTCGCAGGCCAACCGCCGTTACCTCTATTTCGCCAAGCAGGCGGATGTCGAGGGGTATCCGGATGTGGCCGGATTATTCCGCGACACGGCGGACGGCGAAACCGGGCACGCGCACGGTCATCTGGATTACCTGAAGAAGGTCGGCGATCCGGCCACGGATCTGCCGATCGGCGACACGGAAGCCAATCTCAAGGCCGCCATCGCCGGCGAGACGCATGAGTACACCGACATGTACCCGGGCATGGCCAAGACGGCGCGCGAAGAAGGTTTCGCCGAGATCGCCGACTGGTTCGAGACGCTGGCGAAGGCCGAGAAATCGCATGCGGGCCGCTTCAGCCAGGGCCTGGCGGGGATTTCATAGTGAATCCGTGGGGGGCAGTCGTGGCTGTCCCCCAACCCAACACGACAGCCATGGAAAACGTGATTAAGGGCACCCCCACGCCGGGGCTGACCTACAATCCGAACGATACCGCATATTGGGATCAGCAGGCCCTCTACGCCGAAGTTGAGCGGGTCTTCGAAATCTGTCACGGGTGCCGGTTGTGCTTCAATCTCTGCCCGTCGTTCCCCGCCCTGTTCAAGGCCGTGGACAGCCACGACGGCAACGTTCGCAAGCTCACCCGGGACGAAACGGACCGGGTGGTGGACACCTGCTACCAGTGCAAGCTGTGCTACGTGAAGTGCCCTTATACTCCGGACGACGGTCACGCATTCCAGCTCGATTTCCCGCGCCTGCTGATGCGCATGGCGGCGGTGCGGGCCAAGGGAAAGGGCATCAGCCTGCGCTCGCGGCTCCTTTCGCGGCCGGAGCTTCTCGGTAAGTTCGCAAAACTCACGCCGGGACTGGCGAACTGGGCCAACCGGCAGCCCATGATGCGGGCGGCGATGGAAGCCATGATCGGCATCCACCGCGCAAAGCAGTTGCCAGAATTCCATGGCGAAACGTTTGAAGATTGGTATCGCAAGCAGCCCAGGCCCGCCGGCGACGACACGAAGGCCGTGCTTTTCTACACCTGCTTTGTGAATTACAACAATCCGCAGGTGGGCAGGGACGCGGTGGAAGTCTTCTCGCGCAACGGCGTCGCGCTCACCTGCCCGAAGCAGAACTGCTGCGGGATGCCGGCGCTCGAAGCCGGCGATATTCAGTTGGCCAGGAGCCTGGCGGAAGCCAATGTTCGCTCCCTTTACCCGCACGTGGCGACGGGAAAGAAGGTGCTGGCCATCAATCCGACGTGCTCCTACATGCTGCGTAAGGAGTACGCCGAACTGGTGGGCACGCCCGAGGCAAAGCAGGTCGGCGAGGCCACGCGAGATCTTTGCGAGTATTTGTTCGAACTAAAGAAGGCCGGCCAGTTCAACCGCGACTTCCAGACGACACCGCAAATCGTCGCGTATCACGTGCCATGCCATTTGAAGGCGCAGAACATCGGTTTCCGTTCGCGCGACATCATGCGGCTGATCCCGGGAGTCGCCGTCAGAATGGTTGAGCAGTGCTGCGGCCACGACGGCACCTGGGCCATGAAGAAGGAGTTCTTCCCTCTCTCGCAGTTAGCGGGCAAGAAGGCCTTCGACGAAATGGCCGAGGCGGAGGCAGCCACCATGGCAACCGATTGCCCGCTGGCCGCAGTGCAATTCGAGCAGGCGCTGGGTAAGCGGCCGGTGCACCCGATCCAGGTGCTGGCGAGGGCCTACCGGCCCGACGGGTTCCCGGCGAAAGTCGAGAAGAATGAGGGAAAGAGGTAACACGGGATGCAGCCTGTAGCTTTCGAGGAAATCAAGAACATTGCCGGCTACGAAGTGGAACGGGAATCTTTGCGGCCGCGCATGATGGCGCTGAAGGATCGCCGGCGCGTGCGCGTGGGAGACCATCTGACGTTTCTGTTCGAGAACCGCGAAACGGTGCGCTATCAGGTGCAGGAGATGTTGCGCATCGAGCGGATCGTCAAGCCACAGGACATCCGCCACGAGTTGGACACCTACAACGAGCTGGTCCCCGGCCCGGGCCAGCTCTCGGCGAGCCTGCTGATCGAGTACGGCACACCGGAAGAGCGCGCCGTGCATCTGCGAGAACTGCTGGGTATCGAAAACCACGTATGGCTGGTGGTCGACGGCACCGCGCCGGTACCTGCGGCTTTCGACGCGCGGCAGATCTCGACGGACCGCGTCAGTTCGGTGCAGTACATCAAATTCCAACTCTCGCCCGAGCAGGTGGCACGCTTCGCCAAGGGCGCCTCGATCCGGGTGGATCATCCCTACTACAGCTTCGAGCACCCGCTGACACCGGCAGAGTTGCCGGAGCTGGCGGAAGATCTGCGGTAAGGGCCGAGGCGGGGAAACCTGAACTGGAGCGGATGCTCCCTATCCAGCCGCCTCCGACAGGCGATGATCTCTGCCGCGTGGAGCAAGCTCTCTTGGCTCTCCAAGCGCCAAACGCTGTATAATCCTCCGAGTGGCGGCGCGTTACACATGCCCCTGCCGAGCTAGATGGGACACACTCTGCCTTCAGCGAGATCTACGCACAGCGGATCCAGCAAACCTGCACTCCCACACCGCAGCCCACTGCGTGTCTCGGAGTTATTGCTCGTCTTCGGCATCACCTGCGCCGCGCTCATCGCGTATTCTCTCCACCGGGGTCAAGACCTCAACTGGGATCAACTCAACTACCACTTCTACTCAGGATGGGCCCTCCACAACCGCCTGAGAACAGATATTTTCGCGGCCGGCTTTCAAACATATTACAATCATCTATTTTACTTTCCCTTCTACTTCCTTGTTACTACTTTTCGCCCCCGCACGGCCGCCACGCTTCTCAGCTCGATCCATGCACTAAATGTTCTCCCCCTTTACGCACTGAGCCGCCACCTGATCACGGCGGGACCTCGAAGATTTCAGATCCTCCTGTCGGCCCTGGCCGCCGCCGCAGGTATATTCAGTCCTCTGTTTCTCTCCGAGATTGGCACTTCCTTCATCGACGTCTTTTCGAGCGCTCTCGTGCTGCTGGCTCTTCTGCTCGCATCTCAGGCGCTATGCGATAGCATCCATGCTCGTAAGCAAGCGCTGCTACTCGGAGTATCCGGCCTTATTATGGGGGCATTGGCCGGGGTCAAGTTCGTCAATCTGCCGTTTGCCATTGGCGTGGCAACCGCACTGTTGTTTTTCCCGGCGCGATTATTGGACAGATCGAGATGGCTCGCCATCACGCTCACGGCCAACCTCGCCGGTTTTCTGCTTACGGCCGCACCCCTCGCATGGACCTTGTGGACCGAGTATGGTAATCCCCTTTTTCCGCATTACAACAGATTGTTCAAATCGCCGTTCTTTCCCCAAGCTGACGTTCGCGACGTCAGGGCCGTGGCCCGCTCGGCTTGGGATATCTTCGGTTACGCGTTCCAATGGGCCAAGGGAACGGTGCCGAATAACGAACTGCCATTCCGCGACATCCGCTTTGCCCTGATTTTCGGTGGCATCGCCGTGGCCGCTTGTATCTACCTGGCACTATACTTCGCAAGAGGTCGTGACCGTCAGCCGGCTTGGGCCGGCCAGCGAACAGACCGGATTACTTCGAACCCCGGTTCTGGACTCCTTCTGGCCTTCTTCGGGTCGAGTTACTTGACGTGGATCTTCCTGTTCGGTTTCCAACGCTATATCATCACGTTGGAGCTACTCGCCGGACTCATTCTCGTGTATGTGGTGGATCTCTTAATCCGCAACCGTCTTGCCAAGGTGCTGGCAATCGTTACCGTCGCCACAGTTTCCATGGTGATGGTAAAGGTTCCCGACTGGGGCCACATACCTTGGGGTCGCTCCTGGTACGGCATCAGTACCGGGTCACAGTTCAAGGAAGCAAACGCGGTATATCTGAGCGTCAGTGAGCCAATCGGTTATCTGTACCCGTTCTTCCCACAGTCGTCAAGGTTTATCGCGATTCGATCACCGCAATCTCTTGACGGCGCAGATGGTTTGCGTAACCGGATTGGGCGACTGGTGAGGGATCATGACGGCCCGGTGCGGCTTCTCGCTCATCAAAGCAGTTACGCGGCGGACCGTTTGACATACGCTTACTGGGTGGCGCCATACGGGCGGAGGCTTTCGCCCGCGGGATGCACAGTGATCCCGTCGCGCGCTCCATGGCTGGTCAGTTGTCCGCTGGAACGGTTCCAACTGGCGGGGGACTTGCACGACGCCGTTCACATTGGTTTTGGCGAAGACATGAAGCCTGGCGGTTACGAATTAGCCCCGATTAAGCTCGGCCGGGAGTTCACCATTGAAGCCATCGTAAGAGCGGCCTCTCCGCAGACTGCCTATGCGACTATCATGAGCAACCATCCGGGGAGTGCGGGTTTTCGCGGAATCACCATTGAGCAAAAAGGGCTTCTGACAAACCGCTATAGGGTCGGCTTAGGTTCGGGGACTCAATGGATGACTGGAGGCGAGTTTCAGTTACCAGCCGGCGAGCGAACTCATATTGCCGTTGTGGTTACGGCGGGGGATGCGAAGTTGTATCTTAATGGCCAACTGAGGTCGGCAATCAAGTTAGCGGGACCGGTGGAGGAGAGCGACTATCCGCTGGATATCGGTAACTGGAGAAACAAAGACCGTGTATTCGCTGGAGCGATTGAGGAATACCGGCTGATGCGGCGCGGTGCTCGTCCGGAGGAAGTGTCGGGGTGGGCGAAGCCCGTTCTGGGTAGTCGCGCACAGGATATCGTCGGGCTCCGGCAGAAATAGATCGCCTTTGAGGCGGAAATGCTATACTTAACGCACTCCGACATGCGCAGGTCTTCTGCGGCGGGGCGTTTTGGAGACCATTGTATTGCGAGTCCTGATTGCCAGTGTGAAAGTTCCTTTCGTTCGCGGGGGAGCGGAAGTCCACGCCGAGGGCTTGCGGCGCGCGCTCGTTGACCGGGGCCACGACGCGGACTTGATCGAGATCCCTTACAAGTGGTATCCGCCCGAACGAATTCTGGACCATATGCTGGCGTGCCGGCTCCTGGATCTCACCGAGAGCGATGGCAAGGTTGTGGACAGGCTGATCGGCCTAAAGTTCCCGGCTTATCTCATCCCCCATCCCCACAAGGTTCTCTGGATTATCCACCAACACCGACAGGCGTACGATCTTTGGGACCATCCTACCCTGAGCGACATGATCACATCGGCCGATGGCGGCGCGATCCGGAAAGCCATCCACGACGCCGACTGTGAGCTGATTCCCGAAGCGCAGGCCGTCTACACGGTGTCGGGGAGGGTGTCGGACCGGCTGAAGCGGTACTGCGGGCTGTCGTCCGTTCCGCTATACCACCCGCCGCCGGGCGCCGAGTTTTTCCACTGTGAAGACGCGGAAGACTACTTCTTCTACCCGAGCCGCCTTTCGGCCAGCAAGCGCCAGGCCCTCGTTCTCGACGCCCTGGCCAGGACGAGGGAACCCGTGCGTGTCGTCTTCGCGAGCGTGAGCGATCACCCTGCTTATTCGGAGCAACTGCATGCCATGTGCCGCGACCTGAAGGTGGACAGGCGCGTGGAATGGAGGGGTGCGGTAAATGAAGACGAAAAGAGGCAACTTTACGCCAGGTGCTTGGGTACTCTCTTTACCCCGGTGGACGAAGACTACGGTTATGTGACGCTGGAGGCCATGTTGTCTTCAAAGCCGGTGATCACGTGCAAGGATTCCGGCACGCCGGTGGAGTTCGTGCAGGACAACGCGACAGGCATGGTAGTGGAACCAACGCCGGATTCGCTGGCTAAGGCTATGGATGCCTTGTGGAGGAACCGGAACGCGGCTAAAGCATGGGGCGCCAAGGGCCGCGAGCGCTACGCGAGTTTGGGGATCAGTTGGTCGACCGTAGTCGAGAGACTGCTGGCATGAGGTTGAACTGGTTCTCGCCGCTGCCTCCTTCGAGGAGCGGTGTCTCCGTATACACGGCATCGCTGCTGCCGGCGCTCGCCGAGCGGGGCGAGGTTATCCTGTGGACGGACCAGGAAAGTTGGGACCCGTGTCTGGATCGGTACGCCGAAGTCCGCAGGTTTCAGCCGGAGAGCGCGGTTTGGGCTGAAGTCAACCGCGCCGACTTGAGTTTCCTGAACATCGGCAACAACGTCTTGTTCCACCGGTGGATCTGGCTTGCGAGCCAACGGCATCCCGGCGTGCTGATCGTTCATGACGTCCGTCTTCACGATTTTTTCGCCGGCGTGTATCTTCACTTCCGGAAGGATCTCGATGGTTACCGCGGGCTGATGCGCCGGTATCACGGGGATGAAGGCGCCAGAGACGCGGAACTCTTCGCCCGGCACCAACGCGACGCAGCTTACATGGCGGAGCACTATCCGCTAACGGGGCCGGCGTTGGAGAATGCGGCCGGGGTTGTCGTCCACACCAAACAGGCTCTTGAAATGGCCAGGCTTCACGCCGATGCGCCGGTGGTGCGTTTCGAATTGCCCTACAAAGTGCGGGAGTTTTCCGCCGATGAGGCAGCGGGACCAGCCGTAAGCGCCCCCGACACGCCTCCGCCATACCGGTTGATCGTCTTTGGACATCTCGGTGCGAATCGCCGGATTGAATCTTTACTGAGAGCTTTGGCGGAACTCCCGGAGAGACAGCGGTTCAGGTTGAACATTTACGGAGAAGTCTGGAACGAGAGTGACGTCAGGAGGATGGCCGGTGAGTTGGGCGTGGCAGATATTGTATCCTTGCACGGCTTCGTGGAAGAGAGCGAGCTGGAGGCTGCGCTGAGCGCGTCGCACTTGGCGATCAATCTGCGTTATCCGACGGTTGGCGAAGCTTCCCTCAGCCAGTTGATCATCTGGGATCACTCGCTTCCCACATTAGTGGAGTACGTAGGTTGGTATGCGGACCTGCCGCTGGAAGCCGTCTCCTTCATCCGCCCGGAGCACGAAATCGCCGACCTGAAGGTTCGTCTGCGCAACTTCCTTGCAGATCCACAGTGGTTCGAGCGGATGGGAAAACAGGGCCGGCGCATTCTGAAGGAGCGCCACGCGCCGGACAGTTACGCGGACGCACTGCTCCGCTTCGGCACCGAAGTAGCGAGGACCGGTTCGCGCGGGATCGAGAAGCGCCTGACGGCGCGCGTCGGCACGGAAATCAGCCGCTGGTTGCACCCGGCCGCCATGGACCCGCTGATCCACCGCGCAGCCACGGAGATCAACGCTCTGTCCGCTAGAACACAGCGAGAGGAACCCGAAGCCACGGATCGGCCACCGGCGCCGGAAACCGGACCGAAGAAGCTTCTATGACTGGAGATTGGCTTAAGAAGAAATTCGCGCCTTATTTTGCTGCGTGCCTGCTCTGCTTGTTCATCCTGACGTGGGTGATGAACCTGTGGAAGCTGGACCTGTCGGTCCCCCTGCAATATCCCCACGAGGGCGACGCGTTGTTGACCAAATTGTCGGTGAAATGCATTGCGGACAACGGTTGGTATCTCCAGAACCGGTACCTGGGCGCACCGGGGATTGCAGAGTGGTACGATTTTCCCTCGACCGACACGGTCCACCTACTCCTGATCAAGCTCCTCCTGCTGTTCTCGGGCAACTACGCAACCGCGCTAAACCTGTTTTTCCTGTTGACGTTCCCTCTTACTGTCCTCGTAGCGCTTTTCGTGTTCAGGAGTTTCGGTGTATCTTACATTCCGGCCTTAGTGGCCAGCATACTGTTCGCATTCCTTCCTTGCCATTTTCTGCGCGGCATCGGCCACCTTTTCCTCGGCTCTTACTATCTGGTTCCACTCACGGTGATGGTGGCACTGTGGATTTACAGTGAGCGGCTTTCTTCGGCGGAGTTAAGTTTGAGGAAGGGACCGGCCGCATGGCTGAGAAGCCGGCCCGCGCGGGTCAGCCTCATCGTCGTTGTTCTGACCGCATCCGCAGGCGTCTATTACACTTTCTTCGGCGCATTCTTCCTGGTGGTCGCCGCCGGCCTATGCGCGGTGCGCATCCGCGGTTTGCGGCCCCTCTGGGTGACAGGAGTGCTGCTGTCTGTCCTCTGCCTGACGACGGTCATCAACCTGGCGCCGAGCCTGGTTCACACTTACAGGAGCGGAAGGAATCCAGGAACCGCGCAGCGGCAGGCCGCTGAGGCCGAGGGATACGGGATGAAGGTTGCACAGCTTCTGCTGCCCGTGGCGGGCCATCGCATTCCGGTTCTGGCGCGAATCCGGGCCCGTTACGATGCGGGGGCGCCCCTGGTGAATGAGAACTCCCTGGCCAGTCTGGGCGCGGCCGGCTCGGCGGGGCTTCTCATTCTGGTCGCCGCCGTTCTCTGCCGGTGGAAATGGCGCGATCGGTCCGGTTTGCTGGACGCGCTGGGCTCGATGGCGCTCTGGGGCGTGTTGTTGGCTACGGTGGGCGGTTTCGGGGCGCTATTCGCGCTATTGGTCAGCCCTCAGATCAGAGGGTATAACCGTATTTCGGTCTACATCGCATTTTTCTCTCTCTTCGCCGTTGCGCTGATTCTCGACGAGTGTGGGAGAAGGTGGTTCCGCGATGGCGGCAAGAACGTGCTGTACTCGGCGGGGCTTTTCTTCCTGCTGATTGCCGGGATCCTGGATCAGACCACGGCCCGCGCCGTCCCCCGATATGAGGAACTGAGGACAGCCTATCGGCAGAATGCGCAGTTCATCAACCGGATAGAGGCTTCTTTGCCCAGAAACGCCATGATCTTCCAACTGCCCTACGTAAAGTTTCCTGAGAGTCCCCATGTGGAAGGCATGGCCGACTATGAGCAAGGTGTCGGCTATCTTCATGGGAAGGCCTTGCGATGGAGCTACGGATCCATGTACGGGCGGTACTGGGATTCCTGGCAAGCGCATATCTCGGGGATGCCTGTCGACGAGATGCTTCGAGCGCTTGCTTTCGCTGGTTTTGAGGGCATCTACCTGAATCGTTTCGGCTATGCGGATCATGGAGCAGCCCTGGAGAAGGAGTTGGAGCGGGCCTTGGGCGCGGAACCCTTCGTGAGCGGGGACAGGCGGGTTGTGTTCTTCGCCATGCGTGAGTTCAACAACCACCTCCGGGGAGAGTACGCGCCGGAGGCATGGCGGCGAGCCTCGGAGGCTGTGCTGAGCCCGATCGGGGCGCAATGGGGCGATGGTTGCTCTTCGCTCGAACGGGACCCGCGACAGAACTGGCGCTGGTGTGCTTCCGAAGGAAGACTTTGGCTCGATAATCCTTCCCGTGAGACGAAGAGAGTGAGAATGGAGATGGTCCTGGCGACCGGGCAGGCTGAGCCGTCCAGGTTTCGACTGGAGAGCCCGCTGATTGCGTGGGAAGCTGAAGTCGGCGGCGAGGGCCAAAGGCTAAGCAGGGTTGTCTCTGTGACACCCGGGCGTCACTTGATACGGTTCCACTCGGACGCCAAGCCGCTCATCGTGGCCGGCGATCCCCGGGATCTGGTGTTCAGGATCGTCGATTTCGAGCTTTCGGAAGCCGCCTCCGCGCGAACGCGGGACCTTTGGGGCACAGGCTTTTCCAACCTCGAGAAAGCAGGCGATCTGACGTGGCGCTGGTGCTCTTCGATGGGGGAAATGAGCCTTGAAAACTCGTCCCCGGATGCTGTGCCGGTCGCTCTCGACATGAGACTGGCGACGGGCTATCCGGAATTCTCGACGCTGCGGATCGAAAGCCGGCTTTTCTCAGAGCAACTCAAGATCAACGCGACTGGGCAGTCTTTCTCCAGGCTGATCACGATCCCTCCAGGAGAACTCAAGGTGCGCTTCTCCTCGGACGCCAAACCGGTGTTGGTTACACAGGACGCGCGAAGGATGATGCTCCGCGTGATGAACTTCCGGGTGAGGGAAATCAATCACCTGGTGGATACGATTTCCATGAACTGAGCGGACGCCGCTCAGGACTTAAAGCCGATTATCGCGTAGTCCTGAGCGCCGTAGAAATAATCGTTGAACCGTTTGGTGAGCTCGCCGGCGGGCTCGTCGATCTTGAAACTCTCCGGGTAAGGGTGCAAGGCCAGGACGCGGACTTTGCGCAAGCCGCGGGCCTCGGCAAGGAAGCGCAGCAGCGCGCTGGGCAGCGGTCTTTTGTGCGTGGGGTCCAGGAAGAAAGTGCTGGAGGCGACCAGGAGATTGGCGGGGTTGGGCGTTTCGAAAATGGCGATTCCACCCGGCTTAAGTACTCGCACGGTCTCGTCCAGCAGAGCGACCATGTCCTCCAGCGACAGGTGCTCCACGATGTGGAAACCGGTTACTACACCCACACTGGAGTCTTCCCGCGTTTTCAAGTAAGCCAGTGCGTTGCCCTCTTCCGCCTGCAGGCCGAGTCTCCGGCACATCTCGACCATCACCCAGTTCTGGTCGACTCCACTGGCCTTCAATCCCTCCCGGGCAAGCAACTCCAGCCATTCTCCGCGCCCGCAACCGACATCGAGAGCCGGCATGTCTTCGCTGCCGAGCCTGTGCTCTCGAAGCAGCGGGAGGTAGACACGAAGGCGGTCCATGACGAGCGCGCGAGTCCCGCGAAACTGGTTCTCGAAGTTCACGTAAAACTGATCCAGGTCGTGGCTGTGGTCGCCGCGGATTTCGGCGGGCCGGCTGTGGCTGTCCTCTGCTGGCAACCGTTCCGCTGCCTTCGCGGGAAGCTGCGCGGGGGGACGCTCCTGCAGTGATCGGATCAGGCTGCGCTGGGGCAAATCGCCGCCCGTGGAGCGCGACCACTCAACCAGACTATCGAGACGCCGGGCTTGCTCGGCCAGTTGAGCCGCCAGCGCTTCCCGTGCGCGCATCTCCGTTTCAAACTTCTCCGACTGCGCCTTGCACGCGCGGGTCGCGGCTTCCGCGACCGCAGCAAGGGTCTCCCCTGTCGCGGCTTGACGCTGCGATTCGGTTATAGCCTGGATCGTGGCGGCCGCTTGATGCGTAAGGGCTTGGATCAGGAGTTCCGTCAGCGCAGCCTGCTCTTCGGTCGTCCAGGCTACGGCGCGCTGAAACTCCGCGATTGGCGGCGTATACCATGACAGCAATCGCCGAATCACGCGCACCAATACTGCCCCGAAGCGGCCGCGCACGGTGGGAGGGTATGGAGGCATCTCTCCGACGAGAGGCGCCGTCCGCCCAACCTCAGCCGCGGCGCGCCTCAAAGTTGCGAAGTCCAGTTGAAGCCTTGGCGGAGCGCAGGAAGGCAGACTTCGAATCGCCCCGGCCTCTTCACTCCCGCAGACGTAGCGCCGGATCTGCTCCTCAATCTCCTGAACCCGGCTCACGGGCTCGTTGGCAAGCATCAAGTTCCTCCATGCATCTATCAGAGAAGGGCGCCCGGCCTCGCGCCTGCTGGGCCACACAGACATCACGGAATTGGGACCGAGCCATACAGGTCCTTCAGAGCGCTTGAAGATGTGATCGTCGTCTCAGGCGGGTCGTTTCCCGTTGTACTCATCGCGCCCGTGCAAGACTGCTTCACTCCTACTTATACAGCCGCCGCCGGAGACTCCGTGTCACGACTCAACCAGCTTCACTTTAGCGTACCCGATTCTCCGCAGACAACATCCTTTTGACCAGACGTTCCGTTTTGTGTTTCCGCCACCCAAAACAGCATGGCTCCGATGGAGCAGACCGTAATTCATGGCTTCCGGGCGCCTCGCACCAACCGCTGCGCGCTCATTATGTCCATGCCACCCGAGTGAATCGGTCGAAGCGACTCGACAGATTCGCATAGAATGGTGGAATCTCCATGGTTGACCAGATCCTGCAAGCGGCTAAGGAATCGACGTATGATTTCCGCACGACCGCCTTAGCCACTGATCCTCTCAGCTACAGGTTCCATGATTGGATTCCTTACTACCGCCTGAAGTGGGCCATCGCCAAAGTCCTGGCGCCGCGAAGGATTCTGGAAATCGGAGTCCGCTACGGTTATTCCGCGCTGGCGTTCCTGGACGCTTGCCCCGGTGCCTACTATGTCGGCATTGATTTGGATTCGGAGCAATGCGGCGGTGTTCGCGGTTCCATCTACTGGGCGCGGGAAGCGGCCAGTCAATACGACGCTCACTTCATGATCGCCAACAGCCAGGCGATGGCCGTATTCCCCGGTGGCCACTACGATCTGATTCATGTCGATGGCCAACAGGACGGTGAAGGGTCGATCCATGACATCTCTGTTGCGCTGCGGCAGGCCGACTATGTGCTCATCGACGGCTACTTTTGGATTTCCGAGAACTTTTGGCACATCTCCGAATGTTTACTCCGCTATAAGGCTCTGATCGAGTTTTGCGTCATCATACCGGGCTACGCCGGTGAACTGCTCATTAGAACTCGCCGGGATGCTGGATGTCACCTCCTGGGCGCAGCCAGATCCAGCCGTGACCTTCAAGCGATTTACACAAGGGATTTCTATCTGAACTGCTTACGCGGTTGCGACGACTTCAAGAGAGATCAGGCGAGGCGTATCACCACTCCCTGGCATGCCGCACTGAGTCTTCTCGCGGAGACTGCGCCGGCCGGCAGGGCGCTGGATCTTGGATGCGGCCGGGGCGAGCTCGCCATATGCTTCGCCAGGCAGGGGCGAAACGTGGTGGCCGTCGATTTTTCGAAGGATGCGATTCAGTTGGCGACTGAAGCCGTGGCTGGCAGCGAGTTGCCGGAGGACATCGTTCGTTTCGTGCATGCTGACGTAAACGAGGCGCCGTTGGAGGCCAAGTTTCAAGTGATCGCCGCCTCCGATCTCATGCAGCGGCTTTCAGAAACGGAGATGGTCTCTCTGTTTGCGAGGGTAGCAGAACATTTGGAGCCCTCTGGTCTCTTTCTCCTATGCGCGAGGCCGAACGCCTGGTTTGTACGCTATGGTTTGCCTAGCAGAAAGCGCCGCGCCGGGGTCATGGGAGCCCACGTGCCGTCCCCGCATCTCAATGATGCCGAAGCCGAGACATTTCTGAATCCCCCTTCGCCTGCGTTACTAAAGAGGCACCTGAAGCAGGTTTTCCGGCACTCAGTTACCTGGTTCGGTAATGATGCTACGCCGCTAGACGGCCTTCACCGGGACTTTTCAAAGCACGACATGAAGGAGGCGTCCATGGTGCTGGCTGCTGCTTCAAATGCGCCGCTATCCATCGAGAGCTTGCGGGCTGCGTCGCGGATGGATGTCCTGCCAACTTTGGATCCCGGCGCTGTGCGTATAAGATTCGTGAACCAACCTGAAACACTCGCCGCGAACAGTCTCGCCCTCGCTCTCGTTGAACTTAAGAACGAAACGGGATTCTGGATGCGTAGCGTTGGCAGCCATCCCTTGCATCTGAGCTATCACTGGATGGATGAATCGGGGGATCAGACGATGGTGCACGATGGGGTGAGGACGTCGCTCGTGCCTAGTCTTGCACCTGGCCGCGCAGCGCCATATTGGATGCAGGTTCAAGCTCCACCGCTTCGAGGCCGGTACGTCCTCCGAATCACGGTGGTACAAGAGGGCGTCCGGTGGATGGATAGCCCACCGCAAGGTTGCTGCGCCACAGCCACGGTCCAGGTCAAACTGTAACGCACCCGAATCTCCGGGCTCAAGATCCGCTTGGAGATGGAATTAGCCTTCAGACTATCGTCGCTGGAATGCGGAGAGGTACGTTGGGTGACTTATCATCAAGCCAGCTGACCTGCTCTTGAACCAAGGTCAATTCCAGAATGTAGTCTCCAGGCTGTGAAGGAGCGCGAACGGTGACAGGGATGTCCACCACGTCTCCGGAGGCAAGAGCCCACGGCAACCTGGTCCGGACGCCGTCCCAAACATCCAACTGCCCCGTCTCGCGCCGCCAGTGATAGCCCAAATTCACAGGGAATGGGGGTATCGTAGGCAAAACATCGCTACCAGAGTTGCGAACCTTCACGTGCAAGTACGTCAGATCGTTCACCGAGAGCTTCAGTTGCCTGGTTGCGCATTGTATGCTCACATCGATCAACCCACCAAGAGGCTTGGACTCGGAGGGAGAAACATCTGCGGGTGGCTTACTGGCTACTACCGTGAAATAATCTACATTCTGCTCATTATTGAACTTCTGGCTGTGGAAATTGACTTTACTCAGGGTGAAGCCCATCGATCCCAAGACCTGTACGAACAGGGTCGGCGAAAAAGACCACCATGTATGCCAGGCGTGAAGGTTCGAGTTGGGCAAAAAGTTCATGCAGGGCCCTGCGCCAAGGTGCGCATCGTAAGGTTCCACGACGACGACTGTCTCGCGCGCGAGGCGTGCGCACTCTTCTATGATCCGCAGCGGATCCTTGCAATGGAGCAGAACGCTGGCGATGACCACCACGTCGACATTGCCGAGCGAGTCCGGCAAATTGTAAGCACTTCCCAGATGCAACCCGGCCTTGGAGGAACAGCTGGACAGGCACAGAGCGTATCCTTTTCGAATAGCAAGCATATGCTTGCGGTGGTCTGCAACCTTGCTCGCCAAATCCGGAGGAACGTCACGAGTGAGATTCCAGAAGAACTCCCAGGAGTAGTCTTCGCTCGTTTCCAGAGATATGACTTCAGCTCCTTGGTTTTCCATGAAGACCGTCAAGCAACCGCTTGCAGGTCCAATCTCCAGAACGCGCTTCCCTCGCAATGAAACGTTCCCCAAATACTCGGCTTCCCGCCCGCGAAGGTCCCAGTGACCAGTCACGGTTCCGTAAGCCGGGAGGTCCATCGTATGATAAAATTCACATCCTGGAGGGAGAGATAGGTTATAGGACTTCATCAGGAGACTACACGTATATAGACAACAAGAACTGGCTTGGCGCCAGTTCTTGTTCAATCGCCAACGAGGGCGAGATCCCTAATGCTTGCGGCGCAGGACAAAAGCCACGCCGAGCAGACCGGCTCCTGAGAGCAGGGTCCACAGGGTACCTGGTTCGGGGACACCTTCCGCATCACGAAGCGAGAGGCTAACATCGTCGAGCACAGGACCCCAGCCACCGGTGGCCACAAGGCTCGAAAACGTAATTGACATTGCGCCGCCGCCCCAGACAAAGTCCTGTGTTTTCAGTTGATAATTCATACTTCCGAGCGAGTTAACTCCACTGAAAGTGAAGTCCCAAGGCGCGAGCGCACCCGCCTGAACCTGCATTTGGACGTCAGTCTGTGTGGCAGGGTTCCTAGACATCCAGAACGACAGGTCGTACGTGCCGGCCGCCTGGTTACCCAAGTTAATCGTGAGAGCGCCAGCCGCGTCGCCGTTAAGATCAATCGACCAAGTGCCATTGTGCGCTTGCCACAACGAATTGGGAATCCAGTCAACATTACCACTGGCCAGAGTCCAGGGTGCAATACAGCCCACACCGCAGTCTGCATACGGCCCTGCAGCATAGCCAATTGGGTAATAGAATACAGGCGCCGGTTTACTCGCCGGATTTTCATCGAATCCGGGATTGGTAATCACAATCGGGGTAGCTAGGCCGGAGACCGCTAGAACCAGTGCCCCAATCATCAACCGTAATGCGATTCTCCTCATCTTGTCTCCTCCGCGAACAAAAGCCAAAACGTCACGCTCGCAGGCCCTTCTTCTCGACAACACTATAGCGATCAATGACGTATATGCAAATATAGCCCACACTGCCTGAAGAAAGCAATCCCAAATAGTACCCGAGACGTGTGTAGGACCAAGGTTTGCAATTGTTTACGAGCAGTACTGGAACGCGGGGGCGGGGGGCCTCGCACCTCGACGGGAGACGAGATCGATAAGGTATCCATTATCAAGCACTTACTGACATAGAGGCCGTGGAGTCGCATCCTTCCGCTTGCGCGCCCTGGCGGCGTCCCACACGAGGACGGTACGTCGGGATTCTTCAAATATCGGACATCTGGATCCAGCAACCACGACGCTTGACACGGTCCGGTATAATTCAAGGTTGATCGACTAGAGCCACCGCGATCCGGATTCGCTCGCGCAGCATCTCTACTTTCTGTAAGTGACCATCCTAATTGGCGCATTCGTGGGCTTTGTCATCGGCTTGACCGGACTGGGGGCGGGCATCCTCATGACCCCGATCCTCATTCTGGGCTTGCGGATGCCGCCTTCGGCCAGCGTGGGTGCGGCGCTCATCTTCTCTACTCTGGTGAAGCTCTGCGCCGGCGGCGTCTACTTGTGGCGCGGGCAGGTTTCTGCGAAGACGCTGGCAGCGCTGGTGGCCGGCGGCATTCCGGGGGTGGTGGGTGGTTCGTGGCTGCTCTACCGCGCGCACTGGAAGGGCCACGAAGAGACGGTCGCGCTCGCTCTCGGGCTGCTGATTCTGCTCGCTACCACGCTCGAATGGCGCCGCGGGCGAAACGCGAATGGCGGCCAAGGCAGGCAGACGCGTTACGGGCTTCTGGCAATGCTGACATTCCCCATCGGCGCTTCGGTGGGCTTCTCTTCGGCCGGAGCGGGATCGCTCGGCACGCTCGCGCTGTTGCGCTTCACTGCGCTGCCGCCGGTCCAGGTGGTGGGGACCGACATGCTGTTCGGCCTGGCGCTTTCGGCCACCGGAGGGTTGGCGCATGTTCTCAGCGACGGCCTGGATGCCGTCTTCCTCGCCAAACTGCTTGCCGGTGGCCTGGCGGGCGGCATGGTGGGGGCACGGTTGGCCGGCCAACTGCATGCCGCGGCCCTGCGGCACTGGCTGGTAGTCGCGCTGGCCGTGCTAGGTGTTGTTCTGGTCGTGAGAAGCGCGGGCGCCATCCTGCGCGTTGTATGATGTAGGGTTTGAACGGGGGAGATCATTCGCAGTCACCTGGCTGAACTCGAAGCCGAGAGTATCTACATCATCCGGGAAGTGGCCGCCGAGTTCGCCAGGCCCGTCATGCTGTACTCGATCGGAAAGGACTCTTCCGTCATGCTGCAGTTGGCGCGGAAGGCTTTCCACCCCGGGCGCATTCCCTTCCCGCTGCTGCACGTCGACACGACGTACAAGTTCCCGGAAATGATTGAGTTCCGCGACCGCCGCGCGCGCGAGATGGGCGTCGATCTGATCGTCCACACCAACCGCCGCGCGATTGAAGACGGCGCGAATCCCTTCGCGCTCGGCACCACCCGCTGCTGCCAGCTTCTGAAAACGCAGGCGCTGCTCGACGCGCTCAACGAGGGCGGCTTCGACGCTGCCTTCGGCGGCGCGCGGCGGGAGGAGGAGAAGTCCCGCGCCAAGGAGCGGGTGTTCTCCATCCGCGACAAGTTTGGCCAGTGGGACCCGCGCAACCAGCGCCCCGAGCTGTGGAATCTTTACAACTCGCGCATCAATCCGGGCGAGAGCGTTCGCGTGTTTCCGTTATCGAACTGGACCGAACTGGACGTGTGGAGCTACATCCAGCGGGAGAACATCCCCGTCGTCCCGCTGTACTTCGCGCGGCTGCGCGAGGTGGTGAACCGCGGCGGAATGCTCGTGCCCGTCTACCACAACATGCCGCTCGCCGAAAGCGAAAAGGTGGAGCGCGTCATGTGCCGCATGCGCTCGCTCGGCTGCACGTTCTGCACCGGCGCCGTGCGGTCGGAGGCGACCACGATCGGCGAGATCATCGAGGAACTGAAGCGCTCGCGCTTCTCCGAACGCCAGAACCGCGCCATCGATCACGACCAGGAAGGCTCCATGGAGCTGAAGAAGCGGGAGGGGTACTTTTGAACCCGCCGTCCGGCCCCGTGGAACTGCTGCGGTTTTCTACCGCCGGCAGCGTGGACGACGGTAAATCCACGCTGATCGGCCGCCTGCTTCACGACACCGGCTGCGTTTACGAGGACCAATGGGCCGGCGTGACGGCGGCCGCCAACCGGCGCGGCGAACAGGGCCTGGAGTTCGCCTATCTCACCGACGGCCTTCGCGCCGCGCGCGAACAGGGCATC
>CAZLOS010000025.1:0-48262 GCA_964561215.1 uncultured Solibacteraceae bacterium | reverse complement strand
GGACACCATGCCGCGCGAAATGGGCTTCGACTACCTGGGCATGTCTTTCCAGGAGCAGAAGGCCGAGAAGGGGATTTCGGCCGCGTCCATTTTCGGGCTCTCGCTCCTGTTCGTTTTCCTGATTCTGGCCGCGCTGTACGAAAGCTGGTCCCTGCCGCTGAGCGTGCTGCTGGGCGTGCCGATCGCAGCCTTCGGCGGTTACATGGCGCTCTATTTGCGCAATTTCGAGAACGACGTGTACACGCAGATCGGACTGATCATGCTGATCGGACTCTCGGCGAAGAACGCCATTCTGATCGTCGAGTTTGCGAAGTCTGCCTACGAGAAGGGCGGTAGGACTGTGGCGGAAGCCGCTCTGATTGGCGCCCGTCTGCGCTTCCGGCCCATTCTGATGACGTCGCTCGCCTTCGTGTTCGGCTGCATCCCCTTGTGGACCGCGACGGGTGCGGGAGCCGCCTCGCGCCGCATCCTGGGCACGGTCGTGATCGGCGGTATGCTGGCGGCTACCTCGATTGCGATCTTCTTGATTCCAATGACTTTCGATGTGATCGAGTCATTCTCCCTCCGGTTCAAGGGTAAGCACGCCGCGCTGCCCGGGGAGGATGCGTGATGGCGCGACTGGCTCCGATCCTTGTGGCCGCTTCGGCTTTGTTTACATGGGGATGCCTGGTGGGACCGGACTACCGGCGTCCAAAGGTGGACGTGCCGGCGGTACACCACGATCCCGACCATGCCGCCAGCGCCGCCGCGACGGCCGAATCGCTCGGCAACGCGAAGTGGTGGACGGTGTTCGAGGATGCGGAACTGCAAAAGCTGATCCGCACGGCGCTTGAACAGAACTTCGACCTGAAGATTGCCGCCACCCGCGTCGTCGAAGCGCGCGAGGCCGTCATAATCGCCCGGTCTTATCAGTACCCGACCGTGACGGGCGGAGTGCAGGTTTCGGGCTCGCGCACTCCCGGTTCGAAAGGCGGCGAGGCGACTCTTGTGAACGTCCCCGAGATCGGCTTCTCCGGCGCCTGGGATGTTGATTTCTGGGGCAAGTACCGGCGGTTGACCGAAGCCGCGCGCGCCAATCTGCTGGGGGCCGAGTGGGGGCGCCGTGCGGTGGTGAACGGACTGATTGCGAACGTTGCCGCGGCGTACTTCGAGTTGCGTGAACTGGACCTCGATCTGGAGATTTCCCGCCGCACCCTGGCCCTGCGGAACGATTCGCTCGCCCTCACCCGGACCCTGGTCGACGGCGGGGCCGCCCCGCTCACCGACCAGCGGCAGGCCGAACAATTGGTGGAGTTGGCGGCCGGCGCGATTCCCAACCTGGAACGCCGGATCCAGCAGCAGGAGAACGCCATCAACATCCTCCTGGGCCGCAACCCCGGGGCAGCCATCGAGCGCGGCCGCGCATTGCCTGATCAACCGGTTCCGCCCGCGCCTCCGGCCGGAATCCCCTCTTCGCTGCTCGAACGCCGGCCCGACATCGCCCAGGCCGAGCAAGACCTCATCGCGGCCAATGCCAGGATCGGGGCCGCGCGCGCGGCGTTCTTCCCTGAGATCTCGCTGACCGGAATCGGCGGTATCGCTAGCGGCTCGCTGACCACGCTGTTTCGCGGGGCATCCAGGGCGTGGAGCTACACCGGGTCCGCCATGGCTCCGATCTTCAACAAAGGGCGCCTGGAGGCCAATTACCGCCTGGCCGAGGCCCAGCGCGACCAGCTTCTGCTGGCCTACCGGCAGACCATCCAACAATCGTTCCGCGAGGTGTCGGACGCCCTGATCGCGTACTCGAAATTCCGAGAGTACCGGGTCCACCAGGAGCGGCTGCTGGCTGCGGCGCGCGATACGGCCGAACTCGCCCGCGTCCGCTACCGGGGAGGCTCCACCAGCTATTTGGAGGTGCTGACCAGCGAGACGAACTACTATGCGGCTGAAGTCGGTCTGGCCGCAGCTATTTTTGAGGAACGCTTGACGCTTGTCCAGTTGTACAATGCATTAGGTGGCGGCTGGGAACCGTAGAGGCGCAAGCTCGTTGCGCAGCGGTAGTTTTCCGGGCCTCCCCTCATTTGGGCAGCGCCATACAGCCTCTCTTTTAGGGCTTTTGGTGTCTGCGGGGGATGGGCTCCGGTTGGCTTTCTCTTTAGGCTGGGAAGAGGAGAACGGGCCATGGCTGACTTCTATCAGACCGGGATTGTCACTACGCTGCACCGGCTGAAGCCAAACAGTATCGATCGTTTGGAAGCCGACCTCGAGAAATTCAGCCGTACCCGACCCATCGGCCTGGTTCTGCCGGCGCTCTACAGCGAATTCGAAACGTTCGCCATGCAGCGGATTGTGGCGGAATTGAAATCCGTTCGCTACCTGCAGCGAATTGTGGTGGCCCTGGGGAACGCCACCGAGGAACAATACCAGCGCGCACGGGATTTCTTTAAGGACTTCTATACGCCTGTGACCATGCTATGGATAGAGGCCGAAGGCACCGTCCGCTTGTTGAATCTGCTCGAGGAGCGCGGACTGTCCGCCGGCGATGGCGGGAAGGGGCGTTCCTGCTGGCTGGCCTACGGCTATCTGTTGGCCAAACGCGATGTGGATCTGATCGCTCTCCACGACTGCGATATCGTAAACTACGACCGGCAGTTGTTGGCTCGGCTCTGCTATCCCATCGCCCATCCCCACCTCGGATTTGAGTTCTGCAAAGGCTACTACGCGCGAACCTCCGATCGCATGCACGGACGCGTAACCAGGCTCTTCATCGCCCCCCTTGTCAGGGCGCTCGAAGGTATGGCTCCGGGCGCCCTCTTCTTGAAGTTCCTGGACAGCTTCCGTTATCCCCTGGCCGGCGAATTCGCCATGGACATTAACCTGGCGCGCGTCAATCGCATTCCGGCGGATTGGGGTCTCGAAGTTGGCGTGCTCGCCGAAGTGTTCCGCAACTGCGCCATTTCGCGGATCTGCCAGGTGGACCTCGCCGACAATTACGAACACAAGCACCAGGCGCTTTCCCCCGACGATGCGTCGAAAGGGTTGCGGCGCATGGCGACCGACATCGCCAAATCGCTGTTCCGCACGCTGGCGGCGGAAGGCGTGGCTTTCAGCGACTCGCACTTTCGGAGCCTTAGCGTCCGTTACGTGCGCATGGCGCAGGATACCATCGCGCGCTATTATGCCGACGCCATGCTGAACGGCTTGAAGTTCGACCGCAACGCCGAGGAGTCGGCCGTGAACGTCTTCGCGCAGAGCCTCAGCGCGGCGGCGAAGGATTTCATCAGCGACCCCCTGGGATTACCCTTGATTCCCAACTGGAATCGCGTGTTGGCGGCGATTCCGGAATTCTTCGATTTGTTGGGTGAGACCGTGGACCGGCAGGCGCGCCAGCCCGTGGTCCGGACTGCATAGCAGCGAGGAGGTAGATTGGCCACCCCTGTCCTTCCGGAGGAGGCGCGCCGCGCGGCGCAAGTGATAAAACAGGCCGATATCGTCATCGGGATTCCGAGCTTCAACAACGAACGAACCATCGCGCATGTGGTGCAGGCGGCTTACGCCGGTTTGGCGAAGTATTTCCCGCAACTCACAGCCGTAGTGGTCAATTCCGACGGCGGGTCGACCGATGCCACGCGCGAGGCCGTGATTTCGGCGCGCGTCGAAGACAGCCATCTGCTTCTGCTCGATACTCCTTTGAGCGGCGCGCACCGCTTGTCGTTTCCATACCATGGAGTGCCCGGGAAAGGGAGCGCCTTCCGCCTGGTCTTTCAACTGGCCTCCGCCCTGGGGGCCAAAGCCTGCGCCGTGGTGGATTCGGACCTGCGGTCCATCACGCCGGAATGGATCGACCTGCTGGTGCGGCCGGTTCTCTTCGCGGGATACGACTTCGTGGCGCCCTACTACCAGCGGCACAAGTACGACGGCACTATCACCAACAGCATCGTCTACCCCTTTACGAGATCGCTTTACGGGCTGAGCGTGCGACAGCCGATCGGTGGCGAGTTCGGGATCTCGGCGCGTCTGCTTTCACGCTACCTGGAGCGTGATGTTTGGGATACCGACGTGGCCCGCTATGGCATCGACATCTGGATGACGACCGTCGCGATCGCCGAGGGTTTTCGCGTCTGCCAGAGCTTCCTGGGCGCCAAGCTGCACGATGCCAAGGACCCCAGCTCGGACCTGAGCGCCATGCTCCATCAGGTTGTGGGAAGTGTTTTCACGCTTATGCAGGAGTACGAGCCGGTGTGGTGGGGGCGGGAGGGCGCGCGGCCGGTCGAGGTGTTCGGCTTCCGCTTCGACGTGGGTCTCGACCCTATCAACGTGGATGTGCCGCGCATGGCGCGCGCCTTCGAAAGAGGTTGCGAGGAACTCGGTGAAGTCTGGGCGCTGGCCCTGACGCCCGACACTCTGGCGCGCTTGCGGGCCTTGGCCCGCGGTTGCCGGCTTGGGCAGCCGCTCCACATGGACAACGAACTGTGGACTCGTGTGGTGTATGAGTTTGCCAGTGCTTACCGCCGGCAGCCGATCTCGCGGGGGCACCTGATGAGGTCGCTCACGCCTCTGTATCTGGCGAGGGTTGCCAGCTTCGTGATCGAAACGCAGCAGATGGGGCCGGCCGAAGTCGAGACCGAGATCGAGAATCTCTGCCTCGCTTTCGAGCAGCAGAAACCTTACCTGCGCGCGCAGTGGAACGGGAAATCCGGAGGGGTACCTCCGGTTCGCCCGGAACGTGAGGTTGTCACATCATGACTGAAACATTCCGTAGAGTACTCGAAGACGCTATGTCGCGGCTGCAATCCCAAGTAACCACCTACCTTCCCCCTCTCCTGGCGGCTGCGATCATGTTGCTCGGCGCATGGGTGCTGGCGTCTGCCTTGAGGTGGGTCGTCTACCGGATCTTCAAAGGTCTCACCATTGACAAGTTCCTGCGTCAAAGCGGGCTTGCGCTGATGATCGACCGCTCGGGCCGTTTGCGCGCCACGCGCATTGTGGCGGAGAGCTGCTATTGGGGCATCCTGTTCGGCGGAGCGCTCATGGGCCTAAGCGTGTTCAATACCGACCTCACGATGCAGGTTGCGCAAGGCTTCGTCTACCTGCTGCCGAAGCTGTTGGCGTCCGGCGCGATTCTGCTGGCCGGGGCGTGGCTGAGCCAGTTTCTGGGACGCAGCATGCTGGTGTGGAGCGTGAACGAGGGGTTGCCTCATCCACGCCGGCTCGCGGCCCTGGTGCGCACCGTCATCCTGTTCGTGGCGGTTGTCGTGGTGGCTGACCAGATGAACTTCGCCCGAACCGTGTTCCTGACCGCGTTCGTCATCCTGTTCGGAGGCGCCGTACTCTGCGCAGTATTGGCCATCGCCCTGGGTGCGGCCGGGAGCGTCCGAAGGTACCTGGAGGAGAAGCGCGAAGCGCGCGAATCCGGCGAACGCTCCCTGTGGAGCCATCTGTAAGGGCCACGGCGCGCGCGACTGCCGGTGCACGCTGGACGGCGGTCGAAGGGAGGCGATCCATATGGGAATCGACCACAGGAAATTCCTGGGCGCCGGCAGACCCCAAGACCCGATATTCATCCGGCGTGATCGCGTGGTACCGCACCGGCTCGCCAAGGCCGCGCGTGAGGCAGGCCGCCATCTCGGGACCGGTCAGGCATTCGGAAGCGATGCCGATCGTCTCGTTAATGAACTCGCTACCGCGCCTGAAAACACCGTAGACGCATTTGCCTATATCCTCCGCGGCGATGCCGGGGAGCTTCCTGTCTCCCATGGGCAAGGTTAGCGACAGCGCGCCATCGGCCGAGCGCTTCGGTCCCATACCGAAGTGGATGAAGTTGTCCCAGTAGAAGCTCGTCAGCAGAAACGTCACCGGCAGGCCCAGATCGCTGAAGACGTGATTCGCCTCGCGCTTGGCGTCGAAGTGGGGGACCTGGTACTTGCCCATGAGCGTGGGCATGCGGTTATCGTTGAGCGGCACCCATTTGCGCGTGTCTTCGAGGGTGCTCCAGATAATGTGCTCGACGCCCTCGTGACGCGCGGCATATGCCATGGCAGCCGCCTTCGCCAACTCGCGCTCCGGAGTAAAGTGCGCCCAGAAGAAAGTGACGCAGAAAGTTCCGTAGGCGCCTTGAAACGCCCGCTTCACGCTGTCCACATTGTCGAGGTTTGCCTCAACCACTTCGGCGCCGAGGTCCGCTAGCTCGCGAGCTTTGTCCGAATCCGCGTTCCTGGTTAAGACGCGTACTGCGAAGTCGCCATCGGCGTCGAACGCAGGCCGCGCTTACCGGTTGCCCGCGCCCAGCAGCATGATGCCACACAGTACGAACGCGAGGCCCAGGATCTTCGTCTTAGTGAAGGTCTCGCCGAAGAAGATCCGGCTCAGGAAGAGAGTCCAGATGTAACCGAGCGAGACCATGGGATACAGTACGCTCAGCTCGCCGCGGCGCAGGCCGAGGACGAAGAAATAGCTGGACAGGACGTAGAGTCCCACCCCCGCCGCCAGGTAGTAGTTCCTAATGAGCGCAATCAGGTTGAATTGCAGCCGCTCGGCGCCGGATTTCAAGCACGCCGCGCCGAATGAGCCGAACAGCGACGCCACCAGCATGAGCAGCATGCTCGATACAGGCGTCTTCACGATTTTCTCCCGTTGAGTCCCAACACACCCACGCCCACAACGATCAACAGGATGCCGCCCAGTTTGTAGACACTCAGTTCCTCGCGGAACACCGTCACCGATAGGATGGTGACCCACACGTAGGTGAGCGAGATCACCGGGTAGAGCAACGAAAGCTGCCCGTGCTTCAACGCGAGCACCAGCAGCACGGTGCTCAGGCCGTAAAGGCTGTAACCGGAGAGCAGCCACGGGCTGGTAATCATCTGCCTTACGCTCGGATTCGGGAGCGCGTTAGCTCCGATCTTGATCAGCACCTGTGCGCCGGCGCCCAGCAGGGTGCAGCAGAAGACGAGTAGCACGGCGCGGCGGCCGCTGACGCGGCTCTCGGCCACGGAGGATTGTGTGTGTGTCGTGTTCAAGGGATGTCGGAGCGAAACACTATCTTACCTGATCGGCTGCCGGGGATTCTCCGCGCTTGCGTCCGGCGGCGCCGGTTCAGGCGATGGCTGCTCCTTCACGCGGCACTCTCCCGCGGCGATGAGGAAACTCGCCACACCCGTCCAAGGCTCTCCCTCACGATGCTCCAATCGATAGCTGCGCGAAGCCGTGTCGACGCGGAGACGCCACCCGGTTTCGTGCGATTCGGGAAACGCCTTCCGGTCCTGAATGGGCTTCGCGCTCGCCTGCCGCAGGGCCCAATTGCCGCCTCCGGTCATGGTCTCGTACAACTCGTAGCGCATGCCGTTCTCGCTCACTTGCGTGCGGTCCACCAGCAACATGCCGCTCGAGCGCGAAGTGAACCAGAATTGAGCGATTGCTCCCACCTTGGCTTCGCTCGAAACCGGCAGCCGCCGCCAGTCCTTTCCTCCGTCGCCGGTCGCCAGCAGGAACGGGTCGCGCGGCAGAGGACTCAACGTATATCCGCTGACCCAGCCGTATTCGAGATCAAGGAATTGAATCAGGTCGAGCGCCGCGCCGCGCATGCGTTCGTACGGTTCCCGCCAGCTCCGCCCGCCGTCTTCGGAGACCAGCAGCAGCGATGCCAGCGTCGTCGACGACGTGTGAAAGTTCCCGGTCAGGAAAATGCGACTCCCCGCCTTTTCGACCGACGACAACTCAAGGAAAACGTGGCACGGGTCGCCGGCGTCGCAGGTGAGGCCGAAGTGCGCGACGTCCTCTTCGGTGCAGCGAGACTCGATGCGCATCGGCTGACCCTTGTTCTCGATCACCGGCGCCGTGGGCCGATCCTGGGCCGCGAGCATGGCGGCACCCATCGAGCACGCGAGCAATGCTCCAGCGAGCTTCATGGCGTTCCGTGATGTGATTGTAACGCGTCCCTCCGCGCGCCGTTGTTATGATGGGCGTATGTTCGGCTGGCTGGCGAGGTGGCGGGCCAGGAGGGAAGTCCCGCTTCACGGCGGCCTGACCCTGCGGCGGGTGAAGAGGTACGCGGCCCAGAGCGGCCACGTCTACGAATACTTCTTCCTCGGACGCCGCGAGATCCGTCACCACGGCGCCGACGCCATCGAATTCGTCTTCGAAGTATCGGCTGGCTCCGAAACTGGACTACACGTCGCGGTAATCCTGCCCGTGCCGTCGCTCGAGCCTGGTGAAACCGTCTGGGGCCGCAAGCTGGCGGACAACGAGCGCTACGCCGTCGCCAAAATGGCGTTATTTCAGGCTTTCGACGAAAGATCCGCCCCGGCGGACATGCGCGACCACGTGATCGTGCGCCCCGCCGATGCCGCCGCCATTCTGGCTACCCTCGGACTTGCCTGAGCCTCTCTTCCTGCGCGTCGACCACCGCGATCGCCGCCATGTTGACGATTTCGTTCACCTCCGCGCCGCGCTGCAGCACGTGTACGGTCCTGGATAGGCCCATCAGGATGGGGCCGATGGCTTCGGCTCCTCCGATGCGCATGAGCAGCTTGTAGGCCACGTTGCCGGCTTCGAGGTTCGGGAAGATGAGCACGTTGGCGCCGCCCTTGAGGCGCGAGAAAGGATAGGTTTCTTCGATGATTTCGGGCGTCACGGCGGTATCGGCCTGCATCTCGCCGTCGACGATGAGATCCGGCCGGAGCTGGCGGACCAGCTCTGTCGCCCGCTGCATCTTCTCGGCGAGCGGATGACGCGTGCTGCCGAAATTGGAGAACGACAGCATCGCGATGCGCGGTTCCACGTCGAAGCGGCGCGCGACCTCGGCGGTCTCGATGGCGATTTCGGCCAGGTCCTCTACCGTGGGTTCAATGTTCACCGTGGTGTCGGCCAGGAAGTAGATCTGCCCCTTGGCGGTGATGAGAACATAAAGGCCCGCAACCTTATGCAGGCCGGGACGTACGCTCAGCACCTGCAGCGCCGGCCGTATGGTGTCGGGATAGTGCTCGGTCAAGCCGCCGATCAGCGCGTCGGCGTCGCCCATGCGGACCATCATCGAGCCGAAAACGTTATGGTTCAGGACCATCTCCCCCGCTTCGTTCCGGGTCACGCCCTTGCGGTGGCGAAGCTTGTACCACTCTTCGCAGTAAAGCGGCAGGGAGGGAGACCGGCCGGGGTCGACGATCGTCGCGGCTTCCAGGTGCAGGTGCAGTTCCGCTGCATGCTGCCGTATCTTCGCTTCTTCCCCAAGCAGGATGGGCCTTGCGATGCCTTCGTCCAGCAGGATCTGGCAGGCTCGCAGGATCTTCTCGTGCTCGCCCTCGGGGAAGACCACGCGCATGGGCGCGCGCTGGGCCTTGTGGATCATCACGCGCGTTATCTCGTGCGCTTTGCCCAGGCGCCTGTCCAACGCGTCCTTGTACTCCTCGATATCCACCGGCACCTGCGCGACCCCGCTGTCCATGGCCGCTTTCGCGACGGCGGCGGCTTCGTTGATCAGGACGCGCGGATCGAACGGCTTGGGAAGTATGTAGCGCGGGCCGAATTCCATGTGGTTGACTCCGTAGGCGCGGCGCACGGAATCCGGCACGTCTTCCTTGGCCAGGCGCGCCAGCGCGTGCGTGGCGGCCAGCTTCATCTCGTCGTTGATGGCCGTCGCGCGCACGTCCAGCGCGCCCCGGAAAATGAAGGGAAAGCCCAGGACGTTGTTCACCTGGTTGGGGAAATCCGAACGCCCCGTGGCCACGATGGCGTCCGGCCGCGCTTCCACCGCCTTTTCGTAAGGGATCTCCGGATCAGGGTTGGCCATGGCGAAGATGATAGGGTTGTCCGCCATGCCACTCAACATTTCGGGCGTGACGACATTGCCGGCCGAAAGACCGACGAACACGTCGGCGCCCCGCAAGGCCTCCGCGAGCGTGCGCACGCCGGTCTCGGAAGCGAACCGCTCCATGTAGGGATTCATCCCCTCGGTCCGCCCCCGGTAGACGACGCCATGGATGTCGTACATGATGATGTTTTCCCGGCGGGCGCCCAGTTTCAAGTAATGCGAGGCCGTGGCCAGGGCGGCGGCGCCGGCGCCGGAAAAGACGATGCGAGCCTTGTCGATAGGCTTGTTCACCAATTCGAGGCCGTTGATCAGCGCGGCCCCGGTGATAATGGCGGTGCCGTGCTGGTCGTCGTGTATGAAGGGGATGCTCATGGTCTTGCGCAGTTGCTCCTCGATGTAGAAGCACTCGGGCGCCTTGATGTCCTCCAGGTTGATGCCGCCGAAGGTCGGCTCGAGCAACTGGCACGTCCGCACGACTTCGTCCGGATCCTCCGTGGCCAGTTCAATATCGAAAACGTCAATGTCGGCGAAGCGTTTGAACAGAACGCCCTTGCCCTCCATGACCGGCTTCCCGGCCAGGGCGCCGATGTTGCCGAGGCCAAGCACGGCGGTCCCATTGCTTACTACCGCTACCAGGTTTCCCTTCGATGTGTACTTATAAGCCAGGCTCGGATCCCGCCGGATCTCGAGACAAGGCACTGCGACGCCGGGAGTATATGCCAGGCTCAAATCCCGCTGTGTGCGGCAGGGCTTGGTGGGGACGGTGGAGACCTTGCCGGGGGCGGGAGTTGCGTGATACTCCAGAACGTCTTCTCTGCGGATCACCATCAGGTGCGTCTCCTTTCCGACAGTTATATATACACCTTCCGACTCCCCCGCGCACCCGGCGTGCTATCCTGATTCCCGGACGTGTACAGCAGACGGCGGCGCAAGTTGCGATTCCTGTTCGGCCTCGCCGACGTGTTGCTTCTGCTGGGCGCGTTCGGCGCCGCTTATCACACCCGCCTGGGCCTTCCCTTCGAGCACATCTTCTACTTGCTGACCCCCACCAAGGTCCTGCTGCTCGGCTTCATCGTGCCCGTGTGGGTGCTGGTGGGACGGTGGTTCGGGGTCTATGACCGGTTGGAATCCGCGCGCCCGTTCGTGATTGTGGCCGACAGCTTCCGCCAGGCTCTCGCCGGTGGAGTCGCGGTGGTCCTCTACCAGTACTTGCTGCGCCTGGATTTGAGCCGCGTCTTCATGACGTTGTTTGCGTGCTATGCATGGTTGCTCATCGCCTCGTTCCGCGTGATCGCCATGCGCCTGTTTGTCGCCTTGCGCGCCAACCTCGTGGAACCGCAGCACCTCATGGTGATCGGGACCGGCGAAAGGGCGCGGCGTTTGGGCGAGACCATCGAAAGGTCGGCCGCGCTCGGAGCCCGGCTGGCTGGCTTCCTGTCCGAAGATTCCGAGGCCAAGGCCGGGACGCTCCAACTGGCCGCCGAGCATCGCATTTACCCGCTCGATCAACTGCCGGAACTTCTCCGCACCCGCGTGATCGACGAAGTCCTGGTCGCCGTGGACGGGGAGAGGCTTCCCGCCGTCGAGGATGCGCTGCTGCTGTGCGACGAAGAGGGCGTGCGCACGCGCATCTTGCTGGACTTCTTCCCGCACGTCAACAGCAAGATTTATCTCGAACGCGTCGCCAGCTACCCGATGCTCACCTTCTCGGCGACGCCGCACGACGAGATTCTCCTCATGATCAAGCGCGCGACCGATGTCGTGCTGTCCGCCGCGGCTCTGCTGATCCTCTCGCCCCTGTTCGCCCTGGTTGCGGCGCTGGTGCGGCTCACCTCGCCCGGACCGGCGATCTTCCGGCAGGTCCGCTGCGGATTGAACGGCCGGCGCTTCACGCTTTACAAGTTCCGGTCCATGTGCCGGAACGCGGAAGCGCTGAAAGCCTCGCTGGAACATCTTAGCCAGCGTGAAACCGCCTTCAAGATTCCCGACGACCCGAGGCTGACGATGCTCGGGCGCTGGCTGCGCAAGTTTTCCGTCGACGAATGGCCGCAGCTTTGGAATGTCCTGAGGGGGGACATGAGCCTGGTGGGACCCCGCCCCGCCGTTCCCGAAGAAGTGGAACAATATAAGCGGTGGCAGCGTAGGCGGCTGCGCATGAGACCCGGGCTAACCTGCCTGTGGGCTCTGGCCGGCCGCGACTCGCTCGACTTTGAAACGTGGATGAAGCTGGACATGGAGTACATCGACAATTGGTCGCTCGCGCTGGATTGGAAGATCCTGCTCCGCACTGTGCCACATGTCCTCACTGGGAAAGGAGCTCATTAAGCAATGAATCTGGTACCTACTCATGATGAGGTTGTTGCGCTGCTGCGCGAAACCGGCGCTTTGCGCGAGGGACACTTTGAATATTCCAACGGGCTGCACTCAAACGAATATCTTCAGGTTGCGCTGGCCATGCGGTACTACCAGCACGCCAAGACCCTCAGCGTGGGCTTGAGCCGGTTACTGCGGGCCAACGCGGAACTGCGCGCCATGATCCCGGAACTGAGCGTCGTCGCGCCGGCCACCGGCGGTTTGCCGGTCGCCTACGGCGTCACCGAGGCCCTTCGTGCCCCGCAGGTTTACTGGGCCGAACGCGAGGAGCCGGATCAACCCATGCGGTTCCGTCAGTATCTCCAGCAGAAGCCCGGCGAGAAGGTCCTTCTGGTGGACGACATACTTCGCACCGGCAAGAAGCTCACCGAACTCAAGAGCCTGGTTGAGGCAAACGGCGCCGAAGTCGTGGCGCTGGCCGTGGTCATCTATCAGCCCACGCCCAAGACGCCGGGATTCGGCAACCTGCCCTTCTACTACCTGGCGAAGCTCGACGCCATGTATTACACGGACGCCGCCAATTGCGACCTCTGCAAGCGCGGCGTGCCGCTCGACAAGGTCTGGGTTTAGCGCGGGCGATTAGCCCGGCGTCTGAGCGGACGGTTGCGCCTCGGATTTGACGCCCAGCTTCTCCACTAACGCCGGGACGTTGATTCCCAACGCTTCGAACTGCTGCAGCAAGTTGAAGACTACCGAGGGCGCGGTCTTGGCCAGGCGTGCCATTCCACCTTGTGCGCTATCACCGCCGCCCTGGTCGATCACCACGACCTTGTCGATGTTGCCGAGCGGAGCCGCCACGGCGCCGAAAATGCCAGCCGAAGACTGGATGATGGCCGGCAGTTTTTCGAGGATGGTCTGCAGCCGCGCGGACTCGTTGAATTGCTGCCAGGCTTCGGCCTTCTTCAGGATCGCCGTCGCCTCGGCGGTGCCCTGCGCCTCGATCGCCTTGGCTTGCGCCAGGCCAAGCGCTTCCACCTTCGCGGCCTCCGCGCGTCCTTCGGCTTCAATCGCCGCGGCCCGGCCGGCGCCTTCCTTGCGCAGTTTCTCCTGTTCGGCCTCCGCCAGGGCGATCAACGCGGATCGCTTGCCTTCCGCTTCGAGGACCGCCGCCAGCTTCGCCGCCTCCGCACGGACGACGGCGGCCTGGCGTTCGGCATCGGCAGGTTTGATTACGGTGGCTTCCAACTCTTTCTGCCGTCGCGACACTTCCTGCTCCTGCACGGAGATCATCTCCTGCGTACGGGTGCGCTCCACCTTCACCTGTTCGGCGACCACGCCCTGGCGGGCGCGGGCCTCCGCCAGGGGCCCCGTTTGCGCGGCCTTGGCCCTCTCCGCTTCCACCTCGGCCTGGTACTGCGCCTGGCGGATGGCGAGATCGCGCTGCGCCTGCGCAATTTCCGCCTCCGCGTCCAGTCGCGCGCGTTCGCCCTCCTGCAACGCCTGGGCGGACTTGATCTTGGCGTCGCGGTTGGCTTCCGCCTCGCCGATCACCGCGTCGCGCTTCACTTCCGCCGTCCGCCGGCGGCCCAGCGCGTTCAGGTAGTCTTCCTCGTCGCTGATCTCCTGGATCGTGAGCACGTCCACGCCGATGCCCATCTTCTCCAGGTCCGCCGCGGCCTCGCTGGTCAGCTTCTGGGCGAAGCTGCCGCGGTCGCTGTTTACTTCTTCAACTGTCAGCGTGCCCAGGATCGAGCGCAAGTGGCCTTCGAGCGTTTGAAAAATGACCCGCTGCACCTGATCCTGCGTCATCTGCAGGAAACGCTCGGCGGCGGCGTGCAGGCTGGTTTCATCGCCCCGTATCTTTACGTTGGCCACCGCCTTCACCGAAACCGGAACGCCTTTCAGCGTGTAGGCGCGCTTGATTTCGAGAGGGATGGTGAGAACGTTCAGCGAAAGATAGTCCACCTTCTCGAGCAGCGGAAGCCGAAGCGCCGCCCCGCCCCGCACCATGCGGTAGCCGACAATGTGGCCGTCGGAGAGTTTGCGCTTGCGTCCGCTCAGCACGGCCACGCAGTTGGGAGCCACCTTCAGGTAATTGCGGCTGAACAGCGCCGCGGCAATGAACAACGCCAGGACAACGAACAGTACGATGAACGGCATCAATAGCCGTGTTAACTCGCTGAGCACCATAAAGCCCTCCCTTTCAGGAAATGACTTACTGACGGCTGACCACTACGGTTTCCCCGAGCACCGCTTCCACCTTGACGGCGGTGTTTTCCGGCACGGGGCCGCCGTCGGATGCGCGCGCGATCTTGTCCACCAGGTCCTCGCCGATCTGGCAGCGCACCTGGCCCACGCCTCCGGCCGGGATCGCCACGATCACCCGCGCCGTGCGGCCCACGATGTCGTCCGTGCGCACTTCGGAGGAAGCCTGCTGGCCGTACAGAAACCGCGCGAACGCGTAAATGATCGACGCGAAAAACAGGCCGCTGGCGAAGCCGACGCCGGAGCTTGGCAGCACGCCGTAGCCGTAGTTGGTGGCGATGGCGCCAAATCCGCCGAAAGCCGTGATGAACACGCTCATGATGCGTGCGCTGAAGAAGCTCGGGCCTCCGTGGCCCAGGTCATGTTCGTGTTCGAATGCCGTGTCGCCGACATGCTCGAACAGTTCGCCGAGCACCAGAGAAATCAGCAGGAAGACAAACCCTATCGCCGCGATACCCAGGAAAACGGTAAAAGCGGAGAATTGCGAGAATAAGCTGCTCAAAGGATGGCCACCTCCGCGTGCTTACTTTATCGAAGGGTTCGCGAGAAGTCAAACCGGCCTGGAAATCGGTGGATCACTCGTGGAGGTTCGCTTCGAGAAAAGCGCGGAGACGGTGGCTGCGGCTGGGATGGCGCAGCTTGCGCAGCGCCTTGGCCTCGATCTGGCGAATGCGTTCGCGCGTTACGGCGAAGTGCTGGCCCACTTCTTCGAGCGTGTGTTCGCTGCCGTCCTGCAGGCCGAAACGCATCTTGATGATCTTCTCCTCGCGCGGGCTCAGCGTCTTGAGAACCTCGGCGGTCTGCTCGCGCAAGTTGAGGTTGATGACGGCTTCCGATGGAGAGACCACCCGCCGGTCGACGATAAAGTCGCCCAAGTGCGACTCTTCTTCTTCGCCCACGGGCGTTTCGAGCGAAATCGGCTCCTGCGCGATACGAAGCACCTTACGCACCTTGCCCACCGGCAGTTCCATGCGCCGGGCCAATTCGTCGGTGTTGGGTTCGCGGCCCAGTTCCTGCTGAAGCTGGCGCTGCGTACGGACCAGCTTGTTGATGGTCTCGATCATGTGCACCGGAATGCGGATGGTGCGAGCCTGATCGGCGATGGCGCGCGTAATGGCCTGGCGCACCCACCATGTGGCGTAAGTGGAGAACTTGTAGCCGCGACGATAGTCGAACTTGTCCACCGCCTTCATAAGGCCGATGTTGCCTTCCTGGATCAGGTCCAGGAACTGCATGCCGCGGTTGGTATAACGCTTGGCGATGGAAACCACCAGGCGCAGGTTGGCCTCGATGAGCTGCCGCTTGGCTCCTTCGGCTTCGGCCTCTCCGCGCTCGATTACGTGCAGCGTACGGCGCAAGTCGGTGGCGGAGGCGCCGCACTCCAGCTCCAGGTCCTGCAGCCGCTGGTTCTGGTTCTTCAGTTCCTTGCGCAGCTCGCGACTGACGGCGGCGCCCTCGGACGCGGGGCTTTCCAATTGCCTTTGCAGGCGCGCGATCTCGCGCTCGATGGGCTTGAACTCCTCCACCGCGCGGCGCACCCGGTCGCTCAAACGGTGCTGGTAGAGGGAGCTGAACTGCAGGCTGCGCACCAGGCGGGACAGGGTCACCATGGTGCGCGCCAGGCTGCCGCGCATGGTGCGGACCTGCTTCGGCTTCATGCCGCGCATGATGGCTTGCAGCTTCTGGCGGATCTGCTGCGATTTGCGATGCAGCTTCTCCACCTCGGCGACTGCGCCGAGGAACTCGTCCCGCTGTTGAGACAGCGTGTCGTCGGCGGTCACCAACTCCGGCGTGACCAATACATCGCGGATCAACAATGCGTCGCGACGCAGTTCCTCCCCGACGAGCAGCACTTCGCGGATCACCAGCGGCGAACGGGACAACGCCTTGCGTACACTCGACTGGCCGCGCTCAATGCGCTTGGCCAGTTCGATCTCGCCCTCGCGCGTGAGCAGCGGCACCGTGCCCATTTCACGCAGGTACATCCGGACTGGATCGTTGGTCTTGTCGTCGGCTTCCTGGCCCAGTTCCAGTTCGGCAAACTCTTCGGCATCCTCGCCTTTATGGCCGAACTCCTTGGCTTCCTCGAGGATCTCGACGCCCGCGCTGTCCAGATCCGCAAGCAACTCATCCAGCTCGGGACCGGCGGCCATGTCGTCGGGCAGGAGTTCATTCACTTCGTCGTAGAGGACGAAGCCCTTTTCCTTACCCGCCTCCATGAGTTGCTTCAGGCGATCGAATTTTGGATTAATTCCCACCCACGCCCCTTGCTCAGCTCATAGCGAAGACCCGACCCAGCCATTCTACAACACGGCCAAGGCGGAGAAATTACCCCCGCTCGAGGTGCAGCAGTTCCTCGGTGAGCCGCAGCGCGGTGGAGAGGTCGCCTCCGCGTTCCGCCTCGCGGATGCGCGCGCGCAGCGCGGCCCGCCGCATCTCGCGGTCGTCCAGCTCCAGCTTCCGCAGGCAGGCGTGAGCCACCTCCAGGGCGGAAGTCTCTTCACTTGGATCATCGGCAAAAATCGCGGTTTCCAGGAGGCCTTTATCCTTGGAATCCAGGCGCGCCTCCAGGTCGGAGTAGGTAAAGCCCGCCTGGCTTTCCTGGAGCGCGATCATCGTCTCGAAGACCTTCGGCGCGCTGAAGCGTTCGAGCGACTGCTCGGCTTTGAGGCGCGGCAGCACCTCCCGGCGCGCCTCGTCGCTGGCGAGAAGCGCCCTGAGCAAGAGTCCTTCGATGGGCCGCATCGACGGGGCCGCGGTGGCAGCGGGCGCCTCGCGCCGCTCGATGGCGGCCTTGCGAAACTCGTCCAGCACCAGCCCGGTGTCGACGCCGAGATATCCGGCGATGTCGTTTGCCAGCGCCGCGCGTTCGATCTTGCTCGAGACGCGCTGCACCGACGGCAGCAAGAACTTAAAGGCTTCCATGCGGCCTTCGGCCGAGCGCATGTCGTAGCGGGAGCGGGCGCGGTCGGCAAGCCAGTAGAAGTAACCGCCAGCATGCTCCAGGCACTCGCGGTAACCGGCCGCGCCGCGCTCCTTGACGTACTCGTCCGGGTCCAGCCCGCCGTCGAGCTGCAGGATGCGCACGTGCATCCCCTCGTCGAGCAGCATCTGGATGGAGCGCTCGCTCGCGTTGGCGCCCGCCGCGTCGGGATCGAAATTCACGACGATTCGTTCGGAGTGCCGCTTGAGCGCGCGGACCTGGGTGCTGGTAAGAGCAGTGCCGCAACTGGCCACCACTTCGTGCACGCCGGAAGCGTACACGCCGATGGCGTCCATGTAACCTTCCACCAGCACCGCGCGGTCGCTCCTGCGGATGGCGTCCTTGGCGCGATGCAGATTGTAGAGGACGTAGCTTTTGCGGTAAATGGGAGTTTCGGGCGAGTTGAGGTACTTCGGCTCGTCGTCCGCCGCCAGCGCGCGCCCACCGAATCCGATCGCCTTGCCGCTTTCGTTGTGGATGGGAAACATCAGGCGGTTTCGGAAGCGGTCGAAGTAGCCGCTGCCGTCCTGCCGCTTCAACACCAGCCCGCAAGCGTCCAGCGCCGCCGCCGGGAAGCCGTCCTTCTCGAAGCGCCGCGTCAGCGCCTGGCCGCCGCGTTCGGAAAGCCCCAGGCCGAACTCCTCGATGGTCTCCGGAGCCAGGCCGCGCTTCGCCAGGTAGGCCCGCGCCTCGGTTCCGGCCGCGCCGTGCAGATTCGCCGCGAACAACTTGGCGGCCGTCTCGTGCATCTCGTAAAGTGCCGCGCGGAGTTTCGTCTCTTCGTCGGTGTACTCGGCGCGCCGGGGCATGGGAATGCCGTTGCGCTCGGCCAATAACTTGAGCGCCTCGTAGAAAGTGAGGCGCTCGATTTCCATGATGAACTTGATGACGTCGCCGCCCGCACCGCAGCCGAAACACTTGTAGAACTGGTGCGTCGAATGGACGGAAAACGACGGCGTCTTCTCGCTGTGAAACGGGCACAGGCCAACGTATCGCGGACCCGAGCCTGAGCGCTTCAAACGCACGTACTCGCCCACGGTCTTGACGATGTCGACGGAGGATTTCAGATGCTCGACGAAATCCATTGCGGTGCCCACTATTATCGCCGATCCCGTAGGGGCGTATAATAGCGCTCGGAGGTGTACCCCCATGCCCTCGCCGGCAACCACCTGCTATGCGGTCCAATGCCCGAACGGGGAGACGCGCACGGTGGGAGGCGACTCACCCGCATTCACGATTCGCGTTTCGAACAAGGACACCCTCGACCGCCTGCTCCGTGGTGATCTCTATTCGGCGGCCATGATGTTTGTCCGAGGCGAGATCGAAGTCGATGGAGACCTGATGGGCGCCGTTCGCATGCGGCTGTCCCTTCCGCAGGGCGGTTGGCGGGATCAGTTTTACAGGCTGGCCGCCGGCTTCGCGCCGGCGCGGCTGGAAACATTCTTCCAGTCGCGGAAGAAAGCCGTCCGCAACCTGCAGTTTCACTACGATGTGTCGAACGAGTTCTACAAGCAGTTCCTGGACTCGCGGATGGTTTATTCCTGCGCCTATTTCCGCGATCAGGATGAATCCCTCGACGAAGCGCAAGTGGACAAGCTCGATCACATCCTCCGCAAGCTGGATCTCCAGCCGGGGGAGCGATTCCTGGATATCGGCTGCGGATGGGGCGCGCTGGTGGAACGGGCCGCCGAAAGCCGCGGGGCTGTTGCAACCGGCTGCACCCTCAGCCACCAGCAGTTCGAGGCCGCCCGCCACCGTCTGTCCGGCTTCCCCGACGCCGATCGCGCCGTCGTCCAGGAGTGCGATTTCCGCGACCTTGGCGGCCGCTTCGACAAGATCTCCAGCGTGGGCATGTTTGAACACGTCGGGCGGCGCAGGCTGCTCGATTACTTCCGCTGGGTGAATTGGATGCTGGAGGACGACGGCCTGTTCCTGAACCACGGCATCGTGCGTCCGGAAACCGCCGGCGACGATCCAAGTACACTGTTCATCCAGCAAAAAGTGTTCCCGGGCGGCGAACTGCCATACCTGTCGCAAGTGATCCGCAACGCCGTGGAAGCCGGATTCGAAGTCCTGGACGTGGAGAATCTGAGGCCGCACTATGCGCGGACCTGCGCCGAGTGGGTCGCGCGCCTGCAGGCGAATCGCCAGGCTTGCATAGACCTTGTAGGACCGGAAACTTACCGGACCTGGGTGCTGTTCCTGGCGGGTTCTTCGGTGAACTTCGAGCGCGGCGACCTGGAGGTGCATCAGGTCCTGTTCGCCAAGCGCGGCACCGGACGCCGCCATCTGACGCGCGACTATATGTACACGGCTTCGTCGCAGGCCGGCGCGGGCTTCCAGAATTTCAGCGCCACCGCCACGGTGGCCAACTGCACGGTCGCGAGCAGCGCCACGCACGCGGGCCAGCCGCCGAAACTCCAGAGGCGACCGGGCGCAGCCGCCCCGACGGTGCCACCGAGGTAGTACGCGGTGACATACAGCCCCACCGCCACTGCTCGCGCGCCTTGGGCGACCGTCCCGATATAGGAACTCGCCGCCGACTGGCACACAAACACGCCCGTCGCAAACAACGACAGCCCGCACACGACCGCGGCCAGCGAATGTACCAGGGTCAGGACGTTCCCCATGATGGCCGCGCCTAGCGCCATGGTGAACGCTGCGCGGTGTCCCCACCGGTCGATCAGTTGCCCCGCCAAAGGAGTCACAACGGCGCCCACCAGGTAGACAGCGAACAGCAGTCCAAGCTGCGCGGTCGTCAGATGAAACGGCGCACCCGCGAGATAGAAGTTGAGGTAAGTGAAGACGCCGAGCAGCGAGAACAACATGCAGAACCCGGCCGCGTATGTCGCCACCAGCCGCGGGTTCCTGAGATGCAGGAGAACCGCCGGACCAAGCTGCGAGCTTCCGCGCCGGCGTGACCGATTCGCCCATTCTGGCGAATTTCCTCAAGATCATGCGCAAGACAGCGCGCGGATTGGCGAAAGGATCGCAAGCCGCCGTTTGAGAGCGGCGCCGCTACTTCGCCGAACCGCAGGATCCGCAACCGCACGCAGCGGCTGTGTTCAGCGCGCGCAGTGGTTCCTGGCTTTCGAACGGAATGGAGTAGGTCTTTTCGATCTTCTCGCGATAGCAAGGGCCGGAGTTGTAAGTGCAGAACGGGTAGATCTTGCCGTCCGGCGCAGCATAGTGGATCAGGCAGCGCTTCACGCGCTCGACGTCGTAGTTGTAGGAATCCATGAAGTGCATTCCGGCAACCATGAGCGTCTTGTAGGTGAAGCCCGACTTCTCGCTCGAGCCGCGGCCGTAACGCTTGTCGGTCATGCCCTGCAGCGTCTGCAGGAACTTCGTGAAGGTGAGGCCATCGGGGGCGCGATCTTCGTGGAAGTGCTTGCGCAGCGAGTTCCACGCCTGCATCTTGGTATAGAACTTGAACGTCGCCGTGCCCGCCTTACGAGCTAACAGGTCCATGTCCTTCAACATGCTGCCGACGTCGATGAACCGCGTGACCGGGATGCCGTGCTTGTGCTGGTCGACGAAGAAGTAGGTTCCGATCGCGCAGTGCGGATGGGACGTCAGCGTGGTCGTCTCCGACCCGCGCAGAGCGCTGATCAGCTTCGAGAACGGCGTCACGCAGCTCAGCGGGAACCAGTCCTCGTAAGTATCGGTCATGCCGGTCTGCTCGCTGATGTCCTTGGCCAGGTCCGTCAGCGTGTAGCGCTTCTCTTCCAGTTCGTGCCGCGCGATGCGGCCCGTGAAGGCCACCGGCTGGAAGCTGATGCCGCTCAGGACCTCGATGTTGTCGAGTGCGAGCCGCAGGATGTCGCCCACCTGGTGATCGTTCAACCCCTTCACCACCGTGGGGACGAAGACGATCTTCAGGTCGGCCTTCTTGCAGTTCTCGATGACCTGGAGTTTCTTTTCCCACAACGCTTCGCCGCGCGTACGCATGTAAACGTCGTCGCTCACGCCGTCAAGCTGCAGGTACAGGGTGTGCAGGCCGGCTTCCTTGCACCGCTGGGCGAACTCGAGGTTCGTCAGGCGGATGCCGTTGGTGGCGATCTGCACGTGCGAGAAGCCTACTTCCTTGGCAAAGCGCACTGCATCGAGGAAGTGCGGGTAGATGGTCGGCTCGCCGCCGGAGAACTGGATGATGCGGCCCGCGACCGGTTGCTGCGCCCGCAGGTTCAACATCATCTGCTTGACCTGCTCAAAGCTCGGCTCGTAGAGATAACCGGAAGCGTTGGCGTTGGCAAAGCAGATCGGGCAGGTGAGGTTGCAGCGGTTGGTGAGGTCCAGGTTGGCCAGCGCGGAGTGGCTGGTGTGCATCGAGCACAAGCCGCAATCGGTGGGGCACTCCTTGGCGTCCAGAACCTCGGGATTGGTCAACCCGCGGTTATCGCCGAAACTCCAATCTTCCATCTTGAGGTAGAGTTTGACGTCGCTCCAGATGGTGTCCTTGAACTCGCCGTGCTCGGGGCAGGTCTTCTCCATCACGACCTTGCCGTTTTCCTCGAACTCAACCGCTTCGATGATCTTCAGGCATTCCGGGCAAAGCGACTGTGTGATCTTCGGCAACCCCTTGATAAGAGGCTTGATAGCCGCGCCGGTATAGGTGGTGGCGGGTTGAACGATTTCGAACGGCTTGCCCTTGGCTCGGGCGGCGGCAAATGTCTGGGTGCTCACAGTGGGAACTCCTCCTCTTATCTCGAACTACCCCGGCAATCCATACCCAGAAAACAGCCAGCCCTAATTGTTGTCAGTATAGTCAACGACTTCCGCTAGGACTACGGCATTTCGCTGAACGGTACCATTTAGTAGGCGTATGGGGAATTTTGCGGGGTGAACGGGAGCGGTGCTTTAGCATTTACCCTTTTGCCGACAATGAGTTACGCGGATGCGACCCGGCTGTAGATCTGCTTTGCCATGCCGGCGATCACGGCCGGAACCAGGTGCTCCCACCGGCCGCCGCGGATAATGCGTTCGCGCACTTTGGTGGAAGAGATTCCATCGCAACTGGCGTCGAGCGGCAGGACGTGAATCCGCTGGCGCAACTCGGGGGGCGGTTTGTAAGCGCCTTGGCGCGGGAAGACCACCAACTCGAATTCGTTCAGCATTTCGGCGAAGGCACCGGGCCGGCCGTAGTCCCAGTTCGCGGCGCGCTCGGCGGCGTCCTTCCCGCACAGGAACAATAAACGGGCGCGGGGGCCGTAAGCCTCACGGCACTCGCGCGCAATGTCGACGAACAAGCCGCGTTCAGTGGAAGCGATCGAATAGGGCAGGTTGCCCAGTAGCGCGGCGGCGGCAGCCTCCAACATCTTCACGCGATCCTCGAAGGTGGCGCCCTCGTATCGCTTGTGCGGGAATGAGCGCGGCAGCACGAACAGGGCTTCGTCGATTCGGGGGGCCGCCGCGCGGACCAGCGCGAAGTGCGCTCGCGTGGGCGGGTTGAAAGTTCCGGGCAGGATTCCCAGGGTAGCGGTTGGAACCTGGGCGCGCCGGAAAAATTCCATGGCTACATAGTATATTGCCTCATGCGGCCTTCCTCTTCCAGAAAAAAGATGGCCATGGAGGGAGGAAAGCCGGGCCTGCGGTAGAGTGGAGGAAAGGGAAGACAATGTTCACGTGGATCTGCCCCAAATGCGGCTGTGAAGTGCCGCCGTCGTACTCCGAATGTCCTAACTGCGCCAGTGCGAGCCCGAGTCCGGCTTCCCCTGCCGCACCCTCCACGGCCCCCACGCCTGTTCCGGCCGCTCCTGCCGCACCCGCGAGTCCGGCCGCCAGATCGTTTCGCGTGCCGAACTGGGCGCTCACAGTGCTTGTCGCCGTGGCACTGGTGAGCGTGGGCACGTCGGTCTACCTGTTAGCGCGCGGCTCAAAACCGGCCGCAGTGCCGGCTGAGCAGGCCGCCGCCGTGCCGGCCGTCAAGCGCCATCCGCTGTGGAAAAACATCGAGGTCACCGGCATCCGCATCACGGAAGATGCCTCGCAGAAGGCGCAGGTCGCATTCCTCGTGGTGAACCATTCGGGGGCCGATATCGCCAATCTGGGCGGCACGCTCACGTTGAAGCCCCGGGGTGCCAAGCCCGACCAGGCGCCGTTGGCCAGCTTCGAATTTACGCTGCCCTCGCTGGGACCATACGAGTCCAAGGAACTCAAGACCACGGTCCGCTCGACCATGCGCGCCTACGAACTGCCGGACTGGCAGTTCCTGGACGCCGACCTGGAACTCACCTCGCCCCCTGTCGGGCAGTAACAGCGGCAGAGAGCCACGCGATCAGCGGGGCAGCAGCCTGACGAGCGTCACGCCGTGCCGGTTTACTTCGGATGTGTACCGTCCCTCGGCGTACCCCAGGTCCTTCTGCCTCCACAAATCCCGGATCAGGCGCTGGCCTTGTAATCCAAGGTCTTTCCACGATACGCTCACCGGCCGCTTCTGCTCGGACAAGTTGAACAGTCCCACGGAAAGCGATCCGTCCTCCATCGGCTTGGCCAGAATGAATTCATCATCCGTTTTGCGCACGATGCGGGCTTGTTTGCCTGAAGCGTCCTGGTCGACGTCAATCACTTCCGCGTTCGTCAAGACATTCAAGGTGAATTCGTCCAGCATACGCATTTCGCCGGAATAGATCAGCGGAGAGGCCATCAGGCACCACATGGACATGAAGCTGTACTGCTCGTCGGCGGTAAGCTTTGTGAGCTGGGGCGGATCGTTGCGGCGTAGCGGGCTGCCCACATAGCCGATCATCAGGAAATCCGGATCATTCCAGTGCCCGGGCCCGGCGTACCCGGCTAGCTGTGCCGTGCGGAACCCTACGCTGTAAAACGCCGGCAGCCTCTTGTCGCGCTGGTAGCCCAAATCGCCCGTAGTGCGCCAGGATTGCCCGCCGATCTCGCGGCCCCACTTCCATGGCTGGCCCGTACCGTCCTGGCAGATGTTGTAGACGATATCGCGATCGAGGCTCCGCAGGGCACGGCCCATCGGCACGTAAGGATCGCGATGGTATTCGATCCCTTTGTCGTGCAGGATGGGCGCGCAATAGCACCAGTCGTATTTCAGGAGATCGAAGCCCCAATCGGCGAACCGGCGTGCGTCGAGTTCTTCGTGACTGCGGGAACCGGTGCACTTGGCGCAAGTAATGTCGCCTGGCGAAGAGTAAATGCCCGCCTTCAGGCCCTTGGAGTGGATGTAGGCCGTGAGCGCTTTCATGTCCGGGAAACGCTTGTTCGGACGGATGTTGCCGTCCGCATCGCGCGTTGGGCCGCCGGTTTCGGCATCCTTCGATCCGGGCGTCACCGCCCATCCGTCGTCAAGGTTGACGTACTGATACCCGGCGTCGGCCATGCCCGACGCGATCATCGCATCCGCCGCTTCGCGGACGATCTTGTCGCTGATCCGGTGGTAATACGTGTACCAGTGGTTCCAACCCATGGTCGGTGTGAGCGCCAACGTGTCTCCGGCGACAATGCGCAAATCACGCCGCGCAGTACCACGGGCATTGGCCGCCGTGAGCGTTACAACGTAGGTTCCCTTCTTGCGTGGAGTGGTGCCTGTGATGATACCCGTGCGCGAATCCAGGCGTAGTCCCGCGGGCAGGCGCTTGGCCGAGAAACGTATAGGCCGTTCACCGGTGGCGGCGATACGAAACAGGAACGGATGACCGGGGCGCGCTCCGAAAATGGAAGCCCCATTAATTCTGGGTTCCGATCCCGGTTTCGGCGTCAGGCAATCGGGACAGGCTGCCGAGCTAATCGATAGCGCAACCGCAAACAAGAACAAAGAACGGAACATGCACAAAATTGTAGCGGGATTCCGGCGGCGCCGGTTTCGCAAGATTGGACGACCTCTCAGCGGCAGCCCGCGGGCGAAGGAGGTGTAACACCGATTTGCAGGAGGTTCGCGCGGGCGTCGGCCTGGCACGGATCGACACGGAGCGCGCGCTCGAAATCCTGCCTCGCGGCATCGTTCTGCCCCAGCGCCATCAGCGCAACGCCGCGGTTATTGATGGCGCGCGCGCTGGTCGGCTCGAGCGCCAGGGCGCGCCCGAATTCACCCAGCGCTTCCGCGGGATGGCCCGCGGCGAGCAGCGCGCGGCCGAGTTCGGTGGCTACGTTCGCATTCTCGGGGGCCAGGCGCTTCGCCTCGTTGAGCAATTCGATGGCGCGCGGCGGCGCGACGGCGCGCGCGAGCTGGATCTTGGGCCGTATTTTTGCGGGCGCCCTTCGGACCGCTTCTTCCCACAGGGATTCTTCCGTCATCCACACCATGCTGCGCTCGAAACTCAGCAAAGCCAGGATCGCGGCGAAGCCGGCCACCACGCGCCGGTCCAGGCGCGCGGCGAGCAAACCCACGGCCGCCGAGAAGGCCACCATCGGCAGGTACATGCGCCGGTCGGCGGCAAGATCCTGCGCCGGGAATACGGAGGAACTCGGCGCCAGCAGGATGAATCCCGCCAGAATCCAGAACGCGTACGGGCTGCCGCGAAGCCGGAAGGCGAGCGCGACGAGCACTGCAGCAAGCAGCGCCCATGCAACCAGTGCTATGGCAGCGGAAGGGATCGCGATATCCGGATCCACTGTGAATCCGGCAGGTATCACCAGCAGCCGCAGATAGCGCAGAATCAGCGGGCCCTGCGCGGAAAGATAATCGAGCACGCTGACGCCTGCCCGCGCCCCGGCGGGCGCATCGGGGTGCGCGCGCAAGGCGGCGAACACACGAAGGCCGGAAGCGAGCGAGAGCGCCAGCATCGCGGCGATGGGCCATCGCTCGCGCCCGTTGCGGCGTTCCACCAGATGCATCAGCAGCAGCACCAGAGGGCACGCCACGCACTCCTCTTTCGCCATCAGAGCCAGCGCGAAACACACGGCCGCCAGCCAGCGCTTCTCCCGCAGCCAGGCATCGAACGAAGCCAGGCACAACAGCGTTGCCAGCAGCGTGGCGCGGGCGAAGACGTACAGCACCGCCTCGGCCTGGATCGGATGCAGCGCGAACAATGCCGCCGCCACCAGCACCGCGGAATCCGGCAGACGCCTGCGCAAAACGCGCACCAGCATCAGCACTGCGCCCAGGTGCAGCAGCAGGTTCACGAGGTGGTAGCCGGCCGGGTTGGCGCCGCCCAACTGATGGTTCAGCCAGAAGGTGAAGTAAGTCAGCGGGCGAGTCTGCAACGGCTGCCAAACCCGCCACCAGCCGCTCGGAGACGTAAGAGCTGGATCGGAAAGGATGGCGTAATCATCAAAGTGAAAGGAAGACGCCAGGCATGCGCCAAATGCCGCCACCGCGGCCGCAACGACGATGTATTTCGCGCGCAATGCTACCATATTAGTCGACTGGGCACCTTTCACTGGAACTCAAAATGTCCGAGAAGAGCGAACCGAAGCGGCAGTTTGTCAATTTTCTGGGCTGCAAGCTGAATCCGGCCTGGCGCCACCTGCCCGAAGAGCGGAAGAAAACCGGGCGCGAGGAACTGGCGGCAGTCATCGCGCGGTGGCAGATCCAAGACCGCATGATGGTCCTGCCGTATTCGACCGTAGGCATCCGCGCGGACGTGGACATCATCCTGTGGCGCATCTGCTACGCACTCGAAGACCTGGAGCAGATGGTAGTCGAGATCAATCGCACTGCCATGGGCAAGTATCTCGAGGCCAGGTACTCGTTCCTCTCCATGACCAAGCGCTCGACGTACCTGATCGGCCACGAGCACGAAGGACAAGCCGATTCGCGCGGCACGCTGGTTCCCGGACGGTTCAAGTACATCTTCATCTACCCGTTCGTGAAGACTCGCGAGTGGTACCTGCTCAACCTGCCCACCCGCCAGGGCATGATGAACGAGCACATCGTGGTAGGGCACAAGTACCCGCGCGTGAAGCTCAATACCACTTATTCGTTTGGCCTTGACGACCAGGATTTCGTGGTGGCGTTCGAGAGCGACCACCCCGAGGATTTTGTCGATCTGGTGATGGAGTTGCGCGAGACCGACGCGAGCAGGTACACCGTGCGTGACACGCCCATCTTCACGGGCATCTTGAAGAAAGTGCCCGAGCTGTTGGACAATCTGGGCTAAGATGACGGGCGCAAAACCGAAGACGGCCGCCGAGCGCAAACAGCGCGTGGCGCAAATCCTGAAGCACCTGGACGCGCTCTATCCCGATGCCACCTGCGCGCTCCACCACAAGAATGCCTGGCAGTTGCTCGTAGCCACTATCCTCTCGGCGCAATGCACGGATAAGCGCGTGAACGAAGTGACCCCGGGCCTGTTCGCCAAGTATCCGACCATACGCGACTTCGCCGCGGTCAACCAGGCCGAACTCGCCGCGGACATCCGCTCGACGGGCTTTTTCAACAACAAGGCCAAGTCCGTGATCGGTGCGGCGAAAAAGATCATGGCGGACTTCGGCGGCAAAGTGCCGCGCACCATGGAAGAACTCCTCACCGTGCCCGGCGCGGCCCGCAAGACCGCCAACGTGGTGCTCGGTACGGCATACGGTATCGCGAGCGGCATCGTGGTGGACACGCACGTGCAGCGGCTCGCCGGACGTCTCGATCTCAGCAAAGAGAAGACGCCGGAGAAGATCGAGCGCGACCTGATGGCGATCATCCCGCGGGAGAAGTGGATCCTGGTTTCACACCAGTTGATCCTGCATGGGCGCAGCCTCTGCTCGGCGCGCAAACCAAACTGTGCCGCCTGTCCCATCTCGCCGATTTGCTACGCGAAAGACAAGTCCGTTTAGACTACCGCCAGCAGCAGGCTCGAAAGTAGCGCCATCGCTCCGCCGTAGAGGAAGGGATAGCCGGCGCCCGCATGCTCCCACAGAAGGCCGGCGGCGACGTTGGCGCCAAGGACTGCCACTCCCGTCGCCAGGGAGTGATAGCCCAGCGCGGTGGCCTTCTTCTCCGGGCCCACCAGGTCGACGACGTAAGCCCGCGCCGCGCCTTCCGCGATGCCCGAATAGAGTCCATAGATCGCGAACAACAGCGGCACGAACGCCTGATGGGCGACAAGGCCGAAGGAAGCGTACACCCCCGCGAATACGATCCAGCCGGCCATGAGCACGCGCCGGCGCCCCAGCCGGTCCGAAATCGCGCCCGAAGGATACGACGCCGCCACGGTTACTAAGTTGAACAGAGCGAAGTAGAGGACAATGGCGTTGGTCGAAGCCCCCAGCGATTTCGCGCGCAGCAGCAACAGCGCGTCGGCGGAATTCCCCAGGGCGAACAGGACGGAGATGGCCAGGTAGACCCAGAAGCGCCTCGGCAGCGCCTGACGCCGCGCGGAATCGAGTTTCGCGACCTCGCCGGTTTCCCGCGTGAAGCGGATCACCGCCAATGACAGCAGGCCGGGCACCGCCGCCAGAAAGAACACCTTGCGCAGATCGTGGTTGAAAAGCGTCAGCAGCGGCAGTGCCAGCAGCGGTCCGATCACCGCTCCAATCGAATCCATGCTGCGATGCAAGCCGAAAGCGCGTCCGCGCCATTCAGCCGGCGTCGATTCGGCGAGCATCGCGTCGCGCGCGCTCGTGCGCACGCCTTTGCCGAAACGGTCCGCGATCCGCGCGCCAAGCACCGCGCTCCAGCCCGTGGCCGCGCCCATGGCGACCTTGGCCAGAGCGGAAATGCCGTATCCGGCGAACACGAACGGACGGCGCCGCCCGATGCGGTCCGACCACGCGCCGGAGATTCCCTTCAGGAGGCTCGCGGTCATCTCGGCGCAGCCTTCGATGAACGCCGCGGTGCCCACCGAGGCACCCAGTGTCATGGTCAGAAACAACGGGACCAGCGGATAGATCATCTCGCTGGAGATGTCCGTGAGTAGACTCACGACACCCAGCAGGATGACGTTTCGGGTAATGCCTCGCATATTAGTGCCTTATAGCAGAATACCTACGCCCCGGCCGGCGATGCGAACTTCCGAAAGCGGACACGGAGTAAGCAGGCCGCAAGAAACCTGTATTTGAGTGCTCTCATTCGGTCGTTGAGCGCTATCCTGTGCTCAGGGGAGGCTGATGTGGCGACCATTACGCTCAGAATCTTAGCCTCGGGTAATACTGGATCCGTCATAATGCACGACGGCGGGCCCGGAGGCGCACACTGGCAAGAAACTACGCTCGGCCAGAAGTTCGTCGGTTACGACCATCGCGGCACCTTCAGAATGGGGACTCACGCCAACGCGGGCAGCATGTTCCTGGAAGAAACCAACCATGAGGACCGTGACAGGGACGTATTCCCGACCTTGCCAGTCCTCGTCCTGAACGGCTTCACATACCCACGCCCCAGGATAGGGCAACAGGGAACAGGCAGCTTACAGTACAGCAGTTATCTCACGCCGAGGGACTCGTACGTCTGGTGGGAAGTAACGGCCACATGATTTCGGGGCAAGCTGCCCAACTTGCCACACCCACGTTGTGAGTGGACCTGGGCCGGCGCGCGACCAAGACCGACTGGGGCTCCATCGATCTACTGCTGCGCCGCAGCACCGACGACGGCAACAGTTGGCCGGTGTCCCGAACCATCGAACCGAACCGCACCGGCTGCTCCGGCCTGGCGGTTGGCCGGCGAGGAAATCTGTACTGCTTCTACGAGCGAAAAGGCGCCCCGGCAATCGCACGCTTCAACTAATTTACCCAGCACTGACCGTAACGTCCAGGGGCTTTCCCGCTTGGATCTGAATCTCACCGGCGAAATCAATCTTCGACGCTTTCGCCGTGCAGGGCACTTCCCTTCCGCCCAACCTGGCCGTGCACTTGGTGGCTTTCAGCCCCAGGGCGATCGAGCGGCATGACAGCGTGCCTTCAGTCACAGCGACGGCGACGCGATACCCGTCGGCCGTCTTCTTCTGCTCGAATGAGCCCCAGCCCGAGGGCGCGGACCAGAAGCCGCGGAAAGCCTCCTGGTTGACGAGCGGCTTCAGGGTCAACGATTTCGTAACGCCCGAGTATTGGAACCCGGAAAGCGCGACGATGGCCGACCAGCTCGCCATGGCTCGTGCGTAATGGTGGCCGCACTCGGCTTCGTCCCAGGGGTTGCGGCGCTCGCCGTCGTAGCGGCGGCGTATGGCCGCGATGGCTTCGACCCCTTCGTTCACCATGCCTTCCTGCAGCATGAGAATCGCGGCGGAGTACTCGAAGCCGGTCATCAACTCGGCGAAGTAAGGGAACGGGATGCGCGGGCGCTTGCCCGAGCCGTAATCGCAGATCACCAGCCCGGCTTCGTCATTGAGCGCATACACCCGCTGCACGGCCTGGTGATGGAAGAGATCCTTTTTGAAGTTGTACTTCCAGATCGAGCGCGCGGTCTTCCGGATGTTCTCCACATTCAGCAGCGGGCCGAGCCCCGCCACCGTCGCCAGATACTGCCCCACAAGCTGATCCACCAGGCATCCTTCGCCGAGCTGAAAATCGGGCTTGGTGGTATCGGCCGTGCTTCCCCCGCCGGTGCCCTTGGCGATCTGGTCCTTCGCCACGCCGCGGATCTTCTGGATGTAGTACTCGCCGTGGAAAAGGTTCGCGTCGAACCAACGGCTGCCGTTGTCGAACAGGCGCCGGCATTCGGCGGCGAAGGAATCCTCGCCCACCGCGCGCGCCATCTCTTCACCGGCCCGCAACGCGGCCAGATACCAGATGCCGCACAGCGGATTGGGCCCGAAGAACTCGACGTCGTAGGTGTTGTGCTGCACGCCTTCCATGACGCCGTCGCGGTCGCCGTCCCAGCCGCCGGCAATCCAGGCGAAGGAAAGCGCTCGCTTGGCCACCGGCCACAGCTTGCGCAGCCAGGCGTCGTCGCCCGAAAGCTGCCAGTCCAGGTACAGCTTGACGATCTGCCCCATCTGCCCGTCGGCGGCGGCCGTCGCTTTCTCCGGCGGACGGAACGGTAGCGGCTCGCGGAAATACATCTGGCCGTTTTCGGCCGTGAGGTAGCCGAACGACGCCTCGCGTCGGCTGCGCGCAAGAGCCGGAAAGAGGAAGTCCGTGGCGGTCTCGTAGTTCCAGACGTGCGTGCAGGTGCCGAAGCAGCATCCGCCCTGATCGTTGGTTCCTTCCCAACCATGGAACCGGCCATCGGCGGTGCGGAAGGAGGTGGTAGCTGCCAGCGTGGAGAGATTGCTCATGGCGGCGTCGAGCACCTCCGCAGGTAGCGTGCTCTCGCGCACAGCTTTGGTGAAAGCCCCGGTCCGGCGTTCGAGATCCGGCAGGTTTGCGGCCAGGTGGCGCGCCGCGTCCCAGGCATCTCTGAAGCGCGTGCAGTAGTGATTGCCGATGACCGTGTTCTCCAAGCCTTCGGGCGCGGACCAGCCGCACCTGGCCGGCGTACGGTTCGGGAAATGCCAGGCGAGGACGAACGTGTAAGTGGCTTCGGCTCCCGGGGCAATCTCCCGGCTCAGGCAAATCGAGCCGGTGGCGTCGAGCTTGGGCGTCTCCGGTCCCAACCGCCCGTCGCCCGAAAAATCGTCCCAGAACAGCAGCGCGGGCGTCCAACCCCACATCTCGAGCGGCCATCCGCGCAGGTGGGTCAACTCGCCGCCGGCGGCATCCAAAACGCCGAGAGCCATGCTGCCCTTGAGCGGGTCGGTGGCGGCGAGGAACGGGTTGTGCATGAACAGTCCGGCGAGATTCGACTCGGTGCGGTAGTCGCTGATGCGGCCGGCCTCGCCCACCGGATTGCGCAACGAGTATGCAATGGAGACGGTGGCCGCCGCGCGGCTGGTGTTCTTCACTCGATAGCGCAAGATGGCGACGGGAAGCCCCGAGGCCTCCTCGTCGAGCGGAATGAAGGGCGAAAACGCTTCGAGCGAAACGCGCACCGGCAATTCGCGATCGTGAAACGCAACACGTGCGATGGGATACTCTCCCGTGAAACCGGCCGATTCCAGGCGCGGCAATCCCGGAGCGTTGCGGTATCCGAGGCCCGACGAGCCGCCATAGGGCGGCTGGAAGCGGGCTTCCAGAATACGGGCCACCGGCGCTAAGGCGCCGGACTTCGCCCAGATCGAAGCAAAGCAGTACGACGGCGCGTTGCCTTTGTGCGCGCGGTTGAAGATCTCCCAGTCACGCAACTGGCCCCGGCCACCGAGTGAAATGCTGCCCGCGCAGACGCCGCCCAGAGGGAACGCGATCTGGCTGAGGGCGCGGCCGGTGAACCGGCGCGGGTAAGAGGAGACTGCAGCGCGCGTCTCGGCGGCGCCGGGCTGCGCCACCGGCAGGACCGCCGCCTCCGCGATGAAAGCGCGGCGTGAGAATCCGTGTTTCGGTTTCATGCTAGAGGTTAGTCTACCTGTTATCCAGGCGCGTCAGTCCTGCCTCGCGGGCCCAATCGAGAGCCTGCCGGTATTCGGCCGTGCTGATCCGGCGGCTAAGCTCCGGGTAGCGGTGCGCGTTATGCTCCGGCCGGTACTGCGCCATGATGTTCACGTACGTCGACCGGGTCAATTTCGAAGCTACCCAAGAGACGAACTTGTCGGTACCGGCGATGTTCTGCGGCAGCACCAGGTGGCGGACGATGAGCCCGCGAAGCGCGATGCCACGCTCGTCCACCACCAACTCTCCCACCTGCCGGTGCATCTCCGCGATGGCTGCCGCGGCGGCTTCCGGATAATACGCGGCGCGTGAGCGGGTTGATCGGCATATACCTCCTCCTACGTCATCGTGACCGTATACAAATGCGTGGGCGCGTCTGCCGGGGCGCTCAGGTTGCCCGCCGTGACGTAATAGTCCACCAGTTCGGCTTCGGGTGGGAACGGGCCCAGCGTGGCCGTGTAAGTGCGGCGGCCCGCGAGCACGGCCGGTGTGACTTTCCAGGTCCCGGCGTCGCGCGCGCGTGTGTGCAGCACCACGCCGGCAGGGTTCGCTCCGCCGGTCACGACGATATTCACCCTGACCTTCTCGCCTTTGCCCAGCATGGTGGGGCGCGTAGGCAGGAACACGCGCGCCGGCGCGGTCGCATCGGCGCGAACCGTTTCTGCGAACGTCCGATCCACTTCCAGCGGCAATTCGCCCAGATACTCCTGGATCGACAGGCGCAAACGGTAGAGCGCCAGGCGCACAAACTTGTTCTGCATGCTGGCGAGCGTGCCGAGGTCGTTGCGAGTGGCCACGATCCGCTGGAAGTGCAGCATCGCCATGCGCACCTGCGGCGCCAGTTCGAGCCACACGGGAACGCCCTGCCTCAAAACCTTCTCCCGCGCCTCCGCCGGCTTACCCTCCTTCTTTAGAGCCCCCGCTTCTTTCAGAGTGTGGTGCAGCTTGTGCGCCAGCGTCCAGGCTTCCGCGTACGGGACCTGGAACTCGATGTGCCGCGTGATGTATTCCAGGCGCTCTTTCTCGAAAGCCGAGGTCGCGCCATCGGCGAGCGCACGCAAAACTCCGGCCACTTGTTTCTGGGATTGCAGGATTTCAGCGGAAGGCTCGTAGTCGCGCCAGTATTCGAAGGCCTCGCTGTAGTCGCCCGAATAGGCGTCGGTCCGCACGTGCCCATCTGGACCTTTGCCGGCATAGCTCGACAGGATTGTGCGGTTGCGATCGGCGTCTTCGAGAGTGGCGGCCAGCTTGCCGGCACGGCTGCCGGAAGCCTGGCTGCGCGCATACGCCTGGTAGTAGTCTTCAGGCGTGGGAGCGGCCTTCCAGCTCCCACGCGCCTGGAAGCCGGCGGTAATGTCCACGACGCGGTGGCGCCAGTGGATGCCCATGAATCCCTGGCAGCCGAAATCCTCCGCGCGTTTCAAGTCCCCGTTGAACCGGTGCACGTGAAGCTGGGTGAGCCACATGCCGGGGTCGTCCTCCAGCCACGGGATCGGCCAGCGCTCGCGGCCTTCCAGCTTGCCGAAGACTTCGTGCACCGGGTCCCACCCGAGCGAATCGCTCAGGCAGGAAAAAATCACGTCGCCAGGCAGGCGCCTGTGGAAGTCCTCGAAATGGCGAGCCACGCCGCCCCAGCCGGACACCACCAGCCGCTTGCCAGGGGCGTGCCGCCGCAGAAAATCGTGCGCTTGGAGGAACGGCGTCACCGAAAGCGGGATTCCCGTTTTGCGGCTCTGCCAGTTCATCTCCTCGTCTTCCCACAACCACACATAATTGACTTGCGGATAGGCTTCGAGCAGTTGCGCCAGGCGCGCTTCAAGCAACTTGCGGGCGGTGACCGATTCCACATCGAACCGCACACCGGCCACGGGCTTGTCGATCCTCACCTCGGGCGGCAGGGCGCGGAAAATCTCGTCGGGGATCCGGTAGGGTTCGAATCCGATGCCGGTGCGGATGCCGAGCCGGGCGGCATAGGCGTAAGCGTCGCGGAGCAAGGTGCGCGCGCGGCCGGCCGCCTCCCAGGTGTCGCGCGCCAGCCGCGTCGAGTCGCTGCCGAGGACTTCGGAATCGTAAAACTGGCCGGCGCCCATGCCGAAGTGCGAAGTGCGCTGCGGAAGGTAGCCCCAGCGGCTGGTCGCCGTGGTGTCGAGAAAGGAGATGTGTCCTACGCCGCCGAACTCGAAGGAGAGATAGGACTCGGCCCACTGTTTCTCGGTCGTGTAAACGTGCATGCCGAAGGTGTTGAAGCGCATGCGCAGCATGGCTTCGAAATAGGCGCGGAAGTCCTCCTCGTTGTAGACCGTGATGCAGTTGAGGAAGTCCGGCCACGGCAGCAGGCCCCGCACCGCGAAGCGAGGCGCGGACGCCCAGGGCTGGTTTTCGGGCGGCAACTCCAGCGCTCGCGGCCGGTCGATGGGGTAACTCTCGCCGTCGATGCCGAAGAACGCGCCCTGACGTTCGAGGAAGTCGAAGACGGCATAGAGCAGGGCCTGCTCATTCGGAGCTGCCAGCCGCGCCCCTTTGCCGTCGCGCACGATGCGGTACGATTCCGCCGCTCCGCCCGTCTCGATGGCGAAGCTGATCCGAATATCGGCCGTCGTGCCGGATCCCAGGTCCGCCGGAAAGCCCAGCTTCCGCAAGCCCCGCAGCATTTCGCGCTCGGCCAACCGCCGCTTGAATCCGGCCCCGCCCATCGGCTGAACGAAAACCCGCGCCATGCCCTGAGCCGGCAAAGCGACACTGGCGGCCGCCGCCGCCGAAGCCCGCAAAAATGCCCGCCGATCCGTCAAGAGCCCCTCCTGTCTTCTTCCGTCACCATTCCTTGAGCGGTGAAAAGTCCGTATCCGGCCGCTCGTAGCCGGTGGCATCCGCCGTCTCCCTACTCCAGTAGTAATTGTGGCCGGAAGCGGCCTTCCACGTCTGGCCGGTCTCCGGATCGACGGCCTCGGTCAAGCCGAGGACCATATTGGACCACTGCCCGCGAACGCTGCTCTGCACCCGCCGCCTTTTCCAGTAGTTCATTTCGAGTACGCGAGAAACCTCGTCGCCCGTTCGGGATACGATTTCCTGCGGCTGGCGGCCCGTGCTGCTCTGCATCGCCGCCCACTGCGGGTTTACACGAGAACTGGCAACCAGGCGGGCCAGCACCGCGCCGGCCAGTTCGACCGTATCGTCGCCGGCCAGGTACCCGTATAGGTACTGAACGTTCCAGATGCCGGTGCCATACGCCGAGCCTGTCTCAGTGCCCGCCAGGTAGTAGCCTCTTCGGGGCGTGGCGCCTTCCCCGCATGTGAACGCCACCTCTCCGGTCATGATCGTCCCTTGCATCCCGCCATCATGCGAACTCGCCAACCCGAGGTGTGCGTCCAGATCGGGCCGGTCCCGTCTTTCGGCAATCTGTACCACCCCGCACGTCGAGGCGAACTTGCGATCCACGTACGCGGCTGCGAAGTCCGATCCTTTCATGTAGGGCCACACCCGCAGGTTGACCCCATAGCCGGGCGAGTACCAGCGGCCCTCGGTAAAACCGGCCGCGGCCAGCATGGGATTCGGGACCGTAAAGGATGGCGTTTCGCGGTCGCCGATGGTAATGCGAATCTTGCCGTCGGGCGATTCCACCAGCAGATACGGCCGGGTGTCCGTCGCAGCGAAGCGGTAGAGCCCACCTGCCGTGGTCCAGCCGCGCGGCACGTCAACCGTGAAGGCGCCCTCCTTGGGGTCGCTGAAGGTCGCGAACTCAGGTGCCGGACGCGACGTTTCGGTGTACCGGAAGCTTCTCACTATGCGCAGAAGGGACGGCTTGAGTGCGGCGAACTCAGCCTCCGGCGCGGCAATGGCGTAGAGCATGCCGCTGCTGCCGGCGATGGAACAAAGCAGACTGGCTACCCCCGGTCCGGAGGCGCTCGCGTAGGACGCCGCCGCGGCAGCCTCGTCCGGCCGTTTACGGACTTGCGCCGTGCGTAAGATCCGCGAGGCTGGCAACGCAATGCCCAACCGCACCGGCGCCTGGGCCAGCCAATCCAGAGCCCGGCTGCGATGATTCAGAAAGAACGGCTGGACCAGGACTTGTCCTGCGCCCGCGGGGTCGCGAAGCACCACCAGCCCCCCATCGCCAACCTCGGCCCTCCACCTCTCCGGGAGCCGCACACTGAAGCCCTTTGCATCCCGATGCTCCACCCAGGCGCCGGCACCTGTCTTCACGCCGTCGCCCCGGCCGCAGGATTCGACGAACATCACCGGGATGCCGATAAGGCCCAACCATAGCCGGCGTCGCACCAGACAATTGTATCGCCGGCGCGAAAGAGGGAGCCAGCCATCCATATCCGGCTGGCACAAGGGGGCCGGACACCCCAACTCGTCCTTTACTTTCAACCGAATAGCATGGTAGGCTTAGGGTCACAGAAACAGAATGAGAACTGTCGACCTGATCCACCGGAAGCGGGACGGCGAAGAACTGTCCCCGGAAGAGATTGTCTATCTCGTCGAGGGCTATACCAGGGATGAGATTCCTGACTACCAGATGTCCGCCTTCCTCATGGCCGTATATTTCGCCGGCATGACGGACCGCGAGGTCACTGTCCTCACGAATTGCATGTTGGGTTCCGGTGCGACCGTGGACTTGTCCGGCGTGCCGGGCGTCAAAGTGGACAAGCACTCGACCGGCGGCGTGGGCGACAAGACCAGCCTCATCGCCGCGCCTTTGGCGGCGGCGGCCGGGGTAGTGGTGCCCATGATTTCGGGGCGCGCCTTGGGCCATACCGGCGGAACGCTGGACAAACTGGAGTCCATTCCCGGTTTCCGCACCAACCTCACTATCGACGAGTTCCGCGAGCAACTGAAACAGCTGGGTTTGGCCTTCATCGGGCAGACGCCCGAGGTGGCTCCGGCCGACGGGAAGCTGTACAGCCTGCGTGATGTCACTGCCACGATCGAGTCCGTTCCCCTGATTGCTTCCTCGATCATGTCGAAGAAACTGGCTGTGGGCCTGGATGCCATCGTGCTCGACGTGAAATGCGGCACAGGCGCGTTCATGAAAAGACAGATGGACGCCCGCAGGTTGGCACAGGCCATGGTGACTATCGGCCGTCGCATGGACAAACGGGTCCAGGCGCTGATCACCGACATGAACCAGCCGCTTGGGTATGCCATTGGCAATGCGCTGGAGGTCATGGAGGCTTCCCAGACCTTGCAGAACGCCGGCCCGGTGGATTTGACCCGCCTCTCGCTGGAGTTGGCCGCGCGAATGATCTACCTCGGCAAGGCCGCAAAGACACTCGAGGATGCCCGTGAAGTGGCGCAGGCCAGGCTGCTGGACGGCTCGGGCTACCGCAAGTTCAAGGAAGTCATCAAGGCGCAAGGCGGCGATCCGCGGGTGCTCGACAAGTTCGAGTTGCTGCCGAATGCGCTGGGCGCCCGCGAAATCACTTCGCCGCGCGCGGGTTTCGTCACCGCCATCGACGCCGAAGACATCGGCCGCGCTTCCGCCATGATCGGCGCCGGACGCAGCAAGAAGGACGACGTGGTCGATCCGGCTGTCGGCGTCATCCTGGAAGTGAAGGTCGGACAGCGAGTGGACGCCGGCGGGGTGCTGGCGCGTCTCTACTACACCAAGGAAGACGGGCTGGACGAGGCCGCGGGACTCATCGAGGATGCTTTCCACATCTCCTCCAGCGCCGGAGAAGAGCGCGCGCTGATCCTCGAAGTGGTCGGCTAGGTCGCCTCCCATGGAGCGCTTCACCGGACTGCTGGGTCTGGTCGCGATTCTGCTCGCGGCGTTTCTGGTGTCCAAGCATAAGCGCGCCATCAAACTCAGCCTGCTCGCCTGGGGCCTGGGTCTGCAGTTCGCCTTTGCGTTCCTGGTGCTGAAGACGGACTTCGGCAAGCTGTTCCAGTACGCCAGCACGGGGGTGAATGCCTTGCTGGCCTACGCCGAGTCCGGCAGCCAGTTCGTGTTCGGGCCGCTCGGGGCCAAGAGCGGGCCTTTCGGCGTGGTGTTTGCCTTCCAGGTGCTGCCCATCGTCATTTTCATCGCGGCGTTCTTCGCCATCCTGTACTACTTCGGCGTCATGCAGGTGTTCGTGCGCGGCATGGCGGTAGTGATGCAGCGGGTCATGGGCGCCAGCGGCGCGGAATCCACCAATGTCGCCGCCAGCATCTTCATGGGCCAGACCGAAGCGCCGCTGACCATCCGCCCGTTCCTGGCCAACATGACCGAGTCGGAGTTGTTCACGGTCATGACGAGCGGCATGGCCCACGTTTCCGGCGCCGTGATGGCGGCTTACGTGAAGATCGCCGGAGTGGACATCAAGCACCTGCTGACCGCTGTGATCATGACGGCGCCGGCGACCATCATGCTGGCCAAGATCTTCGTCCCCGAAACCGGCACGCCCGAGACCGCCGGCAAAGTAAAGGTGGAAGTGGAACGGCCGGGCGTGAACGTGATCGACGCGGCGGCGCGAGGCGCCGGCGACGGGTTGCACCTGGCCCTCAACATCGGCGGTATGCTGATCGCCTTCCTGGCGCTCATCGCCATGGTGAACGGCATTCTCGGCTGGGCCCACACTCTGCCGTTTTTGGGATGGCTGCCTTCGTCGCTTGAAACATTGTTCGGTTACATCTTTGCCCCGGTAGCCTGGCTGATGGGAGTGAGTTGGAAGGATGCCTTCACCGTCGGCAACTTGCTGGGAACGCGCCTGGTGCTGAACGAATTCGTGGCCTTCCTGCAGTTGGGGCCCCTCCAGCCGCAGCTTGACCCGCGCTCGTTCACCATCGCTACGTACGCGTTGTGCGGTTTCGCCAATTTCAGCTCCATTGCTATACAAATCGGCGGCATCGGCGCGCTGGCGCCCAACCGGAAGTCGGATTTGGCGCGGTTGGGTTTGCGCGCGGTGGCCGCCGGAACCATGGCCAATTTCATGTCTGCATGCATCGCCGGGATGCTCTTGTGATAGAAGAAGCCAGGAAGTACTTGGAATCGCGCGTGGCCCGATCGCCGCGCGTGGCCGTCGTGCTCGGCAGCGGGCTCGGTGCTTTCGCCGCGGAACTCGGGGATGCGATCGAAGTCCCTTACGAGGAGATCCCCGGCTGGCCGCGTTCCACCGCCGTGGGCCACGCGGGCAAGCTGGTGTTCGGCCGTATCGGGGCCACCGAGACGGTGGTCATGGCCGGGCGCGCGCATCTCTACGAGGGCTACACTCCGGCCCAGGTGGTCTTCCCCATCCGCGTACTGGCGCGCCTGGGTGTGCGCGCCGCCATCTTCACCAACGCAGCCGGCGGCATCAACCTGGCTTACGGGCAGGGCGCGCTGGTCCTGATTTCGGATCACATCAACCTGCAAGGCTCGAACCCGCTGGCCGGACCGAATGACGACACCTTGGGGCCGCGCTTCCCGGATATGTCCGACGCCTATTCCGCGAGGCTGCGCACGACGGCCCGCGCCGTGGCGGAATCGCTCGGAACACGGTTGCAGGAGGGCGTGTACGCGGCCCTGCTCGGCCCGAGTTACGAGACGCCGGCCGAGATACGCTATCTGCGGACCATCGGCGCGGATCTGGTGGGAATGTCGACCGTACCCGAAGCGATTGCGGCGCGCCACATGGGTGTGGAGGTCCTGGCGATTTCCTGCGTCACCAACATGGCCTCGGGCATCTTGAAGCAGAAGATCTGCCATGAGGAGGTGCTGGAGACCGGCGCCGCCGTGCGCGGCACGCTGGTGCGCCTGCTCAAGGCCCTGGTGCCGCGGCTGGAGGCATGATGGATGATCTGGTAGCCGCTGCGCTCGAAGCTCGCAGCCACGCCCACGCGCCCTTTTCGGACTTTCAGGTCGGGGCCGCCATCGAAGACCCGGATGGCCGCGTCTGGACCGGCTGCAACATAGAGAACGCCACCCTGGGCCTCACGGTTTGCGCCGAGCGCGTCGCCGTGTTCAAGGCCCTCAGCGAGGGTGCGCGGAAGTTCCGGCGCCTGGCTATCGCGGCCCGGACGGAGCGTCCCACGCCCCCTTGCGGCGCCTGCCGGCAGATCCTGTGGGAGTTCTGCGGAGACATCGAGGTGATCCTCGCCAACCCGCGCGGCGTGACCGAAACTTTTCACCTGAAAGATCTGTTTCCCCGGCCGTTCGATGCTTCGTTTATTCGTTAGTCTCGCCCTGGCCGCGGTAGCGGCTTTCTCAGCGCCCGTCGACGCCATCTGGAGTGCGCGCTACGTCGTCACCATGGACGGCTCGCGGCGCCTTATCGAGCGCGGCGCGGTGGCCGTGCGCGGAAGCCGTATTGTCGCCGTCGGTACTCGCAGAGAGATAGACAGGAAGTACCAGCCGGCGCGGCGCATCGATTGCGCGGACTGCCTGATCGCCCCGGGACTGGTCAATGCGCACGCCCATGCGGCCATGTCGCTTCTGCGCGGCATCGCCGACGACATGCGCCTCCAGGACTGGCTGGAGAAGTTTATCTTCCCCGTCGAAGCCAAAGCCGTCTCGCCGGACTTTGTGCGCTGGGGGACGCGGCTGGCCGCGATCGAGATGGCCCTGTCGGGGGTAACGACCTACGCCGACATGTACTACTTCGAGGACACCGTCGCCGAGGCCACCAGGGAAATCGGCCTGCGCGGCGTGCTGGGCGAAACCGTCATCGGGTTTCCGGTGGCCGACGCCAAGAGCCCGGCGGAATCGCTCCAGTCGACCGAGCGCTTCATCCGCCGCTTCCGCAACGACGAGTTGATTGTGCCGGCCGTGGCGCCGCATGCCCCTTATACGAATTCCGACGAGACGCTGAAGGCCTGCCGCGAACTGGCCAACCGGTACGGGGTGCCGCTTGTCACGCACATTTCGGAAACGCGTCACGAAGTGGACCAGGCGCGTGCCAGGCGCGGCATGAGCCCGGTCGCGCTGCTCGACTCGCTCGGTGTGTTCAACGGCCGCACGCTTGTGGCGCACGCGGTTTGGACCGATGCGGCCGATCACGCCATCTTCCGGAAATGGAACGTCGGTGTGGCTCACTGCCCTTCAAGCAATACGAAGCTCGCCAGCGGCGTGGCGCCTGTCGCAGCCATGCTCGGAGCCGGTGTCGCCGTGGGATTGGGCACGGACGGGCCGGCCGGGTCGAACAACGACTTCAACCTGTTCGAGGAAATGGACCTCGCCGCGAAACTGCAGAAGGTTTCCACCGGCGATCCCACCGCGCTGCCCGCCAAAACGGTCTTCGAGATGGCGACCATCGTGGGCGCCCGCGCACTCGGCATGGAGAAGGAGATCGGCTCGCTTGAGCCGGGCAAGCGGGCAGACATGATCGCGGTGCGGCTGGATGCGCCGCACGCCGTGCCGCTTTACAACGTGTATTCCCAGTTGGTCTATGCACTGAAAGCCAGCGACGTTTCGGACGTCATGGTGAACGGCAAGCTCATCGTGCGCGGCCGGCGCGTGCTGACGTTCGACACAGCGCTCGTCACGGCCAGGGCCCGCCAGTTCGGTGCGAAGGTCCGAACTCTTACCGGGCAAGCGCCGCCTGCCGCATCCCCGGAGCCGTCCGGTCCCCGAAACAAAGTTCGCTGAGCTTGTTCCCTGCTCCACGCGTATCCCTGCTCCAGTCAGAGAGATATGTAAGGATTTCACTCCTTAGTCGATAAGAACCCTGGAGCGTCGCTGCACGCAGCCACGCCGCCGTCGAGAACGCCGCGCACAGGCGTGAGAGACCGGGCGGCCTGAAGACACGAACGAATCTGCACGGGATTGTTTCCGCCCTTTGGAGAAGACGCATATGCAGGATCAAGATCAGGAAGTGATCCGGGAATTCCTCGTCGAGAGTTACGACAATCTCTCGCGTTTGGATCAGGAACTTGTCGAACTCGAGAAGCGGCCCAAGGATGCGGAGCTGCTCGCCAGCATCTTTCGCACGATGCACACCATCAAGGGCACGTGTGGCTTCCTGGGATTCTCGACTCTTGAACAGATTTCCCACCAGGCCGAGAACCTGTTGAGCCAGCTGCGGGATGGGCAACGAGAACTCACACCGGAGCTGGTGTCCGTGGTTCTAACAACGGTGGACGCCACGCGAAAGGTGCTCGCCGCGATCGAAGCGACCGGGGAAGAAGGCCCCGACCGGTTTGAAGAATTGGTCGAACGTCTTAAGGCGGTTGCTCAAAAGACGGCCGATCCCGCGCCTGCCGCCGTCCAGGAAGAGGCCCATGAGAGCGGCGCCGCTGAACACTCCGAGGAAGCAAAGCAGGAAGAGGATACCGCGAAGTCCTCCGCGGTGGCGGACTCCAGCGTCCGGGTCGGCGTGGGGCTGCTGGATAAGCTCATGGACCTGGTTGGCGAACTGGTCCTCATCCGCAACCAGATTCTCCAGTTCAACACCGAGCGGGAGGACACCTCTCTCAACGCGACCTCGCAGCGTCTGAACCTGATCACCACCGAGTTGCAGGGAGGCGTCATGAAGACGCGCATGCAGCCCATCGGCGTGGTCTGGAACAAGTTCCCGCGCGTAGTGCGCGATGTGTCGGTGGCGCTCGGCAAGCAGATAAAGCTGGAGATGGAAGGCGCGGAGACCGAACTCGATCGCACCATCATCGAGGCCATCAAGGACCCGTTGTTGCACATGGTGCGAAACTCGTGCGACCACGGCATCGAGCCCCCGGACGTTCGCACGCGGCTGGGCAAACCGCCCGAGGGGACGCTGGCTCTGCACGCCTATCACGAGGGCGGGCAAGTCAACATCGAAATCAGGGACGACGGGGCGGGGATCGATGTCGCCCGCGTCAAGCAGAAAGCCATCGAGAAGGGGCTTCTGCGGCCCGAGCAGGTCGAGAAATTGAGTGAGCGGGAGGCGCTGAACCTGATCTTCGTGCCCGGATTCTCGATGGCGAAGACCGTCACCAATGTATCCGGACGCGGCGTGGGCATGGATGTCGTGAAGTCGCACATCGAGAAGATCGGCGGAGTCGTCGATCTTGTCAGCCGGCTCGGTGAAGGCACCACGATCAAGCTCAAGATCCCACTCACCCTGGCGATCATTCCGGGGCTCGTGGTGACCAGCGGCGGGGAGCGGTTCGTCATCCCCCAGGTGAGCCTGATCGAGCTCGTCCGCCTGGAGGGAGACTCCAAAGACAAGCACATCGAGCACGTCCATGGGACGCCTGTGTACCGGCGGCGCGGGAGCCTTCTGCCTGTCGCCTATCTCAGCCGCGTGCTGGGGCTCAAGCAGGACGGCCAGTGCGATGCGGTCAACATGGTGGTCCTGCAAGCCGAAGACCGGCAGTTCGGGCTGGTAGTGGACGGCATCAACGATACCCAGGAAATCGTGGTCAAGCCCTTGGGCGAGCAACTGAAAGGACTCTCCGTGTACGCGGGCGCGACGATCATGGGCGACGGACGCGTGGCTCTCATCCTGGACGTGCTGGGCATCGGCCAGCAATCGGGAGTGCTGACGGAATCGCGCGAACAGGTGCGCGCGGCAGTGCAGCAGAAGGCGCAGGCGGGAGACGAGAAGCAGCGGTTGCTCCTTTTCGGGGCGGGCTCCTTCCAGCGGCTGGCCGTTCCGCTTTCGATGGTCGCGAGAATCGAGGAGTTTCCCCGCTCCTCCATCGAGAGAGCCGGCGGACGCCAGGTGGTGCAATACCGGGACCGGATTCTCCTGTTGGTGCCTCTCCAAGAGGTGCTGGAACCCGGTTCGCCGCAGCCCGAGACGGCCGATCAGGTACAGGTCATCGTGTTCAACGACGGAGACCGCAGCGTGGGCCTGATGATCGACCAGATCCTGGATGTCGCGGAAGAAGCGGTCACGGTGCACCAGAAGACCAACCGCAAGGGCCTGCTCGGCTCCGCGGTGGTGGGCAAGCATGTGGCGGATTTCCTGGACCTGAACTATGTCATCCGCGCGGCTGCGGCGGATTGGTTCCAAGCCACCGTTAAGTCCGCGAACGGCAGGCGGGTGCTCCTGGCGGAGGCTTCGGCATTCTCGCGCGGCCTGCTCCGCTGCGGCCTGGACATGGCGGGCTATCGCGTGGTCGAGGCCGGAAATCTGGAGGAGGCGGTCCGGACTCTGGAACAACAACCGGTGGACATCGCGGTGGCGGCGATGAATCTTCCGCCCGGTGGCAGTACCGAATTGCTGTCGACGATGCGGGGGCGGCCGGAGTGGGAAGGTATCCCCCTGCTGGTGCTGGTGGACTCGGCGGAGCAGGTGCGGTCACAAGCCGGCCAGCCGACGGGTTACGAGGACTGCCAGGTGAAGTTCGACCAGGAGGCGATGCTCAAATCGGTGGCGCGGCTGGCCACGCACCTGGCCGGATGCGAAACGGAGCCGGTGCTGGCGGCAGAGGAGAGATAGGTGATGGCAACCGAGATAGCAATTACAAAATCAGAGCCCGCACAGGCCGGCGGGCAGTTCTCCACCTTCTTGGTGGGGGACCTGTTTTTCGGCGTAGACGTCCTCCGGGTTCAGGAGGTGTTGTGCTTCCAGCACATGACCCGCGTGCCCCAGGCGCCGCAAGTGATCGAAGGCCTGATCAACCTCCGCGGCCAGATCGTGCCCGCCATCGACATGCGAAGGCGGCTAGGACTGCCGCCGCGCGCCGGAGAACAGACTCCCATGAACATGGTGGTCCGCACCGAGGATGGCGCCATCAGCCTGCTGGTCGACGAGATCGGAGACGTGATGGACACGGACCCGGCGACCTACGAACGGCCGCCGGAGAATCTCCTTCCCGCGGCGCGTGAGCTGATTCGCGGCATTTACAAACTAAAAGACCGGCTGCTGCTGGTTCTCGATACGGATCGTACGGTGGATCTCACCATCGGGGGACAACTCAGCGCCGGCACGGTATCCAGCATGACAAGGCAGAGCATTCCGGCAAGCGTCGATGCGCTGGAGGCAAGGCAATCTTGATTTTGTCCTTCGCATGACGGCCAGATGACGGAGAAAAACGGAACTAAAACTCGGTGCCATTGACGGCCTGAGTAAAACAATCGGACTACAAGGAGAATGAGAATGGCAAAGCAAGCGAACAATGGCCGGCGCGTTGACACCGGTCGAAAGCGATCCACGGGCATCGCCGTTTCAGGTCATCCAACATCTGATGCCGTGGACGTGCCGCAAAAGGGGCGCCTTGAGACGGAAATCCTGAGGGTAGCCTCCGCCTTCGAACAAGGGCGCTTAGCGGAGCGAGCACACTCCGATGCATTCGAGGGCGGCGAGCGCCGGATTGTGGATACGCTGAACGGGATGCTGGATTCCGTCGTCGGGCCGCTGAAAGTGGCCGCCGAATGTACGGCTCGCATGGCGAAGGGCGAGATTCCATCCAAGATTTCCAGCAGTTTCAACGGTGATCTCAACACCGTTGTGAACGACCTGAATGCTTGCATTGACGGACTGGGCGGCCTGGTGGAGGCGAACGCCGTTCTGCAGAAGATGGCGGTCAACGATTACACGAAGGCCGTCAGCGGGCGCTACACGGGTATCTACGCCGAGGTCGCGGCCGCGGTTAACACCACGCAGCAAAGGGTGGGGCACGTCATGTCCACCTTGCAGAACGTAGCCAAAGGAGACCTGACCGAGTTGTCCGAGTACAAGCAACTGGGACGCCGGTCCGAGCGTGACAATGTTGTGCCAACAGTGATCCAGCTGATGGAAAGCGTGGGCGCTTTGGTCAGCGACGCGGAATTGCTGGCGAAAGCGGCGGTGGAAGGCAAGCTGGCCACCCGCGTCGATGCGACCAGGCACCAGGGCCAATTCCGCAAGGTCGTCGAAGGGATGAACGACACGTTGGATGCCGTCATTAGCCCCGTCCAATTGGCCGCCGGGTATCTGGCTCGCATGGCAAAGGGCGAGGTCCCACCCAGGATCACCGAGACCTTCAACGGCGATCACAACTCCATCGTCAACGACGTGAATGCCTGCATCGATGGCCTGGCCGGCCTGGTGGAAGCGAATTCCGTTCTGCAGAAGATGTCGGTCAACGATCTCAGCAAACCCGTTGACGGACACTACACGGGCGTCTACGCCGAACTGGCGGCCGCGGTCAATGCGACGCAACAGAGGGTGATCAGCATCGTCGAGAACTTCAAGAAGGTTGCCGTAGGGGATTTTGGCCAGCTTGCCGAACTCAAACGGATCGGACGCCGTTCCGAACGCGACGAAGTGATCCCGTCGGTCGTCCTCATGATGGAAAACATAGAGACGCTGGTTCGTGACGCTACCTCGCTGGCCAAGGCGGCAGTGGAAGGGAAGCTGTCTACCCGCGCCGATGTGACCCGGCACCAGGGTCAATTCCGCAAGGTCGTCGAAGGATTGAACCAGACGATGGAAGCCATCGTCGGCCCAATTCATGTGGCCGCCGGGTGTATGGACCGCATTGGGAAAGGCGAGATTCCGCCCAAGATTACCGAGACCTTCAACGGCGATTACAGCGGCCTGATAGAAGACGTGAATGCCTGCATTGACGGGCTGAGCGGTTTGGTGGAGGCGAATGCCGTTTTGCAGAAGATGGCGGTCAACGATTACACGAAGGCCGTCGAAGGACACTACGAGGGCATCTACGCCGAAGTGGCGGCCGCAGTCAATGCGACGCAGGAGAGGGTGACCAGCATCGTCGAGAACCTCAAGCGGGTCGCCGTGGGCGATCTGGAACGGCTTGCCGAATTCAAACGGATCGGACGCCGGTCCGAGCACGACGAAGTGATCCCGGCCATCGTGCTCATGATGGAAAACCTCGAGTCTCTGGTTAACGACGCCGCCATGCTGGCCAAGGCGGCCGGGGACGGCCAGGTAGGTCTGCGCGCCGATGCGAACCGGCACCAGGGCGAGTACCGCAAGATTATCGAGGGTGTAAACAAGACCCTGGATGAGGTAGCGGAGCCGTTGAAGGCCGCCTCGCAGAGTGCCACCGCGGTGGCCACCTCCTCGGAAGAGTTGATGGCCGTCAGCCACCAGATGGCGGGGAACGCCGAAGAGACCGCCACGCAGGCCAACGTAGTCTCGGCGGCCAGCGAGCAGGTATCCAAGAACGTCTCCTCAGTGGCTTCGGCTTCCGAACAGATGCAGGCTTCCATCCGCGAGATCGCCAAACATGCGAACGAGTCCGCGCGTGTGGCCAAGAACGCGGTCAGCGTGGCGCATTCCACAAACGACACGGTGCGGAAGCTGGGCGAATCCAGCCAGGAGATCGGCAACGTCATCAAGGTAATTACCTCGATCGCGCAGCAGACCAACCTGCTGGCGCTCAACGCGACCATCGAAGCGGCGCGAGCCGGTGAAGCCGGCAAGGGCTTCGCGGTGGTGGCCAACGAGGTGAAGGAACTCGCCAAGCAGACCGCCAAAGCCACGGAGGAAATCGGCCGGAAGATCGAGGCGATTCAGGGCGATACCAAGGGGGCCGTCACGGCGATCGAAGAGATCGGCTCCATCATCAACCAGATCAACGACATCTCCAACAGCATCGCATCGGCGGTCGAAGAGCAGACAGTGACCACCAGCGAGATCGGTCGCAGCGTGACCGAAGCTGCCAAGGGTGTCGGCGACATCGCCAAGAACATTGGCGGCGTCGCGGTGGCGGCGAAGGACACCACGCAAGGCGCCAACGAGACGCAGAAGGCGTCTCAGGAGTTGAGCCAGATGGCGGCACGGCTGCAGATG
>CAZLOS010000024.1:0-48933 GCA_964561215.1 uncultured Solibacteraceae bacterium | reverse complement strand
CCGTCCCAACCCGTTTCCTGCTCCACCCTGAAATACCTTGCCTGCGCATTACCGGGGGCGGCTCGCCGGTCCAAGGTAAACCACTTAAGGCGCCTTAGCTCCCGACATGGCACGTAAGCAAGGCCCCTCGCGAAATCTAGTGTCCTCCTCAGATAGTTTGATCGCCCAGCAGCCGATAACCAAGAAGAAGAGAGGAGGCCGAATGCTCCGAGGCGCTATTATCGCACCCAACACCAATCTGGCCGAGTTGCTGAATGCACGGCTCAAGGAAATAGGCGGCATGGAAGTGATCCGCTGCCTGGACCATTATCCTGACGAAACCGGGCTGCCACGGGTCCTGCGCGGATCGGCGCCGCAGGTTGTGTTTCTCAGCGCAGAGGATATGACGCACGCCGCGCGGGTGTCAGCCGCCATTGAGTCCTTGGCCCCCGGCACGCAGGTGGTCGCCATACACAGCGAAATGGACCCGCAGTTGTTGTTGGAGTTGATGCGAGCGGGAATCCGGGAGTTTCTGCCGGCCCCCTTCGAGCGCCAATGCGTTTACGACACCCTGCGGCGCGTGGCCGAGGTACTGGACAAACATCCGCCGGTCATACAGGCGACCGATCAGATCTACGCGTTCCTACCCTCCAAACAAGGCGTGGGCACGACGACGCTGGCGGTGAACTTCGCGGGAGCCCTGGCGCGGCGGCCGGACTACAACGTCCTGCTTGCGGATTTCGACCTGAACTCGGGACTGGCCGGATTCATGCTGAAGTTGGAGCGGGGCCACTCCGTGGTGGACGCGGTGGAACACTCTTCCCACCTGGACGAAACGCTGTGGCCGCAGATGATCTCGAGCGTGGGGCGGCTGGATGTGCTGCAATCCGGCAACATGAATCCCAGTTGCCGCATCGAGCCGCCGCAAGTGCGGCACATACTGGATTACGCACGCCGCAACTACAAGGCGATCTGCGCGGACTTGAGCGGAAACATGGAACTCTACTCGATCGAGATCCTGCACGAAGCCACGCGAATCTTCCTGGTTTGCACGCCGGAGATCCCCTCGCTTCATCTGGCCCGCGAAAAGCTGAACTTTCTGCAGAGCCTGGAAATCGGCAGGAACGTCGACGTGTTGATGAATCGGGCGCAAAAGCGAGGCGCGGTTTCGCTGACCGAGATCGAACGGCTGCTGGGGCACAAAGTCTTGATGTCCTTCCCCAACGATTACAAGGGAGTGCACTACTCGCTCACCATGGGTACCTTTGTGCAGCAATCAAGCGAGCTCGGCAGGTCATTCAACTCGTTCGCCAAGACTGTTCTCGAAAAGCGGCAGCAACCCGACGCTCCAAAACACCGCTTTGTGGAGTACTTCTCCATTCTTCCGGCACGTTACCGGCTGAACGAGAAAGGTAAATAACGGCTTAGCTGAAGCGGTGCGTGGGACGAGGGAAGCCCGGGTGAAAGAAGTCCGTGGAGAGTTCCAGGCACCGGGCGCCAGACCGCAACCGCGCCTGCTCAAGGGCTTTTCGGGCCAATTCCGCGAGCGTCGAGGCATCGGCCTCCACCCTCGCGTTTACCACTACGGTCGCTTCCTTGCCAAGGATGGGCGGCACCTGGTCGCGCCAGTCGTCCTGCCCGCCCGAGGTGGAGCTGATCTTCACTTGTTCGGCTCCGCAACGCACCAGGAACTTCACATGGCCTACAGGTAGATGGCGCTCCCGAATGCCGTCAAGCAGGCCGCTCATCAGCGTCACGACGGCCTCGCGCAAGCGTCCCGTAGGCGCCGCAAGGCGTACTTGCTGATCGAGCCAGGCCAGTTTTCCTTCGCCCGCGCCGTAACGCGCGTAATCGATCTCCAGCGCGCCGCCCCCAGAGGCGCCGTCCTGCGTTTCGAGCAGCCGCAGCCACGCGGCGATCGCATCGCCATCAAGCGAGTTCTGCAGATGCACAATCTTCGACGGGAAGCGTTCGCGCGCCATTTGCGCGATGCGCCGGGCCTGATGGGGATCCAGGAGGTCTGATTTGTTCAGGATCAACAGGCCGGCTTCCTCGATTTGCTTGTCGAAAATGTATACCACGTTGTCGCTGAAAGGCATGGCTTCGCCGTCCCAACGCCGCTTGAGGAGGCGGAGGTCGGTGAAGACCGACAACGTGGTGCGCCCGGTGGGTATGCGCTTCAGTTCGACCAGCGGTTTCAGGACGGTGGCAACCAGGTCCGCGCACGACCCCACGGATTCGGCGAAGATGACATGCGGCATGGCCGAGCGTTCCAGTTCGTCCAGGCGGGCCTCCAGATCGTCGTAGTGGCAGCAGAAGCAGCCGCCGGTCACTTCCACCGTGGGAACGCGCGCGCCGGAGACGAACGCGGTGTCGACCAGGTACCGTCCCTGATCGTTCGTCACCACGCCCGCCCGGGCGCCTCGCGCCATCAGGTGTTTCACGGCTCCGATGATCGCCGTGGTCTTCCCGCTGCCCAGGAAACCGCCGACAAGGTGCAACTGCATCGCGGCGGCCTACAGGTACCGACCGATTTCGGCTTCGAGCTCTTTGCGGCTGGGGATGATCGACGAGAACTTCAGCTCGCCGTTGATCAGCAGCGCGGGGAGGTTCTTGAGCCCCAGTTTCTTCGCCCGGCGAATATTCTCGCGCTCGACCGTCTTGCGCTCCGCCACGTCCACGCGGCCCTGGAAACGGGCGACCACGACCTTGGCGGAGTCCAGCATATAGCCGCACGCCGGACAAGTGCTCGCGTCGATGGTGTAGACCTCCACCAGGGGACGCGCCAGGTGCGCATAGTCGGGCAGTTCCACATCCGCCGAGTCATCCGCCGCCACGTAATGGCTCAGAAGATGGCGCACGCTGTCGGGCTGCCGCAACGCCTCCAGCACGCCGATCACGTTTTCTTCCGGCACGTCGTACGGCATGTCGCATCCGGGAGCGATCACCAGGTTGTGGTGCTCGACGCGGTCCAGCAAGTCCAGCACATACTTCATGTTGTCGGCCTGCGTACCGTTCAGCATGGTCGAGCTGAGTGGAATGTTGCCGCCGATGGCTATGTTGTAACCGTCGGTGATCTGCTTGGCCGCGGGCAGGTCAATGTTTTCGTCGATGGAGATACAATCCGGCCCCGTCTTGCACATCGCTTCAATGTTCTTGGTGGCGTCGCCGCACACGAAGAATGAAGACAGGACGCCGGCCGCGCGCAGATGGGAGAAGATCTCGCTGAATGGCGCGCTCAGCAGCGCTGTGAAGTGCTTCGGGGAGATCTGCGAAACCACAGGATCCACCACCGCGATCACGTCCATGCCTGCTTCGATGTAAAGGTCCGCCATGCGGCGGTTCACCGCCGTGGTGTAGGCAATGAGCCCGGCGGCGAATTCCGGATCGTCGTACATATCCAGGAACAGGTCCGAGCCGCGCAGGTGCGATGCGAGGGTGAACGGCCCGCAGACAAGGCCATAAAGGGCCGTCTTGCCGCCCACCGCCTGTTTCATGCGGCGCATGACGTCGAGCACCATGGGCAAACGGCAGTCGCCCGCCTGCGGCAACTTATCCGGGACGGCTGTCGTCGCTGCCAAGGGATGCGAAGCCACCGAAGGAGGCGCCTTGTCGGCCCAAACCAGGTCACAGCCGAGGATCTCGGCTTCCACCTGCAGATCGAACATGACCGGCTGGCCATCCGGCTGATAGCAGCGGTTCACCTGCATGAGCGAATCGAACAACTTCGTCCCATCGGTGAGCACTTCGCGGGCGCTATAGCCCAAAAACCTGCCTGCGTGGATGCCGGCGAACGGCACCCACGGCACGCTGCCCATCTTCTGGTGACGGAGCGTTCCCAGGAGCAATTCTTTGCCCGTCATATGCAATACCTCTCTCGCGCTGATACCGCTTTGTAGTTCTAGTTGCACTCCGCGACGAGCGGACCCGCGAGTCCCTTCAGGAAGAACAGCCGGCCGCGCAGCGTCGGCATGAAGCTGGAGGGGACCCAACGGTTGGGGCCGTACCTCAGCGTCATCCACACGCTCATGCCCTGCCACAACATGCCGCGGCCCATGGTGCCGTCGGCGCCGCCGATGATGCGGTCGGCCGACAGGAACAGACCCGGACCGATGGTGTTGGCCCGCGCGGGAACCAGCGTAGTACGGCTCTTGAAGCTGGTAATGGCATTCTGCTCAATGGTGAGCGGGTGCAGTTTGGCGCCCAGCCGGTAGGTCTGCTTCTTCCATTCCTCGTCGGAAGAGAACTCGGCGGCGAAATGCGGTTCCCAAAAGGCGATGTGGCACATGCGGCCGATACCGAAAATCACAATCAACTCCGCGCCGGCGGCCTTCAGTTCGCCGATACGGTCGGGATACGTGGGCAACAGTTTGCGGGTGGCGAACATGCGCTGCTTCCTGGGCACCGTCAGCTTGCCGAGGGGCCCATAAAACGCTTGCTCCATGGCGAACTGGAAGGCGCCAGGGTTGGTGGGCGGCAGGGTGTTGCCCTCGCCGTCGCTCCACTCGTCCATGTTGAAGCCGTAAACGTGCTCGCAGGACACGCCCCACTCCTTCAGGAAATAGACGGCCCAACGATACATGCCCATGGGGCCTACGGGAAGAATCAAGGCCAGTTTCTTGCCTTCTTCGCGCGCGTTGGCGATGCGCAGCGCGATTTCGTGCCCCATGTAGGTGTCGAAATCCGCGAGCGTGTCGCAGGCTATCGGCGAGAACTTCTTGTGCCACCACGGTTGAGGCTGGGTGATGGATTCCGGCGCGTTCGCACAGCAGGCGTCAATCTTTGCCAGGTCCCATCCGGCCGGGAAGAAACCTTCAAGCAGCGAACCCTTCAGGGTGCTGATCAGATTGAAATTAGCTTCTGGTTTGCTCATGGCGCATGTGTCCTTCATCATGTTACCCAAAATGCGACAAGACTGACTCGAAGATATGGGAACCCCCGCCGGCGGATTGTCGTATTACATGTGCGGAGACTTCGTGCGTATGATCAAGTTTCTGTTGTGGTGCATTCTGCTGGTGATGTGCTGGCCCCTGGCACTGTTGGCGCTGGTCCTCTATCCGCTGGTGTGGATTTTCCTGCTCCCGTTCCGGCTTTTGGGGATCGCGGTCGGCGGCGTACTGGAGCTTTTCGCCGCGGTGATCACGCTGCCGGCGCGGTTGCTCCGGCTGGGCGGCCGGGCCTGATAATAAAGGAGATGACCTCGAAGCAAAGCGTCGACGGGTTTCTCGATCAGACGGTGATTGCCGTGGCGGGAGTCTCCCGCAGCGGTCGTGGCTTTGGCGCCATGGCTTACCGCGCGCTCAAGAGCGCCGGCTACAAGGCGCTGGCGGTGAATCCGAACGGCGGCTCCATCGACGGCGAGCCCATCCATCCTGGTTTTGCCGCGCTGCCGGAACCGGCCGGCGCGGTCCTGGTCGTAACGCCTCCCCGCGAGTCGGCCAAGGCCGTCCAGGACGCGGCGGCAGTGGGGATTCGCCGGGTTTGGCTACAGCAAGGTGCCGCCTCGCCTGAGGCCACCGGCTGGTGCCGCGCCAACGGCATCGACGCAGTATCCGGCGAGTGCATTCTCATGTTTCTCGCGCCGGACAAGTTTCCGCACAACTTCCATCGATGGATCTGGCGCAAGTTGGGCAAATTGCCCCGCTGAGATCACCGGCCTTCGGGCATTCGAACGTCGTCCCGCCGCCCCTCCGGAGTCACTTTGAGAGACTCGATCTTTCCCTCGTGGCAAATGCCTTCCACGGTTGTCTGCGCAGGCGCCCGGAGCTTGAACTCGACGTTCCACTTCTTCGGCCACGCCGGCAGCACGGCGATCCTCTTGCCCGACGCCTGCACCAGCATGGACTGCAGGGCGAGCATGGCTACGTTGCCGTGGTCTTGATCGGGCACCCAATCGAAGTTCGGCCCCCAGAATGCCGGGAAGCGGCTGCCTTTGTGCGGCGTGGTGAAGTTATGGACCACATAGTCCGCCGCGGTGTCCGTCAGCCCCAGCCATGCCGCCTGGATCGCATCCTGTGTCCAGCCCATGCTGCGTTTGAAACGCCGCCGCTCGAAAGTGTCGCGCGCGATGGCGCAATCCCGAGTGCCCAGCACCAGGAGCCGGAAGGGGAACACAGCGTACAGTTCCGGATTCTCGCTGTTGCGTATGGGTCCCAGGATCTGCCCGGCTGGCAGCAAGTACTTGCGGCCCTTCTCCATGGCCATGGGTAGCTCAGGCAACTCCGAGCGCATACGAATCCACATCATGTTCTGCCCGCCGGGCATGGCGATCAGGCGGTCGAGCACGTATTGCAGCCCGGCGATGTCGGGCAGCGGATTGACCGCGTCCTGCCACGTTTCGAGCGATTGGGCGGGGTTCAGCTCTATCCGGCCCTGCCCGTCGCGCTTGTAGTGCTGGTCGTAGAATGTGAGAATCTCGCTGGCGAAAGGAACCACCGTGCGCGTGAGGAAGCGCCTGTCACCGGTGTAGTCGTACCAATCCAGCATCATCGCGACCAGTTCCAGGGCGCCGGTGAAGTAATTGCGGATGTACGTATTCTCCACATATGAAACCGGCTTCCCTTCGCGCTTCCATCCGTAATTGGACTCCGCGTATGTTCCCCAGAAGTGCATGGTTTCAGGAAAGAAAGCGCCGTCGTGGCTGAAGTAGATGCGCGTGCGCGCCTTGGCCAGGCCGAGCGCATCCCGGTACATGGCAAACAGCGGCTCCATCATCTCGTAATCGCCCGAGGCGAGCATGGGCCAGTACACCAGCCGCGTGTTCTGGAACCAGTAAGGACCGCCCCACCGCCGGTAATCGGCGTCGAACTGCTCTTTGGGTTCGCGCGCGTCCACCGTGAAAATGGATCCGTTGAACTTCACAGGCGATCCGCCGCGGCCGGCGCACGCCGTAATGAAACGCTGCAATGCATAACCTCGGCTGACGGCCTCGGCTTCCGGCGTACCGCTCGCGTGGATGTAGCTGCGGGACCAGAACTCGCTCCACCATTTGCGGTGCGCCGCGCGGGCGGCCTCCACCGGTGTCTTGGCCGCCTTCAGGACCTCGTCCTGCAGTTCCTTGCGCCAAACCTGTTCGGTGGCGGTTTGCCGGCACAGAATCGGGATCGTCAAAACGAAGCGCTTACCCGGGGCCGCGCTGCGAAGCGTAGTCGGCACTATCTTCTGTAAGCCCGTTCCAACCAGCGCGCCGCCGAACGTGCGGTGAAGCAGCGGATCCTGCAAGCTCCCGATGAGACTTTCTAGCCCCTGGCGCTTGAGAATAGCGGGCCAGGGCGAGGTTTCGTTGCGATGAAACCACACCACCTGTTTCGCATGCGGCACGATCGTGTCGGCCGTCGCAACGATCGGATCCGGCCCGCCATCCATCCCGTAAGCGCTTACCGCCTCGGCGCCTTCCAGCTTTCGCGCGGCTGTGCGCCACAACTCCAGCTTCGCCTCCAGCCGGAATGCGCGCTTGCCTGTTGCCTCCAGCCGGATGAGCGGAGCGTTGGCGTCCACCCACACTAGCAGCCGGACAGGTTTCTCCTTCGGTCCCGCCTCGATCTCGATTTCTCCTTCGTTGAGCCGGAGCGTCTGGCGGAACGGCATTCCCTTCTGGAAGGGATTGGGCGCGAGATTCACGCGTACGCGGCCCACCTTCAGCAGCCGCGTGTCGCTCGACCACGCATCGGTCTTGGAAATGTAGAACAGGAGGTCGCCGCCCTCCTCGACCCACAGGTTCAGGCCAATGTCGCCGTTGCCGAGAGGCATCGAGCCGGAAGAATCGCGGCTGGGTGAATCCCAGGCGACATCGTAATTCTGCGCGCAAGCCAGCGCGCCGGTGAGCGTCAGCAGACAAAAATACCGTCGGAATGGAAATGAAAGCATGATCTTCAAGGGCGCCGCGAGGCGACGCTACTTCTTACCTGTATACGAAACGTGCACTTTGTTGCCGCCACTCGCCGTGAAATAGTTGACGTTCACAGTGCGGTTATTGGCGCTGTCGGTTGCGGTCAGGGAACCGGTCTTTTGGCCGCCTCCTCCAGAGACTTCCCGTGTCACCTGCATGCCCCGCGACTTCAGTTGGCCCTCGTAAAAGTCCAGGACCTTTTCCAACGAATCGCCAGTGGAGAAGAAACCAGTACCAGACATTTGACTCGGATTCTCGCCGCTGGCAGTGGCGGTCACCGTGACGCCGGGATAAGACGGTACCCAATCCGGCGGCTCCCACCTGCCGCCAATGCTGGCAACCTCCTCGCCCTCATCGCTCTTCACGACGATTTTGCCCTTCTTGAGATCTTCGAAGTTCAGCGTCAGGGTCTTGCCGGTCTTCTTCTCGCGGACCTTGACAAGGCCCCGGTCTTCATCGACGTCGAGGACTTCGATGTCCGGATTCATTGAGGCCATCATTTTGGCGACCGCGACCGCGGGATTCTTCTTCATCAGGTCGGGATCCAGGCCGGCGTCCTTCGCTTTCTTGGCAATGAACAGGCCGGTGGCGAGAAGCGCAAGCACTATAAGCACTACGATCACGCCGCAACCGCCAAGAATCCAGACCCAAGGGCTGGCCTTTTTCTTCGGCGGGGTCATGGCCGGCTGCTGCTGCGGCGGCGGAGGCGTGGGCGGATATGGTGTTGACATGGGGAAGATCTCCTGTGGAGTCGATTATATGCGATATCCGCAAGAACGGAGCGCTAATGTAGACCTATGGCCGTGTATCAGAAGAGTTTTCGCATCTCCACGCAGGGCCGCTCGGACGTGATCGACATCAGCGGGCAGGTGAGCAAGATTGTCGCCGCGAGCGGTGTCCGGACGGGCATCGCCAATATCTCCGGCCGCGGATCGACCTTGTGCGTGACCACCATCGAGTATGAGTCTGGCTGCCTGTCGGATCTGCGGCGCGCGCTGGAGAAGATTGCGCCCATGAACTCCGACTACGCGCACAACGCGCGCTGGGGCGACGACAACGGCTACGCTCACCTGCGCAGCGCCCTGATGGGGACCGCTAAGTCCTACCCGGTCGAAGGCGGCGAACTCGGCCTGGGCACATGGCAGCAGGTGGTTCTTTGCGATTTTGACGAATGCCCGCGCACGCGAGAAATCACCGTGACGGTATGCGGCGAGTGACTGTTCAGGTGCCCTGCGCGTATGTGGCGCTCCAAGTGGCCGCCTCCGGCGAGATGAGAATCCGATCGCCTTCGCGCTGGAAAGGCGCACCGCTGAGTTGGGAGAACCAGAGCCGCTTGCCAAGGCGAGCCGGCAGAGTGACACGCGAAGGTGCAGGCCCCCGGCTTCGCGTGAACCGCAACCGCCACACTCTACCTCGCTTTTCGGGTTCAAGCGCCATCCCGATGCGGCCGAACCGGGTAGGTGAATTCGCGATCGTCTGGGGCTCGCCCTCGTCGGTCTCGAAATCGCCAATGCCTTCGAGTAACCGCAATCGCATGCCGTCTTCGAGCGCCAGCATGTGCCGGAGATAAAGCACGCACTCGGCGCTGGCCCAGTTGTGCGGCATATCGCCGATGTAGTTGGCTACAAGCGACCCGCGCAGCGGCTGCTCTTCCCGCCACACGTACGTTGGGCTCGCGTGATTCAGAAAACCGTGAAAAGTGAGCCGGGCCCAATCCGCCAGCCCGGCCCACAGGTACATATGCGCCACGAAAGCGGCGTTGTAAGTCCACAAACCCTGGTGGTAGATCCACCCGGTCTCAGCCGGGACATCCTCCTGAGTTACTTCCTGCATCAGGGCAATGTGGCCGCGCACGACCGGATCCGCTCTATCGAACAGCACGCCGGGATAGATGGCGTGTGAGAGCGCCCACTGGCCGCATTGCGGCCGCGGCCGGTCCCACTCGTCCGGCGCCGACCACGCCGGATCGGACTTCATCAACATCGGTAGATAACTGAAGCCAACCTGGTGGGCACGCATTTCCTGCTTGGCGGCCTTCTCGAAGGCCGCACGCAGGTCCGCGTAAAGCGAGCCGGCTTCCTCCAGTCCGCCAATGCCTTGTTTGCGGGCGGCGTCCGCAACGGCGCGCAACCCGGCCATCACCCACAATGTGTTAGTGAGCTCTTCGCGCACCCCTCCGAGCCCGCCGTCGCCCATGCCCGGAGGAAGGAGTCCATAGCGGGCGCAGGCGTTATTGGCGGTGCGATTCTTGTCGCGCAGGTCGCGGAGACACTGCACGGCCCGCAGGATGTTGGGCTGCATGCGCCGCATGTAGCTCCAGTCCTGGGCCAGTTCGGCCTGCCGCACCAGCGTGAAAATCGCGATGCCCGTGTCTTTAAGATGCGCCCGTCCCGCCCCCGCATAGATCCCGCCGTCGGTATCCTGCTGCGACCAGGTTGTCTCCAACCCTTGCTGCGCCTCCCGATCGTAGCCGAGGTAGCGCGCCGCTTCGAGCAGGAAGTGGCCGTCCACAATCCACAAGCCGCGATACACCGTAGGTCCGACCTGGAACGTGAGCTTGCCATCCCGCATCTCGCGCGCCTGCTGGATATTGCGCGCGCAGGCGATCAGGAATTCGTGGTAGCGGCCGCTCATGCGCCATTCGAGACCGCCCGCGAACGCGTTCCAGTCGCGCCAGTACTCGCGCGCGGATTCGAGCAATCTTTCCGCCTCGCTTAGGCCGGCGCGGATCTTCTCCAAGTCCTGACCTTCCTGCGGGAAACGGAACAGGATGCGCTGCGGAACCTCGCCGCTGGCCGCGCCGGCATTGAAAGTCAGCACCAGGCCGCGACCGTCGTTACCGGCACGGCAGGGGGCGAGCGTGGCCATAAACAGCGCCCCGCCCGTGCCGACGCGCACCTGGGTTGCGCCGCCATCGCTCCGCAGCGCGATTTCCTTGCCGGTCTGGATGCGCACCCGCGCCGCGGCCCGCAGACGATGCGAGGCCTTGGGACGCACTTCCAGGATGACGTTGTCCACGCGGCCTTCCCCATGCTCCCTGGTGGCGAAGGTGATGAGATCCAGATAGGCTTCGGGCCGTTCAAATCGCGTGCGGACAATGGGCGTCCCGGGCGATTCCAGGCGCTGCGACACCAGTTTGTTCGACTCCATGCCCAGTAGGCTGAACTCCACGACTTCCGTGAAATAGTAGAGCGGCCTGGTGCGCGGCGAATGCCCGTAGCGGAGTTCCCCGCGCTCCCCGGCCAGGCTCTTTGCATGGTCATCGGGGAAGCAATAGGCGGTTTGGGTGTTCAGCGGGGCGTAACGAAAGTCGATGGCGGCGGCCTCGGCCGGCGAGCCAGCCGCCAACACCTGGGGCGCGGCAGCTACGCTGCCGGCGGTCTTGAGAAAGTTGCGTCGGTCCACGGTATCCCTCCGCGACGATTGTGGGAAAGCCACTCAATAGTGTAGAGGATTTCTGTTTCGGACCCGATTGCGGGAGTTTCGCGCATCATAGTTGTGCTAAAAACACAAGTCCAACCATTTGTTGTGGCCGATCGTGTGCCAATCCCCCAACAACTGGTGTCACGACTTACTATATCGTAAGGTTTGTTAAACCACCTTCCCATAGCTGCCTTGGCAACATTACTTCCAGAATGAAATCATCTTATTATTAAAATACTCTCATTTCATTGACACCTACCTTGCGGCGGCTTTAGCCTTCCCTAAATAAGGGAGTGGGCTCGATCAATTATCCACGAGCCTTATTGCAAAGGAGGATCTATCATGCTGCATCGAGTTTGCAGCTGTCTTCATAGGCATTCGGTCGTCTTTGCCGCGTGCTTATTGCTTATCAGCGCACTGTGCTTAACCAACCCCGCTTTCGCGCAGCAGGCGACGGGCAGTATTGTCGGAAGTACTATGGACCCATCCGGCGCGCTGGTGCCGGGAGTCAAAGTCACCATCACCGAGATCGCCACCAATGTGACCCGCACGATCGAATCGAACAACACGGGAGAGTATCAGGCCCCCTATCTTGTCCCTGGCGACTACAAGTTGGTGGCGGAGAAGGAAGGGTTTCAGAAGGCGGTTGCTACCCGGGTGACCGTTACCGTAGCGCAGACCGCTCGTGTGGACTTCCATTTGGAAATCGGCGCCTCGACACAAACGGTCCAGGTGGCGGCGGATGTCGCGCAACTGCAGACGGAGAACACCGCTCTCGGCCAAACCATCAACCGCCAGACGACGGCGGACTTGCCCTTGAACGGGCGGTCGTTCATTCAACTTGCGCAACTGGTTCCGGGTGTCACTCCTGCAGTGAACAGCAGCATTACACTGCGGCGGAACCGGGGATCCATGGGGACCAGCATCTCCATTCAGGCCAACGGTTTCGCAGCCACGCAAAACATGTACACCTACGACGGTGTACCGGCCATGGACCTGGACAGCTATTCCTTCAGTTTCTCGCCCTCCATCGACGCCATTCAGGAGTTCCGCGTCGTGACGACCGGTTACACGGCGGAGTACGGCGGTGCGCCGGGAGCCTTCGTGAACCTGGTCACGAAGTCCGGTACGAGCGCGTTCCACGGAACGCTCTGGGAGTTCAACCGGAACAACGATTTTTCGGCCCGCAACGCCTACAACATCGCCAAGCAGCGGCTGAATCGCAACCAGTTCGGAGCCAACCTCGGCGGGCCGGTTCCCCTTTCCAAGCTGCGGGAGAAGCTGTTCTTCTTCTTCAACTGGGAATCCGGGCGGCAAGTTGCCGGCACATCGAGTTCGTACGTTAGCCTTGCCCCCTCCGCGTACCGGACCGGCGATTTCTCCGCCAGCACGTCGACGATTTACGATCCCACCACTGGCATGCCGTTCGCCTCGAATAAGATCCCGTCCAGCAGGATCAGCGCAGCTTCAACGACGTTCATGAAATACACGCCGATGCCCACCATCGCGGGTGAAGCCAACAATTTTCTTACACCCTCGCTGAGCGTGCCGACGTCAGAGAACCAGTACGTCCCGCGCATTGACTACTATCCTTCGTCGCGCGACCACCTGTTCTTCCGTTACATGTTCAATAGCCTGACCACCAACACGGTTTTGCCGACCTTCGGCAACGATCAGGACAACAACAACGGCCGCACGCAGAACATGGCGGCCAACTGGACCCGCACCATCAGTCCCCGTTGGGTTGTCAGTTCCCTGGCCGCATGGGGCCGCTTCTACGAAACCGAATTGCTTGGCACGACAAACAATTCACAATTTGACATTGTTTGCGGCCAGATGAAACTCCCCGGCGTGGCCTGCGACCCGTACAATTACGGACCTCCAAGTATCAGCAACGGTTTTACAAACTGGACCGTGCGTTCCAACGGCCCGCGCACGCGCATGAACCAACTCTGGATGTATGACGGGAACAGCTCCCTGCAGGTCGGCAAGCACCTGGTCAAGTTCGGCGGCAAGGTCTTCCGGCAAAACTGGACGTTTGACGAAGCGGTCGTTCCTCGCGGCTCTTATAGCTTCGACGGCCAGCAGACGATGGGCCCGCAGACGCCCAATGCCGTGAACCGTTTCGCCGACTTCATGCTTGGTTTGGCGCACAGCGTGACGCTGAACCCCACGCCTCTGGCGGTTCGTCAGAGCAACTGGAACATGGGCTACTACATACAGGACGACTGGCGAGTCACGAAAGACTTGACGGTGAACGTGGGAGTCCGCTGGGACTACTTCGGACGTCCGTTGGCGGCGGGAGATCCTCCCAGGATGAACAGCTTCGAACTGGGCAATGGAGGGGGTCGTCTGGCCTCGGCACAGGTCTTCCCGACAACGCCGGGGTATCCCTCTCAGGTTATTTCCAACTCTTACAGAGATTGGGGCCCGCGGGTCGGCATCTCCTGGAATCCGGGTGGCGGCAAGACGGTCTTCCGCGCCGGCTTCGGCATTTACTTCTCGCCCGAGATCACCAACTCGTTTACGAATCTTTCGTTCAACCCTCCTTACACCGTGTCGATTGCGGCTTCGGGAACTGCCGCAAGTCCGATTCAATACGACAGCGCCGCGGCACTGGCAAGGCTGAAATCGAGTGCGGGCGCCTTCGGGGCCTATGCGGTCGATCCCCGCTTGCGCGATTCAGAGGTGCCGCAATGGAACTTCACCATCGAGCGTCAGCTGCCGTCGAATGTGATTGTGCAGGCCGCCTACGTGGGCAATGAGGGACACTTCCTGACCGCCCCCTATCAGATTAACCGGCCAGTTCTGATCGACCAGCCGACCATCGTGCGGCCGCTGCCCTCTTTCGGCGGCATCACCGGGTACGGTTCCATCGGCGACTCCAATTACCACGCGTTCCAGCTTCAAGTGCAGAAGCGCGCCGGCAACGGCCTCACCGTTATTAGCGCCTTCACCACGTCTCACGCGTTGGGGGATGTTGACGGCAACAGCTTCGGCACCGGCGATGGTGCTCTGCTCGTGCAGGATATCCTCAATCTCCGTAGCTCGTATTCGGACCTCAATTTCGATGTCCGGCAGCGCCTGTCGACCAGCGTGCTTTACGATTTGCCCATCCTCCGCAATTCGAAGGGCCTCCTGCATGCCATTGGCGGCGGATGGCGGGTGGGCACGATTCTTAGTGCCCAGAACGGTACCGCCGCCGGGATCAGTTACGGCGTCGATACCACGAACACCACTATCGGATCCCGTGCCGACCAGATCGCGAAGCCCACGCTTTCGCATGGCGAGCGCTCCGCGAGCATGTGGTTCAACAAGGCCGCGTTCGCCGCGCCGCCTTCCTATGCGAAGTGCGGAAGCTGCGGCCGTTTCGGCAATGCGCCCCGCACATCGATCCACAACCCTGGTTTCGTGACTGTCGACATGATTCTGGGCAAGAGCTTCCAGATCCACGAAGGAGTCCGGTTCGATTTTCGTGCCGAGTCTTTCAATACCTTCAACCACGTGAATCTAGGCTCTGCCAATATGAGTCTGACCTCCGGAGCCTTCGGTACTGTTGGTAGTGCCAGAGACCCTCGGATCATCCAATTCGGCGGTAAGCTCATCTTCTAATTCCCCCGGCGGGCCCGTTTGGGGCGGGCCCGCCCTTTTTCCACCCACGCGCGCCGGAATCTGCTATCCTTGCAACTTCCTAAGTTCCCTGGGGAGAAGCCACATGAGCAATGTGTTTAGCGGAATCCTGATGGTCCTGGCCGGCGGCGCCATGCAGGGCAGTTTCGGCATGCCGCAGAAGCAAGTGAAGGGCTGGTCGTGGGAGAAGATGTGGTTGTTCTATTCCATCTCCGGCATGTTCGCCTGCCCGTGGCTGCTGGTCGCCGCCCTGATACCCGAGCCTCTATCCGTATACGCAAGCGTCCCGGCCAGCGTGCTGTTGCGCACGGCCCTGTTCGGCCTGGGTTGGGGAGTGGGCGGCGTCTTCTTCGGCCTGGGCATGGCGTATGTGGGCATCGCCCTGGCTTTCGCCATCATCATCTCGCTGGTCGCCGCCGTGGGCACCTTAGTGCCGATGCTGGTTCTCCATCCGGAACAACTGGGTACGCCCAAGGGCACGTTCGTACTGGCGGGATTGGCCATCGTCATAGCCGGCGTGGCGATTTGCGCGCGTGCGGGTTCTCTCAAGCAAGCGGCCGCCGCGGACGAATCCAGCAAGCAGAAGAAGTTCCTTACGGGCCTGTTGATCTGTATCATCAGCGGCGTCATGTCGCCGATGATGAATTTCAGTTACGCCTTCGGCGACCAGATTTCCGCCGAAGCGGCGCGGCGCGGCGCGGATCCGGGCAACGCCTCGATCGCGATTTTTGCCCTGGCGACCACGGCCGGCTTCCTGATCAACGGCGCGTACTGCATCTACCTGCTGGTGAAGAACCACTCATGGCGCGGCTCGGAACCGTCGGCCAACACCATGAACTATGTATACTCGTTGGCCAGCGGCGCTCTCTGGCTGGGCGGCTTCTTCCTGTATGGACTGGGCGCCACGGCGCTCGGCGAGCTTGGCCCGATCCTCGGCTGGCCGATCTTCATGACCGTCATGGTTTTGATCGCCAACTTCTGGGGCCTGCTCACTGGCGAATGGAAGGGCGCCGGTGCCAAAGCCCTGGGATACCTGGGCGCCGGAACCGCCGTCATGGTCATCGCCATGATTGTGATTTCGATGGCAGCGCGTGCGTAAGAAGGCCAGTACGATGCACCCAAGGCTATCGCGACGTGAACTTGCCATGCTGGCCGCGGCCGGTGTGGTGCGAGCCGAGCCGCAGCCGGGAGCGCCTTACACTGGTCCCCTGGACGGATATCAGGATAAGGTTGACCTGAAAACCTTCGACCCCACGGCCTGGGGCGTGAGCCGCTACGCGAACGCGAAACTGCGCCTGACTTTCCGCGCAAAAACCCGCAAGGAAGCTATTACCTGGCAGACGCGCCTGCGCGCCAAGCTTATCGAGCTGCTCGGCGGATTCCCGAAAGCGGCCGCCGCGCCTCGCGGAATCACGCTCGAAGTCCGTGAGTTCCCGTCCTACCGGCGTGAGAAATTCGTGTTTGAGAGCCGTCCGGGCCTAACGGTGCTCGGCTATCTGCTCACGCCGAAAAACGGGAAAGCGCCCTATCCCGCGATGATCGCGGTGCCGGGCCATGGCCGCGGCGTCGACGACATCGTGGGCATCGACGACAAGGGCCAGCCTCGCACCGACAAGGCGGGGTATCAGCACGACTTCGCCATCCAGGCCTTCGAGCACGGCATGGCCGCCGTCGCCATCGAACCGTTGGGATTCGGTTGCCGCCGCGATGCCGCCGCGAAGAGAAACAGCCTCGGCACATCTTCGTGCCAGCCTTCCTCGGGTGCGGCGTTCCTCATCGGCGAAACCATGATCGGCTGGCGCGCCTACGATGTGAAGCGCACCATTGACTGGATCGAGACGCGCAAGGAGCTGGATCCGAAGCGCGTGGGCTGTATGGGCATCAGCGGCGGCGGCACCTGTACGCTGTTCAGCGCCGCGGTGGAGCCGCGCATCCAGGTGGCTTATGTCAGCGGATACCTGAACACGTTCCGGGCAAGCATCATGAGCATCTCGCACTGCATCGACAACTACGTGCCCGGCATTCTGCATTGGGCCGAGGCTTACGACGTGGCCGGCCTCATCGCCCCGCGCGCCCTGTTCGTCGAGTCCGGCGAGTTCGACAACATCTTCCCCATCGCGGCCAGCCGCGAGAGCTTCGCACGCGTCAAGAAAGTTTACGAAGTCTTCGGCGCAGCGGATATGGCCGAGCAGGAAGTCTTCCCCGGCAAGCACAGCTTCCACGGCGTGCGTGGGCTGCCCTTCGCCGCCAAACACCTCGGCGTCTGAGTGTTTTCCGCCGGACGCTACAATACGGGTATGGAACTCAGTGGAAAGAAAGTGGCTATCCTGGCCGACAACATGTACCAGGAGATGGAAATCTGGTATCCGTTGTACCGCTTGCGGGAAGCTGGCGCCGAGGTGGTGGTGCTGGCGGCCAAGGCAGGCGAGACGTACACGAGCAAGATGGGCTACCCGGTGGTTGCGAACAAGTCCTTCGACGACGCCAAGGCCGCGGATTTCGATGGCGTGGTGATTCCCGGTGGCTTCGCGCCCGACATCATCCGCCGTTACCAGAAAGCGACGCAGTTTGTGAAGGACCTCGACGCGCAGGGCAAGCTGGTGGCTTCCATCTGCCACGGAGCCTGGGTGCTCTGCTCTTCGATCGGATTGTTGAAGGGCCGCAAGGCGACATGCTTTTTCGCCATCAAGGATGATCTCACCAACGCCGGCGCCAATTACGTCGACGCCGAGGTGGTGGTGGATCGAAACCTGGTCACCTCGCGCAAGCCGGATGATCTGCCGGCGTTCTGCCGCGCCGCGATTGAAGTGCTGAAGAAGCAGTAACGGCGCGCTACGGTAGCATCTTCAACTTCAGGTTGCGGAACTCGATGCGGTAGCCTTCCGCTTCGAGCCCCACGAAACCGCTGGGGACCTCGCAATTGTTGAAGACGCTGGTGACGGCGCCGTTAACCCAGAAGCTGATGCGGTTGCCGTCGGCGGTCAGCTCGCTCACGTTCCATTCTCCAGCCGGCTTCACACGTTGCTCGATCAACTGTTTCGCCAGGTTGATCCGCATCCGGATGCCGCTGACCAGCGTGTCGCCGAACAGGTACCCGCCGCTTGCGTCGCCAATCTGCCCCTGGTGCCAGATGCGCCCGTCGGCGCTATTGCGTATGTAGATGCCGCTGTTGTAGTTCTTGCGGCCTTCGGTAAGCGTGTACTTCCACTCCACATGGAAGACGGCATTGCGCGCCACGCGCGTGTAACGCAGGAACTCATGGCCGCCGTTGCCTTCGCAGACGAGAATCCCCTTCGCGCGGTCCACCTTCCATTGCGAAACCTCGCTGAGTGGCTTATCCGCCGGAATGGATACGCGAATCCAGTGCTTGAACGAAGGCGCGGGCAGGACGTCCTTCCAGCCTCGTGGATTCGCGGACAGCGCGCTGGGCGTATCCGCGGCCCATCCTGCGCAGAGGAACAACATGAAAGCGAGCAGGTTACGCATCGAGTTTCTCCAGGTCCGCCGCTTCGCCGAACTTCACACCCTTCAGGCTCGGGTCGATGTTGCGAAGCAGCCCGGTGAGTACGCCGCCGGCGCCCACTTCCACGAATTTACCTGCGCCCTGGCTGGCGAGATAACGAATGGTGTCGACCCAGCGCACCGGGTTCGGAATTTGTTCAAAGAGTCCTTGCCGCGCTTCGGAGCCCGTCCGGATCTCGCGCGCCTGCCAGTTGTTCACCAGCGGCCAGCGGAGATCCGAAAAGGAGACGGTATCCAACTCGGCGCCCATGCGCTGTTGCGCGGGTTTCATCAGCGAGCAGTGGAAGGGCGCGCTCACCGGAAGCGGCACGGCGCGCTTCGCGCCGGCGGCCTTGGCCAAATCCATGGCTCTTTCAACCGCGCCCTTGTGGCCGGCGATGACGGTTTGATCCGGGGAATTGAAATTCGCCGCGGAAACGACCTCGCCCTGGGCAGCCTCTTCAAGGATCTTGTCGAGCGCCCCGGCCGGCAATTTCAACAACGCGGCCATGGCGCCGACGCCCGCGGGCACGGCCTCCTGCATGAATCTTCCACGCTTGCGCACCAGGCGCACGGCGTCCGCAAACCCCAAAGCTCCCGACGCCACCAGGGCCGAGTATTCGCCCAGGCTATGGCCGGCCACGTAATCCGGCGTGCGTCCGTTCTGCTCAAGCACGCGAAACGCGGCCACGGAAACCGTAACCAGGGCCGGCTGCGTGTTTTCAGTGAGCTTCAAATCCGCTTCGGGGCCTTCAAAACACAGCTTCGACAAGGCGAAACCGAGCGCCTCGTCGGCCTCCTCGAAAACCTTCCGGGCAACGGGAAACGCATCGGCAAGGCTCTTGCCCATCCCTGCATATTGGGAGCCCTGACCGGGAAACAGGAACGCGGTTCTCATCATCTTCCAGCGTAACCTCTTCCCGGGATAGAATCATCTTTGACATTGAGCGGGGTGACCTTCAGTGCGCCTTTCTGAAATCTGTGTCCAGCGGCCGGTATTCGCCTTCATGTTGATCATGTTCCTGGTCGTCATGGGCGTCTTCAGCTTCGTAGATCTAGGCGTTGACCTGTTCCCCCGTAGCGACCCGGCGACGGTCTACGTCAGGGTAAAGTTGCCTGGCGCCAGCCCGGAAGAGGTCAACTCGCAGGTGGTCATGCCGCTGGAGGAGTCCATCGCTTCGGTGAGCGGCATCGACGAGATGCGGGCCGCGGTAGCCGAAGGGTCGGCCTCCATTATCGTGACGTTCGTCCTCGAGCGCGACATCGGCGAGGCCGCCGAGGACGTGCGCGAGAAGGTCAACGCCGCCATGCGCGAGCTTCCACCCAACGTGCTTCCCCCCACGGTGGCCAAGGCCGATCCGGACAGCGATCCCGTGATTACGCTGGCTGTCAACGGGACGCGCAGCGTGCGCGAGTTGACCGAGATCGCCGACAAGCAGGTGCGGCGCGCGCTGGAGACCGTGGACGGCGTGGCGGGGGTCGACATCAGCGGCGGCAGCTATCGCCAGATCAATGTATTCATGGATCTGGACAAGCTCAACGGCTACAAGCTCACAGCCCAGGAAGTCCAGACCGCGCTTAAGAACGAGAACGTTGAGTCGCCGGGCGGCCGCATCGTGCGCGGGCCGGTAGAGGTCGGCGTGCGGACACTGGGGCGCGTGGAAGCCGTTCCCCAGTTCAACGACATCATCGTGAAGAATGTCGGGGGCTCGCCCATCCGCATTCGCGATATCGGTCACGCCGAGGATGGCATGACCGAGAAGCGCAGTTTTGCCTATTACAAGAACAAGCCCGCCGTGATCCTCGATGTGCGCCGCCAGACGGGCACCAATACGGTGAAGGTGGTGGAGGAGGTTCAGCGGCGTTTGCCGTCGCTCAGGAAGCAACTACCGGCGGGGGCCTCCGTCGACCTCGTTAAGGAGCAGGCCACTTACATCAAGAATTCGGTTGCGGCCCTGGAAGAGCACTTACTGCTGGGCAGCCTGCTTGCCAGCGTAATCGTCTTCATCTTCATTCGCGACTGGCGCACTGTTCTGATCAGCTCCATCGCCATCCCCACGTCCATCATCACCACGTTCACCATCATGCGGATGATGGACTTCACCCTGAACTCGATGACACTGCTGGGGTTGACGCTCGCCGTGGGCATCGTAATCGACGACGCCATCATTGTCCTCGAAAACATACACCGCTTCATCGAAGAGAAGGGCCTGCCGCCATTTGAAGCGGCCATCGGCGCCACCAAGGAAATTGCACTGGCGGTCATGGCGACCACCCTGTCGCTGGTTATCGTGTTCGTGCCCATCGCGTTCATGTCGGGCTACGCCAAGCGTTACTTGAACCAGTTCGGATGGACCATGGCCATGTCCATCATGGTTTCGATGCTGGTGGCGTTCACGCTGACCCCGTCGCTCAGCTCGCGGCTGCTCAAACGCCGCCTGAACCGCGACGGCACGCCGCGCAAACACCACGAAGGAACCGTTTTCGATCCGGTCTATCTGAAGACCCTCGATTGGAGCTTGCGGCACCGGTGGGCGATCATGCTGCTGTGTGCCGTGACTTTCGCCTCTACGTTCGTGGTCAATCGCTATATTGGGCGCGACTGGATGCCGCAGGACGATCAAAACGAACTCTCCGTGAGCCTGGAAATGCCGGAGGGCACCTCGCTGGACGGCACGGACAAGGTCACTACGGAGGTTGCCCGGAAGATTGAGAAGATCCCCGGTGTGGTCGCTGTGGTTCCACAAACGTCCGGGTTTCTGGGTCGAGTGACCATGTCTCAAGCCACCATATTGTTGGCTCCGCAAGGTGAGCGCGACGACATCGTGGAGATGGGCCAGCACGTGCGCAAGATCCTGCGCGACTACCCCTACACGCGGCCGCGGGTTTCCTTCCCGAACGCGCTGGGCGGGCGCGACACTTTCGCGCCGATCCGCGCCATGCTGCTGGGGCCGGACATCCTTACGCTGGTGGACATCGCCAAGAAGGTCATGCGCGACATGCAGGCCACTCCGTCCATTGCCGATGCGAAGGTGAACCTGAACCTCAACAATCCCGAGTTGCAGGTGAACATAGACCGGCAGTTGGCGAGCGATCTCGGGGTGCGCGTCTCCGACATCGCCGACGCCGTGCGCCTGCTGATGAGCGGGGAAGACGAGATTTCGACATACAAGGAAGGTTCCGAGCAGTACCCGGTCACCATGCGCCTCATGTCCGGCCAGCGCGACAATCCGGCCGCGCTCAGCAGGTTGCTGGTTCCCTCGGCACGCCTTGGCCTCATACGTCTGGATTCCATCGCGAAACTGGAACGCGGCCTGGGCCCCAGCCGCATCGACCGTTACAACCGGCAGTTCTCCGTGGGCATTTACGCCAACGTTGCGCCTGGCCACTCTCTGGGCGAGGCGGCCGCCGACACGCAAGCCCTTGTGGATAAGATCGGGCTTCCCAGCGGTTACCAGTTGCGCTTCTCGGGACAGGTGAAGATTCTCGAAGAGACGACCACCAACATGATTCTGGCCATCGGCTTGGCGTCCATCTTCATGTACATGGTTCTGGCGGCGCAATTCGAGAGCCTGGTGCATCCGTTCATCATTCTGTTGACACTGCCGCTGTCCATTCCCTTTGCCCTCATTTCGTTGATCGCGACCGGACGCAGCCTGAACCTGTTCAGCGCGCTGGGCGTTCTGCTGTTGCTCGGCATCGTGAAGAAGAACGGCATCCTGCAGATCGACTACATGAACCGGCTGCGAGCCACGGGCCAGCCCATGCATGAGGCCATCCTGGAAGCCAATCGCGTGCGCCTGCGACCCATCCTGATGACGACGTTCTCGATCGTAGCCGGCCTCATCCCGACCGCGATCGGCATCGGCGCCGGCGCCGGCCAGCGCTCGGCCATCGCCGTCACCATCATCGGCGGCCAGACGCTGTGCCTTCTGCTGACGCTGCTGGTGGTGCCGGTCGGCTACTCGCTGGTCGAAGACGCCAAAGTGTGGTTGGCGCGCCGCCGTCCGGCCGCCGCCGAAGCGACCGCCACGGGCGACTGATCGACGCCCGGAAGGTCTTCACAAAAACTTTGCATTTTTTTGAAAACTTTGGACAGGGTTCCGCCGTCAATTGTGGTGGAAGGGGAAGACGATGATCACGACACTACAGACCCCAAACCCTGCCGTCACCGTTAAGGGCCTTGTCTATTGCCCGATCTGCACCCACACGGTGGAGGCCGACGTGATTTCCACGGGCCGGTCCTCGCGCGTGAAGCCTGGACAGAAATGCCAGAGGTGCGCTTCCAGTCTGGATGCCGGATATGTAGTCCGGCTAGAACGGGCGGCGTAGTACGCTTTTGCCTTGCGCGCCACCCCGGACAGTGGTTTATAGTTGAGTTGTGGGGTATACAAAGCGCAAATCCGTTACGCCACCAGATCCCGTGATTCCCACGGAGATTCTGGAGCGGGCGAAGCGCAGCTTGAAGACCGACCGGTTGCCGCCGCGCAAGTGCAGCGTTTGCGGCGCCGACGTGGCCCCCATCTCCTCCGAAGGTCTGTGCTGGGTCTGCCGGCGGCTGAAGATCAGCGCCTGGCACGAATCCGAGCAGCAGATGCCCGCGCAAGAATAATACCGCTCATCCGGGCCCTGTATCGACTCACGAACGCAACCGTTGCGCCAGCGCCTCGATGTGTGCGCTCCGGGTTCCGCAGCAGCCACCGAGTATGGGGATGGAAAAACGGCGATGGATGCCGGCCATGCCGTCCGCGAAACCGCTAACCGAATCCGCCTCGAAATCCACGGTTTGAGAGAACCATCGCGGGTCGCGGCGCGAAGTGTTGCCCTGCACGCCCGCGATGCGTCCGATCGCCGGCGAATCGCCCAGCGCCTCCAACCCGTGTAGGACGGTTTCGGGATGGACGCAGTTGATCCAGTAGCCGAGCGGAGTGTGGAGCGCCTCGTCGTCGATCCGGGCGATTGCCTCCGCGAGCGGTGTCCCATCGAGCAATTTCCCCTCGGCGGTGATGACGAAACTCACCAGGCACGGGACCGGCAGGACGTCCGCGATCCCCAGCGCCTCGCTCACCGCCGGCATGGTCGAAACCAGCACGAACTCGGCCACGGCGAGTTGTTCGGCTTGCCAGCGGTGGAACTGGCGTGCGTCGTCCCTGGTCAAAGCGGCGGCGGGAGAATAGCAATCCCCGCGTGGGCCCATGAGTGCTCCCACATTCCGGGAAAACCGCCGCACAAAATCGAGCGCCGCCGCGTTGACGGACGCCTTGGCACGGTCCCGGTTGGCGCGCCAGGTCGGCGCGAACAAGATAATCGGAAGATCTGCGCGGGCAGCGGCATCGGCGTATTCGCCATAGATTCGGGCCAGCCTCTCGCGGCCCTCGCCCGTGTCGAGCAGGGGCATGGGATCGCCCCCGATTCTTTCCCACACCGCCGCTTCGGTAATTGCGGGCGGATCTATCTTGAGCAGTCTCTTACAATCGAACAAGGCGGAATCCACCGCCTGTCCTATTTCCTGGTGGGATTCGCCGAAATTCCCATGGCGAAGTAGTTTGCCACCTTGGCTTCATTGCGCGCGACTTCGAAATAGGCGGCCTTGAGAAGCTGGTCTTTGCGGTTGAGCAGAGTCTCGCGAATGGTCTGCTGCACGCGCGGATCGTTCAACTCGCGCTGGCCGGCGGGCTCCTTGGAGATGACCTTCAGAATCTGGTAGCCCTCCTGCGTCCGGATAATGCGGGAGGACTGGCCCGAATGCAACTCCATCACCAGCTTGCGCAGTTCGACGTTGGCCTTCTCCAGCGCGGATTCGGGGATGAAGCCCATGTCGCCGCCGTTCGGCGTGGTGTTCGGATCTTCCGAGAAGTTCTGCGCCAGCATGGCGAAGTCCTCGCCCTGGCGGATGCGCGCGTCGAGCATGGCGATCTTCTTGCGCGCCTGGTCTTCGTTCTGCGCCTTGTCGTTCTTGAGGTTCCTGGCGTTCGGATCCGGGCGGGGCGTCACCAAAATGCGGGCCATGTGGATCTGGGGCTCGGCAAGGTTGAAGCTGGCCTTGTTGACGTTGTAAAAGTCCGTGACATCCTTGTCGGTGATGGTGATGCGCGAGGTGATCTCCTTGTTGAACAACTTCTCGACGCTCAGATCCCGGCGGAACTTGGACCTCAGGTCCTGCATGGTCATCTTGCGGGCATCGAGCTGACGCTGGAATTCCTCCTGCGTATATGGCGCCTTGACCTGGTTCAGCTTGGCCTCCACATCGGCGTCGGTCGCCATCAGGCCTTGCTTCTCGGCCCGCTGGAGCATGATCTCGTTGTCGACCAGGCCGCGCAGGACTTCCAACTTTTGGATGTTGATCTGGTCAGGACTCTCGCCGGGGGTGGGCGAGGCGAACTGCGCCTGGTACTCGCGGTCGAGGTCGGAATAGGTGATGGGCCGGTTGTTGACGGTGGCGGCGACGTTGGCCGGCGGCGACTTCTTGCAGCCAGTCAAGAGCGGGAGAGAAACGGCGATCAGAAGGGCGGCGGAGAATCGAAGGCTCGGCATACGGATAAACCCCCATTCTACAGGAGTCGTCCTCCCAGGTGGGTGCCAAAGTGCGGTTAAAATGGAGACTGTACGTCCAACCCTAAAGACAGAGAGCTAATCTCATGACAACAAAGCGCTTGAGGCTTGCGCTGCTATTTGTACCGGCGGTTTTGGCGGCACAGAGCCTGGCGGATTTCGAAAAGAAGATCACCGAATTCACGCTCGCCAACGGCATGCACTTCATCGTTCTCGAGCGCCACGCGGCCCCCGTAGCCTCCTTCCACCTGCATGTCAATGCGGGCGCGGTGGACGACCCCAAGGGCCGCACCGGCGTCGCGCACATGTTCGAGCACATGATCGGAAAAGGCACGCCTGGCGTCGGCAGCAAGAACTATGAACAAGAGCGCGCCGCCCTGGCCGAAGTGGAAACCCTCTACGACCAACTGGAGGCGGAGCGCAACAAGGGCTTCCGCGCCGATGCGAATGCGATCGAGCGATTGCAGGCGCAAGTCAAGGTCGCCATCGGGAAAGCCAACGCCTACGTCGATCAGAACGCATACCCTCGCGTGATCGAGGAGAACGGAGGCGTGGGTTTCAATGCCGGAACAGCCGTGGACTTCACGATGTTCCATTACAGCCTGCCCGCCAATCGCGCCGAGTTGTGGTTCCTGATGCAATCGGACTGGCTGCGCAACGTCGTCTTCCGCGAGTTCTACAAGGAGCGCGACGTGGTGCGCGAAGAGCGCCGGATGCGCATCGAATCGAGTCCGCAGGGCAAGTTGCAGGAGACGCTGATCGCTACGGCCTTCTCCGCGCATCCATATCAGAACTTCATCGCCGGATGGGCCGCCGATATCGAAAACCTTCGCGCCTCGGACGCCAGGGCGTTCTTTGAGACGTACTACGTACCCGGGAACATGACCGTGGCCATCGCCGGCGACGTCGACCCGAAGGAGATGCGCCGTCTGGCGGAAAAATACTACGGTTCGCTCCCGGCGCGCCCCATGCCGCCGAGGATCCGCACGGTCGAACCCAAACAGGAAGGCGAGAAGAGACTCGAAATCGAATCGCCGAGCCAGCCAATCCTCCTGGTTGGGTACAAGCGGCCGGATGCGCGCCATGCAGACGATCCTGTGCTGGACATTCTGGCCACCATTCTCGCCAGCGGCCGCACGGGGCTGCTCTACAAGGACCTGGTGCGCGACAAGAAGATCAGCCTGGCGGCGGGAGCGGTTCCGAACATGCCCGGCTCGAAATACCCCAACCTCTTCATGCTGTATTCGGTGCCCGCAGTCGGCCACTCGGTGGATGAGAACGAAAAAGCCGCTTACGCCATTCTCGACAAGCTGGCGAAGGAACCCGTGGACGCGATTTCTCTTGCTCGCGCCAAGACGAAGCTGCGCGCGTCGCTGGTTCGACAGCTCGACAACAACCCCGGTATGGCGATGCAACTGGCTGTGTACCACGTGGCTTACGGCGATTGGCGCAAGCTGTTCATCGCCATCGACGACATCAACAAGGTGACCGGCGCGGATGTCGAGCGCGTGGCTCGTGAGTACTTTGGCAAGGCAAACCGAACCGTGGCTTATACCACCACGCCGAAGCAGGCGTCCCAGGGAGGTGCGAAGTGAAATTCAGATTCCTGTTACCACTGCTGGCCGCCGCAACTCTGGGCGCTCAGGTCACGACCGCTCCGCGGCCCACTCCGAAGAAAGTCGTTTCCGCTCGCCGCGCGCCGGCCGCGCCCGCGGCCTCCTACAAGGACTTGAAGTATCCGCCCCTGGGCCAGATCAAGATCCCCGAGGTCGCCTCGTTCACCTTGGCCAATGGCATGAAGGTGTATCTGCTCGAAAACCACGAGCTGCCAACGGTGAACGGCATGGCGCTGATCCGCGCGGGCAACCTGTTCGATCCTCCGGACAAGATCGGGCTCGCCGAACTGACCGGTACGGTCCTGCGCACGGGCGGTACGAAAGAGCAGACCGGCGACCAGATCGATGAACGGCTGGAGAACGTGGCGGCGTCGGTGGAGAGCCAGATCGGCGAAACCAGCGCGCAGGTTTCGTTCTTCTGCCTGAAGGACAACACGGGCGACGTCATGAAGGTGTTCCGCGATCTCATGACGGCTCCGGAGTTCCGCCAGGAGAAGCTCGACCTGGCCAAGACGTTTCTCAGGGGCTCCATCGCGAGGCGCAACGACGACGCGCCCGATATCGTCTCACGTGAATATGAGGAATCGATCTTCGGCCGGGATACGCCGTACGGCGCGCGGCTCGAGTACGAGCACGTGAACAAAGTGCAGCGCGAAGACCTCATCGCGTTTCATAAGCGTTACTTCTTTCCGAAGAACACCATGCTGGCTGTCTATGGGGACTTCTCGACGAACGAGATGAAAACGCAGCTCGAACAGTTGTTCGCCGGCTGGACCGTCGAGCAGCCCGCGGTACCGCCCTTCCCGGAAGTGCGCCAGCAGCCGCGGCCCGGCATCTTCCTGGCCGCCAAGGACGACGTCACGCAAACCTTCTTCAAACTGGGTCACCTGGGTGGCCGCTTTGACGACAAGGACTATCCGGCACTGGAAGTGATGTCCTACATCCTCGGCGGTAGTTTTTCGAGCCGCGTCGTGAAGAAGATCCGGACCGAACTCGGTTACGCCTACAGCATCCGCGCGAGTTGGTCGGCCAACTTCACGCACCCCGGCACGTTCTTCGTGAGCGGAAGTACAAAGTCCCTGTCAACCGTTGACGCCATACAGGCCGTGCGCGGCGAGATCGACAAGATGCGCACCGAGCCGGTGACCGACGCGGAACTCGAAACCGCGAAGCAGACCACGCTCAACAGCTTCGTGTTCAATTTCGACACGCCGTACAAGACCCTGTCGCGCATGATCCGCTACGAGTATTACGGCTATCCGAAGGACTTCATCTTCCAGTATCAGAAGGCTGTCGCCGCCGTTACTAAGCAAGATGTGCTGCGCGTGGCCAAGCAGTACCTGAAGCCTGCGGAGTTCACCATCGTGGCGGTGGGCAAGCCGTCCGAATTCGGCAAGCCTCTCACGGAACTGGGCCTGCCTGTGAGCAACATCGACCTGAAGATTCCCGAGCCCAAGCAGGAGCGCGCCAAGGAGGATCCGGCCAGTCTGGAGCGCGGCCGGAAACTGTTGGAAGCGGCGCAGCAGGCCATGGGCGGAGCCGACAAACTGGCGGCCGTAAAGGACTGCACCATGGTGGCCGACGTTGAGTTCTCCGGAGCCGGGGGCGCAAAAATGAAGGCCAAGCAGACCACGCGGTGGCTCGCCCCGTCGCACATTCGCCAGGAGAACGAACTCCCGTTCGGCAAGATGGCCATATACTTCGACGGCAGCACGGGCTGGCTGGTGTCGCCGCAGGGCAGCATACCGCTGGGAGGCCCGGTGCTGAAACAGGCCCAGGGACAGGTCTTCCGCAACCTGTTCACGTTGCTGACAAGCGACGGCAACACAGACCGCAAGGTGAACGCGGCGGGTGACGGCGCCGTCGAAATCTCCGATAAAAAAGGCGAAATCGCCACCGTGAGCGTGGACCCGAAAACCGGTATGCCGTTGAAGCTTTCCTACCAGAGCGTGCAGGTCAAGGGCCCTTCGAACACCGTGGACGAGGTCTTCGGCGATTGGAAGGAAGTGAGCGGCGTGCGCCTGCCGCACAAGATCACGATCCGGCAGGGCGAACGGGTTGCCGCCGAAGTGACCATCCGGCAGTGGACCCTCAACTCGGGCCTGAAGGCAGACGATGTGAGCAAACGGCCATGATCAGACGTGTGTTGTTTCTTGCGCTTTGCGCCGTGCTGGCGCTTCCAGGCCAGACCCGCCAGGAGCGAGGCAAGAAGGTGATCGATGACGCGCTTGCCGCCCTCGGCGGTGAGCGCTACCTGGAGATGCGCGACCGGGTCGAGTCCGGCCGCGCTTACTCGTTCTATCGCGAACAGCTCTCGGGCCTTTCCCGCGCCACGATTTATACGCGCTATCTGACGCGGCCCGAGCCTCCGCAACGCGGTTTCTTCGGTATACGCGAGCGCCAGAATTTCGGCAAAAAAGAAGAGTACGGCGTATTGTTCGCGGACGGGAAGGGGTACGACCTGAGCTTCCGCGGGGCGCGTCCGATCTCCGAAGAAGTGGTCGCCAGGTTCACGGAGACCACCCGCCGGAACGTGCTCTACATCCTGCGCATGCGGCTGGGCGAACCCGGGTTGATCTTCGAGTGGCAAGGTTCGGATGTATACGAGAATCAGCCGGTCGACATGGTGGACATCACCGACGGCGACAATCTCACCACCACGGTGTACTTCCACCAATCCACCAAGCTGCCCATCCGGCAGAGTTTCGTCCGGCGCGACCCCAAGACCAAGGAGCGCTTCGAGGAGGTCACGCTGTTCTCGAAGTACCGCGACGTGGGCGGCGGAGTCCAATGGCCGTTCGCCATCCAAAGGTTCCGCGACCAGGAAAAGATCTATGAGATTTATTCGGAGAGCGTGGTCATCAACCAGAACTTGCCCGACAACATGTTCACCCTCAGCGGGGACGTGAAGATCCTCAAACCGGCGCGGTAGTCCCGCGCCGCAACTTTCGGCCGCGGGCGGTGTTTGAAGTCTGTAGGAGGCACAAGGATGTCGACTCGCAGATGGATGACACTGATCGGCGCGACCGCGCTGGGCGCCGGATTGCTTATCGCGCAGCCGCCGGCGGGAAGGCGCGCATGGCGCAACGCCGATGCCGCGCAGGGCCAGCGTGCCGGAAGAGGGTTTCAGTTCATTGCCAGGCAACTGAATCTCACCGAAGACCAGACGGCCCAGGCCCAGGCCATCTTCAAGGATGGCCGCACCCAGGTGGCGGCGCTCGCCCCGCAGCTCAAGGACCAGCGTGAGGCCGTGCAGGAAGCCGTCAAGAAGAACGCAGACGACAACACGGTTCAGAACCTCGCCGCAAAAGAGGGAGACTTGCACACCCGGCTGGCGGCGATCCGCATCAAGTCGATGGCGAAGTTTTACGCCATGCTGACGCCGGAGCAGAGGGAGAAGCTCGCCGAGTTGCGCGGTGGGCTGCAGGGACTGTTCGGCGGCGGCGCCAGAGGTTGGGGCCGTTAGCGGCAGGTGCGCAAACAAGGTGGTGGTAGCGAGTTTCCCCCCGCGGCATCCGATAGAATAAGAGGACGCTGCGGAGGGAAATTTGAAGATCATCGTATCGGGTGCCGCCGGTTTCATCGGTTCTCATTTGGTTGAGCGGTTATTGGCCGAGGCGCACTCCGTCATTGGCCTCGACAATCTCATCACAGGTTGCACGCGCAACCTCGCCCAGGCAGAGGACAATCCGCGCTTCCGATTCATCCGGTACGACGTGACGCAACCGTTTGAATCCGATGCTGAAGTGGATGCGGTTCTCCACCTGGCATCCCTCGCCAGCCCCAAGGACTACCTGGCGCATCCCCTGGAAACGCTGGAGGTGGGCTCCGCCGGAACGCGAAACATGCTGGAGTTGGCGCGGCGGCACGAGGCGCGCTTCCTGCTCGCCTCGACTTCGGAATGTTACGGCGATCCGCTGGTGCATCCGCAGACCGAATCCTACTGGGGCAACGTGAATCCGGTCGGCGCGCGGTCCTGCTACGACGAGAGCAAGCGCTATGCCGAGGCGCTCACCATGGCCTACCATCGGGTTCACGGCGTGCGCACCAACATCGTGCGCATCTTCAATACCTATGGCCCTCGCATGCAGCTTCACGACGGCCGTGTGGTGCCCGCCTTCATCGACCAGGCCTTGCGCGGGGCGCCGCTCACGGTTTTCGGCGACGGCAGCCAGACGCGCAGCTTCTGCTATGTGAGCGACCTCGTGGAGGGGCTCTGCCGCCTGATGCTCTCCGACGAGCGCTTCCCGGTAAATCTGGGAAACCCGGCGGAGATGACGATCCTGCAATTCGCGCAGGCCGTCCAAGAAGTGGCTGGAAGCGACCTCCCGATCCGTCATAAAGCCCTGCCCGAGGACGATCCCAAGCGCCGCCGTCCCGACATAACCAAGGCCAAGCGCATTCTAGGTTGGGAGCCTTGCGTCCCGCTGGAGGAAGGCCTGCGTAGGACCTGGGAGTATTTCCGGGACTTGCAATCCGAATAGCGGCTTCATACCATTCGGAATCATGCCCTTTCGCTTCATGCTGGTGGCGCTGGCCGTGGTCGCGGCCGCGCGCGGCGAAACGCATGATTTCGCCCGGCTGGCGAACGCCCTCATCGACCTCGAAGCGCTCACGCGCGTGGCGATGGCGCGGATCAACGGCGCAGGAGTGATCGACGAGTTCCATCTGAAGCTCGACCCGTGCGACGCACCTTTACTCCGATCCACGCTTCTGAAGATGCATTGGGACGACGAACCGCGCGACAGTGTGGACGCTCCCGTGGGCGACTTCTTCGCCAACAGCTACAACCTGACGCCGTTCAAGAGCCTGCCCATGGGGCTCACCGCAGACGGCTGGTACAGCAACTTCCCGATGCCCTTCGGCAAGCGCGCATCCATCGGCCTGGTGAACGAAAGCGCGAATCGTACGGTGACCGCTCGCGTGAAACTGGTCTTCCATCGCACGGAGGGACTGCCGGACAACGTGGGACTATTCCACGCCAAGTGGCGCCGCGAACAGACAACCGCCGTCGACCTCGGTTATCGAAATACGACCGGAGAATACAACTATCGCGTGCTCGATGCGCACGGCCAGGGCCGCTACGTGGGCATGAACTTCAACGTCTACAACCGCCACACGCTGTGGTGGGGCGAGGGCGACCCGATGATTTTCGTCGACGACGAGCCGTGGCCGCCCGCCATACACGGCACCGGCACCGAAGAGTACTTCAACGACGGGTGGGGATTCCACCAAGCCATCAGCGCCGTGGGCGCGGACAAAGCGAAGAAGGAGCGCAACGTGGTTCCGGTATCCGGCGTTCTGGTGGGCGGCGTGGACGAGCCGATGCAGTGCTTCGCGGGCAACGCCGTTTTCAGCTTCCACCTGGCAGATGCAATACCCTTCCGCCGGCGCATCCTGGTGACATTCGAGCATGGGCAGGAGCAGAACGATCTCGCTAGCGACTACTCGAGCACGGCTTACTGGTACGCCCGGGGAGGCGCGCGCGATTTCTTCGTCATGCGCCCGGCCGTCGAGCGCGAGAATACTCCGCAAAGCGCGTGGCCCGAGGAACGTAAGGCGGCTTCGCAGCGTTATCTGGAATGGATGCGGTGGCAGTTGAACGAATTTGCCGCCGCTATTCCCTACGAGCCTAACAACGACATCCTGGCGCGGCCGCGCGCGGTTTTCCTTATGTGGCTATTGAACGAAGCCGTGAGGCTGGGTTTGCCGGCCGAGGAACGGGACCGCATCAGAAGAGAGTTCAGCGAATTCAAAGGTACGGAGAACGAGCGCCGCCGGCAAGTGGACCGGGTGCTCGTGGAACTGGCCGGTAAGCTCGGCCTGAAACGGGAGTGAACCATACATGAGAAAAGCGATGCTAGCGGTTGCGCTTTTGGCGCTGCAGTTGTGGGCGGCGCCGCCGGCGGGCATGGATCCGGAGCGGTTGGCACGGATCCCGGCCCGCATGAAGCAGTTCGTCGAACAGGGCAGCGTGGCGGGAACCGTGACCCTGGTGGCGCGCCACGGCACGGTGGCCAGTTTGGAAGCCACGGGGTATCAGGACATCGAGAAGAAGATTCCCATGCGGACGGATTCGATCTTCCAGATCATGTCCATGACCAAGCCGGTCACTGCCATCGGCATCATGCTGTTGGTTGAAGAAGGGCGGCTCGGGTTGAACGACCCGGTCGAAAGGCACCTGCCTGAGTTCCGCGGCCAGTGGGTGATCGACAGCAAGCCGGACGACAAGACGCGCATTCTCAAGCGGCCGTCGCGCCCGATCACTGTCCGGGACCTTCTGACGCACACCTCCGGAATGACCGGCGTGCCGCCGGAAGGGATGAAAGAACTGTTGTTCAAGCTGGACCGGAGTCTGGCCGACGCCGTGCTCGTCTATTCGCAGCAGCCGCTGGAGTTCGACCCGGGCAAGAAATGGTCTTACAGCAATACCGGCATCGCCACGCTGGGCCGGATCATCGAGGTCATCTCGGGCATGCCGTACGAGAAATTCCTGGAGGCACGCATCTTCAAGCCTTTGGGAATGAAAGATACGTTCATCTTCCCGTCCGAAGACAAGAAACCGCGCATCGCCATGCTCTACAAATTGGAAGGCGGGAAGCTGAAGCCGGCGACGGTGGAGACGCTTGCCGGCGACCCCTGGATTTACCGCAAGGGCGCGAAATACTCGATGCCCGAGGGCGGCCTGTACTCCACGGCCTCGGATCTGGCGGTGCTCTATCAGACGATGCTGAACGGCGGCACGTACAAGGGCTTCCGGCTGCTGTCGAAAGCCTCGGTGGAGTCGATGACCACCGTGCACACGGGCGACCTGAAGCCGTCTTACGGCCTGGGTTGGGCCGTGACTCAGGGCCCTGGCTCGCAACTGACGCTCACCTCGCCTGGCAGCTTCGGCCACGGCGGTGCGTTCGGCACGTACGGGTGGATCGACCCGAAGAAGGACCTGGTCGGTGTGTTCCTGATCCAGCGTTTTGGCGGCGGCACGGGCGCAGAGCAGACGGCGTTTCAGACCATCGCCAACAGCGCCGTCATCGACTGACGCAGCCGCTCTACCAGGCCAAGGCGTAGGCGTCCACGCGCGGATCGGCGCTTACCGGGCATGAGCGAGTAATAGTCGCCGCGGCAGTTCAGCGAGAAGCCCAGCTCGCCCATCACAACTTTGGTTCCGAAGGCGGTATGCAGGCTGGGTGTCAGGGAGACCGCGTTGCGCGCCTTGTCTATCACGGCGATGTAACTCGTATCGCCTTCATGATCGCCCTTGCCGGCGAGCTTGTAGTCCAACGGGCGTTCGAGCGTCTCCACGCCGGCACGCAGCTCTCGCGAGGCCTTCTTCGGATCGATCAGCTTGCGGCGCTCGGCGGCGTATTCTTTCGAAAGCAGCCCTTCCCAAGGCACCTTGACGAAATCCGTATCGCCGAGGTACTTGTCGCGATCCGCCATTGCCAGCTTGATCGCCTCGGCGGAGGTGTGTATGTAAGCCGCGCTGCGGTAGCCGCGGTAGTCGATCGACACGGGCTTTTCCAGCTTGGCGGTGTACGACGCGAAATCTTCGTAGAGGAACAGGCCGTCGTTGTTCTCGGAGAATTCGGCCATTTCGCGCGCGATGTCGCCCTTGTAAGAACGATCGCGTGCCGCCCGAAGGGCCTCGTGACGGCCCCGGCTCGCATTTGCCCGATCGGCTTCCACCAACCGGCGCAGCGTGCGTGCGAGCTGGGGATTCTTCCAGATCTCGCCCGGGCAAAACGCTTTCATCGTGGACGGGTACTTGCGCAGTTGCTTCGTGTTCGCCAGGGCGCGCGCCAGCCTGTCATTGATGGGGAAACCGTTTTCGGCGATATCGATGGCGTCGGTGATGCCGAGGACGGCCTGGCCGGCGACGATCGCGTCGAAGGCATTGCCTCCCGCGCGCAGGATGCGTTCGGCGGCCTGGCTCGCCTCCGGCTTCATGCTGGACACGGCGTAATGCGTGCCGCGCACCACGGGGCGCATGGTTTGCCGGCTGGTCTGGGAATCAAGATCCATGGCTGCTATGAGCGACAGGAGACACACATATCGAGCGAGCTTGCCGCCGAACGGCATGGTTCACGTCCTCCCAAACCGCCTAACTACACTTGATAGATTCACCACTCCACAGAATATCTTCCGGAATCTTGGGAGCCGTGGTTACGAAAGCGCAGTAGTTTGCCTGCAGGCGGCCCTTGGCCGTGATCCAACGGTAGCCCGGTACGCCGAACATCTTGCCGCGGTCGATCATCTCGCGCCGCGATTCCGGGACCGGCGAAGCGCCGAACTCCATCCCGCGCGTCAGCGACACGCCGTTCCATGGCGGATTCTGGCGGCAGTAGTTCTCTTCCCAGATCCCCATCCACGGGAAGTCGCTCTGCTTCCAGACGTAGCCGAACAGGACCTTACTGGAAGGCTGCCAGGCCATGAAGTACGCCTGTTCGCGCGAGGGGTCCATCAGGTGCGAGCTGAACTCGCCGGAAACGGTCGAGTCGGTAAAGACGCGCATGTCCGTGACCCCGCCGTCGCGACGCGGCACGAACGGCCAGTCGAACTCGGCGCCGATCTTCATGTAGCCCTTGCCGTCGCTGAAATCCGTCTCGGTCACTTTCGAGCGCGTGCAGGTGGCGCGGAACTGCGTGGCGCCCTTCTCCAGGAACGGCGGCCCCAGCGTGACATGTTGCGTCCAGGCGATCGGCTTGTCCTGGGCGGTCACGTTCTCGACGCTCTCCTGTATCTGGGCAACGCAGCCGGCGGGCGAAAGCCGGATGCGGCGTTCGAACTTAAGGCCGGCGATGGGCATGCTCGCGCGGCAGGTCATCTCGATGCCGTCCACGGCAATGTCGTAGGCGGCTACCGAGCTTTCCCCGTGTACCGTCATACCTGCGGCGGCTTCTTCGAGTGAAGGTCCGCCGAACAAGTCCAGGGCCAGGTTGTGCCCCATGATACCGGCGAGCAGCTTGCTCTCCGAATCGGCTCCATAGCCGGGATGGAGAGCCGGAGAGTAGGTGGAAGGTTCGATAGAGGGCCAGGGCGGAGTCCACAGCGGGCTCACCCCGCTCGCCTTGTCGAGGATCTCGGCGATGTGCCCGCCCTCGGCAAGGACGATTACGCGCATGCCGGAATTCTCGATGGCGACAGCGCGACGGTTACGGAAAGTCGTTTCAGTCATGGCGTCAGGATTAGTAGCATAATCGAATTGAATCCGTTATGCACCTGCCCTGGCTGGCCCTACTGTGGTTCTCCGCACCGTTTTGGGAGTCGAAGCCGCCCGCTGAATGGACGCACGAGGAACTGGCGCGCTTGTTGAGCGACTCCCCTTGGGCGCAGACGACCGTTTACGACAACCGCGTGGGCGGCGCGAGCCCGGTGCGCGTCCTGCTGGCCACGGCCAGGCCGATGCGCGACGCCGAGGAACAGAAGCGGCTCCGGAGCCCGAAGCGGGCCGGCGCTCCGCTCGGCATTGACGAGGACTACCGCGAATTCCTTCGCTACGAAGCACCGAAGCACGTTGTGATCGCGATTTCAGGCACAACGGCCGAGGCCATGTCGAACGGAGACGAAACCAGGATGATGGAAAAGGAGTGCGTCATGAAGGTGGGCCGCAGGAAGTATAAGATGACAGGACACTTCCCGCCCTCTTCGGGAGACGCGTACCTGCGGCTCATTTTCCCGCGCGTGGTGAGGGATTCCGACAAAGAGATCGTCTTCGAGGTCTATGTGCCGGGCGCAGTACCGCCCTATCGGGAAGCGCAATTCAAGGTTCGGGAACTTTACTACAAAGGAAAGCTGGAGATATGAAAAAGGGGCCGCCAATGAGGCGGCCCCGTAAGGTTCAGGCTCGCTTCGCCTTGGGCTTGGGTTGAGTTCCGCGCCCCATCTTTTCGATTTCGCCGTAGTACACACGCCGGCCTTCATCCATGGCCAGGTTGGAGAGGATCACACCCGTGGAATCCATCAGCCCCACTTCGATGTCCGCCGCGGGCCGCTGCCCGTTGCGGCAGCAGTGCAGGAAGCTTTCCAGTTCGATGTCGACCGGATTGCGGGGCTCTTCGGGCACCATCACGCCTTTGCTGTAAAGCCAGCGGCGCGCGAACTTCATTTCGCGGCGCAGGAACGAATCGTTGGGATCCTGCACGTCCTGCGGCAGCAACAGCGGGAAGCCCTTCTGTACGGTCGAAGAGGACACTGTGGCGCCGGCCGTCCAGTTCTCCTTCGACTTGCCGGCCGCCTGCACCTTGGGAGCGTTCGGTTCGCGGAACCACATGCCGTTGGCGGGATTGTTATCATCGCCGACGGTGATGATGATGGTCCCGCCGGTGCCCATGATTGTCTCGCTGAAGTCCAGGTGAGCGTTGGTTGAGATCGAGCTGTAGATGAGCTTCTGGCCCCTGGGATACTTGTAGAGAAGTTGAACGTTGTCGTAAGTGTCACGCCCATCTTTGAAGGTGTCGATGCCGCCGATGCCGCAAACGAACTCCGGCGCCATGCCGAACATCCAGTCCGCGACGTCGATCTGGTGCGAGGCGAGTTCAGCGGTCAGGCCGCCGGAGTACTCGCGATAGAAGCGCCAGTTGATCTGCCGCTCCAAGGACGGATCCTTGACCGGCCGCCGGCCCGCGCCATTGCGGTGCCACTGTGCCCGCACGTGAGTCACGTTGCCGAGCATGCCCTTGTCCACCATCTGCTTGGCGACGCGATAGAAGCTGCTGTAACGCCGTTGCAGACCGGTCTGAATGACTTGCCCCGGGTGCTGCTGGTGCAGCGCACGCAGGGCGTGAATCTCTTCCGGCTTGAACACCAGGCTCTTCTCGCAGAAGACGTGCTTGCCGGCCAGCAGTACGTCGCGCGTTACCGGGAAGTGCGCATACAATGGCGTGGCTACGTAAATAGCATCCACATCCCGCCGAGCCAACAGTTCCCGATAGTCCTTATAGGTGGCTGTCTTGTAGCCGACCGTTTCGGCGGCTTTCTTCAGGTTCGGTTCGTAAATATCGCAAAGCGCGACACAGCGGCCCGCATCGATCTTGCTGAGGTGCTTCAACAGGTAGGTGCCGCGGCTGCCGGCTCCGATGAAGGCGTAGTTGACTTGGCTATTCGCGGCCCTGACCTTCAGGATGCCCGGCGCCGCCATTCGGGAAACAGCAGCGACGGCGGTCGCAGCCCCCGCCAGCTTTACTGCATCGCGGCGGGTCACAACTGGCGATTCAGACATATAAAGTACACCCTCTCTCTCAGGATCTCGATCTCGGATGAATTCCCTACTCGGGCTTCCGTTTTTGAGTCTATCTACTTTGATGGGCGATTGCAATTTGGTCCGGACTGTGCCTGCGGGCCTAAAGAGCCTGCCGCACCCTTGGCGCGTATGAATCCGAACCCGGATCCTCCCCGGCCGGCGTCAAGCGCGATAATGAATCCGATATGAGCGCCAGAGTGGCCGAATCCGCGATGCGCGTGCCGCAATCCGGAGTCCGCGAACTGTCGGACATCGCCATGCTGATGGATAGCGCCGCGCGTTCGCACGAGGGACGTGTGCTGCGGCTGTACTTTGGGGAGTCCAACCTGCCTACGCCGGACTACATCAAGCGCGCGGCCGTGGAAGCTCTCGATGCCGGCTACACGTTTTACACCGAAAACGCAGGCCTGGTCTCGCTGCGTCACGCGATCGTGCGTCACTACCAGCGCCTCCACGGCGTAACGCTCGATCCGGCGAGCGAGGTCGTGGTCACGGCCAGCGGTGTCCAGGCCCTCTGCGTGGGCATTCGCACAACCCTCGATCCGGGTGACGAAGCGCTCATCCTGACGCCGGCGTGGCCCAACGGGAGTTCCATCGTCGAGATGTCGAACGCCGTGCCGCGCCACGTGCCGCAGCCGCTTCACGGTGATCGCTACACGATCGACTTCGATGCGCTCGAAGCCGCCGTCACCCCCCGCACGCGCCTGCTCGTTTACACCTCGCCTTCCAATCCGCTTGGCTGGGTAGCGACGGTGGAAGATCAGCAGCGCCTGCTGGCATTCGCACGCAAGCACGACCTGTGGCTCCTCGCCGACGAGGTCTATGACCGTCTCTACTACGTGCCGGAGCGGCCCGGCGAGCCGGTTCCGTCCATCCTGCGGCTGGCCACGCGCGAGGACGCGGTGATTGTGGTGCAGTCGTTTTCCAAGGCTTACTGCATGACCGGATGGCGCGTCGGCTACCTGATAGCGCGCCGGGACCTGGCCGCGAAAGCCACCCAGTTGAACGAGTTCATTGTCAGCCACGCGCCGAGCTTCGCGCAGAAGGCCGCCGAAACCGCGCTGGAGCACGGCGAGCAGGAAATCGGGCGCATGGTGGAACGCCTGAAGGAGAACCGCGACCTGTGCCTCGACGCACTTTGCGGCATGCCTGGCGTGACGACGCCGGCGCCCGACGGCGCATTCTACCTGTTCCCGCGCATCGAGGGCGTGCGCGACTCCTTCGAGTTCTGCCGACGCCTGCTGATGGAAACGCGCGTGGGACTGGCGCCCGGCGTGGCATTCGGCGAAGGCGGTGAAGGCAGCGTGCGGATCTGCTACGCCGCCGACCGTTCCATCCTGGAAGAGGCCATGGAGCGCCTGGGCCGTTTCCTGGCCCACTGCGCCCGCTAAGCTTCCACCAGGATGTGCAGCCCGATGGGCCCCAGCTCGATGTCTTGTCCCGCAGCCACTTCCCGCGGTGTGCGGAAAGGCTCGTGCAGCGTTAGGCGTGGGCTGCCCACGGTCAGCCACCGCCATCGGTAGCTCCGCGCCTGCCGGCTGCGGTTCGTCACTACAATCGCTCTTCGCCTGGTCTTGCGGTCGCCGTGTACAGCGAAGCGCAGGTCGGCGGAGTGGGCGAGCCCGGCCTCGTTCACTGCGGCCAGTTGATCGTCGAAAAAATCGCCCAGGAAGATGACATCGGCGAACTGACTGCGGATTCTCCCCACCTCCCGTATGTAGGCGGCCAACTCGCGGTATTGCGGAGCGGCGAGCGAGTTCTGATAGAGTTCCGGCTCGACGCAGATGACCGCGCCGGTAACCACCGCCATGTTGACAGCGAGGAAGTCGCGCGGCATGGTCACGTGCAACGCGGATGTCCACTCCGGAAACACGTAGCGCAACGGCGAAATGCCACCCTTATCGGCTGCACGGTAGTAGACGTCCACATACGGGATGAAGCGGTCCGCGTGCGCTTCGCTGGCGAGCTGAAAATCCGGATTGATGGTCCGGCACCTGGCCAGGGCCCGCGCAATGGCCTGCACCAGCCCTTCGCACATCGCCTCGTCGGGTTTGCGCGTGTTGTGCGGATTGAAATCCAACCTCGTGCAGGCCACCACTTTGTCGATTTGCAATCCGTCGGCCCCATCCTTCGCGATGTTGACGAAGTGGCCCTCCAGCAGCTTTTCGATGGGCGGCACCACGGATGTGAGCAGGTGCCGCCGCACGCTCTGACCTTTGCGCGCGAGGAGCGTGCTCTCGCCCCAGGCCATCCAATTGGGCGTCTGGCCGAACTGGTCCTGGTGTATGTACGGTTGTAACGCCCCTTTGGCGTGCTCGCTCGCGCCGTCCACGATGTTGTAGTTCACAAACGCCAGGCACCGGGAACCGCGCGCCCGGATTGACTTCAGGGTCTTCCGGAACCCCGGCCGTCCGCCCAGTTTCTCCTCCGGAACGTACTCCGGATAGTTGCGCTCCAGTCCGCCGCGATGCCAGCCGATCAGCTCGTGGCAGCGTATCCCGTATTGCTCGGCGTCCCGGCACCACTTGTCGTAAGTAGCAAAGTCCGCCACGATGCGGTCTTCCGGTTGGTACACGATCGACGAAAACCACGCGCTCTGCTTGCGCAACCAGCTGCGCGACTTATCGAAGGGGAAGTTCCTCAGGAACCATTCGCGATAAAACAGCGATCCCTGGTGCCAGTCCCCCTCGTGCGCGCGCAGGATGAACTCTCCGGCTTCATACGTTTCGCCGGACGCGATGAACGGGTAACGCACGTGGGAGAACACAATGCCGATGGGCGCGCCCGCCGCCTCCGCCGGGGTCAGCCAGTTCGCATCGGGCAGGCCGCTCACGTCCGGGTGGAGGAAAGCGTGCCAGGTCGAGTAGCGGAACGTCCGGTCGTGATAGCCGAGATAGAGGCCGGTCTTCGACGCTTCGTCGTACAAGTCCCACCAGGGCATGACCATGCCCGGGTAGTCGGCGGTGTATTCGGCAGCCTCCGCGCCAAAGCCGCGCTCGCTGGGAAAGCGCTCGAACAGGGCCACTTCGTGCCGGCAGGAAATGTAGTTCGGCCGGGCGAGTTTCGCGGCACGTCCGCCGAAACCGGTCCAGCCGCCGATACGCGGGAACCAGAATTCCGACACCGGATGCGGACCGCGATTGGTGAGGCGCGCGCGGAAACGCACCGTGTCGCCGTCAAGCCGCACGGAGTACGAGAGGTCGACCGGCACGTCGCCCTTCACCGCGCGCAGACCAGAGAACTCGACATCCAGGCGATCCGCCGTGGCCGCGACGCGCCGGGCCTGCTGCTTCCCGCCGTCCACGTAATTGCAAAGGTAGTCCGGCAGCGGCACGCACAGCCGGAAGTTGGACGCCAGGCGTTTTTCGCTTACCAGTTCCGCGCCGTTGCGCTTGACCAGCAGCCCCGTCAACACGCCCGTGGTTTTGTCTACCGTGACGGCGAAATGCTCGTTCGAGATCCCGCACGTTTCGCCTCGCAGCAGGGGCGCCGCCCCCGCCGATGCCGCCGCCTGCAGCCAGCGGCGGCGATTGATCGTAAAATCCATGGCTCCTCCCCGCGCCATCCTATTGTATGTGGACCTTGGCCCGTGCGGAGCTCCGGGTAGAATAGTAGTTTCATGCGGATCGCACTGGGGCAGATCAATACGACTGTCGGCGACCTATCGGGCAATGTGGACCTGATGGTCCGCTATACCGGCCGCGCCGTTGCGGGCGGTGCCGAAATCGTGGTGTTTCCCGAGCTGTCGCTCACTGGCTACCCTCCGCGCGACCTGCTGGAGAAGCCCAGCTTCGTCGAGCGCGCCGGGATCGAGTTGAAGCGGCTGGCGGAGGAAACCTCCGCGCTCGACATCACCATCGTCACCGGGGCCATTGCCCCCTCTCCGACGGCGTCCGGCAAGAGCGTGGTCAATTGCGCCGTGGTTCTGCGCAGCGGCCGGACACTTTTCACGCAGCATAAGATGCTGCTGCCGACCTACGACGTGTTCGACGAAGCGCGATATTTCCTGCCCGCCGAGCGCCAGTCCATCGTCGAATTGGCGGGGCAACGCGTGGCCCTGACCATCTGCGAAGACGCCTGGAACGACAAACAGTTCTGGGAGCGCCGCCTGTACCGGCGAGATCCTGTCGAGGAGTTGGCCGCGGCCGGCGCGAAGATCCTGATCAGCATCAACGCCTCGCCCTACCACATGGGCAAGCGCGAATTGCGCCGCGAAGTTTTCGCCGCGACGGCACGGAAATACGGCGTGCCCGTGGTCTATGTCAACCAGGTAGGCGGCAACGATCAACTGGTGTTCGACGGTTCGAGCTTCGCCTTGGATGCCGGTGCGCGCGTGATCGCTTCCGCGCGATCCTTTGCCGAAGACCTGGTCTTCGTCGATACGGAAACCGGCCAGGGCGACCTGCACGAGGACCTGGCGGATGAAACCGAGGCCGTTTACGAAGCGCTGGCTAGCGGCACGCGGGACTACATCCGCAAGTGCGGCTTCCAGCGCGTGCTCATCGGCTTGAGCGGCGGCATTGATTCTTCACTCACCGCCGCGATCGCCGTCGATGCCGTCGGGCGAGAGAACGTGACCGGCGTCGCCATGCCGGGGCCGTATTCCTCGGATCACAGCATGACGGACGCGCGCTCGCTCGCCGAAGGCCTGGGCATCCGCTTTGAAGTCGTCTCCATCACGCCGGTCTATGAGAAGTTCCTGGAAGTGCTGGCCCCGTTGTTTACCGGCGCGCCGAAGGATGTCACGGAGGAGAACCTGCAAGCGCGTTTGCGCGGCGTGACGCTGATGGCGCTCTCCAATAAGTGGCACGCCCTGGTGCTCACTACGGGCAACAAGAGCGAACTCGCCGTGGGCTACTGCACGCTTTACGGCGACATGTGCGGAGGTCTCGCCGTCATCAGCGACGTCCCCAAGACGCTGGTCTACGACCTGTCGCGCGTGGCCAACCGCCGGCACCCCGGATCCATCCCCGAAAGCGTCTTCACGAAGGCCCCGTCAGCCGAACTGCGCCCTAATCAAAAGGACAGCGATTCGCTGCCGGTCTACGAGGTTCTCGACCGCATCCTGCACGCTTGCGTCGAAGAGTATGAGCCGTTGCCGCGCATCGCCACCGAGCAGAACCTGCCCGTCGAACTGGTGCGCGACATCGTCAATAAAGTGGACCGCAACGAATACAAACGGCAGCAGGCCGCGCCCGGATTGAAGGTGACCACCAAGGCTTTCGGGATGGGCCGCCGGTTTCCCATTGCACAGAGGTTTTCCGAATGAAACATGTTCTCATCGCTGCGCTCGCCGCGCTCGCTGCCGTTCTCTGTTCGCAAGCTCCGCCGCGTGAGCAGATCGGATTCCAGCCGGATGGCAGTTTCCTATTGAACAGTGGCTGGCGCGTACGACCTGCCGGGAAACAGATTCCCGTGGGGACATTTCCCATGTCCTCGGCGCTGGCACCCGGCGGACGCCAGTTGCTTGTGCTCAACGGCGGATACATGCCACCGTCGATCAGCGTTCTTGACACCGCCGAGGGCCGCGAACTTTCGAGAGTCCCGCTGGCCGACGGCTGGTTGGGACTCACCTTCTCCCCCGACGGGAAGCATGTCTATGTAGGCGGCGGTAGCCGCGCCTCGGTCTTCGAATTCGCGTGGGAGAACGGAACGCTGATTCCCGCGCGGACGTTCGTTGTCGCGGATGAAAAGACGCGCAAGCACGACGATTTCATCGGCGATGTCGTCTTTTCGCCTGATGGGCGCCTGCTTTACGCCGCCGATCTCTACAAGGACACCATCGTGGTCATCAACCCGCAGTCCGGCCGCGTCATCGAGCGCTTGAAAACGCTGCGCCGTCCCTATCGCATCCTCTTCAACCCGGACGGCAAGTCCTTCTTCGTCTCCAGTTGGAGCGGCGGATCGGTAGCGCATCATCAGACCTCCAACGGCGACATCCTATCCACGGTGCGCGTCGGGCCGCACCCGACCGACATGGTGTGGTCGGCGAAGAAGCCGGAAGCGCCCGAGGAGCCCGGCGGTTACACGTACATCGCGCGTTTGTTCGTGTCCGTGGCGAACACCAACGGGGTGCGGGTAATCGGAGTGAGCGAATCCGGCGAACTCCGCGTCATCGAGAACGTCAACGTATCGCTCGAACCGCGCGAGCCCGCCGGCATGACGCCCTCCGCGCTCGCGCTGAGCAAGGTCGAGGACCGCCTCTTCGTGGTCTGCTCGGACGCCAACGCCGTCGCCGTCGTGGATCTCACCGAGGAGCGCAGCCGCGTTCTCGGCTTCGTCCCCACAGGCTGGTACCCCACCGCCGTTCAGTCGCTCCCCGACGGGAAGCTGGCCGTACTCAACGGACGAGGTTTGCGCAGCTATCCCAATCCCCAGGGCCCGAACCCTTCGAAGAAGGCCGCGCCGGCCCACCAGGGCCTTTCGGCGGTGCAGTACGTCGGGCGCATCCAGACCGGCACGGTATCCTTGGTGGAGCCTTTCGACACCCAGCAGCTAGACGCTCACACAAAGACCGTCATGTCCTGCTCGCGCTACCGCGACACCCTCCTGTTCGATGCCGGCGTGCCTGCCGGGAATCCCGTGCCCACGCGCCCGGGTGATCCCTCGCCCATCGAGCACGTCATCTACATCGTTAAAGAGAACCGCACTTACGACCAGGTCTTCGGAGACATGAAGGAAGGCAACGGCGACCCGTCGCTCGTGCTGTTCGGCGAACAGGTCAGCCCCAACCACCACAAGCTCGCGCGCGAGTTCGTGCTGCTCGACAACTTCTATGTGAATTCGGACGTGAGCGCCGACGGTCACAACTGGTCAACCGCCGCCATCGCTCCGGACTACGTGCAGAAGATGTGGCCCAATAGTTATGGCGCGCGCCGCCGCCACTACGATTACGAAGGCCAGGAACCGGCCAATTCGCCCCCGGCGGGCTACATCTGGACCAACGTCCTCGCCGCTGGCCTGTCCATGCGGAACTACGGCTACTCGGTGAACAACCTGCCCCGCGGCGAACTGAGCGGAGTCCAGGCTAGCGGCGTTCGCGATTCCGTCCTTGCTCCGGTCACGAACCTGCACTATCGCGCCTTCGATCTCAGCTACCCCGACGTCGAACGTGCCAAGGTGTTTCTGAGCGACCTGGCGAAATTCGAAGCGTCCGGAAAGATGCCGCAGTTCATCACCATGCGCCTGGGCAACGATCATACGTCGGGAACCGCGCCGGGCCGCATCGCGCCACTGTCGTCTTTCGCCGATAACGACTACGCCCTCGGCATGATCGTCGAAGCGGTCTCCAAAAGTAAGTTCTGGCCCACTACCGCCATTTTCGTGCTGGAGGATGACGCTCAAAACGGCGCCGACCACGTCGACTCGCACCGCTCGCTTGCGTTCATTATTTCGCCTTACGTGAAGCGGCACAGCGTCGACAGCACCATGTACAACACCGTCTCCGTGCTGCGCACCATGGAGCTGATCCTCGGCCTGCGTCCCATGACGCACTTCGATGCTGCCGCGCGCCCCATGTTCCACTCGTTCCAGCCGGTGCCGGACGCGCGGCCGTACATCGCCGAGAAGCCGCGCATCGCCCTTGACCAGCGCAATCCCGCCGCCTCGCCCACTGCGTCGCGCTCGCTGCGCCTGAGTTTCGAGGACGCCGATCAAATCGACGACGACGAACTAAATGCCATTCTGTGGGCGGCCGTGAAAGGGTCCCGCACACCGCCGCCGCCCTCGCGCAGTTATTTTTCTCGCTGAAATATCATGTCTCGCATTCTGCTTTGTTTCGTCTGGCACATGCACCAGCCCTTTTACAAGGACCTGCTGTCGGGTGAATACCGTCTCCCGTGGACCCGTCTCCACGCGCTGAAGGACTACTATGGGATGGTCCATGTCCTGAAGGACTTCCCGGACATTCACCAGACCTTCAACCTGGTGCCGTCGATGATGATGCAGGTGGCGGAGTACGCCTCCGGCAGCGCCGCCGACCCGTTCCTGAAGTGCGCGCTCGAACCCACCGAGAACCTCACCCGAGAGCAGCAGGACTTCATCCTGCGGTATTTCTTCCAGGCCAACGTCGAGTGCCTCATCCATCGCTACCCGCGCTACGCCGAACTGCACAACGCCTGGACGGCGGCCGACCACAACCCGGATCGCGCCCGCCGCTTCTTCGATCAGCAGGCTTTCCGCGACTTGCAGGTTCTCTCGCAGTTGGCCTGGTTCGACGAAGAGTTTCTGGAGAGCGATCCCGAAGTGTGCGCGCTCGTCGACCGGGGACGCGATTATTCGGCCGCCGATCAGGCCCTGACCGGACGCAAGCAGCTTGAGATTCTTGGCAAGGTGCTGCCCGTGTATCGTGAATTCGCCGCCAGCGGGCAAATCGAGATTTCCACCACGCCTTACTACCATCCGATCCTGCCGCTCCTGTGCGATTCCGACATCGCGCGCGTTTCGCATCCCAACGTCCCGTTGCCCGGCCGCTTCCGTTATCCCGAGGATGCGCTCGCCCAGTTGGAGCGCGCCTGCCAGTATATGCGGGAACAGTTCGGCGCTTGCCCTGAAGGCCTCTGGCCGAGCGAAGGCTCCGTCTCGGACGAGGCGCTGGGCATTGCCGCCGACGTGGGCTTCCGTTGGGCGGCTACCGACAACGGGGTGCTGGCGCGTACATTGGGCCAGACCGCGGGTCCCGAACTGACCTACCGGCCATACGCCTGGCGCCAGGGCAGCCGCGAACTGCGCATGATCTTCCGGGATCATTTCCTGAGCGACCTGATCGGGTTCGTCTACGCCCGGATGAGCGCTCATGACGCGGCCAGCCACTTCCTGGCGCGCATCCGTGAAAATTGCCGCCCCATTCTCGCGGCCGGCCGGGACGCGCTGGTACCCGTGATCCTGGACGGTGAGAACGCCTGGGAATATTACGACCGCAACGGCCGCCCGTTCCTGCGCGAGCTCTACGGCATGATCTCGCGCGCTCCGGAGATGAAGGCCCTGACGGTATCGGAAGCGCTCTCACAGGTGGAGCCGCAGCCGTTGAAGGGCATCTTCCCCGGCTCCTGGATCAACGCGAACTTCGATATCTGGATCGGCGCCGAGGAGGACAACCGCGCCTGGGACTACCTGCTGCGCACGCGCCAGACTTACGAACAGGCCGTAAATCGGCAGGGCCCGGCGGCCATTTCCGAAGAGGCGCGGCACCTGGCCTTTGAGGAACTGATGATCGCCGAAGGCAGCGATTGGTGCTGGTGGTACGGCCCCGAGCACGGTTCGGCCAATCGCCCGGAGTTCGATCGCCTGTTCCGCGAGCATCTGGCCAACGTCTACCGGGCGCTCAACCTGGTTCCGCCCGAGGAACTGTCGCGTCCCATCCTGCGCGTCGAAATCAAGGACTTGCGCGTGCCGCCCTCCTCGCGCATCCGGCCGCGCATCGACGGCGAAGTGACTTCGTATTTCGAGTGGATGGGTGCGGGAATGTATCGCGCCGATGTGCGTTCGGGCGCCATGCACGGCAAGAAGTTCGTGATCCGCGAGCTTTACTACGGTTCCGATGGCGCGAATCTTTTCTTGAGATTGGATGTCGATGCCGGCGTTCTCAGCCAGGCCCGCGACCTCGAAGCGCGCGTGAACATCCAACCCCGGCGGGAGGGCGGCACGTCAAGCCGCCTCCGGATCAGGTTGGACGAGTCCGCCGCTCCGATCGCTGAGGCGCACCTGGGCGGCGCCGCGGTTCCGGCCCCCGTGGAAGCGGTCTTCCACACTGTGCTCGAGGTGCGCGTGGCTCTTGCGGCAATAGGGGTGGAGCCGGGCGGAGCACTGGGGCTGGATGTATCCGTGTGGCAATCAGGCTTGCCGGTGGACGCCGCGCCGCAGGAGGGCTGGCTGGAGGTTTCCACTGTCGAGCCCGCGGCGATTTGACTCCGCGCTTCGGCTTCGCGAGAATAGATACAGACTCATCGCATCCGTGCGGATGTGGCGGAACTGGCAGACGCGCATGGTTCAGGTCCATGTTCTCGCAAGAGAGTGGAGGTTCAAGTCCTCTCATCCGCACCACTCACGAAGGCCCCCTCTTGTCAAGGCAGAAACGTGGTGCCTGTCCCTGGGTTCATGGAGTTTATGTTTCCTCCGGTAGTCGCATCTGGGCGACGTAGCTGACCGGCTGCGGAACCACTACGAACGATATCTTACGGTTCGGACTCGGGTCTCTCCTCGGGTCCAACTTCGTCGGCCTTGCCGCACTCGAACGGCTTGACAAGCTCTTGAGCGCGCGCCAGGCGATCGGTTGCCACCTGAATCCGGCACCATGGATGGAGGAATGAACCGACCGGTCCGTAACGCAGGCCAAGCTCCTCCCCGTATACATAGAACGGTATTCCTGCCTTCTTCAACACACTCTTGGCCGAGGCGATCATCAGCGGATTGTTGCCCTCCAGAACGGTCACGAGTTCGAGATAGGGATCTGCTTCGGGCACTTTTTGTTCTTGGACATCCTCGGCTAGATCGCTCCTCTCAAACGACTGAAGGAGGGCTCGGGCCTGGCCTTCGCAATCGAGCGGCACCTCCAGTCCGCACAGGTAATCCAAAGACGGGGCAGGCTGCTCGCTACCCCCGCCGCTCTCCTCTTGCCAGACGTAGAATGGTATGCCCGATTCTCTGAAAAGGTTCTGAGCTGAAGCGATCATGGCGGGATCATTTCCCTCCAGAACTGTCACGCGTTCACGGGTGCGGCGTGGCTTTTGGGGTATCAGTGGGACCAGGCAATCCGAACATTGCGTGAATCCGGAACGGTATTCGACACCGCATTCTGGGCAGTACATAGTGGCCTCGTAAGGTGTACCGGAGTCATCATAACAGGGCGTGAGTTCCGGGGACAGGCTACGTGATTCCGCAATTAGTGACTGACGATATTCAACAGATTCCGGTCCCTCTCTAAATGAGCCCCTAAATCATGAGTTTTGTGTTTACCGAATACAGTCTTAATCAGAGCGGCTTCAGCCATCAATCTGTTAGGAGGAACCGACTGCAGCCCTGCGGGGTTCGGGATGCGGTTAGTTGGCGAGGGGCGGAGCTACGATGTTGACGTGGAGAACCCTGATGTGTTGCGCTGAATTGCGGAA
>CAZLOS010000023.1:0-49858 GCA_964561215.1 uncultured Solibacteraceae bacterium | reverse complement strand
GGTCCAGGAATCGCGCCGGGCCGCCCGATGCTGCTACGACCGCGCCACGCCGGTTGGTCTTTCCGTAAAAGCCGATCTGCCTGGTCTCGCCGGCCAGCGGGCCGTGGATGAAGACGATCTCGTCGGCCACCGGATTGTACGAGGCCGCGATCACGCCCGGGGCCGCATCCACGGGCCCCAGGATGATGGGCTTGGGCTCGTACACGATGCCCTCTTTGCCCGTCGCGATCTCCACTTTCATGATGCTGGTGGAGCAGCCGTTGCCGGCGCCCCGCGTCTCGCGGGTATCGAAGCAGAGGTAGCGGTCCTCGCGGGAGAAGTTGTCGTTGTTATCGAGCGTGTGGTTGAGCGGGGTGGAAGTAATCTGGCGCTCGGCGGAGAAGCCCGCGGCGGCAAGCAACATTGTGGTGAAGACGACGGCGGTGCGCATGGTTAGCAACCAATTTATCACTACGGCGTTCCATTAACGCGTCGCACGTCGAGGCACTACGCTGGTCCATTCGACATGCCCTCGCTCGCGAAGTTGTTCCGGCCCGCGCTCCACATCGCCCGCCTTTCCGATGCAGAAGTGGCGCGTCTGTATCCGCACTTCCGCTGGCGAGTCCTCGAGTCCACCTTCATTGGTTACGCGGTGTTCTATTTCGTCCGTAATAACCTGCCGGTGGTGTCCAAGGAGATGGGGGCGGCGCTCGGTTACACCAAGGGCCAGATTGGCGATATCCTGGCGCTCACCGCTATCGCTTATGGGGTGGGCGAGTTCGTGTTGGGTGCGTGGTCGGAGCACAGCAATCCGCGCGTGCACCCACTGGCGCGCTGCCTGCCGGCGACGCGGGATGTGCGCGTCGCGGAGGGCTCGATTGCGGTCCTGGATAAATCAGGGAAGGTGGCGTGTTCTATATCTCTCCAAGCGCGACACCGGGACAATTACCGAGCCAACGGCGCCGGAAGCTGAATCCTGAATGATCGCTCGAATAGTAGCGGCTTTCGTTTGAAGGCGAATCGTCTTCCGCATAATGAGGCCCTTTTGAAGCGCTACTGTCAACTCATCCGGCGTGAATTCCATATTGACACGGTTGCGGTAATGGTCCAGTACAGAGCCGACGGAGTCCTGCTGCGTAAGGAGCACTTCGACAGCTCCAGTCATTTTCTCGCCTCTTCGTGCAAATACAACCTGACGCGCATTAGCGGTAATTTGGATGCGCAAGACGTCCCTTTGGGCCGCGTCAATCGGATCGGCACGGAATACGACGTCAATGCCGGTCATTTGCAATGGGCTCGTCAACGCCGAGCGCAGATTGAGATCACGGCGAGCATCGGTCGTCGGAGAGTCGGAGTACGCAACATACCCCTTACGGAACCGCAATCGTAAGCCGTCGCGTCGCACTCTAACCTCCAGTTTGTGAAACTGGCTGTCGAGATCGGAGGTGGTGGGATAGAAGCCCAAACTGTATGTGGCTTCAGCATCGGAGACCGCCTGTTCGATGGCCCCACTGATATCGTTGGAGTTGTAGAAAGCGCGGCCTCCGGTACTTGTTGCCAGTTCCTCCATAGTTTCGTGTGCTGAACGGATAGTGTCGGTTACAGGCACGGCAAGTGGAAGCTCTCTACTCGCCTGATCTCGGCTCGCCTCGCGGAATATGGAATCCATCGCGAGTCCACCGGCATCCACCGGATAAATCGCGATATTCGCATCGTTATACAATCGTGCAACACGTTCAATCTGTTCGCGGAACGTGCGCATTTCTCGGTCTCTGCCTGCAAGCCGGGACGCCCATACGCCTGGATCAGTCGTACCAATAGAAAAAGGGAAACCACTGGACACCCAAACAAGATTCTTGCGACCGGGAACAGAGGACAAATGCGTTGCAATTGCCTCCATAGAGCCTAGGGTGGCCAAGCCGCGATTGGTTCTGGCATGATCCGCCAACACTCCATTCAGGTGCTCCATGATCGCGTCAAAGGCAGGAATGCCCGTTTTCGGTTGCTTTGATGGGTCCGAGAAAGCTTCATCACTTGAGTGCAGGCCTTGGAGTTGCTCGATAAACGTGATGAGTTCCTTGGGATCGCTCGCAAAGTCGTGAGCGATATGAAGTGACTTGCCGAGGAAATACAGGGCGATCCGCTGATGGGAATCGACCTGCCGAAGCCACTTCATCACCTGCCGGCGAGCAAAAGACTGACTCTGAAAGCTCGTGTTCAGGCAGTCAAGAAGGATGACTGTAGCACGTAAGGTGCGAGTTTGTTCAAAACCAAGAGAATTCGAAAATGTGTTTAGGGGCGATGGAAGCAGGGACTGTTCGGCTACGGCGGTTTCAGGCGCGAGGAACGTGGCAATTTTGCGAGGCTTTCCGCGATCCAGAAGCGCGAAATCTTCCACATTGAGATCCAGAACGGGGCCACGCTTGCCGGTCACGATAACATGTACCTGCACGAGTGATGATGTTGTGCGAAAAGCAGGGACATCACCGCATGATACCTGCGCGCCGGGTACCACAGGCGTCTGCGATGTCCAGAAGTACAATCTACCGGGCGCGAACGTGGAACCGAGGCAAGAACTCACCAACGCGAGTAAGGGCAAGCTAATCCAGCGACGTACCATTGGAAACCACCGACTTCAGTGCTGATAACGCGAACGGCCAACAGATCGTCAGATCAAGGTGAGGCATAGTGCGATCCAGCGGCGCCGGTTCAGCGCGAACTTTAGGCCCCATATCCTCCTGTCGCGAGACTTCATCTTGTCGCTTTCGAGCTAAGTGTGACTCACCAGCCCTATGTGCTGAAGAAACCCGAGCCAAAAGTTGTCAATGATTTGCCACGTGTTCTTGTCAGTGCAGGCCGCTGGTCAAGGTGAACTTAGGCCGAGACAGCCGCTAGTTACGCTTCAATCTGACAAAAGTGAACGTAGTCGGCTTCTTGTAAAACACGAGTTGAGGACCGTCAGATCCTACTATGACGCCGACGTCGCTGTCGCTAGTCACTTCCGACTGTAACAGGCGGACAGTCACGAAGCTCTGAGATGTGCGGTCGAACCTGCACATCGTACTACTCATGGTCCTCGTCACGTGCCCCGCCTTAGGTGATTCTCGTAGGCTCAAGCAGAGTCCCTCGGCATCGGTAAAGGCCGCACCTATCGCCTGCATCTGCTGAGGTAGCTTTGGAGTCCGGTAACGCGCGAGGACTTGCCCAGAGAAGGAGAGCTCGATCCATTCATTTGCGGTCGTGCTATAGAGACCCAAACGAGACTCGGACACCAATAAGAACGCTCCGGTCATGGGATGCACTCCGCTAGATGGGAACTCCCGCAAGGGTAGCGCTGTTTGGCATAGGCGACCATCCGTGTCATATTTGCGCAGTATGTCGTGGTCGGACGTAGTCTCGAAGTTAGAGTCATGGACCCTCCCCAACGCCCAGAGAGAGCCATCGGGTGTGAAAACCAACCGCGCCGCAGCGAAAGGAGACGTGCTTACCACCCGGCTGATTGCTCCCGAGGTATCCAACCACAGAATGACGGATGCGAAGTGCCCCTTAGCGCTAAACGCACCCGCGCTCACCGCCAGTCGGCCATCCGGCGCCACCGCGACATCTCTTACGTTGACCTTTGTAGCTTCAGGGACCGAAATCGGAACACTGGCGAGCAGCGCGCCAGATTGTCTGTAAACTTGGAATTCCGTTCCCGCCCTACGAACAATAACAAAGCCACGGCCGAATTGAGGAATGTAGTGTCTGGCCGCAGGTGTAGGTGTTAGTGTTAGTCCCCGTTCGACAGTCAGCCAAATGTTTTCGTCGGCTGTCGCCCTAGCTGATATGACCAGCACTGTAACTCCCAATAGTCGAATGAATTGTGTCATACTACTGTACCCTCGTTTCTTGGGTCAATCCGTTGGAACGCACTCAGTGGCTAGAATGAGGCACACGATTCATAGTCACACCATCCACATTGGAAACAGTCGATCGCGCCAGTCTTGCGGATGCCGTCGTTATAGCTCGCAAGGCCGGGATCATCAATGAACTCGCGGAACCAGCCGAAACAAGCTGGAGGGCAATCAGTGAAGCCCGCAAACCAGAAATAGTGGCCCGTGCATTCACCGCCAGAACAGTCTTCCGCGTGGACAACGCGTGGCTGCAAGCGGAAGACTTGTGATAGTCGTTCCGCGCTTACAGCTAAAAGGCCGAGCGGAGGTTTGTTGGAGGAACACGCCGTGCGAATAACGTCTCTCGGGGAATGCCCGATTATTGCGCCGTCATCGCGGAATACGGAAGACACGGCGGTCCCTGACTCGTCAACAATATGCGTACGTCGAAGCTTTTCAGGGACTCCAGGCTTTGTGTTTAATATTGACAGAGTTAGGAAGAATGCTCCAGCTAGGAGGAGCAAACAGAGAGAACTTCCCCCAATATGCACTTTCGACATGCCCTTAGTCTACGGATCAAAGGGATCAAAGTCAACAGAAAAAACACTCTGAAAGACCACATACTCTTTCCCAAAGTAGCTTTGCACCTACTACTGTCCAAATTCGCCGCTGACCATTTTTGGACAGACTGAATCCAAAGATCAAAAGCTGTTTTCTCTGGCGCGCTATTGTGTACAGTCTATCTGTTAATCCGGCCTCGGGACACACCAGAGTCGGTGGGGCTCCGGCTAATTGAAGAGTACAAGCACGACTACCCGTCCGGTGTCGCGTTGGACCACGAACGGGACCACGAACGGGAGCTCGCCACGCGCGATTTGCTGGTGAACTACATCCTGCGCAACAAGTTCCTGTGGCTGTTCGCCTCGGCCAATTTCTTCGTCTACATCGCGCGCTACAGCATGCTCGATTGGGGCCCCACGTATGTGAAGGAGGTGAAGCACGCCACTCTCACTGGCGGCGGTTTCAGCACGCTGGTATTTGAGTTCGCCGGGATCGTGAGCACGCTTTTGATGGGCTGGCTTTCGGACAAAGTTGGGGGACGGCGCGGGATGGTCAGCATGTTGTGCATGATCCCGGTTCTTGCGGCGTTCGCGGGCATCCTGTACACGCCGCCGGGCCTGTTCTGGCTGGATCTCATGCTATTCGCGGTGATCGGCTTCTTCGTCTATCCGCCCGTGATGCTGCTGGGCGTGACGGGTTTGGATTTCACTTCCAAGAAAGCCGTGGGCGCCGCGGCCGGCTTCATCGGCCTGTTCGGTTACCTGGGCCGCACCGTACAGGGCAAGGGACTGGGCTGGATCGCCGAGCACTACGGTTGGACGCCGGCGTTCCACGCAATTCTCGCGTGTGCGCTCGCTTCCATCGTCCTGCTTTCGTTGACCTGGCGCCTGCGCCCGCTCGACGCGGGCAACTAGCCGGCAGGTGTCAGTCTCACCGCTGCGGCTTCTTGGGACCGTAACTGACCTCGAAGGTCTGTCCGCGGGCAGACGGTATCGAAAGGGTGCACCCGTCGGGGGCCGCGTAGCGCACCGGCCGGCCACCCTGCTCGACGCCGGCAATGACGAAACGCGGATCATCCACCTGACACACGCGGCGGGGCGTGGCATCGCTGAACTTCAGGTACAGCTTTGGCGATGTCCGGTGAACATAAAGGTTCAGATGGATGTAGTTGAGCAGCGCATGTTCCATCTCGTGGTACGACGTGTGCCAGGCGGTACTGGAAGCTTTGTGCAGATCACCGGACGGCGTTCCATCGGTGCTCACCGCGGTATACGAGCCGCCGAATTGCGGATCCTGGAAGTGCTGCTTGAAGAAGGCCTCCGATTTGGCAAACCGGTCGAGATGAACCCGGTCCCCGGTGAGGTGGTAAAGATGCATCTCGAGCAGCGACCCGTAGATCTGTACCCACCACGATACGGTGGCGGGCGGCGCTACACGCGAGGGATCCTGCACATCGATCGAATCGCGCCAGGCGCCGGTCTTCTCGTCCCAGGCGGCCGCGGTCAGGCGCTTGGAAAGTTCCAGGACGGTGTCACGAAAGCGCGCCTGTCCTGTCTGTTCGTAAAGCCGCGCCAAGGCCAGGGCTGCGGTCAGTTGCGCTCCTGTCGCGGCCAACTCGCGGCCATCCTGCACGAAAGGTGTACGGCGCCACCGCCGGTCGAAAGTCGAACGGAATCCGTAAAACCAGCCACCGCGATCTCTCATGCGCTCGATCGAGATGTCCATCAACTCCTCGCTCCAGTCCCGTACCTGGCGGTCGCCGGTGGCCAGGTACAGGTTCAACAAAAGCGAACCGACATAGCCGTAGTGCGCATGCTTGTTCTTTCCGAAATCAAGGACCGACAAGTCCTCATTAAGCGCCTGCGCATATCCGCCAGACGTTGGATCGAAGGCCCGCTTGTGCTGGATGGCGGCCGATGAGCGTACGCGCTCCATCGCGCGGCCGTCGCCCGTCGCCAGGTAATAGTTGGTGAGTCCCACGTTCGTGTACAGTTGGTGCGAGACCGTCTTGGCGCGCTTAAGCGGCCGCCCGTCATGGTCGAGCAAGTCGTACCAGCCGCCGTTCCTGGCGTCCCATGCGTGTTCGAAAAGGTAGTCGGCTCCGCGCCGTGCCGCCTCCAGGTAGCGGGGTTCGCCGGTGAGCATGTAGGCTGCCGAAAAGCCGTAGACGTGGCGGCTGATCAACAGGGGTATCTTGTCCGTGGGCGGCACGGGCCTCCACTGGCGGTCCAGGTTCATGTGGAAGCCGCCGTGAACCGTATCCGGCGCCGAACGGAGCCAGCGATCGATCACTTGGACGGCCGCCTGGCGCCAGGCGCCGGCGTCGAGCGACGACGAAGCAGGCGGCGGGGCTGCCGAAGCGCTCACTAGGAACAAAACACATCCGATGATGGCACAACAAAGGATTCGAAAGGGCAAGTGGAACTCCACATGAAAAAATAGCCCACTGCCAGGGTCTGGGTCAATCCCTATACGGATAGTGGTGTTGATTTGCCGAGGCGGTCAAGTTGCCGCTAAAAGATGAAGTTGAAGCCGCCGCGGAACGTACGCGGCGTCTGGATCAGCAGCAAGCGGCGGCCGCTGGGCGTTGTGACCGGCAGATATCCCTGGGCCAGCATGTTCCGGAAATCGAATGTGGCTTCCCACTTACCCGGAACGCCCGGGAAGTTCGGGATGGGCTGCCGGATGATGATATTCAGCCCGATGTCGGGATAGGTGTTCTGCGTGATCCAAAGGTGGCCCGGCGTGAGGGCTCTATAATCGGTGAGGCGGTAGCTGGCTGAAAAGTGCGTGTCCCATCCAGGCAACTCGCCCGCCAGGCGCGCTGCAAGCCAGTGCCGGCGGCTGGAGCGAATCATCGCACGAAGATCGTCCGGCCCGTCGTGGAGCATGCCCGCCGGATCCGCCGTGAGAACGCCTCCGTTGCCGTAGCTGAGCTGGGCACTCAGAAGCGGATTCATCACCTGCGTTAAGGATGCCGTGTAGCCGATGCTCGAATAGCCGCCGATGTTGAAGATGGAACTGCGCGAACCGAGATCGGGCATCAGGTCCCACCCCACGATCTCCTCGGGCGCGCTCATCAACAGCGCACCGTTCGAGATCGACTCGCGATAAGCACCCACGCTGTAACTGCGCGAACCGGACACCTTGTGATAGGCCAGCTCGAAATTCTCCGCCCGCTGCACCTGGGCCCGCCCTCCGCGCAAGCTGACCCGCGGGAAATAGGAGACGGCCGCCAGGTCCTGCTTCATCTCCGCGTTCGGCCCGCTGGCATGGGTGAACAACTCCGCCGGCGGCACGCCGGAGTGATAGGCCAACTCGACGCTATCGTTGTCGCCCACTTTATAGCTGAGCCTGGCGAAGGGACTCGCGTAGTTGAGCCGGTCCAGGTACGCGACGGAATCGAATGAGAATCCGTATTCCAGGCGCATCACCTCGGTCAGCTCCGCCCGGTCCATGAAAGTGACCGAGGCCGTGCGCAAAGCCGGCGCCGCTTCCTCATGGCCGCCGAATACGGCGTCCATCGAACGAAGAGGCAGGAACACCTGCCGCATGGTCAAGGCGACTTCCGGGGCCGAGCCGCCCATCTCCCGGCTGAAACTGGTGCGGAACCCCGTAGCCGGGACGCCCGAGTGAGAGGCGTAACCCAGGTTTCCGCTGAAGGTGAGCTGAGTCGAACCGAGCAGGGAAGTGGCCACTGCGAACGCGGTCCCCAGGTCGGCCTGGTTGCCGTACACAGAGGCTGCGCCGTTGTCGCCGGCCGAGAGTGCGAACACCCCGCGCGTATCGGAGAATACCGCGGTGGAGTGACGCTCTTCACCCGGCGTTCTTTCGCTCCACGTCCCCGGCAGCACGCGCAGCACGGGGCGCGTGGCGGACGAACTGCGGAGCACCCACTTCCAGTCGTCGCTCATGAAGGGCGATTCCGGGGTCACCGGGTAGAACAACTCTATGGAGCTGAAGACGCTCGCAAGGTTGATCGCGAGGAAACTCTTCATGCCGGGCTGTACTTCGATGCCCCTTCGCAGCGCCGGCAGGAAGCTGGCCAGCGTGACCCGGACCGAATACACGTCCGGAGCCAGGGACGCAAACCGGAAATTGCCCTTATCGTCGGTGAGGACTTTTTGAATCAGGCGGTCGAAACGGTCGAGCAACAGAACCGTGGCGCCCATCTGCGGAACGCCGGTGATGCCGGAGACTCGCCCTTCAATCCGGCCGGGAGCCCTGCGCGCGGATGCGGCCTCGCTCAGAGGGGCGCACAACAACAGCCCCGTGAACACCAGCATCCAGATAGGCGACCTGCCCTTCATTGCGACCGTGGCCTTCTGTCACGCGACCCGGTGGGGGTCCAGCGGCATCATTATTTTACCGTAAAGGTGGCGGTGGGTGTGAGCGTCTGATTCCGATTCTTATCCACCACCTTCATTTTTAGAGTATACTGACCCGGCTCAAGATTCTGAAGCGGGAGAACTTTTTCAACGGTCACCTGCTGCGCCGATGCGCCCTCGATGGAACCCACCTCTTCGGAGAAATCCAAGATCTTCTGGTTGGAGCCATTGCGGACGACTTCGTAATCGATGGTCCCCACGGGCTTCTGCGACCGCTCGTCGGGCGCGAAATTGTAAAGCTGGAGATAGATGCCCATCTTCTCCTTGCGGTCGAAAGTCTCGGTCACGCGCGGCCGGACCTTGGATGTCGCGATCACGAACTGGCCGGTCCCGATGCTGCGCGTGGGCACCTTCTCAATCAGGTCCGCCAGGATCAGGCTGCTCATGCCCAGTTTCTCGTCTTCGAACCGCGGCACGTGCAGCGCCATCTCGTAGTTGTTCATGTTGCCGCCGACCACATCCTTGGCGACGATGTTCAGCCGGTACATGCCAGGCGCCAACGGGATCGATTTTCCGTATAGAGAAACGCCCTGGACAGCCTGCTGCAACAGACCGGCGGCCGTCTCGGATTCCACCACGTCCTCAAACACGTTCACCGGACGGCGCGACATGGAAGTGACGCGCCCGTAAATGTTGACGATGGCCTTGGCGACGTTTTCCTTCTGCTGGAACTGCAGATCCTTGCGATCGAACTGCACGGCGATGTTCGTCAGGATCGTGGAATTGGTCATCCGCACGAAATCCACCCGTACGCGCATGGGTAACAGGTTATAAGTGATCTTCGAGGTGACCATGGCCTCCAGGTCCTTGAATTTGACGACCGGAGGTTTTTGCAGCTTGGCGAACTGCTCGAGGCGTTCGAACTGGTTCATGCGCGACGGCAGCGGCTGCGTGCCGGTGCCCAGGCGCGTACCATCGGTGCGGCTGAAGCGGTCCGACTTGTCGGCCAGGCCCATCTGCTCGATCAACGTGAGACCGGCGTTCGGGACCATCAACAGCGCGTCCTTTTCCGACGGGTCCATCGTCATGCGGTATTCGCCGGTCATCGTCGGATCGACGAACTCGATGATGATGTCGGTGCCGATGCCTTCAATCCACCGGTAACGCCACTTTTCGAACGGGTAGGTGGACGTGGTGCCGCCGCCCTCTTCATAAGGCCGCTCGTAGCTGCCGCCACTGGGGTGGGACTCGTTTTCGTCCGGCGGTCCGTAAGTGATGTAAATACGGCCGCGATCCGTCTTCCAACCCGGGATACCCGAAGCAAACCGCTCGTTGGCGTAAGCGATGCGCCGGTAATGCTCTTCCTTGAATTCGTTCTCGGCGGTGTCTGGCGAGGGGTCGCGCCGCAGCCAGAATTGCTCGATGAACTGCTCGCGCTCCTCGTCGGTGGACAGGCGCTTAAAGGCGGCTCGCTCTTCGTCGGTGATGATGTATGTGACGTCTTCGTTGAGCCACTTGCGATAGGGGGTCTCGAGCTCCTTGCGGAGCCTTTCCTCGCGTTTGCGCCGCTGCCTTTCCGATAGCGGCTTGGCCACGGTCTCACGCTGCTCCTGCGAGTCGGACTTCTTGGTCTTCTCTGCCGCCCAGCCTGCCGGCATGAGAACAGCCAGTCCGGCAAGCAAACAGGAGGCGAAAACAAGCTGTCTTTTCATACTCCTCGGAAATGCTGGAAGCCTTTCACCTGCAACCTCAATTTTAGGTCTCCCCGCGAAGGACCGTCAAGGACACAGCCGCCAATCCAGCCCGGCCGTTTTCGTGTGATCCGGCTGGTTAGACGCGCCGGGCACGGGATTGGGTTACACTGTGTTGTGGGCTCCGCAACTCAGTATGCCAATTCTCCCAAAATGTGAAGGAATTTCGGGCCGGCGGCTTACCATCACCCGTAAATTGGTGTAGCGTCTTGGACTTACCCGTGCGTGGGAAACTGGCAAGCTACGTGCTACGCAGGGAGGCGAAGCAGTGTAGCAAGACGCTCCCGCGAGCCGGGATGGAGACATGAAAGACCTAAAGGTCCAGATTTCCAGCGCGCTCCTGGTCATTCTGACCGCGGCTGCCATTGTCTCCGCCGGCATTAACCTCCAGCAGCAGAGTCGTTTCCGGCTGCCGGAAGACGGGGTCACGTGGGTGGACCGGCAGGCGGGAGTGGAGGCGTTTTACGTCGTCCCGGGCGGGCCGGGCGATAAGGCCGGCCTCCGGACGGGCGACGTCGTCCTGCGAATCGGCGGCCTCTCCATCGGGAATGCTTTGGATATCACCCGGATCCTGGTGGGCGTAGGATCCTGGAATACCACCGAGTACGTCATTCGGCGGGCCGGCGTCGAAGTCAAAGCCAAGCTGATTGTGGGGGAGCGGCCGGAGGAACCGACGCTCTACTACCAGTACCTGATCGGCTTCGCATACCTGGCGATCGGGCTGTTCGTCTATTTCCGGCGCGATACGGCGGAGCAAGCCCAGCACTTCTACCTGCTCTGCCTGGCTTCTTTTGTCCTCTACACGTTCCACTACACGGGCAAACTCAACGACTTCGACAAAGTGATCTATTGGGGAAACGTGGCGGCGGGCCTGCTTGCTCCCACCATCTTCCTGCACTTCAGCCTCGTTTTTCCGGATCCGGTGCGGCTGTTCCGGCGCCGCCTTGCCTCGCTGCTTCTCTACATCCCCGCGCTGAGTATCCTGGCGCTTTACGGAGCGGTCGCTTCGGGAACCCTACGGATCAACATCTCGCCGGTGGAACTCAATTGGCTGCTGGACCGCGTTTGGGTGCCGTTCCTCACGGTGGGCTACCTGCTGGGCGCGGGAGTGCTCACACTGCGTTACAGCCGGACCGAGGAACCCATCGTCCGCCAGCAGTTGAAATGGCTGCGCAATGGGGCGGTTGCCGGCGTGGTCCCGTACACGGCTTTCTATGTGGTTCCGTACATGATGGGCGCTGTGCCGGGCACGGCGATGAAGTTGTCGGTGCTCTCGCTGGTGTTCATCCCCCTGGCTTGGGCCTACGCCATCCTGCGATACCGGTTGATGGACGTGGACATCATCTTCCAGCAGGGCTATGTGTACACGCTGGCCACCTTGTGCGTGCTGGGCGTGTTTTACGGCTTGATTTTCTCCCTCGGCAAATCCGAAGAGGTCAGCCCGTCGGCATTCATCACCCTGGTGTTGATCGCCACGTTCGTCTTTCAGCCCATCCGCAACTGGATTCAGGAACAGCTCGACCGTTACTACTTCTATAAGGACCGTTACGATTACCGCCAGACGCTGACCGAATTCGCGCGCGAACTGGGCTCGGAGACGGACCTGGACGCCACGCTGACCGCGGTGGCGGACCGGTTGGCGCGCACGCTTTCGATCCCGGCGGTGGCGTTCTTCCTGTACGACGAGGCAGCCGGAAAATTCCGCCTGCAGAAGGCCGTGGGCGTGCGCGACCGTTCTGGACATCTCCTTGCCAGCGGAGATTCGCTCGACCTCAGCTTCCTGGTGCAGAAGCCCGAGGGCCCTTACCTGTTCATGGAGCGGACGCGGCACTTCATCGACGTGAAGTCCCGTGACTGGCCCCAGTCGGTGCGGCAGACCATTGCCGATCTGGACCTTACTTACTACGTACCGTGCATTGTGCGAGGCCGCACGATCGCTTACATCGGCGTCAGCCGTACCGACAAAGGAGACTTCCTGTCGAGCGACGATGTCGATCTGCTGGTTGCTCTGGCGGGGTCGGTGGGTATCGCCATAGAGAATTCGCGCCTGTACCACTCGCTCGCGCGGAAAGTGCAAGAGAACGAACGGCTCAAGGAGTTTTCCGAGAACATCGTCGAGTCGATCAGCGTGGGCATCCTGGCCGCCGATTTGGACGACCGCGTGGAGAGCTGGAACAGCCAGATGGAGCGGCTGACCGGCATCCCGCGCGCCGCCGCCGTGGGCCGCCGCCTCGACGAGTTGTTCCCCGCCGCGCTGGCCGAGCAGTTCGAGCGGGTCAAGAACGAAACCGGCATTCACAATGTTTACAAGCTCGCCATTCCGGCGGACCGTATGCCGGCGCGCGCCGCGAACGGTTCCGAACCGGCGGGCGAGCTGGTAATGAACATCGCCATCGCTCCGCTGGTCTCCAAGGACAGCGAACGCATCGGGCGCCTGATCATCCTCGACGACGTCACCGAACGCAACGAACTCGAACGGCGGTTGATGCAGGCCGACAAGATGAGTTCCATCGGGCTGCTGGCCGCGGGCGTGGCGCACGAGGTGAATACGCCGCTGGCGGTCATTTCGACGTACGCCCAGATGCTGGCCAAGCAGATATCCGGCGACGAACAGAAGTCCCGGCTGCTGGACAAGATCGCCAAGCAGACATTCCGCGCCAGCGAGATCGTGAACTCGCTGCTGAATTTCTCGCGCACCTCGCCGAAAGAACTTGGCGAGGTGTGCCTGAACCGCGCCATCCGCGAGACGCTCACGCTCATCGAGCATCAGCTTGAGAGCGCCAAGGTTCGGGTGCGCTTTGAGGCGGGCGACCCGCTGCCCGAGATCCGGGGCGATCTCGGTAAGCTTCAGCAGGTTTTCCTGAACCTGTTCCTGAACGCGCGCGACGCCATGGAAGGCGGCGGGGATCTCACAATTCGAACTTGGAGCGATAATGGCTCCGTGCGGGTGGAAGTGGCCGACAGCGGGCACGGCATCCCGCCGGAGAATCTGGCGCGAATCTACGATCCTTTCTTCACGACCAAGGCGACGCGGAAAGGCACCGGTTTGGGCCTTGCGGTGACCTATGGCATCGTAAAGGAACACGGCGGTTCGATCGAGGTGGACAGCCGGCCCGGCGCCGGCACTCGTTTCGTCCTGGACTTCCCCGCCGCTAGGAAACCGGTGAATGCCTGAAGAGACCAGCGAAGAACGGATTGAGGCCCCCAAGGGGCGCATCCTGGTGGTTGACGACGAAGCCGATATTCGAGAGAGCCTGGAAGATCTCCTCGCCACCGAGGGGTACCAGATCGAGACGGCGTCGAACGCGGCCGAAGGCCTGCGAAAGCTCGAACGCCGCGGTTACGATCTGGTGCTGCTCGACCTGATGATGCCGGACCGCTCGGGCATGGACGTGCTCGCCGATGTGCGCGAGCGCGATCCCGAGACCCCCATCTTCCTCATCACGGCCTACGGGTCGATCGAGGTTGCCGTCAATGCCCTGAAGGCAGGCGCTAACGACTACTTCTCGAAGCCCTGGGACAACGAGAAGCTGCTGATCGAAATCGACCGCATGATCGGCAAGCGGCGGCTGGAGGAAGAAAACGTCCAGCTCAAGCGCGCCCTCAAGCAGCGCTACAGTTTCCCGAACATCATTGGAAAGAGCGACCGCATGCTCCGGGTCCTGGACCTGGTGACGCAGGTGGCCCCCAGCCGCGCCAACATCCTGATCACAGGCGAAACGGGCACAGGCAAGGAACTGATCGCAAAAGCCATCCACGCCAATTCGCCGCGCGCCGATCAGCCGTTCGTGGCGGTCAACAGCGGCTCGCTGCCGCTGGAATTGCTGGAAAGCACCCTCTTCGGACACGAGAAGGGGTCGTTCACGGGCGCCGTGGCGCGCCAGCGCGGCTATTTCGAAATCGCCAACGGCGGCACGATCTTCTTCGACGAGATCGGGACCATCAGCCTGGATGTGCAGGCCAAGCTGCTGCGCGTGATGCAGGAAAAGGAGTTCATGCCGCTCGGCTCGGGCGAGACCGTGAAGGTGGACGTCCGCATTCTGGCGGCCACCAATTCGGATTTGCGCAAATTGGTCGAGGAGGGCAAGTTCCGCGAGGACCTGTTCTACCGCATCAACGTCATCAACCTTTCGCTGCCGCCGTTGCGCGACCGCAAGGAAGATATTCCCGCGCTGGTCGAATACTTCTTCACGAAATACTGCCAGGAGAACGAGAAGTTCCTGGACTCGAACCGCCGGTCCTTGCTGAGGTTCGAGCCGGATGCCATATCGATTCTCATGGAGCACAACTGGCCGGGCAACGTCCGGGAACTGGAGAACGTGGTGGAGCGCGCGGTGGTGCTCACCACCGACCCGGTCGTCCCGGTAGGCGTGCTGCCGGACTTCCTGCTGCAGGCCAGCGGCATGCGCATCCGCCGCGATTCGAGCGGCTACCTGTCGCCCGAGGCGTCCCTGTTCGAGGTGGTGGCGGATTTCGAGCGGCGCAAGATCATCGAGGTGCTCGAATCGGCCAACTGGAGCCAGACCGACGCGGCCGAATCGCTGCGCATCCCGCTATCCACGCTCAACCAGAAGATCAAGCGGCTGAACATCGAAATCCGCAAGAAGGGTGAGGCGAAGGCCGAGCGCGGGGCGTAAGCCGCGCGGGAACCCCTTACGGGTGAGTCAAGTCTCCGGCCGATTCACGGGATCCGTTGGGAGCGTGATTCACCAGCGTGGTACGTTGCTCGGAGGCCTCGCCCGGCTTGCCCAGCAGCTTCATCCCGACATCGGCGGCGGACTCTTGCCAGGGGTAACTGATGCTGCCTCGGGCGAGACAGGGCCGGTCGCAGACGAGTTCCACCGAGCCGGTCTCCCCTTTAACCGTGATGACCGCTCGTTGTGCGCCTTTGGCCGCAGTGGAGCGTGGGTCCCAGCGGACTTGCAAGTCGCCCGATTGCCTGTCAGCCTGGAGCGCGAGCGCGGTGGCCATGCCTGGTTCCCAGAGAAAGCGGGACGTGATCACTCCCCCCGCCAGGCCCGTGACGATGGCTAAAAGCCAAATCAGCCACACTTGCCACCAGCGCGCCGGAGGTTCGGCATCCACAGAGGACTTCATCCCAGTATCCCCCTGGATCCTATCATAATGAAGTTTCCCGTTTGAGTTAAGATGGACGGGTGATTTCTCAGCCGGTGCAAATGGGGGTAGACTACTAAAACTATCTGTGTGGTATTAGGGTAAAATGCCAGAATAGTACCAGGGGAACGTGAATTGACCGAGTACTAAGGGGGATTTAGAATCGAATCGTTACGACAGGGATCAAGGTCATGGACAACACCTTCGGAGTGCCCGCCAGCGCCAACGAGAATTGCTCTCCGGCGACGAGCAAGCCTCGAATTCGCGTTATGATCGCCGATGATCATCCCATCGTGAGGGACGGGATTCGCCGTCTTCTATCTTTGGAAGAAGACATCGATGTGGTCGCTGAAGCAGGCGACGGCCACGAAGTGCTGGAGTTGCTTCAGAACATGGAAGTGGACGTCATCCTCCTGGATCTGCGCATGCCCGGGATGGATGGGCTGACGGCCCTGCAGAGGCTGCAGGCCTCGGGAAGCAAGATCCGCGTCATCGTCCTGACCGCGTCCGAGGATAAGAATGAATTCGTTCAGGCGATGAAGTTCGGCTGCTCCGGCATCGTTCTTAAGCAAACCGCGCCGGAGATGATTGTCAAGAGCATCCGGAAAGTGTATGGCGGCGAGATCTGGTTGGATTCGCACACTACCGCCGCCGTGATGCGCCAGTTTTCCAGTCCGCTTGACGGCAGTAATTCAACGGGAGGCCGCGGCCGCGAGCGTTCTCCGCTGAGCACGCGCGAGCGCGAGATCGTCACCCTGGTGGCGCAGGGATACAAAAATAAGGAAATGGCGGAGAAAATGTTCATCAGCGAACAGACGGTGAAGAACCATCTGCACAACATTTTCGACAAACTCGGCGTGTCGGACCGCCTGGAACTCGCGCTATACGCCATTCATAAGGGCTTGCACGTCCCGGAAAAATAGTCACCGGCGAGTGGCCCAGCGTACGATGTTCACGAGCATCCGGTCCACAGCCGGATGCGTTCCGGCATGCTCCAGCAGTTTGAAGGTGTTCAGGATCAGCCGTCCTGAACCCATCCTGTAAGTTCCCAGCAGCAGTCCGCCCGCGTAACCGCCGGGGGTGTTGTAGCCGGTGGCAAAGGCCGCGGCGGCCGTTTCCTCGGGAGTATCCAATCCATCGAAGAAGTAGCGCGGGATGACCGGCCCGTAGTAGTACCAGTCCAGGATGCCCGGGGCGGGGAGGTCTTCGAAGGCCGGGTGGCGGCGGGCAACGCACTCTTTGTGGTAAAGCCAGTCGTTGAAATCCCAGGCGCGTCCCTTCTTCGCGAGCGGCAGGCGGGCGGTGGAATCCTTACCTTTACGGAAGGCCTGTGGAGCGAAGAAAACTGTGGTGGCGCCCCGCTCCATACGGCGGCGGATGTCCGCCCAAAGAGCGTCATCATGGGATTCAGAGACGTCGCCGACCAGGATCAGATCTCTGCCGTTGGCTGATGCATTGCTGTAAGTGTCGAGTGTAATTCCATGATCTATCAGCCAGTTGATAGACTCCATCGGCAGTCCCCACGCGAGCGCCGCGCCGTTCAAGCGCGGGATGGCGCCGGGCGCGCTCAGGTCGAATTCTGTACGCCGCCCGAACGGCGCACCGCCACGTTCCAGTTCCGCAACCAATTCGTAGCGCCCCGCCGGACCGTTGATGCGGACCTCCTGGTCGAGGACCGGGACGGCAAGCGGCGCATCGGCTCCCGGGCCCGGCCGGGGGAGCCGGGCAGTCGTCCGGAAATCCCAGGCCACGCCTTCCGGCCCGCAGATCCGAAATCTCGCCGGGTATTCTCCGGGCGGGAGAACATCTTCGTTGGCCAGCACGGCCTCCACACGCAAGGGCGTCCCTGAGTAAGCGTGCGTCGGGTTCACGAAGAGGCACCAGCGCAGCGGCGCCCAGCCGTCTTCGAGCGCATCCGCCATGCCGGGCTTCCAGTCGCGCCAGAAGCGCCACAAACCCTCGCCCGTGATGCCGTGATCCAGCATGCCGGTCACGTTGAAACCGCAGATCTTCGGGTTGGACCGGACGTGGTCGAAGCCCAGGCGGCGATGCCGCGCCATGAGGCGCTGGCTGGCCTCGAGCAGATCCTCGGGGAAGGGATACACGCCGTCCATCCCGAACCGGGTCCAATCCGCTGTAAGTCGCTCGGCCATGGAACGCACGAGTGCGAAGTCTTCCAGATTCGGGTCGGCGCCGGCCTGTTCGAACCGGCGTGCCTCGCGGATCACGTTCATCATGCTGCCGATCCCGTATTCGGAGAGAAACACGGGCTTGGTGTCGCGGCCCACTGTGCGGAAGAACTGGTTCACTTCCACCGGCTGAGGAACGCCGGGATAGACGTGGGCGTCGCCGGCCTTCTCGGAGTAGCCCCCGAGCATGGAACTCCATTTTCTGGAAGCGGGCTCCACGCCGGGCGCTTCCGCGCCCCAGACGTGCTGCCAGTCGCTTGTGCCGGGATTACTGGCCGAACCGATGGAGCGCTGGCAGTCCCATCGGCCGCTCGAGAGCAGCACCAGGCGCGTATCGTCCAGCTTGCGGACGGCGGGGAGGCTGGCCACGGCGCGGCGGAACACCGGCCCGTCGCCGGTTTCATTGAGGAGGCCCCAAATGGCGACGCTGGGGTGGTTGCGGTCGCGGCGCACCATGCCGAGGGTGGCTTCGTCGAACCGCGCCGCCATGGCGGGCGAGTCCTTCAACACCCAGCCGGCGTAACACTCCTCGTAAACCATCAGGCCGATTTCGTCGCAAAGGTCCAATTGATATGGGTGAGCGACGCCGGCGATGAACCGGACCGTGTTGAAGCCGGAAGTCTTGGCGAGTAGAAGGTCGCGGCGCAGTATGTCCGGAGCCTCGCGCGGGGCGATGATCTGGCCGATGGGCGCATGGTTGCCCGTGTGCGTGCTGCGCAGGAAGATGCGCCGGCCGTTCAGGCGGAAACAGCCGTCGACAATGCGGAAGTCCCGGAAGCCGAAACGGACGGACCACTCCATCGGACCGCCGTCGAGCGCCACGCTGAGCCGGTACAGATAAGGATCGGCCAGGTCCCAGAGGCGCGGATGGGCGAGGATGGTTTCGACCTCCACGGTATTGGCGCCCGGAGCCAGCTTCGCTACATGCTCGAACGCCACAGCCGTCGAGCCGCCCGCGGCCGGGGCGATGCGGAATTTCCACCGCGTCGCCAGCGCCTTGCCCGTGTCGTTGCGCAATTCGGACCGCACGCGTACGACGCCGGTCCTGGGGTCCGCGCGGACGAACAGGTCGTCGGCTCGTACGGCCGGTGCCATGACGAGTTCTACCGGTTCTGTGATGCCGCCCGTGTTGAACGACTGACCCGGAGTGAAGGGGACATCCTTGTTCCGGTGCGGGATTTCCGGCAGCGTATAGCCGTCGATGGGCTCCTTGCCGGGATTGAGCACGCGGACCGTGAGACGGTTGGTTGCACCGGGCTTCAATAAGCTCGTGACGTCGAACGCGAACGGCGTTTCGCCGCCCTCGTGTTTGCCGGCCTGCTCGCCGTTGAGCCAGACCTCGGCCAGATAATCGACAGCCGAAAAGCGCAGGATGAAACGCCCGCCGCGCAGCGGGTGGACCGGCCCCTGGAATTGGCACTGGTACCAGGCCACGCCGTGATACGCCGGAAAGTGCTGCTGGATGATGGCCGGGATCCTGGTTTCAACGGCCCCGGCGAGCGGTGCGTCGAACCAGCGCGCGGTGCGGCCCCGGTTGTCCGGGTCCGTGCAAATCCGCCAGCCTACCTCCAGCGGAAGCGTGAACTCGGCCGCGCCCGCAGCACCCTTCGCCGGACGCGCGGAGAAACTCAGGGTGGCAGGCACGGCGGAGGAAAGGAATTGACGTCGTTTCATAGGATTAGGCTCGCTTGTCGAACTGAGGCACTTTGGGTTGCTCGCCGTTTTTGAGCGACGATTGATGCGCCACGATGCCCGGAACGGTCATCGCCAGCGCCTCGTAGACCTCCACGGCAGGTTCGCGATCTTCGATGAGCGCATTGATGAACTCCGCCGGCGGGAAAGTGAGGCTGCCGCCGTGGCCGCGCCGAGGAATTCTCGTCTTGTCCACATGTGCGTGGGCCATTATACGTCGACTTCCGCGAACGGCGCTGTGCTATCGTGGACCGGAAAACCCGTCATGTGCGGCATCGCCGGAATGTTTCGCAGCCGCTTGACCGAGGACGGCCGCGTGCACGTCGTCCTCAACGGCGAGATCTACAATCATAATGCGCTGCGCGACGTAAGCCCGCGCGCGGGCATCGCTTCCGCAGCCGGTCCGACACCGAGGCCGTCGTGCACCTGTACGAGGAGCTTGGATGCGAGTGCCTGAAGCGGTTGGACGGCATGTTCGCGCTGGCTATCCTGGACCTTGACCGGCAAACCCTGCTGCTGGCTCGCGACCGGGCCGGGATGAAGCACCTGTATTGCGGCGAGACGGAAGCGGGATTCGTTTTCGCGTCGGAAGCCAAGGCGTTGTTCGCGGCAGGACTGGTGAAAGCCGAGCCCAATCTTCGCGCGATCGACACTTACCTCGCCGTCGGATATGTGCCGTCACCCATGAGCGCGTTTCAAGGGGTCGCGCGCCTCATGCCTGGCGAATACCTGCTCGCCGGAGCCGGGCCGCTCCGCCGGGATTTCTTCTGGCGGCTGGCTTACCGGCACGAGCGGGCGCACCGGACCGACGACGAGTATGTGGACGAACTCGACCACCTGCTGGCCGGCGCCGTCAGGACGCACCTGGCCGCCGACGTCCCCGTGGGCGCCTTCTTGAGCGGCGGATGGGATTCCTCGTTAACGGCCGCTTATGCGGCGCAAGTCGCGGGTACGCGATTGAAGACGTTTTCCATTGTGTTTCCGGATAGCCCGTCGATGGACGAAAGCCGCTACTCGCGACTCATGGCGCGCACCCTCGGGACGGATCACCACGAGATCGAGTATCGTGACGCCGACCTGCCGGCCAAGCTCGGCGCCATCTCGCGGCACCTGGACGAGCCGGTGTTTTCCGCTCCGGCCGGCGTAGTGTTTCAATTGGCTTCGCTGGCGGCCGGGCATGTCAAGACGACGATCAGCGGCGAGGGCGCCGACGAACTGTTCGGCGGTTACGAGTGGCTGCGGTTGGAGAGTCCGTATCTGCTGCGCGGGCTGACGCCGAAATGGATGTGGCGGCGGGCGGCGTTGTGGTGCTTTCACCCGCGGTTGCGCCGCGCGCTCCGCGTGCTGGGCGCCTCCGAAGACCGGGCTGCGGACGTCGAGTGGCGGCGTTCCTTCACTCCGGAGGACAAACGACGTATGCTCAAGCCCGAATACTGTACGGGCGGGCCGGACGTCGATCCGGTCCTGCTCCCGGAGGACATTCTGGCGACCTGCGTGGACCGCGTAGAGCGTTGCCTGGCCTTCGAGATCCGCGGCCGTCTGAGCGATGCGATCTTATTCATAGCCGACAAGGTCGCCATGGCGCACTCGCTCGAAGTCCGCATGCCGTTCCTGGATTGTCGCGTGATGGACTTCGCGCTGAGCCTGCCCTCGCGTCTCAAGATGCATCGCGGCCGGGAGAAGATCGTGGTTCGGAGACTGGCCTCGCGGCGCCTTCCCGCCGCGATCGCGGCGCGCCGCAAGCACGGGCTGGGCTACCCGCGCGGCGGCTGGCTGAAAAAGCCTGTCTACACGTTCGCGCGCGAGCTTCTGCTCGACGGAAGCGGCCGCGGTCCATTTCGCCGCGCGTATCTGGAGCACGCGCTCGACGGGCCCCACCCGCGCCTGAGAGACGAGGACGTGCGGCGTCTGGTGTTCCTGCAACTGTGGTGGAATGGCTTTTTCTGATTCCCGCGCAAGCCTATAATCTTGATTCGCCCTGAAGGCGGGAGAAGGAGTTGCCTTTGCGACGCGGATGGCGTAATACCGTCTCCATCCTCATCAATCTGCCCGTGGTTTTCGCCGCGATGGTGTGGCGCGCCTTCCTTCGCAAGACCACTTTCATCGCGATCACCGGGAGCCTGGGCAAGACCACATCGAAGAACTGCCTGGCCGCGATACTCGCCGGGACCGCTCCCACGGTCAAGACGCACGGAAATGAAAACCACCGGTGCGGATTGCCGCGCACCATACTGCGCGCGCGGCCATGGCACCGCTACGCCGCGGTGGAGGTGGGCACGAATGGGCCGGGGAACATGATCCGATCCTCGCTCGTGCTGAGGCCCTACGCCGTGGTGATGTTGAACGTCGCCCGGACGCACACCCCGTCGTATCGCGATCTCGACCAGACGGCGCGGGAAAAGTCGCGCCTGATGCGGTTCATGAGCCGCAAGGGTTTCGTGGTCTTGAACGCGGACGATGCGCGCGTGCGCGCCGTGGAGATTCCCCGGGGCCGGCGTGTGTTCTGTTTTGGGAGCGCGCCGGAATGCGATGTGCGTGCCGAGGACGTGTGCGCGCAATGGCCCGGCCGGCTCGAGTTCACCGCCGTAAGCGGGGACGAGCGATGCCGAGTGCGCACACAGCTTGTGGGCGCCCACTGGCTCGATTCCGCGCTTGCGGCCATCGCGGCCGCCCGGGCGCTTGGTGTAAGCCTGGAGAAGTGCGCCGAAGGGCTTGCGGGCGTCTCACCGTACATCGGGCGCTTGTCGCCATGGCCGGTTTCGAGCGGCGCGACGATCCTGCGGGACGATTACAACGGCAGCTTGGACAGTTTCGACCGCGCTATCGAGGTGCTACGCGACGCCCGGGCCGCGCGCAGGATTCTGGTGGTCAGCGATTGTTCCGACTTCCGCGCCAAGCCGCGCAAGCGCATGCAGTACTATGCGGACTCGGCGCATGTGGCGGCGGACATGGTAGTGTTCATCGGCGAGCGCTGCCGGCAGGGCGTCGAGCGTGCCGTCCGGCAGGGTATGGCGCCCGGGTGCGCCCACGGCTTTTACGGCATGACGGAGGCGGCCGAGTTCCTGAAGGGCGAGCTGCGCGAAGGCGACCTGGCGCTCCTTCGCGGACAGACGTATCAACATCTGGGGCGCATCTGCCATCTGTTGGAGGGCAGCATCGCGTGCGAGCGTATGCACTGCGATCGCCGTATTCTGTGCGACGACTGCTCTGAACTGAAGTTCCGGCGCGCTTCAACCGGCGCCGCTACGCCGGTAGCGTGACCTCGACGACTTCGTCGATGGCCGGGTCGACCCCGGCCGGAAGCTCGACCGCCACTCGATTGCCGTCCACCTTAAAGGGCACGGGCGTCAGCGTGCGCAGCAAGCGCGCGCTCACTGGCTTGCCAAGTCCGGTGAGCGAGGCTTTGCGGCTTTCTCCCGGCAGGAAATGCAAGTACAAGATGCGTCCTCGTGCAGTCGCTGGCACGTCCACGCGCTCCGGATACGGGCCCGGCCCGGCGTCGAACACGCTGGGCGCGCCGGACTTCATCCACGCCGCCATCTGTTCGCAGATCGCGTAGTAGGCGGCCGGCATGGAGCCGTCCGGGCGCGGGCCGAAGCTCGGCAGGTAATTGCCTCCCCAGGCGCGGTTCCGCACCAGGCGCGAGATCAAGTACGCCGCGCTCTTGCAGGCTGCGTTCTCGCCTTTCCAACTCCAACCGCCGCACACCGCCTCGCATTGCTCCCAGGCGCCTTCCGGGCGTCGCGGCGGATTGCGGTTCTCCCACTCCGTGCTGAAGTCGCCCGAGTGGCGGCCCTTGTCCCAAATCATGTTTCGGTCGTTGAGGACAATGCCGGGCTGCAGCTTGCGGATGTGGGATTCGAGATCGGCGGGGTGGTGGTCGATGCCGATGGGCCAGTCGTAGCCATCCAGCCACAGCAAATCGATCTTGCCGTAGCGGGTGAGAAGTTCGCCGATCTGGCCTTTCACATAAGCGTAGAGCTGGTCGAAGTAGCGCTGCATCCCGGGGATGGGCATGTCGGAGTAGCGCGGGATGCCCATGGTCCGCTCCGGGCGGCGGTACTTGAATTCGGGATCACGCAGCGGGAAACCGTGGTGCGGCCATCCGGCAGGCGCGAAATTCCAATCGCCCGGCGAATAGTAGAAACCGACCTTAAGCCCGTGCCGGCGGGTGGCTTCGACGAACGGTTGTATCAGGTCGCGTCCGCCCATCTTCGTGCGCGTCGAGTAGACGCCGAACTGGCTCGGCCAAAGCGCGTAGCCGTCGTGATGTCGCGTGAGGAATACCGTGTACTTGAAGCCGGCCTTCGCCGCGGCGGCCAGCCACGGATCGGGATCGTAGTTGGAGGGATTGAAGCGGTCGAACAGGGCGTTGTACTTTTCCACCGGCCACACGCCGTTGGCTCCGCCCACGTCGCGGAACATGCCCCAACCGATTTCGACCCCGGCGAGGCTGCACGGTCCCCAGCAAATCATGAGCCCCAGGCCGGCCTTGCCGAACCAGGGCTGCGCGGCGCCGCTGCGCTTTCCACTGCCCGGCGCGGTGAAAGCGTCGGTTTCCTGTTCGGCGTGGAGGCGCCCGATGGCACCCGCCGCGGCTGCGCCGCCGAGCAGATCCCGGCGGCTGATCGTGTGAATAGGCATGATGACTCCGGCTTTCCGTTAGCATGTGATTATACCGTGCGGATCGGAATTCACACCTCCATCGCGGGCGAGTTGAAAAACGCCGCCTTGCGCGCGTCCGAACTGGGCGCCAACGCTTTTCAGATCTTTTCCTGCAGCCCGCGTTCGTGGAATTTCGCGGGCGTCGACCCCGAGGCGGCGCTTGAGTTGCAACGCACGCGCGAGAAGCTCGATCTGCGGCCGCTGGTGGTTCACGACAACTATCTCATCAACCTGGCGGCGGCGGACGAGACGATCCGGAGGAAATCGATCGCGGCGTTCCGCGCGGAAATTGACCGTGCGCTGGCCGTCGGCGCGGACTACCTGGTGATGCACCCGGGCAGTTCCAAAGGCCAGGCTGTCGAACAGGCGATCGGGATCCTGGTTTCCTCGCTCGCCGAGGCCGCGGAAGGCATTGGGTTCGACGGGTTGACGATCCTGCTCGAGAACACGGCAGGCGCCGGGGCCACCATCGGACGCACTTTCGAGGAATTGCGCGAACTTCACGACCAGTTGGTGCGGCGTGCCGGCATCGAAGCCGGCTACTGCCTGGACACCGCACACTGCCTCGCTTCAGGCTACGACGTGGCGAGCCAGGAAGGGCTCGAACGCACGATCGCGGCTGCTTCGCGGACGCTGGGCTTGCGCAGGATCCCCGTGATCCACGCCAACGATTCCAAGGCGCCGCTCGGGTCGCAGGTCGATCGCCACGAGCATATCGGACGCGGCTACATCGGCAAGGACGGCTTCCGGTGCATCCTGCATCATCCGAAGCTGTGCGGCAAGGCATTCATCCTGGAGACACCCATTGATAAACCCGGAGACGATCGCCGGAACCTGAACGCCTTGAAACGCCTGGCAAAAACAGACAGAATGGTCTGACGATTGCGGACCACCATGGCATCCCTGTTTGGGAAAGCACGACTGCTTGCAAGTCTGCTGCGGGGCGAAGACACGCGGCGAGGGCCGGTCTATGTGAACGTGGACCTGGTGTCGCGCTGCAACAACGTCTGCCTGGGATGTTTCTATCACAGCGAGGGCGCGGCGGAAGCCGGCGGCGGCGAGATGCCTTTCGAACTGGCTGCGCGCCTGGCAGGGGAACTCAGCGACCTGGGAGTGGCGGAAGTCGTCATGGCGGGGCAGGGAGAACCGCTGCTGCACTCGCGCTTCTTCGACGTGATTTCGGCCTTCAAGCGGGCCGGCCTGCGCACACAGGTATTCACGAATGGCCTCCTGCTGGACGACCAGATGGTCCGGCGAATCGTTTCTTCGGGAATTGGCGTGCTGCGCGTGAGTTTGTGGGCGATCACCGAGGCCGAGCACACGCGCTGGCATCCTGGAATTGATGCGCGAATGCACGGCAAGCGCCTCGACGGAATCCGGGCCTTGGCGAAGGCGTGCGGAGATTCGCGCGACGCCCCTGAAGTCTGGCTGCAGATGCCCCTGAACCGCGAGAACCTGGGCGGCCTGGATCGCCGCGTCGATTTTATCATCGAAAGCGGCGTACGGGCGGCAGGCTTCGGCTACTACCGCGCTTACGGTAGTCCGCTCGACTACCTGGCTCTGGGACCGGACGACTGGGCCGAGGTGAGCGCGGCGATCAGGCCTGCAGTCGCGCGGCTGGAGGCGGCGGGAGTCCGCCACGACGCCGGGTCCTTTCTCGATCGCGTCCGCCTGGGCCTGGATTCGCTCCGCCTGCCTTGTTACGCGCCATGGTACGCCTGCTCCATTCGCGTCACCGGCGATGTGCTGATCTGCCCGCGCTGTCCGGAACCTCTGGGTAACCTCGGCGCTTCCAGTCTGGCGGATATTTGGCTTGGCGCCGGCTACCGTGCATTCCGGCGCAAAGCCATGCGGCAGACCCCCTCGCAGGGCGGCTGGCAAGACTGCGCGTGCGAGAACTGCTGTTGGCCGCGCGACAACCTCAGAGTGCACCGGATCTTCCGATGGCTCCGGCCCGTGTCGCGCTGGCGCGACGGAAGGGGCGCCGGGTGAACCGCTTGTGGATCAGGACGGCGCGCGTGGTGAACGCGCTGGCAAAGCGGCGCATCGCATTCGATGTGGATCTGATTCCCTGCGGATGGGACAACGTTCCGCTTGGCAAGATCTGGAACTGGCTCCGCACGGAGTCGTCCGTGTACGCGCACCCCGCGCGGCCCTGGGGCATGCCCACCATTCTGCAGATTGAACCCACCAGCCGCTGCAACCTTCACTGCGGCGTCTGTCCCGTGGGTACAGGCCTCGGCCGGGATGCCGGCGACATGCCGCCCGCGCTGTTCGAGCGGATCGTCGACGAGGTGCGCGACTACGCTCTGCTGATCCTGTTCTGGGACTGGGGTGAACCGTTCCTGTACCTGGATGCCTTCCGCATGATCGGCTACGCCCGCGCGGCGGGCCTTCGTGTGGTGGCCAGCACCAATGGGCATGTCTTCGCGGAGCCGCGAACAGCCGAACGAGTGGTGAATTCGGGGTTGGATGTACTGGTGTTCTCCGTCGACGGAATGACGCAGGAAACCTACCAGCACTACCGCGCCGCCGGGAACCTCCAACAAGTGATGGCGGGGATCCGCAACGTGGTGGAGGCCAAGCGGCGCCGGGGCGCACGTGAGCCTCTGGTGAATCTCCGCTTCATCGTCATGCGCCACAACGAGCATGAAATCCCTCGGCTCAACGAATTCGCGGCGGCTCTGGGCGTCGATGCGGTTGCGCTGCGCAAATTCCATGCCGTGCCGGACCGGCGGATGCGATCTGGTTGGGCTGATGCCGATTTCGTGCCCACGAAGCGTGAGTACCAACTGCCGGTGCTGGCTCCGGGCTCGCTCGAACCCACCCGCGTGCGCGCGAACCCGTGCCGCAATCTTTGGAATTGCCCCACGATACACTGGAACGGGACTGTCTGCTCTTGTTTCATGGACTGGGGCGAGAGCCGGCCGCTAGGCGTCATCGGTTCCCAAACCTTGCGCGAGATCTGGTATGGAAAAGCCTACACGGATTTGCGTAAGGAATTCGCCTGCAACTGGCGCGGCGATGCTCTGTGCGGCGAATGCGCTTTAGGTTACGTGGGCGGGGATATTGGGCAGGCCGCCGACGCGGAGGTCTGCATGTTGAGAGTGGCTGAAGGAGGGAGTGAGGGGCAATGACAGAGAATCAGCAACCCGGCATATCCGTCGTTGTGGTGTGCGCCAAGCGGACGCGGCACGGCAGAATCGCGCTGTCGCACCTGGCGCGGCAGACCGCGGCGCGCCAGATGGAACTGATCCTCGTTGTTCCCTCGCGCAAGGCGATTTCGCCGAAAGAGGAGGACCTGCGCCGGTTTCTCAACTGCCGGATCCTCGATATCGGCGCTTTTCGTTCCGATGCCGATGCCAAAGCCCGCGGAGTAATGGCGGCGTCCGGCAAGCTCATCGCCTTCTGTGAGGACCACTGTTATCCAGCTCACGACTGGGCCGAAACGCTCATGCGCAGGCACGCCGGGCGCGACTGGGCCGTGGTGGGCTCCACCATGTGCAACGCGAATCCGTCCACGGCCGCGAGCCGCGGCTGCTTCCTGGTCTTTTACGGGTCCTTCGCGCATCCGCGCGCGAGCGAGGAGACGGATGTCCTGCCGAGCAACAACTCCGCCTATCGGGCTGAAGTGCTGCACGGGTTGGGCGACCGTCTGAGGGCCGCCATGGCGGCCGAGAGCATTTTTCAGGCGGAGTTGAGGATGCAGGGAAAGCATCTGTGCCAGGCGCCGGAATGCCGGGCATGGCATATGCAGCCCTCGCGCCTCTGGCCGGCGATGACGGAGTACTTCTTCTCGTCGCGCCTGTACGCGGTTCATCGCGCGGGCGCCTGGAAACCCGCGCGCCGGTGGACGTATGTTCTGCTGTCGCCCGGTTTGCCTGTGCTGCGGAGCTGGCGGGCCTTGCGCGATGGCCGCGCGGCAGGGATGTCACTCGCCCTGACGCTATCAAGCCTGCCCGCCGCATTTGCCATTCTCTGCGCGGGCACCGCGGGCGAGTGTTTGGGCTACACCTTGGGTGCCGGGAACGCGGAACGGATGCTGATGCGTTACGGACCCGGCCGGGAGGGTGTCTACAGCGAAAACGATCTTGCGGCGGTTGCCCGGCTATGAGCGCGGGCGTCCTGTTCTCCGTCATTGTGCCGACCTACCGGAGGACCGAGCCGCTCAAGAGGTTGCTGGCCGCGCTAGTCCGCCAGGATTTTCCCGCTTCGAAATTCGAAGTCCTCATCGTGGATGACGGCGGGGGCGCGCCGGTCGAAGATCTCGTCAGTCCCTACGCGGGTTCCCTCGGCATCCGCCTTCTCCGCCGGGGAAACGCCGGGCCGGCCGCGGCGCGCAATCCCGGGGCGGCTCACGTCCGGGGCCGCTACCTGGCTTTCACGGACGACGATTGCCGGCCGGAATCCGGATGGCTTTCAGCGCTCGACCGTGCGTTTGCCTCCGCCCCCGAAGCGTTGGCCGGCGGGACTATCGTCAATGGTGTAGAAGGCAACCTCTTTTCGGAGGCCACCGAACTGCTCTTCGACTATCTCTACCTGCGCTACAACCCTATCAGCGTGCGCGGCGGGTTTTTCCTCGCCAACAACATGGCCGTGCCGCGTGAGGCGTTTCTGGCCGTGGGCGGCATGGATGCGTCGATGCGATTTGGCGAGGATCGCGAGCTCTGTCATCGATGGGCGGCTTAGCCGTAAGCGCATTGAGCAATCGCTCTCTGATACGATGAAAGTTTACCCGAAGTCCTTCTTCGCTTACCCTATGCCAGAGAAGTCATACGACCATATTCAGATTGAAACCAAGTGGCACCGGTGTTGGGAGAATGCCACGTTTTATCAGGCCGAGGAGGTCAGCGCGCGCCCCAAGTATTACGTGCTCGAGATGTTTCCTTATCCGAGCGGCACCTTGCACATGGGGCATGTGCGCAACTATTCCATCGGCGACACTCTGGCGCGCTATATGTGGATGCGCGGTTACAACGTGCTGCATCCCATGGGTTGGGATGCCTTCGGCCTCCCGGCCGAGAACGCCGCCATCAAGCGCAACCGCCATCCGCGCGAATGGACGCTCTCCAACATCGCGCACATGAAGAAGCAGCTCCGGCGTTTCGCGTTCTCTTACGATTGGAACCGCGAAGTCTCCACCTGCGAGCCGGAGTACTACCGCTGGAACCAGTGGTTCTTCCTGAAGATGCTGGAACGCGGGCTGGCTTACCGCAAGAAGGCTCTGCTGAACTGGTGTCCGGAATGCGCCACCGTGCTCGCCAACGAGCAGGTGGTGGAAGGCTGCTGCTGGCGTCACGAGACCACGCCGGTCGAACAGCGAGAGATCGAACAGTGGTTCCTGAAAATCACCGATTACGCCGACGAGCTGCTGGCCGACATCGATAAGCTGCGCGAGGGTTGGCCCGAGCGCGTGCTGACGATGCAGACGAATTGGATCGGCCGTAGCGAGGGCGCCGAGATCGATTTCCGGCTGGAATCCACCGGCGAACCGATCCGCGTCTTCACCACCCGCGTCGACACCATCTATGGCGCCACCTGCGTCATCCTGGCTCCCGAACATCCGCTGGTCGGCAAGCTGGCCCAGGGGGACGTGCTCGCTCGGGTGAAAGCAATGGTCGACGAGCGCGGGCGGCGCGATCCGGGCGACATCGAGAAGAAGGGCGTGTTCACCGGCCATTACGCCATCAACCCTTACAACGGCGCGAAGGTGCCGATCTGGGTGGGCAATTTCGTGTTGATCAGCTACGGCACGGGCGCCATCATGGCAGTCCCGGCGCATGACGACCGCGACTTCGAGTTCTGTACCAAGTACGACATCCCCGTGCGTCCCGTGATCCGTCCCGTGGACGGCGAACTGGCTGACCCGGCTACCATGAAGCTTGCCTTCACCGAAGACGGCGTGGTGGAAAACTCGGGCGAGTATTCCGGCCTCGCCAGCGAAGAGGCGCGCAAGAGAATGAACGCGCGTGCCGAGCGCGAGGGCTTCGGCAAAGCCAGCGTCACCTTCCGCATCCGCGATTGGGGCATCTCCCGCCAGCGCTACTGGGGCACGCCGATCCCGGTGATCCATTGCCCCCACTGCGGCGTGGTGCCGGTGCCCGAGAGCGAACTGCCCGTCGTGCTGCCGTTGAACGTCGAGATCACCGGCAAGGGGCGCTCCCCGCTCGAGAACGTGCCCGGATTCGTGAACGTGAAGTGCTACAAGTGCGGCGCGGACGCCCGGCGCGAAACCGACACCATGGACACGTTCGTCGATTCGTCGTGGTATTTCTACCGCTATTGCGATCCGAAGAACGGCACGGCGCCATTCGATCCCGGCAAAGTTGCGAAGTGGTTCCCCATCGACCAGTACATCGGCGGCGTGACCCACGCCATCCTCCACCTGATCTACTCGCGGTTCTTCACCAAGGTGATGCGCGACATCGGGCTCATCAAGAACAATGAGCCGGCGCAGCGGCTGTTCACGCAGGGCATGGTGTTGAAGGACGGCACAGTGATGTCGAAGTCCAAGGGCAACATCGTCGACCCGGAGGAAATGGTGGTGAAGTTCGGCGCCGACACCTGCCGGATGTTTACGCTGTTCGCGGCGCCGCCCGAGCGCGACATGGATTGGCTCGAATCCGGCGCTGAAGGGCAGTTCCGCTTCCTTGGCCGCGTGTACCGTTTCGTGACGCGCAACGCGTCGAAGATGGAGCCGGGCCGCGCGCCGGAGACCTCCGGCGACCGCCGCGCGCTGCGCAAACTGCATCAGACCGTCGACAAGGTAACGCAGGACTTCGATACGCGCTGGCACTTCAATACGTCCATCGCCGCCATCATGGAGCTGGTGAACGAGCTTCACGCGCAGGAAGCCGAGTTGACCGGCGGCGTCGTCGCCGAAGCGCTCGAAAAGCTCATCCTGCTGCTCGGTCCCTTCGCCCCATACGCCGCCGAGGAGATGTGGGCGGAAATCGGGCGCACCGGCCCCGTGTTCCTGCAGCCGTGGCCAAAGTTCAATCCGGAACTGGCGCGCGAGGAAGAAGCCGAGATCGTCGTGCAGATCAACGGCAAGCTCCGCGGGCGAGTCTACGCCGCGCATGGCACTTCGCGCGAGAAGCTGGAGCAGATGGCTACGGCGAATGAAAAGATCCAGCCGTTGCTGGAAGGGAAGAAGATCGTCAAGGTGATCGTCGTCCCCGACAAGCTTGTGAACATCGTGGCGAAGTGACGCGGGGCGCGCCGCTCGCGGTTTCAGGAAAGGAATCTCATGAGTCATACGCAGGCCGAGAGGCGTGGTTTTCTGCAGGCTGCGGGTGCGGCTTTTACTACATCGATTTTTACCGGCAAGGTCCGGGGCGCCAACGACAAGATCAACGCGGCTTTCATCGGTTGCGGCGCCATGGGGCGTGGCGACATCAAGGCCGCCATGCAGCACGAGAACCTGGTGGTGAGCGCGGTATGCGACGTTTACCAGCCCAACCTCGATAGCGGTGTCGCCGCGTCGAGGTACTTCCAAGCGCGCGCCGTGAAGGATTTCCGCGAGATTCTCGCCGACAAATCCATCGACGTAGTCTGTATCGCGACGCCGGATCATTGGCACGCTTACATGACCGTGGAAGCCTGCAAGGCCGGCAAGGACGTCTACGTCGAAAAGCCCGCCTGCACCTTCGTCGACGAAGGGAAGAAGATGGTCCAGGCTGCGCGCAAGTACAATCGCGTCGTGCAACTGGGCACCATGCAGCGCTCCGGCATCCACTTCCAGCAGGCCGCCGGCATCGTGCGCAAGGGAGATCTGGGCAAGATCGCTTTCTGCCGCACCTGGAATGTGGGCAACTCCAAGCCGGAGCGGTTCGGCAACCCGCCGGATTCCGATCCGCCCGCCAACCTGGATTGGGACATGTGGCAGGGACCGGCGCCGGCGCATCAGTTCAACGCCAACCGGTTCGGCGTCAACCCGAAGTGGTTCTCCACGTTCCGCCATTTCTGGGATTACGCCGGCGGCATGATGACCGACTGGGGAGTCCACGTACTCGACATCATCCAGATGGGTATGGGCGACAAGCCGCCGAAGTCCGTCAGCGCGCTGGGCGGGCGGTATTGGATCACCGATAGCACCGAATCGCCGGACACGCTGCAGGTGACATACCAGTACGACGATGGCTTCCTCGCCACCTATGAGTACCGCGAATCCAATGCGCAGCCGCTGTTCGAACAGGGTTACGGCAGCGCCTTCTATGGCAATAAGGGCACGCTATACGTCAACCGCAGCTTCTACAAAGTGATCCCGGAAAAGGATTCGACACTCCAGCCGGTGACGGTCGACAAGTCCAACAACTCCAACGAGGCGCACTGGGCGAATTTCCTCGAATGCGTTAAGACTCGGAAGAAGCCCATCTGCGACATCGAAATCGGCGTTCGTTCGAGCGTGATGTGCCTGCTCGCCAACGTGAGCCTCCGCAGCGGCCTCAAGATCGATTGGGACGAGCAGAACTGGACCACCGTGCAGCCGGAAGCCCGGAAGTTCCTTTCGCGTCCATACAGGGCCCCCTGGAAGCTGGAAGTCTAGGCCGGACGTAGCGCTACCATATTGGCGCTTCTGCTGCTATCCTGAATGCTGTCTGGAATAAGGAGGTGCTGGTATGAAGCTTACTCCCAAGGCGGCCGTGATGGTATGCGCGGCTTTCCTCGCGTTGTCTCCGGCGGCCAGATTATCAGCGGCCCAGAACGTTCCACAGCCTTCTTCCGCGCAGGCGGGAGACCTGATCTTCGACGTCCGCAACGGCGACCAGCAGGGCAAAATGATGCTGAAGCAGGATGAACTCGTCTTCGAGTCGCTGACTGACGCAAGGCATTCCATGACGTGGAAGTATGCCGACATCCGTGAACTGTCCCGCCCGAAAAAGGAGATCCGCGTGAAGCCTTTCAAGGGCAACCGGTACGATTTCCAGTTCAAGGATAAGAAGGTTCGCGACAAGATTTACGACCTCATCACTCAGAGGATTCTCGCCGCCCGGCATGGATCGAAATAAGCGGGATGGGAATTGACCTCCGGGAAGGAGGCTCCCTCCTCAGGCGGGACTCTACATGAAGCGCACTCTCTTTCTGACTGTTCTGATGCCGTTGGCCCTTGCGGCGCAACTCGACAAGCTCCCGGAGACTTTAGGCAAGCTGGGCAAGCAGGCGGCGGTCACGGAGATCGCGCTGCGCACGGATCCGGCCGATAGTCGTGTCAGACCTTTCGAGACCCTGGTCGTTCAGGTACGTGCTTACGGCAAGGACGGCGACAAGAAAGTCCGGCTGCGGCGCAGCGTGACACGGGTCAAAGTGAAGGACTCGGGGGGCGGCTGGGTCTCCAAGCCCTTCGCCTTCCAGGGCAAGGACGACGAGGCGTTCTTCGATGAGGGCAAATCCTCGTTCTGGAATATCTTCAACAAGTCTTCCGCTGAGTACACAATCAAGGATGCCGTGCTGTACACTGCGCCGGAGAAGACCGGCAAGTACAAAGTCGAGGCGGATGTCGAAGGCAAAACGGCTTCCATCGAAATCGAAGTGAGGACGGACGCGCCATCCAGGAAGAAAGCCGAGACAATCACGTTCCCGCAGCAGACGCGGACAGCCGACCCCTACCGGGCGTTGGCCGAACACTATGCGCCGTTTGTCGCGCAGGAGACCTGGTTCACGCCGAAAGCCGATATCCCGACGCGATTCGATTTCGACGGCGATTGGCAGGGCGACAACAACTGGGACGCGCTGGAAACGGGAAGTTCGCAGGCGTACGTACACTACGCGGCGATGGAAACCGAGACCCACTGGTTCCTGATCTACAACTTCTTCCACCCGCGCGATTACTCGGACCGCTGCGTGGTGGGGACCTGCCACGAGAACGATAACGAAGGAATCATCCTGACGATCTCCAAGGATGGATCAGCTTACGGCAAGCTCCAACTGATGGAAACGCTGGCTCACGACAACGTCTATTCGTTCACGGCGGACTCCGCCATTCGCGATGGCGTCCACAACATCGACGGGCAGATCGAGTTCTACCAGGATTCCCACCCCGCGATCTTCGTCGAGTCGGGAGGGCACGGCATCTACGGCACCCGCGGTTCCGCGTCGAAGTTCACTCTGGAGCGCGGCGAGTTTCAAACCAGCACGGGAATCACTCTGATCTACAAGGGGACGGCCGAACGGCCGAAGCACGCCAACGACCGCCTGGTCGGCTACGACCTGCTTCCGATGTACGACGAGTGGTGGCTGAAAGCCGCGGAAGGGAAGTGGAACCAGCGGACCTTCGACGACTACTTCAGCTATCAGCCGTACGGAGACAGGCCGGGACTATCATTCAAGATCGGCGGAGCCTTCCTGGGACGCAAAGAGGCCGAGAACAAGGCGAAGCCGTTCTGGGGCTGGCACGACACCCAAACGCTCAAAAAGAGAGTTCTTGCCAGGGGCCAGTGGGCTCTGGATCCGGCCTACTCGGCATGCCATGACATGAGCTTTCCGAGCGGGAAACCCTATTCCATCGACTACGTGTACAACCCCTATCTCGGCATTGACCGGAGGCCGGTAAGCAGCGTCCAGGCGACCGCGGCGACGCAGCCGTCTGCTGGCACTACGGGTGGGCAGGTGAACATCTCGGCCCGGATCGACGGCACGGTCGAACTGTACCTCGCCGGGAACAGCGGCCGCTGGGAAGTCATATCCGGCCAGGCCGTGAGCGGCCAAAGCGTGACGTTCAGCGCTCCTTTGCCGGAAACTGCCGGCGGCATGTGGTCGCTCTCGAAACTGGCGGGACGCGGGAAAGCCGAACTGGTTGAAAAGCCCGCGGCGGAGAACGGCTACACGGCCGTCATCGAGATCGAAGACCCGCAGGGCGGAGCGGATACCTACCGCCTTCGCTTGCAGTGGGAGAAATAGGACCAGAGCAAACGTAAGTCAGGTGACGACGTAAGTGAGAAGATTGCTTACATGCACCTTACTCGACGGCTGTTCTCAGGCGCCGCGGCCGGTGCCATCTGCGCCGCCGCCCAACAGCAAGGCGCTATCACTGGAACCGTCTACGGCGGCTCCGGCATTGAACTGCCGAACCCTCGCGTTCGTGTGACGAACACCGCCACCAACGCCGTCGCCGAGGCTACGGCGAACTATCGTGGCGAGTTCGCCCTGAAAGGGCTTCGGCCGGGGCGGTACACTGTCTCGGTCACATCTTTCGATGGCTTTCCCGACTCGCGCGTCGAACTGCGCGACGGCGAAACTGCCCGCGTGGATCTGCGCATTCGCGAACTGCACATCTCGCCGGACATTGCCAAGCGGCGGCCGGTCGCCATGTCCGAACTCGACCGCACCGGTACGACAGGCGTCTCCGCCATCGAAGTGACCGATTACGTCTACGGCGGCCACCAGGGAGATTTTCCTTCACCGCCTCACGCCGACGGCAATCCGAAACGGGCCGTCATCGTTATTTGGAAGGATTTCCCTTACAGGTTCGTCTTTTCGCACGAAGGCAGCTACTGCCCGTGGTTCGAACTGCCCTCCGGCGCTGCCCTGTGCTACCAGTTCTTCGAGGGCAACGCGGGCTGGGCCGAGTTGTTCAACGACTGGGGACGCAAGGAACGCAACAGCTTCGTGGACGTCCTGGAGAGCGGTCCCGGGCGCGTGTGGGTACGCTGGACTTACTTCGGCGTGAACATGAAGAACGGTGAGCCGGCTTTCCGCGGCAGCGAAGACTTCTGGGCGTACCCGAATGGCCTGATCCTGCGCCGCCAAAGCTACGAATCGCTGAAGCCCGGCTACGCGCGCGGCTACGCGCGGGAACCCATCGAGATGATCGGCATGTGCCCGGTAGGCAAGCGTTGGATGGACGTACTCTCCACCCGCGCGCAGACCGGCGAAAGCCACGCGCTCGCAGTGCTGGATGCGTTCTCCACCAGGCGCTACGACGTCTATTGGAAACATAAGCCCGGCACCGTTTGGGAAGCCGTGCCGCGGCGTACCGGGGCGAGTTGGCAGGAACTGGACGACGCAGTTGGCGTGGCGCTGGTGGTCCCGATGAAAGAAGGCGCGCCTTTCTGCATCTTCGGCGACGCATCCGGCTTCCGTCACGACTTCACGCGCATCAAGGAACACAGTCATAAGGATACCGGCGGCATCGGCTGGATCTCCCAGTCGTGGGATCACTGGCCGATCGGCTGGCTCAACAGCCAGGCCCACGCGGTGGATGCGGAATCGCTCGCGCGCTATCCGAACCACTTCTCGCCCGCCGGCATGGATTTCTTCGCGCTGCCGAACGAGGAATCCGCGCGCGGCAACTTCTATTCGTTGATCGGAGTCGGCGGAGGCATCGAGCGCATCCGCGCGCTGGCACGCGAGTGGCTCGAATTCGGTCCTGCGCGGATTCGAACGCCGGACAGCGCGGCCAGTCTGCCGGTTGTGTATGATTCCGGGAAAGGCAAACCATGAGCTTACACAGACTCCTGCTCCCGTTCGCCATCCTCTGGCCGTTCCTGACTTTCCCGCAGAGCGCGCCCGATGCGGGATCCAAGGAAACCGTCATCGTCATCCCCCACACGCACTGGGAAGGCGCGGTTTTCAAGACTCGCGCGGAGTACCTGGATATCGGCCTGCCGCACATCCTGAAGGCGCTCAACTTGCTGAAACGGTATCCCGACTACCGCTTCGTGCTCGACCAGATGTGCTACGTCAAGCCGTTCCTGGAACGCTATCCTGCCGAAGCGGACGCCTTCCGGAAGTTCGTGCGCGAGCGACGCCTGGAGTTGACCGGCGGAACCGACACGATGCACGACAGCAACATGGTTTCGGGCGAGTCCATTGTGCGCCAGTACCTGCTCGGTAAGCAGTTCTTCCGGGTCAGATTGGGCGTGGAGGTCAAGTCCGGCTGGGGGCTGGACACCTTTGGGCACAACGCGCAGATGCCGCAGATCCTCAAGCTGGCGGGGATGAATTCCTACTGGTTTCAGCGAGGCGTTCCGGGGCCACAGACTCCGGGCGAGTTCCTGTGGGAGGGCATCGACGGCACGCGCATCGCGGCTTTCTGGCTGCCGATTTCATACGCGGCGCTCCACAACTTGCCATCCGGGGCGTCGGATTTCGACCGCCTGGTTCGCGGCCGCGTGGACGCGCTGGCGCCCTTTACGCGCGGCCGCGGCCGTGTGCTCATGGCTGGCGCCGATGTCTGGGAGCCGGAGGAATTGCTGCCGGTCATGACCGCGCAATTCAACCGCGCGGGCACCGCGCCGTTCACACTGCGCCTGGGCGTGCCCTCGGACTACGAAGCGCTCGTCGCCGCGCGCAAGGATGAAACTGTCATTCGAGGTGAATTGAACCCCATCTACCAGGGCGCTTACAGCAGCCGGATCGAGGTCAAGCAATGGAACCGCAACCTGGAGCGTATCCTCACCACGGCGGAGAAAACCAGCGTTCTCGCCGGTGACAGGACCGCGAACTCGCGGCGCGCCATTGAAGAGGCCTGGGAACCGGTGCTCTTCAACCAGGCGCACGATCTTGCCGCCGGCGTCATGGTGGACAAGGTCTTCGAAGATTCTCTGTCCGGCTTCCGCCATGCGAAGCGACTGGCCGACGGGATCGTGGAGCGGAACCTCGACGCGCTGTCCGCGAAAATCGACACGAGCGGTGCCGGCGTGCCCCTTGTCGTCTGCAACATGCTCGGCTGGCCCAGGACGGATTTCGTCGAGGCCGAAGTGGCCTTCACCGATCCGGACGTCCAGAACCTTGCGCTCGTGGACCCCGCCGGCAGGCCGCTCCCGATTCAAGTTCTGCGCTCCGAGCGCAACGGGGATGGTGGACTTCGCCTGGCGGTAATCGATTTTGTGGCGCGCGATGTTCCGGCCCTCGGCTATTCCGTCTACCGTGCGGTGCCCCGGACTCCCGGCATGGCCGTCCCAGTTGGCGCCAGCTACCCGTCACCGCCGGATGCGCGCTATTCCGACGTCGGCTCCATCGAGAACGAGTTCTTCCGCGCGACCTTCCACCTTTGGAATGGGGAGATGACGAGCCTGGTTTTGAAGGACGGCAACTGGGAGGTTTTGAGCGGGCCCGGAAACGTGGTGGCGCGCGAGGAAGACGGCGGCGATTTCTGGGAGTTGTACGGCACCCTCAACGATGGCCGCTTCACCAACCGCAAGCGCCAGATCCTTGCGCCAAGGCCCCATTACAGCGTATTCAGCAACGACTTTACGGGCGGCGGAGGCTCCGCGCGCAACGGTCCCGTCATGAGCGAGTTCCGCGTCTCGCACCCCTTCGGCAAGAACCATTTCTCGACGCGCGTGCGGATGTACGCCGGCGTGCGGCGGATCGATATCCGGACCGAAATAACCAACACGGAGCAGTTTATCCGTTATCGCGTCGCGTTCCCCACTGCGATCCGCGGCGGCCGAAACGTCCAGGAGATACCTTTCGGTGCCATCGAGAGGCCTTTCAATCAGGAGTTTCCCGCGCAGAACTGGTCGGACCTGAGTGCGGACGGCCGCGGCCTGACGTTGCTGAACCGCGGCCTGCCGGGCAACAACGTTGCGGACGGGATCATGCTGCTCTCCCTCATGCGCTCGGCACGACTGATTCGCTACGGCTACAGCGGAGGCTACGAGCCGGGGGTGTCTTCGGACACGGGCCTGGAAGTCGGCAAGCAACTGGCTTTTGATTACGCCCTGGTCCCTCACACCGGAGACTGGCGCGACGCCGCCGCTTACCGCGCGGGATTGGAGTTCAACCACCCGCTCATGGCGCGCAGCGCCGCGCCTCACCCCGGCGCGCTGCCCAAGGTGTGGGGGTTGCTCAACGTCGCTCCTGACCGCGTCGTAATCTCAGTCGTGAAACCGTCTCGCGACGGCCGGATCGCCGTGCGCGTCTATGAGCCCGCTGGCTCGGCTGTGCCGGGCGCGCGCCTGCGCTTCACAATCCCGATTGCGAATGTGCGGGAAGCGAACCTGCTCGAAGATCCCGGGCGCGCGGTTTCGGTCCAGGACAGCGCCGTCAGCTTCGATCTGCGGCCGTTCGAGATTAAGACATTCCTGCTCGAATGACCAGCGGCAACCGCATCAACTCCTGGCGGGTGCTCTCGTTCGGCACCGAACAACCGGGCGTCAGGATGAACCTGCGGCCGGCCGCGGCTTGCGCGGCGTGCCACTGCGCGCGGATCTCCTCCGCGCTCAGCTTTCGGTAGTTCACCTCGTCAATGCCTCCGGCAATCGTCGACGCGTAGGTTTTGCGCACCTCGGCGATTGGGATCCCGCTCACGTGCGCCGAGTAGTTGAAAACCGGGGCGGGGAAGTCCCGGAACAGATCCAGGTACCCCGGTTCCACGTGCACGTGCAGGAAGTTGAGCCAGCCCGCGGAGGCCGCCTCCATGATGCGCCGGTCGAAAGGCATGCTGAAGCGCTCGTAGTCGGCGCGCGTCAGCGCGGCGGCGTTGGCGTTGGCGACCGAGAGGAAGACGCCCGCCGCGCCGGCTTTCAGCGCGCGCCTCACGTGATTGATCTCCGACGTCGTAATGACCTCCAGCGCATCCAGGAGCGCTTGAGGCTTTTCGCGCATCAGTCTCAGCACTTCCTGCTTGGAGGACAGCTTCTCCGCCACGTTCCACGGGTTGAAAAGCGTCTCGATGATCGGCGCTTCGCCTTTGACTCCATCGCGAATCAGTTCAAGCGCGCGGATTTGCGGCGCGAAGGGATTCGCTTCCGGCTTCAACTCCCACCAGTTTCCCGCCGGCTTGGGGTACGGGAAGTCGCTCATCACCTTCACGATGTCGGTGCGGTAATCGCGGTGGAACTTCAGCGTGGCAGACGCGTGGTCTTCCGGCGTCTTCAGGCCGAAGTGATGCCAGAAACTGAACGGCGGCCGGTCCAGGTCGCGGCCGGCCAGGGCGCGCCGGACCCGCTCGGTCTTGGACAGGGAAGCTCCGCCGTGTGCCAGGGCGGCGGCTGTCGTCAGAAGAAAGTACCTTCGGTTCACTCGGGTTCCCTCCTTGGCTGTCGTGTAGTCATCCTAGCATGCGTTCTGCACGGCTTTTGGTGTTTACTGGAATATCACAATGAAGCGCGCCACCTTTTTGCGAACCTCTGCCATCGCCGCCGCCTATCCTTACTTTCACAAAACAGCCGCCGCCGGAGATCTGCAAGCCATCCTCGACCGCGAAATGCGCCGCAGCCAGTCCGATTACGTCGTCTATGTACCGAAGAGTGTGGACGGCTCCACATTCGACAACGGCAACGAACACTTCCTGGTCTTCGACGGCCCCGACGGGTCGATGATGGCGGTCTGGACGCAGAGCACTTCCGAAGGCGCGGGCGACCACCGCATCGTGTTCTCCCGGAGTACCGACGAGGGCAAGTCGTGGCAGCCCCCCAAGCGCCTGGCCGGCTCTACCCGCCCGGACGAGGGCTTACAGGCCAGTTGGGGATTCCCTCTGATTTCCAGGTCCGGCCGCGTTTACGTGGTCTACAACCAGTACCAGGGCATCGCGGACTACCATCATCAGGTCACCGGGACCATGGACTGCGTTTACTCCGATGACGCCGGCCGCTCGTGGTCCCAACCGCAGACGATCCCCATGGAGCGCACCGTTTACGACCATCCGGACCCGAAGTACCCGTCCAACTGGATTGTCTGGCAGAAGCCCATCCGCCAACCGTCCGGCCGCTGGTTCACGGGTTTCACGCGCTGGGTGAGCCGCGCGGTTCGCACGCAGCCGGTGCAGAAGGCGCCGTGGACTGACGAATCCGTAACCGAGTTCATGCGCTTCGAGAACATCGATGCCAACCCCGAACCGAAGGATATTCGCATCCGCTGGTTTGCTTCCGGCGATCAGGCCCTGCGCGTCGGCCACTACCTCAATCCCGGCTTGAGCGTATGCCAGGAGCCCAGCCTGGTTTACCTGCCGGACGGCCGGTTGTTCTGCACCCTGCGGACGATGACCGGCTACATCTGGTACACGCTGTCGTCGGATGGGGGAGAAACCTGGTGCGCGCCGCGCCCGCTGTTGCGTAAAGATCACGGCAAGCCGATCCTGCAGCCGATCTTCTGCTGTCCGGTGTACCAGATGGCGGACGGCCGCTATCTTCTCATCCACCATCCTGAATTCAACGGCGTCAACCCGGGCAATTCGGGCGGCCTGAAGGGCAACCGCCGGCCCGCCTGCATCGCGGTGGGAGAATTCCGTCCGCGGGCCGAGCAGCCCGTCTGGTTCAGCGAGTCGCGCCTGCTGATGGACAACGGCGGCAACGGAATCGGGCCGCTGATGCGGGTCGATATCGGCGGCTACACCAGCTTCACTACGCGCGGGGGCCGCAACGTGCTATGGCACCCCGAGCGCAAGTTCTTCCTGCTGGGAAAAGCGATCACGCCGGAGATCCTCGCCGGCCTTGCCGCGCCCAGGACGTAACGGGTTGAGGAGTCTCGGAACTCTTGAGCCTACGCCGCGCCTTCGATGAGTTCCACGCTATCGACGATGCCGATCACGGCCATGTCGATGGGCGCTTTCTTGTGACCTACGCTTGTGAAAGCGCTGAATCCTTCCGTTGTTAGCAGTACCCGGTCGCCCACACCGGCGTCCACCGCATCCAGCGCCACATATGCCTCGCCGCGATTGCTGCCGTCCAGGTTCAGCGGCTGCACCAGCAGGATCTTGCGGTCTTCGTGCGTCGCGTGCTTTCGCGTCGCAACGATTTCTCCGATTACACGGCCGATGAGCATGGCTACTTCTTGGCCTCCCGGTTGACGCTCATCTCATCGACGATGCCCACGATGCTGAAGTCGGTCGGCACCTCCGGTGCGGGAAGGGCGATGCTGGCCTCGCGGCCGCGCACCCAATAGATGATCTCGCCGGCGCCCGCTCCGGTCATGTCGGTGCAGACAATGCACTTGCCCGCGTTCGCGCCTTCCGGCGTGATGGGCTGCACAACCAGGAAGCGCTGTCCTTCGAGTTCGGCGTTCTTGACGGTGGACCAGACGCGGCCCACCACGCGTCCCAGGTACATGGTGGCTACCGGCTTCCGGAATCGATCTGCACGTTGTCGACAATGCCGACGATGACCGTGTCGACGGGGCGATCCTTGCAGCCGTCGGCCATACGGGCGCTGCTTCCGGAAACGGTCAGGACGGTTTCGCGGTATCCGGCGCTCACCGTGTCGACGGCGACGACGTATCCGGCCTCATCCTTGCCCTCCGGAGAAATGTAGCGGAGCACCAGGAGCTTCTTGCCTTCCAGGCGTGGGTCTTTTCGCGTGGCAACCACGTTGCCGACGACGCGCGCTAACTGCATCTTGTCCTTTCGCTGGCGTTCTTACTTCTGGTTCTTACCGATCGGCAGCACGTCTTCCAGACTCGGATGCGGGCGTGGAATCACGTGCACGGCGATCAGTTCACCCACCCGGCGCGCCGCGGCGGCTCCGGCATCGGTGGCGGCGCGAACCGCGGCCACGTCGCCGCGAACCAGGGCCGTCACATAACCCGAACCGACCTTCTCCCAACCGACAAGCGTGACTTTGGCGGCCTTAACCATGGCGTCGGCGGCCTCGATCATGGCCACCAGGCCGCGGGTTTCGATCATTCCTAACGCTTCACCCATGGGTCCTCCAGCCTGCTCGATCCTCTTCCGGCGGGGCGCGCTTGTCACGCGACGCCGCGGGCGCGCAGGGCCTCATCGATCATCGCGATAAGTTCCTCGCGCGTCACCCAAATCTTGTCGCCTTTCGCGACGCTCTCCGCCGCCAGCGGGCAGCCGATCTCGCCGGCCGATGCCGCCTTCACGCCGTAGCGCGTGCGCGATTCGAGTAACTTGCGGACTTCAGTCTCGGGCAGCACCTGCGGTCCGCCCAACAGCTCCGTCACCACCGAGATCTTCGCGTAATGCTCCACGGTCTCCATGCGGAAGAACGCCTTGTAAACGTCTTCGCCGTAACTCACCACGCCGTGGTTGCCCATCAGGATGGCGTCGTACTTCGGAATCAGCGGAACCAGCGGCTCGATCAGCGCGGGCGTGCCCGGCAGGCCGTAATCCGCCAGCGGCACGCAACCCAGGCTGATGATCACCTCCGGCAGCAGTGCGAGGTTCAGCGGCTTGCCGGCCGCGGCATAGCCCGTGGCGGCCACCGGGTGGGCGTGCACTACCGAGCGGATGTCGGGACGCAGCTCATACACCTTCAGGTGCATGGCGATCTCGGAGGTGCGCTCTTTGCGGCCCTGGATCTTGTTGCCCTGCATGTCGCAGACGATCAGATCGTCCGGCTCCATCATGCCCTTGCTGACGCCGGTCGGCGTCGCCATCAGGCGATCCTGGTCCATGCGGACCGTGATGTTGCCATCATTGGCGGCCACCCAGCCTTTGTCGTAAATCAGGCGGCCAATCTTGATGATGTCTTCGCGGATCTCTCGCTCGGTCTTATTCATCCAGAATCCTGATTGTAGCAGAGCGCCGGGCGCAAGAGGCAAAGAACGGTAATATGGGAAGTAGTGGACAAACGCCGCATGTGCCCGCACTGCCGGGCATTCATCACAACCAGCGATCGGGTATGCCCGTATTGCGACACGCCGGTAGGGCCGCGCGCCATCGACCTGCGCGCCCGGGGGGATATCCTGGGCGGGCTGATCTCGCAGGAGAACTTTACCACCGCGCTGATTCTTACTATCAACGTGGGCTTGTACCTGGCCACGATGGTCTTCAGTATGCGCAACGGCCACGGCACCCTGATGGATGTCGACGGGCAGACCCTGTTCATCTTTGGCGGCAAACTTCGCGCGGCTGTGCTGGCCGGGCAGTGGTGGCGCCTGATCACCGCCGGATTTCTGCACGGCGGATTATTCCACATCCTGATGAATTCCTGGGTGCTGCTCGACCTGGGCCGCCAGGTGGAGGAGATCTACGGCGCCCGCCGGTTCATCGTCATCTACTTTGCTTCCACCGTGCTGGGGTTCCTCGCCAGCACATTCTGGTCGGAAAACCTGTCGATCGGCGCCTCGGCGGGCATTTTCGGACTCATCGGGGCGATGATCGCCCTGGGTGTGCGGCACCGCTCCCCGCTCGGCGACGCCATTCGCGGCCATTATCTCCGCTGGGCGATTTACGGCTTCGCCATTGGACTCATCCCCGGTTTTCGCGTGGATAACGCCGCGCACCTCGGCGGACTTGCCGCGGGTTTCGCCGCATCCTATTTGATGGGTACGCCGTCCCTGGTCGAAAACTGGCGAGAGTGGCTCTGGAAAGTGTCGGCCATCGGCTCTGTGGTTTTGACCGTGGGGGCTTTCCTCCAGATGTACCTCTGGTTCGCAAGCCTGTAACCACCCCGTTGTGCCGGGACGGAACCGGTTCGCCGGCGCGCGCATCTTACAACTTCGAGGTGTACAGCGTGACCATGCTCCATGCCGGGATCAGCAGCCGCAGAGGTTTTCTCCTGGCAGCCGCGCCGGCCATTTTGTGCGGCCGCGTGGGACGAGCCCAGGCGCCGCCTCCGACGTTTTCGGCCGACGTGAAGGTCGTCAATGTCTTCGTCACCGTCCGCGACAAGAACGGCAGCATCGTCAAGGATTTGGTCAAGGAAGATTTCGCGCTCAGCGAGGACGGTCGCGCCCAGGTCATTCGCTACTTCTCGCGGGAGAGCGATTTGCCGCTCACCATGGGACTGCTCGTCGATACGACGCCCAGCGAATCGAACATGCTGGAAGAGGAGCGCCGGACCAGCCGGGCCTTCCTGAGACACATGCTGCGTCCCGGCAAGGACAAGGCATTTCTCATCCAGTACAGTAACGAAGTGGAGCTTCTGCAGGACCTGACATCGTCGCCCGAGAAACTGGACGCCGCGCTGAACCTGCTCGAACGCCACCAGGTGCAGCGCGGGGGCGTAGCGCGGCCCGGAGGTCCCGGCGGCGCGGGTGGCCCCGGCGGGCGGGGCGCCTACGCCACGGTGCTCTCCGATGCCGTCTACCTGGCCTCGGATGAGATCATGAAGAACCAGAAGGGCCGCAAGGCGCTCTTCATTCTCGGCGACGGCGACCATATCGGAAGCCGCGAAGAAATGGCCGTCTCCGCGGCCCTGCGAGCGGACACGCTCATCTATACCATACGCATCTACGACAAAAGTTTTGGAGGAGGCGGCGGCCGGGGAGGCGGCGATTGGGGCGGTCTGTCCCGTATTCCCGGCATCGGCGGCCCTGGTGGCCGGGGACCGGGAGGCCGCGGCCCTGGCGGACCCGATCGCGCCGACGGAAAGAAGAGCCTTCAAACTCTCTCCAAGCGAACCGGCGGAGCCTACTTCGAGGTCGGTAAGAAAGATACTCTCGAAAAGATCTACGCGAGGATCGAGGAGGAACTGCGTAACCAGTACAGCCTCGGATACACGCCGGATGCCGGCGCGCAGGGCGGTTACCGCAGAATCAAAGTCGATGTCCAAAGGAAGGACGTCGTAGTGCAGGGCCGGGAAGGTTATTACCCCGAAGGGCGTTCCTAACGGTTGCGGGCTGTGTCGATCATGGCCCGCAGGTTTTCCGGCGGCGTGGTCGACGGAATGGCGCAGCCGGCGTTCAGGACGAAGCGCGGCTCGTCGCGGAAGATGGCGAGCAGTTCGCGCGTCTTTTGCGCCACCTGGTCCGGAGTGCCCAGGGCCAGCACTCCGCTCGGATCGATGTTGCCGAGAAACACGGTCCTGCCCCCGAGCCTGGCCCGCGCCAGCCGCACGTCGGTCTTGTAGTCGAGTTCCAGTCCCGGTGCGCCGCTCGAAACCATGTCGTCGAGAATACGGTCTGTTTTGCCGCAAATGTGCAGCACGTATGGCAGCCCCAGTTCGGCCGCATGAGCGGCCACGCGCCGTTCGTACGGCAGCGCGAACTGGCGGTAGATGCCGGGCGAAACCATGTCGGGCGATGCCAGGCTGTCGCCGTTGGAAAGCATGTGCGCCCGGGTGGACGCCATCAGGGTAAGGAACTGATTTGTGATGCCGGTCGTGTATTCAAGCAGGCGGCGGATGCGCTCGTGTTGGGACGCGTCGGTGAGCGCCAGCATCCATTCGTCGATGCCGAGCATCAATGCCGCCAGGTCGAAGGGACACTGGTCGCAGTTGCCGCGCACGAAGATCTCGTTGGAAAAGCGCTTCACCAAAAGGCGCGTGGCCTCCAGCCAGACCGCCACTCCCCTGTATGCCGAAATATCGATGGGCGCGAGGTCCTCGGCGGCTTCCAGGCTTTCGAGCGCCTTGCCCGAACACCGCGCCGGCTCGTCTTCGGGAAAATCCACCGGGACGCCCACCGCGCCGGCCAGCGTGGCCGTGTCGATATCGACCAGGACGCCGTCGTAGGCGTACTTCTCGACGGCCTGGGTGAAAGTCCGAGCGATGGCCTCCGGATCGGAGCGATACTCGCGCATGCTCACTCCCGCCTCGCGCGCCGCCATCATGAAGTTGTGCAGCATGATGGGGGTCGTGTCGCTTGCTTCGCCGCGGAATGCCGCCTGAATCCGTTGGTAGCCGTTCATGGTGTTCGTGCCATCAGGTTAGCATGCATCTTAAGGTACTATGGACGCCATGAGGGGAACTGCCATCGTTGCGCTGATCGCCGCGCTCGTGCCGCTCGCCGCCGGGACCCGGCCTGAAAAAACCACCTACGTTTATAAGACGGCGGGTGACCTCAAAATCGAACTGGACGTCTACCGCGGGCCGGGAAGACAGCTTCGCCCCGGCATCTTCTGGATCCACGGCGGCGCGTTGATTGGAGGCAGCCGCGCGCGCTCGTGTCCTTCTACGGCTACGGCGACCTGATCGCGGAATGGTACTCGAAGCCCGACCCATTCTACTCGCGACAACCCGCCGTTCCGGAGCGGGAAGCGCGCGCGGCCGTGGGTGTCAAACCGCTATCCGGAACCACCGGCTGGAACCCGCGCGGCCGCTACTATCTGTTCCTCCGGCAGCAGGGGCTGTGGCCGAAAGAAGTGGCCGGTGTGGATCCGGCCGCGAATCCGGAAGCGTTCCGCCCGTGGTGTCCGGCTTCGAACGTCACGAAGAAGTTCCCGCCGGTGATGCTGCTGCATGGGGATAACGATAACGACGTTCCGGTGGGCCAGTCCGACCAGATGGCTGCACTGTTCAAACAGCACGGTGTGCAACACGAGTACATACGCGTCCCCGGTGCCGGACACGGATTCGATGGCCGCATGAACGATCCCGCCCGCGCAGCGCTCTTCGAGCGTGCCATCGAGTTCCTCGGCCAGCACCTGCGCTAACCAAGACGATCGGGCGGCAGTCGAACTCCCCGCTCGATCGCCCAGGCGTCTCCCGTGAAACAATGGAGACTGGCTGATGTCGCCATGACAAAACCGCGTTGCCCCGGTCAGGATACGCGCTACTGGAAGCCCGAAGACATTTTCGAGGTCCCCTGCGCGAAGTGCGGCCGCGCAATCGAGTTCTTCAAGAACGACCTGAAGCGGCAGTGCCCCGCATGCGGTGCGGCGAACCTGAACCCGCGCAACGATCTTTCCTGTGCGGCATGGTGCAAATCGGCCGAGGAGTGTCTCACCGAGCTGGGACGCACCCCTCCGGAGAAGAAGGCATGAGTTTGAAACTGGCGATTTCCGGTAAAGGCGGCGTGGGTAAATCCACGCTGGCGGGCACTCTGGCCCGTTTGTGGGCGGCGGAGGGTCACCGGGTACTGGCTGTAGATGCCGACCCGGATGCCAATCTGGCTTCGGCGCTTGGCATTCCGCCCGAAGTACGCCGCGGCGTGCACACCATCAGCGAGGAGCGTCAGCTCATCGAGGAGCGCACCGGTGCCAAGGCGCGGGAATTCGGCCAGATTTTCCGTTTGAATCCGGATGTTTCGGGCATCGCCGAACAGTACGGCACGCACTTTGCCGGAGTGGATCTGCTGGTATTGGGAGCGGCGCAGAGGGCCGGGGCCGGATGCGCGTGCCCGGAGAGCGTCCTGCTCAAATCGCTGGTGCGCAGCGTGGTGCTGAAGCCTGGCGACGTGGTCGTCCTTGACATGGAAGCCGGCATCGAACACCTGGGCCGCGGCACGGCCACCGGTGTGGACTTGATGATGGTGGTGGTGGAACCGGGCCAGCGCAGCGTCGAGACTGCGCACCGCGTCCGCGAAATGTCCACAGCCCTGGGCATCCGCCGTTTCGGCGTGGTGCTGAACAAGTCTACCGCGGCAGAGGATCTCGCCTGGATTGAAGCCGAATTCGGAGCGGAAAACGTCTATGGACGCATCCCCTTCGACGCGCGCATCGCGGCGGCCGACAGGGCAGGAACCGCCCTGGCGGATGATGAATGCCTGCAATGGTTCCGCGACGTGCAGCGGACGCTCGAAGCGCGCGTACGCGTAAAGGATTAGAAATCTTGCGGATCGGGGTAGGCCGCATCATTGTCCGTGAACTAATCATATGATATGCTCAGTTTCGGACCATGCATGCCGTCTCCGCCAACTTCGACCGCCTCAAACCTTCGGAGAACCTGCATTCCAAGGTGACCCGGACTCTCGCTCTGCGCGTCATCGAGGGCGAGCGCGCCGCCACGCCTGTCATTTTTCCGAACGAAGCCGGCCTGTGCGAGCAGCTCGGGGTCAGCCGCAGCATCCTCCGGGAAGCCGTTAAGGTATTGGTGGATAAGGGGATGCTCGAAGTCAAGCCCCGCTCCGGCACCCGCTCGCGCCAGAGGGCCGAGTGGAACCTGCTCGATCCCGACATCCTCGCTTGGCAATCGGAACTCGAGCCCGACCCGCGCTTCCTTCGTGACCTTTGCGAGGTCCGCCTGGCCATCGAGCCCACGGCCGCCGCCTTTGCCGCCTTGCGCGCCACCCCGGAGGAAATCGAAGATATCCGGGTCTGCTTGGAACGGCGGGAGGCGCACCTCAGGAGTTCCGAAATCGAACTGGCGGTCGACCTGGACCTGCAATTCCAGGGGGCCGTGATCGCCGCCTCGCATAACCCTTTGTTCCAGCAGTTGAACGCCGTTATCCGCCAGCCTTTCCGCACGGCTCTCGGTTATACGTCGCGCCTTCCAGCGGCGGCCGCGCTGGAGGTGCAAGGATGCCGCGCGATTTTTGAAGGCATCGTCGGCCGCAACCCTTTGGCCGCCCGCACCGCGTCGGAAGAGACCGTCGGACTGGCCATGATCGCCGTCGAACAAATCATACGTTCCCTGGAGAAATCGTCATGAGTTTTGAACCCCGCTGCCTGTCGACCGGTATCGGCAGCCTGCCCCACCCGGTTCCCGAAGACGCCATAAGCGTCATCCTCAATAACGTGAAGGGTGCCCCCTTCTGGCCGCAACTGCCCGCTCTCGGCCTCAACGAGCAGATGGAAGTTCAGTACAACGAGGGGATGCCGCGCGTGGTGATCGACCGCGTCAAGGAACGCATGTACATCGACACCACGGGCGACTACTCGATGGACCTGGCCACGTTCTATGAGAACTACCTGGCCGAAAACTTCGACAGCTTCGCCATCACGCCGGAATTCAGCAAGGGCGTCTACGCGATGGAGAAGGCGCTGGACGCGCGCGGCGCGAAGCTGCCGCTCGTGAAGGTGCAGACCACCGGGCCCATCAGCTTCGGCCTCACCATCGTCGACGAAACCAAGCGCGCGATATACTACAACGCCGAGTTCATCGACGTGGTGGTGAAGGCGCTGGCGATGAAGTGCCGCTGGCAGATCCGCAAGTTCTCCAAGTTCGCCGACCGTGTGATCTGTTTCATCGACGAACCGA
>CAZLOS010000022.1:0-51788 GCA_964561215.1 uncultured Solibacteraceae bacterium | reverse complement strand
CAACTCGTCCTCCTCGTCGTCGAACGCATATCCGCGCATTGCGACCTCAGAAAGATGCTGGTGCAGATGCCGCGCGTTGACGATCGTATTCTCGTTGTGGCGGCTCAGGCCGTGCGCCTGAATGATCGCGTCGACTTCCATGGCGGGCAGGTTCGCGATCAGGGCCTTACCAACAGCGGTGCAATGCAGATCCATCTGCTTTCCCACGCAGGTGGAAAAAGGCGCGGCCCGGCGCGACTCACGCTTGGCGATGATCAACGCCCAGTCCTGGTCGCGGACCGCTAAATGGACCGTAAGCCCGGTCCGCAGATTCAGCGCCGACAGGAACGGATTCATCTGCTGGCCTACGCTCAGCAGGCTAAGGGAGGAATGCGCCAGACTGAACAGCTTGTTCCCGAACAGGTAGCGTCCATTACGGGGACAGCGTTGCAGGTAGCCCCGGCGCTCCAACGTCACCAGAAGATAGTGGGCGGAGCTCTTCGGAAGCTTCGCTTGGTCCGCGATGTCTGGCAGCGTGAGGCCCCCGCGCGAACACGCGATGATTTCCAGGAGCGAGAGCGCTCGATTAAGGGCGGGAGCGGTTTGAGTCCTGACTGCGGCCATGACAGCCTTCTCCTAATTGCTTATGTGGAAATGGGCACACTCCTCAGCCGTCCGGCTATCATCCCCGCTGAGATAGCGTATGAAGCACTCGTGCTGTTCATCCATTGCCTCGGGAGTCAACCCCGGAGGTTTGATGGAAAAGTAAGAACCGTAGGCGAAGAAGGACGCCGTAAGATTTCTCATTACCGCGAGGAGTCGCGAATTGCCGCTCCGTCTCCAGATGAAGTCGTGAAAATCCATATCGAAGCGGCTGCACGCCTGGAGCCGGTTCTCCTGCCAGGCGCTGACAAGTTGTTGCTTGCAGTTCCGTAGTTCGGCGAGATCTTGAGGTTGTATGCGAGGCCGGGCGATCTTCAGTGCGGTGGCTTCGAGTGGGATGCGGACCTCGATCAACTCGCGCAGGTCGTCGCGCGTAAACTCGACAACCGAGAATCCCCTGTTTGGCGAGTGCAGAACGAGCCCGGTCTGCACCAACGACAGCAGGGCTTCCCGGACGGGACCGCGACTCACTCCCATCTCTACGGCAAGCTCCGCTTCCGATAGAGATTGTCCCGCCTTGAACCTGCCGTCGAGCAGCGCGCGTTTGAGAGCCTCTTCGACGCTGCGCCGCATGGATACTGCCTTGACCTTGGGAAGGATCCGTGTGGCGATCGCCATGAGATGATAGTATTCTACAAACAGAAAACTGTCAACAAAATACTTCAGACGATTTGAAAATGGGCATGATCTAACATAAGGCTTGTATATACAATATGTTAGGAGAAGTAAGCGGTCGGGACAATCCCGATTCTACGCGTTCTTCCAGTCGAAGACCGCAGCAACAAGCATCTTGGAGTGCTCTTTGGCCATCTCGTAGGCTTCCCTCATGCGACGGGCTGGCAGCCGGTGCGAGATGACGTCGGCAAGCGACAGCTCGCCACGCGCCATGAGGTCGAGTATGTACTCCAGGTTCCGGCGCAGATTGAAGCGAACATCGCCAGGATCGCATTCGACCCTTGGTGAACCTCCCGATCCGAGCAGGGTCAGTTGCTTGGCGTAAAACCACTGCGGATCAAGCGGATTAAAGTCAGGCGCCGCCTGTCCTCGCCCAGGGAACCCCAGAATGCTGATCCGGCCTGCCGGCCGGACACTCTCCACGGAAAAGCGGTACGCGTCCCAGGGATTGGCGGTAAGGACGACAAGGTCGGCACCGTTCGAGCCGAACTCGCGTTTCAACAGTTCGGCAACGCCTGGATCCTGCGCCAGACCGGCCGCATGCGCGCCCACTTTGAGCGCCACGTCACAGCGCACTTGCGAGTTGCCGATGGCCACCACGCGCGCACCCATGGCGCGCGCCAGCCCCACGGTTGACAGGCCGATCACGCCGAGCCCCACTACCATTACGTTTTCCCCTGCCTCGTAACGCGCCTGCCGCATGCCGGCCAAGCCGAGTTGCGTCAGGTAAGCCAGCGATGCCTGATCCGCGGGCACGCCGTTGGGAATGGGAACCAGGACTTCGTCCGCCCGGGCGATATAGGCCGACATGTGCGGCTTCATGGAGAACACGCGAACTCCCGGCTTGAGGTTCTTCACCTCGGCGCCCGTCTCGACGACGGTGCCGGCATTTGAATAGCCGACTTGCCTGGGATAGCTCGGAGCGCCAGGTACATAAGTCGAGTTTCCCAGGTAGTTGCCCAAGTCCGTGCCGGTGCTCAATGCCGACACGTCGGTCGAAACCAGCACCTGGCCGGGTTCCAGCCGCGTCTCGTCGATTTCGTATTCTTCCATGCGCAGGTCGCCCGCGCCGTACATCATCGCTTTCAGTTCATTCAACATTGGCCGCTCGATTGGATTCTCACACCCGGCGCAGTCGCCTGACAAGCCGGTGCCGTGCGCGCGATTGCCCTCTGTCCGGTTGGCTGGACGAGGAAAGGTCTGCAGGAACCGCGTCCTCGTTCCCGCGCATTGGCCGGAGCTACACTGATAGATTCATAGCATCGGGCTGGATCCCCAAGAGTATGAATATCCAAGAGATCATCAACTCCAGGTTGGACGGTACAACCAAAGGACTGCCGTTTGATGCGGCGGTATCGCCGGCAACAGTGGCTGAGAAGAAGTGGAATGTCCTGCGGCAGGACCTCCACTTTCCGCTCCTTGTGTTGAAAGAGGCACCGCTCGATTACAACATCAAGGCCATGGCCCGCTGGTGCGCGGACAACGGTTTTCTCCTCGCGCCGCATGGCAAGACCACCATGTGCCCGCAGATCTACCAGCGCCAGATTGAAGCGGGCGCCTTCGGGATCACGGTGGCCAATGTCTCGCAGCTTTTGGTCTGCGTCCGGTTCGGGGTGAAGCGAATCCTTGTCGCGAATCAGATTGTCGGAACGGCCAACGTGCGATCGCTGGTAGGGGCGATGAGAGCGGACGCCGGCCTCGAGTGTTATTGTCTTCTGGACAGTGTGGAAGGCACGCGGTTGCTGGCCGGCCTGATGCAGGAGTGCGGTGCCCAGCGCCCGATCAGAGTGCTGCTTGAGTGGGGGAGAAAGGGCTGGCGCACCGGGGCGCGTACCCTCAGTCAGGCCATCGACATTTACGAAGAGATCCTGAAGCACCCGGACCAGCTGAGGTTCGGCGGGATTGAAGGATATGAGGCGCTGGCTCACGACCCGGCAGGGGAGGAAGCCGAGGTCCGGCAGACCAGAGAGTTCCTGACCGCGGTCGCAGGATTAACCACGGAAATCTCCGGCAGGAGACACGGCGACGTTGCGGGGCTGATTCTCAGCATCGGCGGCACCAGTTACCTGGATCTGGTTTGGGAGGCCCTGAACAAGCTTGATGGGCAGTACAAGCCTGTCTTAAGAAGTGGCTGCTACGTGACTCACGATCATGGTTTCTATGCGGAACGAATGGCCGCAATTCAATCCCGAGACGTGGCGAAGAATCCAGTGCCCGCATTCAGGCAGGCGCTCGAACTATGGTCGTACGTCCAATCGATCCCGGATGAAAATCGCGCGATCCTGACCTTCGGCCGCCGCGACTGTCCTTACGACGTCGGCTTGCCGCGTCCACTTTGCGCGGTTGCGCCGGAAGACGGCTTGGATGGCGCTCGAACCCTGGAATCGGCGCAGATCACGGCTGTCAACGATCAGCATGCCTTCATGTCGTTCCCTGGCGAGGTGAGCTTACAAATCGGCGACAAGATCTGCTGCGGCATCTCCCATCCATGCACGGCTTTCGACAAGTGGCGGGCAATCCCGTTGGTTGACGAGAATTACAACGTCATTGACTTGTATCTCACTTACTTCTGACCTCAAGCGGGCGACGGGTTGGCTACATCAAGGACTTCCGGGCAGTTGGAGTGGTGGCCAGGGACGGAATCGAACCGCCGACGCCAGCCTTTTCAGGGCTGCGCTCTACCAGCTGAGCTACCTGGCCGTGCGAGATTTTATTGTAGCAAACTCGGGGACGGTTAGCTCACCGCACGCTCAAAAAATGCCAGGGATTCCTTCGCACAGCGGTCCCAGGTGAAGCGGGCTGCCCGGACGCGGCCCCGTGCGGCCAGGTCCTTCGCTGAAGAAGGGTTCAATAACACGCGTTCCACTGCGGCCGTCATTTCCGTGACGCTGCGCGGGTCGATGAGCACAGCAGTGTCGCCGGCGATCTCCGGCAGCGAGCTGACGTTGGATGTGATCACCGGCACGCCTGCCGCCATGGCCTGTGCCACCGGGAATCCAAACCCTTCGTACAGAGATGGATAGATGAACACGGCCGCACCCGCCGTCAGGAACGGCAAGTCCTTCTCCGGCACGTAGCCGAGATACCGCACCCCTTGAAGACCGCTGTTCAGGCGGGCGATCACCGCCTCGCTCGACCAGCCTTTGGGCCCCACTACGACCAGGTCGAACTCGCCGCGTGTCGAGCTGCGGAGTTGCGCATAGGCGTCGAGCAGCAAACCGACGTTCTTGCGCGGCTCGATGGTTCCCACGAAAAGGATGTACGGCTTCGCGATGCCGTAGGTGGCTCGCACTCGCGAGACGTCATCGGCTGTCACGTTGCGATAGGCGTCGTCGACGCCGTGGTAGATCACATCAATGCGGTCCGGATCGAATCCCATCAGGCGCACGGCGTCGGACTTAGTTTGCTCTGAGACGGCGATCACACGGCGCCCGAGCTTCCTCAACCGTTCGGAGTAACGCAGTGTCGCGGCCACATTACCGGCGGTGTGCGTTTCAGGCATCAGCGAGCACGTGAAATCGTGCAGCGTGCCCGTGAGTGGGATTGATCGCGGCGGATTCGCCGCGTGCAATGAAGCGTGAAAGACGTCCACCCCGCGGATCGCAAAATCGAGTACCGGGTTGCCCCGGATGTTCGAAAACAATACCCACCCCACCCGCGCCCAGGTGCCGGCAAGACTCAACGGCGATCTCTCGTGCGACAAATCGCCAACAGAGTCCAGGAAAGGATAAACGCCGACGGCTTCCCTTCCCGCGGCTTTCCGGAGGGCGCGGACCCAGTAATAGACGTAGTTCTTCACGCCCGCGCTGCGAAGCAACAAACTGGTACCGTCAATCAGTATCCGCATGGTTGGTCAACAAGTACTTGCCGCCGCTCGACGCCACGCGATAAATAGCGCCGGCGCCCAGCAGTTTGGACAGCCGGTCCACGGCCGGCCCTTCCGCTAACAAGTAGTACCGTTCCGGGGCCCGCCAGCGTGCCGGTAGATCGGCATCCGTGATGAAAACCCGCGGAGCGCGGGGCGCATACGAGCCGTATTCCAGGTTGTTGACGCGGCCGTTCAGCAGCAGCGCGCGCCGGTTGGTGTAGAAGAAGACCGAACTGAAAGTGTAGTACTGATTGTCAACGATCAACTCGCCGGGTGGAGCTTTCATGAGCGCTTCCGCGAGCGGGCGCGAGCCCATGTACGGATCGAATACCACCAGCGCCAGGCGCGCGGCGTGGAAGAAGAGCACCATCATGACCGTCACCGCCGCCCATCCGCGCGCATCCCGGAAACGCCATGCCCCCACCGTCCCAATCAGGAAAGCCACGCCGGCCAGCGCGAGCGGCACGCGCAGGTAAGCAAACGACTGGATAGTGAGGTCGCCCACGTGCCCCAGCGAAAGCGTGTAAGCCTCGGGGTGTTGCGTGAGGGCCTGCGAGATATCGCCGGGCGCGGGCACGCCCCACACCATCGCCAGCAGCGCGAAGCAGGCAGCCGCAGCCAGCGCGGTCACGATCGACAACACCAGTGCCCCGCGCCGCACCCAGGATCCGCCGCCGGCAAGCACGGCACCCATCAGCAGCGCCAGCGCCGGATAACAAGGCATGGAGTAATACTCCTGCGTGGTAGAAAATGTGAAGAAGATCAACAGGAATCCGGTCCAGCACAATGCCAGCAGGCGCGCGCGGCCGGCGCGCGTGGCCGGTCGCACGGCAGACGTGAATGCCGCGGGCAGGAACACGCTCCAGGGGAACAGCCACAGAAGGTGGAACAGCCAGAAGTAAAGGCGCGGTACCGTGTTATAGTCTCGCGGCCAGCGCATGTTCAAAAACCGCAGAATGTGCTCGTTGAAAAAGTAGAACCAGAAAAAGCCGCGATAGCTGCCCGGCTCGCTGTGCATCGTGAAGTCGAAACAAGGCGGATTGCGCAAGGTGGCCAGCACGTGCCATGGCGCCGCGATCAGGAGCGCGATGATTGCCCCGGAGAAAGGGCGCAGCCGCTGCCAGGTGCGCTTCATGAACAACTGGCGAGAAATCAGTAGATAAAAGAACGCAGCACCGCAAGGGAATACGGCGGCGATCAGGCCCTTGAGCAGCAGGCCCACGCCGATACTGGCGGCCATGACGGCGGCCCACAATCGCGGCCGGGGCTCGTCTTCATCGAGCGCGCGGAGCAGTGCCCACATGGCGAGTGCGATTGTCAGCGTCAGCATGGCGTCGGGGATCTGTATGCGCGTGAACAGGAACATGCCCACCGAAGTCGCCAGCGCGATACCGGCCCAAAAGCCGGCCTTGGCCGAGAACGCCCACCTACCGAAGCGCGCGGTCAGCCAGGCGAGCGCTACTACGTTGAGGGCGAGCGGAATGCGCGCGGCCCAATCCGTCGTCCCGAATATCATGTACGAGACGGCCATCATCCAGTAGATGAGCGGCGATTTTTCGAGATACGCCACGCCGTCGAGCCGCGCCGTCACCCAGTCGCCCGATTCGAGCATGTTGCGGGCGATCTGCGCCTGCACGGCATCGACGTCGTCCATCAGCCCGGGCGGGCTCACGATGCAGCCCAGGAAGATGGCGGCGGCCACCAGAACGACGATCAGATCTAGTTTTATGTCGCGGGAGCTTGCACTTTCCATCGCTTCATCCACAAGAAAAGGGTTAACAGACCCCAAAGGTGATAACCGAGATTGGCGCGCCGTTCCATGTGCCGCCGCAAGACATCCTCAACCGCGCTCCAGCGGAAGAAACCCGTGGCTTCCACCGTTTCGCGGTTGAGCGTATCCACGAGCAGCGGCCGCAATACGCCGCGGAACCAATCGTGCGCCGGGATGTCGAACCCTTCCTTGCGCCGCACCAGGATCGGCCGTGGTAGCTTATCGCGCATCAGTTCCTTGAGCAGGTATTTCAACCGCGATCCATGAACTTTGAAGTTCTCCGGCAGGGTGGCTGCGAACTCGACGATCCGGTGATCGAGGAATGGCGGCCTAACCTCGAGCGAGTGGGCCATGCTCATGCGATCGCACTTGTACAGGATGTCGTCGGGCAGATATGCCAACTGATCGATCCACATGTAGCGGTTCAGAACGCCCGTCGAGCGCGCCGGCGGCAGTGAATCGTATATCCGCGCGACCGACGGCCAGTCGGAGTGGTTGCAGAGCTGTCGCTTCTGCGCCGTGGCAAACGTGCCGTTCCAATAAAGGTGCGCCACGTCGGCTTCGGCCAGCGATCCGGAAAGAAACCGCTTCAATTTGTACTCGAAGCTGATCTTGTCGTCGGACACCGGCCACAGGCCGAGCGCGGCGAGCGCGGCCCGGCGCAACGGCGCGGGCGTCCAGCGCAGAGGGCGCACCAGCTTGTCGGCAAGATAGGTGTAGTAACCGCCGAACAGTTCGTCGGCGCCCTCCCCGCTCAGGGCCACGGTGACAAACTGACGGCTCATGCGCGAGAGAAACCACACCGGCAGCGCGCCGGCGTCAGCGCTGGGCTCGTCCGAGTAGTAAGCCAACTGCTCGATGGCCGGCACGATTTCCACCGTCGGGTTCAGATCGAATTCGTGATGGTCGGTCGCGTACTTCTCGGCCACCAGCCGGAAATACGGGCTTTCGTCGAAGCTGCGCCCCTGGAAGGAAACCGAAAATGTCTTGAGTTGAGCGGAAGTAGCCTGCGCGGCGTAGTGCAGGACTGTGGACGAATCCACGCCGCCACTCGCCCACACGCCCAGAGGCACATCCGAGATCATATGCTCGCGTACGGAGTCGAGCAGCAGCTTGTCGAGCGCTTCCTTGGCGGAGTCGAGCGTCCACTTCGGGTCTGGTCGAAACTCGATCTTCCAGTATGCTTCGCGGCGGATCCGGCCTTGGCACCACTCGATCCATTCGCCCGGCGCCAGTTTTTCGATGCCGTCGATGAGCGTGTACGGACTCGGAATGTAGTTCAGTGAGAGATAGTAGTTCAGCCCATCAAGACTCAGATGGCGATCGATGTCGTTGTGCTCGAACAACGCCTTCAGTTCAGAAGCGAAGAAGAGGTCCTGCCCGTGCCGGTGCAGATAAAGCGGCTTGATACCTAAGCGGTCCCGCGCGAGCACCAGGCGTTTGCGCGCGGGCTGCCAGAAGGCGATGGCGAACATGCCGCGCAGCCGTTTGAAGCTGTCCGTATCCCACTGCAGGAACGCATTGAGGATAACTTCTGTGTCCGAGTGCGTCCCGAAACGATAGCCGAGGCCTTCGAGTTCCGCGCGCAGCTCACGAAAGTTGTAGACCTCGCCGTTATAAACGATGACGGTGGAGCCATCCGCGCTGGTCATGGGCTGCTGCCCGCTTGCGAGGTCGATGATCTTGAGCCGCACCGAGCCGAGCGAGACGTCCGGATCGTTGTACACGTTTTGCTCGTCCGGCCCGCGATGCACCAGGGTCATGGTGGCGCGGCGGATCGGTTCCTCATCCACACTACGGCCTAAGTGGGTGAAGCCTGTAATCCCGCACATTCTACTCGTACCTCAACGCTTCGACTGGGGAGATGCGCGTGGCGCTGCGGGCGGGATACAACGTGGCCACCAGGCTCACGGCCAGGGCCACGGCGGCGATCCAGAGGCCGTCAAGCAGGCGCGGTTCGAAAGGCACATAACTGAGCGAGTAGATTTCGGCGTCCAGGCTGATCCAGCGGTAGTGATCCGCCAGGAAACTCAGCGTGTAGCCCGACACCAATCCGATCGCGGTGCCGACGGCGCCTATCAGCACGCCGTGTAGCATGAAGATGCGCTGGATCTGCTCGCGGCGCGCGCCCATCGACATCATGATGGCGATGTCCCGGTACTTTTCCATGCCCATCATGACGAGCGTAATCAAAATGTTGAGCGCCGCCACGAGTTGTATGAGGCCGATGGTGACCACAGTGACAGCCTTCTCCATGCGCAGCGCGTTCAGCAACTGGCGGTTCTGCTCCATCCAATGCGTCGCTGCGAGTTGAGGGCCGGCGACACGCTCAGCCTCGCGCGCCACCTGGGGTGCGATGTAGATATCGTCCACCTTCAGTTCGACTGCGTTCACCACATCGTCGAGCGAGAACACCCGCTGCGCTTCGGTGAGTGAGGTAAAGGCAAACGTTGAGTCGAGATCGAAAAAACCGGATTCGAAGATGCCCGCCACGCGGAACGAATAGTAGGCCGGTCGCGGACCGTAGGGCGTCATCTCCCCTTGTGGGCTGATGACCGTAACCAGATTCCCCAACTGCATGCCGGTGCGCTCAGCCAGCCGCGCGCCCAGGATCAAACCTGGGCGGCCGGACGAGTCTCGCATGGCGCTTACCGAACCCCGCTTCAGGTGCAACAGCAGATCGGAGCGCGCGGCATCGGACTTCAAGTCAATGCCCTTCAGAATGGCGCCCTCCGAAAGCACAGGGCCGGAAAGAAACACCTGCCCGTAGAGAGATGGCGTTGCCGAGACGACGTGCGGCAGCGTCTTCATTTTACCGATCAGGTCACGCCACTTCTCGATGCCGCCCGCGGGCGATTTTTCGAGGATCGTGACGTGCGCGGTCGCGCCCAGCAGGTTGCGCTGGAGCGTGTTGCGGAAGCCCGCGTTGATGGCCAGTGCGATGACCATGGCCATCACTCCGGCCGCAACGCCCAGCACGGAGATCCCTGTGATAAGCGAGACCATCGCCTGCTTGCGCTTGGCCTTCAGGTAACGAAGCGCGACAAAAAACTCGAACCGGGTCGGGAGCACGTCGTCAGCCTTCCAGTGCGCGCAGGTCCTCCACCAGGCTGATGGGCCCTTCGGGCTTGAGCAGGGGGAACAGGATCACATCGCGGATGGACCGCGAGTTGGTGAGCACCATGGCGAGGCGGTCGATGCCGATGCCTTCGCCGCCCGCCGGGGGCATGCCGTAGCAGAGCGCGCGCACGTAATCGCCATCCATCTGATGCGCTTCCTCGTCGCCGCGCTCGCGCATGGCAAGTTGCATCTCGAAGCGCCGCCGCTGCTCCTGCGGATCGTTCAACTCGGTATAGGCGTTGCCGATCTCCATGCCGGCCAGGTAGATTTCGAAGCGTTCCACCATCTCCGGCTCGTCCGGCTTGTTCTTGGACAGGGGAGAAACTTCCACCGGATAGTCGTACACAATCGATGGCTGGATGAGCTTCGGCTCCACGAAGCGTTCGAACAAGTCCACCAGGGCTTCGCCCGGAGTCGTCTTGTCCGAGTGGTGCAGCAACCATTCGGTGTTCTTCACCTGCTCCATGGTTGGAGCGGTAGCCGCGTCGGGCCAGAACTCGATGACGGCCTCGCGCATGGACGTGCGGCGGAACTTCGAGAAGTCCAGCGTCTGCCCTTCGAATGAGACCTGCAGGGAACCTGTGGCCTCCAGGGCGGTCTGCTGCAGCAACTCCACGGTGAAGTCCATCAGGCCGCGGTAGTCCGTGTAGGCCTGATAGAACTCCAGCATCGTGAACTCGGGATTGTGATGCGTGGAGATGCCTTCGTTGCGGAAGCTGCGGTTGATTTCGTAGACGCGGTCCAGGCCGCCCACTATCAACCGCTTCAAGTACAACTCCGGCGCAATACGGAGGTAAAGGTCGATGTCGAGCGTGTTGTGGTGCGTGATGAAGGGCCGGGCCGTGGCGCCGCCGTAGAGCGGCTGCATCATGGGCGTCTCGACCTCGATGAAGCCGCGCCCCTCCAACTGGCGGCGCAGCGAACTGATGATCTTGGCCCGCGTAACGAAGACCTGGCGCGACTCGTTGTTGGCAATCAAGTCCAGGTAGCGCTGGCGGTAGCGTATCTCGACATCCTCCAAACCATGCCACTTTTCCGGCATGGATAAAAGAGTTTTCGAGAGGAACGTCAGTTTCTCGACGTGTACGCTCAACTCACCCGTGCGCGTGCGGAACAAATAGCCCTCGGCGCCGATCAGATCGCCGATCTCCATCAGCTTGAAGAGGTCGAATTCGTTCGGCGAGATGGAGTCCTTGCGTACGTAAATCTGAAGGCGCTCGCCGCCCTGGTTCAGGTGGGCGAAGCCGGCCTTGCCCATCGGGCGCAGCGTCTGGATGCGGCCGCAAATGCGTACGGTTACTTTGGGCTCGAGTTCTTCAGCGGTCTTCTGCCCGTAGTCGCGAAGCACGTCCGGTACGGTCTGCGTGAAATCCCAGCGCTGTCCGTAGGGCTTGAATCCAAGTTTCGAGATTTCAGCAAGACGGGCGTGGCGCTGCTTTAACAATTCCTGTTCGAGAGACAATAGAAGCTCCTGGGGTGGATTAACTATTATAATTGAGCGTTGGAATCCATCTCCATCGTCATTCCCGCCTTCAATGAAGAACGCCGCTTGCCGGCGACCCTCGATGCGATCCTGGACTACTTGCACGGAACCGATTTCACGGCTTCCGAAGTGCTCGTGGTGGACGACGGTTCACGGGACGCCACCTCCCGCGTAGTTCTGAATTATGCCGCCCGCCATCCGGAGGTCCGCTTGCTACAGAATCCGGGCAACCATGGCAAGGGTTATTCCGTGCGCCACGGGATGCTGGAAGCGAGGGGTGATTGGGCCTTGTTCAGCGACGCCGACCTTTCGGCGCCCATCACGGAACTCGATAAGGTGCTCGCCGCCGCCCGCGAGCGCGGCGCCCAGGTGGCCATCGGATCGCGCGCGCTGGACCGCTCGCTCATCAGGATTCATCAGTCCTTCTTCCGGGAATACGCCGGCCGCATCTTCAACCTTTGCATGCGCGTGATTACGGGCCTGAGTTTCTGGGACACACAGTGCGGCTTCAAACTATTCGACGCCCAGGCAGCGCGCGAGATCTTTCGCCGCCAGAGGCTGGATGGATTCAGCTTCGACGTCGAGGCGCTGTTTCTCGCCAGCAAACTCGGATTCCGCGCCATCGAAGTGCCCGTCCGCTGGAGCCACGCGGAGGGCACCAAGGTGAGTATGTTCGCCGACAGCCTGCGCATGTTCTCCGATCTTTTCCGCATCCGCTGGAACCATCTGCGCGGCCTGTACAAGCAGGCCGGGCTGTAATGCCCGTTTGCGTAATGACAATTCCATTGAGCGGCGATAGCATATAGACAATTGATGATGTGTGCTTCGTCAGCCGGCGGGCGAAGGGATGGTTGGCAATGACGATTCGAACACTAAGCTGTTCGCATGCCCCTCGATCAACGCTCCTGATCCGGATCCTGGTGGGTGCCGTGTTCCTCTCCGAGGGAATCCAAAAGTTCCTGTTTCCCGATGCCTTGGGCGTGGGCCGCTTCGCAAAGATCGGTATACCGGCGCCCGCCGTGACGGCCCCTTTTGTAGGCGGAGTCGAAATCGTATTCGGCGCCTTGATTCTGCTCGGCCTTCTCACCCGGCTCTCAGCGGTCCCGCTGCTCATCAACATCCCGGTCGCCATCGCGACCACGAAGATGCCGCTGCTGCCCGGCAAGGGTTTCTGGCCAGCCGCGCACGAAGCACGCACGGATGTATCGATGCTGCTTGGACTGCTATTCCTGCTGATCGTCGGGGCCGGGCCATGGTCAGCCGACGCAAAACTGTTCCGCCCTCCGTCGCAAGCGGGGTGACACGAAGTTTCAGGCAAAGGCCCGACGACATCCAGAATGCACGACAAGTATGAGGAGATCAATGGCGTAGAGCCAGACATCTGGTGAGCCGGGCGGGACTCGAACCCGCGACCCTTTGCTTAAAAGGCAAATGCTCTACCTCCTGAGCTACCGGCCCTGGTCTGCTTGGTGGGAACTGAATTCAGGATAGCATATGCGACCGAAATTCGGCCTTGACAGTGCCTCTGCGCGGGAATGAGAATCGGTGATCATGTCTCAACCCCAGAGCGACTCGACCGACCGCCGCGCGTTTCTCGGAGCCTCGTCTTCCGCCGCGGGATTCCTGCTGCTGAAACCCGAAACCGTCTTCGGAACCCAGGCTAATTCCACCGTGGAGGTCGGCATCATCGGCGCCGGCGGGCGCGGCCAGTGGCTCGGCGATTTCTTCATCGAGCACGCCGGCGCTCGCATCGTGGCACTGGCGGATGTCTTCCAGGACCGGTTGGACAAGGCTGGGCAGAAGTTCAAGGTTCCTCCGGCCCGCCAGTACCGCGGGTTCCACGCTTACCGCGAGCTGCTCGCCTCGCGTGTAGACGCTGTGGTGGTCGAAACACCTCCGTACTTCCACCCCGAGCAGGTGGCTGCCGCGGTCGACGCCGGCAAGCACGTCTTCCTGGCGAAACCCGTGGCCGTGGACGCGCCCGGCTGCCGCTCCATCGCCGAAAGCGGCGAAAAGGCCCGCGGCAAGGTGAGCTTCCTGGTGGACTTCCAGACGCGCGCCCGGGAGGTGTTCCGCGAGGCCGCCCTGCGCGTCCATCGAGGTGACATCGGCGTGCCTGCGCTGGGCCACGTCTACTATCACGGTTCCGGCGGCGACCCCGTCCCCAAGCCCGAGTGGGGGCGTGATGAGGCCCGCCTGCGTTACTGGCCGCGCGACCGCGTTCTCAGCGGTGACATCATCGTCGAACAAAACGTCCACGTGCTCGACATGAGCAACTGGCTGCTGGGAGGGCATCCTCTTAAGGCGCGCGGCATGGGCGGCCGCAAGATCCGGATGAAGTACGGCGATTGCTGGGACTACTTTGTCATCACCTTCTGGTATCCCAACAACGTGGTGGTGGACTTCAGCTCCGCGCAATACGTCAAGGGCTATTACGACATCTGCGCCCGCATTTACGGTTCGGCCGGCACACTGGACGAGCACTACGGGCTGGGACCCCGCTTCCAGGTGGACCCGCGCAACGACGGCTTCGTGGCCATCACCGGCGACAAGCCATGGAAGGGCTCCGGCCGCGACGACACCTTCACCGCCGGCGCCATCGACAACGTGAAGGCCTTCATCGACAGCATCCGCACCGGCAAGTACCTGAACAACGCCGCGGAAAGCGCCGATTCGACGCTCACATGCGTGCTCGGGCGAATGGCCGCCTACCGCGGCGGTACCGCCACCTGGGACGAGATGATGGAACTCAACACGAAGCTGGAGGCAAATCTGAAGCTATAAGCCTCAAGCCGCCATCCCGGCGAATACCTTGCGGGCGGCTTCCACAGTCAGGTCGACTTCGCGCTGAGTGTGCACCGCACTCACGTACATGCGGCCGTCGGGCAACTGGTAGATGCCTTCGTCCAGAATGCGGCGCAGGTAGCGCGCCAGCATCTGCTGATCGCTCTCGAGATAGTCCCGGTACGAACGCACTTCGGCGAGCTTGGTGAAGTGCACGGAGATGGCCGCTCCGAAGCCGCTCACCAGTACCGGGATGCCGTACTCAGCCGCCGCCGCGGCAATCCCCTTCGCGATTGCCTGCCCCATGGCGTTGGCGTGCGCGAGCGCCGCGCCATCGCGAGCCGCGAGTTCTTCGAGCGTCGCGAGCGCGCCTGCCAGCGACAGCGGGTTCCCATTGAACGTCCCGCCGTAGCCGACGCCCCCGGTGACCATCAGTTCCATGATCTCCGCGCGTCCGGCGAAAGCGCTGAGGGGAAGCCCGCCGCCCAGCGCCTTGCCGAAAGTCGCCAGGTCCGGCATCACGCCGAACACGGTCTGCGCGCCGCCTGTGGCCATGCGGAAACCGGTGATGATCTCGTCGAAGATGAGCAGCGCGCCACACTGCCGGGTAAGGGTGCGCAGTCCTTCCAGAAAGCCGGGCTTGGGCATCAGACAGCCGCTGTTGCAGACCACCGGCTCGGTGATGACGGCCGCAATCTCGTGGCCGCGCCGGTCGAGGATGCGCTTCAGCCGCTCCAGATCGTTCCACGGCGCCACCACCACGTTCTCCACCGAGTTGGGCACTTGCCCTTTCGAATTCAGGCGCACGCGCAGATCGTCGACAGGACCGAGGTCCTCCACGCCGCCGCGATAACTTAGCAGCACCGAATCGAGCCAGCCGTGGTAGTTGCCTTCGAACTTCAGGATCAGGTTCCGCCCGGTGTAAGCGCGCGCCAGGCGCAGCACCGCCTGCACAGCCTCGCTGCCGCTAGAAGTGAACTCGACTCGCTCGGCGCACGACACCATGGCGCACATCTTCTCCGACACCGCGATTTCCAGTTCGTGCTGCGCGCCGTAGCAATGCGGCCTGGAGGCCTGCCGCCCTATGGCCTCCACCAGTTTCGGATGAGTGTGTCCGAGAATGAGCGGCCCCCAGGCCAGCGCGTAATCGATGTACTCGTTGCCGTCGACGTCGATGGCCCGCGGACCGTGCGCGTCCTGAAAGTAAAGCGGCACGGGGAACTTGGCGCGGAAGGGGCTGCTCACTCCTCCCGTGAGACTCTTGCGGGCGCGTTCGAGCATCGCGCGCGAGGTGGCGTACCGGTCGTTGGTCGGCATGGTGGATGAATAGTATGCGCCCGCTGTGGACGCGCCGGGCGCCAATTTCTAAACTTACAACATCGGGAGGTTCGCCATGACTCACCGCCAGCGTATCCGCGCCGCCCTCGCCCACCGGCAACCGGACCGCTTGCCGCTCGACCTCGGCGGCACCAACTGCAGCACCTTGACCACGGGAGCGCACGCGCGGCTTCGGGCTCACCTTGGCATTCCCGCCGAGCCGCCTGCCCCGTTTCTTTCGCGCCGCAGTTCCACCGTCGAGGTGGACCGCGCCATCGTCGAACGCTTTCAATGCGACGTACTGCCGCTTGTACCCGGCGCGCCCGCGAAAGCCGAGCGCGACATCTCCGAGATCGCCTTCGTGGATGAGTTCGGCGTCACCTGGCAGCGCCATTCCGGCACGCACTACATCAACGTAGACGGCCCGTTCCAGAAGCTGGACGAGCCCACGCCGGCCGACGTCGACCACTTCGTCTGGCCAGATCCTTTGGATCCCGTCCGCTACACGAGATTGGGCGAACGCGGCCGCGCCCTGCGCAGGGAGGCGGACTACGCCGTCGCCCTCACCGCGTGGCTGGGTCCGGTCCACCTTTCCCAGTTCATGCGCGGGTACGTCGAATGGCTCGAAGACTTGCTGGCGCGACCTTCGTTCGTCGAGGCATTGCTGGACCGCTTCGTGAGTATGTGGATCACCGCCATGGACCGTATCCTCGCCGAGTGCGCAGGCGAAGTCGACGTAGTGCTGTTCGGCGACGATATCGGCACCCAGAATGGCCCGCTGTTCCGTCCGGAGTTGTACCGTCGATTCATCAAGCCGCACCACAAGCGCATGGTGGAGACCCTGAAGCGCCACGGCGTGCCGGTGATGTATCACAGTTGCGGGTCGGTCGCCGCCCTCATCAGCGATCTGATCGACACCGGGATCGACGCTCTCAATCCGGTGCAGGTGGCGGCCGCGGGAATGGACACCGCGCGGCTCAAGCGGGAATTCGGGCGCGACCTGGCGTTTTGGGGCGCCATCGACACGCAGCGCGTACTGTCGCGCGGCACGCCGGATGATGTCCGCGAGGAAGTGCGGCGGCGTATCGGCGATTTGGCCGAAAGCGGCGGTTACGTCTTGTGCGGCGTGCACAACATCCAGGCCGAAGTTCCGCCTGAGAACGTGGTGGCGATGTACGAAGCGGCCCTCGAATACGGGCGCTAGCTGAGCACCAGGTACGGAGACTGTCAGATAATCGAAGGACGATGCCCCAATTCGACGTTGTCGGCATGGGACTGAACGCCACCGACACCCTGATCCTTCTTGAACACTTCCCCGCATACGCTGGAAAGGTGCCCTTCGACGAGGAGATCCTCAGCCCCGGCGGGCAGGTCGCCAGCGCCATGGTGACGTGCGCGCGCCTGGGGCTGAGGACGAAATACGTGGGCACGGTGGGCGACGACCAGCGCGGCCGGGTGCAGATGGAAAGCTTGCGCGGCGAGGGCATCGACCTCAGCGACGTCGAAGTGCGCCAAGGCTGCCCCAACCAGTCCGCCTATATCCTGATCGACCGGTCCACGGGCGAGCGCACCGTGTTGTGGCGGCGTCCCGATTGCCTGCGGCTGGACCCTTCGCGCATCCGGCCCGACATGATCTCTTCGACGCGCCTGCTGCACATTGACGGACACGACACGCAGGCAGTGGAGCGGGCTGCGCGCATAGCTCGTCAGGCGGGCGTGCCGGTCACAGTGGACGTGGACACGGTGTATCACGGTTTCGACCGCGTACTACCTTACGTTGACTACCTTATCGCCAGCAGCGAGTTTCCGGGCAATTGGACCAGCGAATCGGACCCGTTCAAGGCCCTCGCCCTGTTGCAGGACGAATACGGGATGCGCGTGGCGGCCATGACGCTGGGCGCCTACGGCGCGCTGGCGCGCGTGGAGGGGAAGTTCGTGTATTCGCCGGCGTTCGTGGTGAATTGCATCGACACCACGGGCGCGGGCGACGTGTTTCACGGCGCGTTCTGCTATGCTGTGCTCGAAGGGATGCCGGTTCGCGAAGGTCTGGACTTCGCCAATGCCCTGGCCGCCTTGAACTGCACGGCCATCGGCGCCCGCGGCGGGATTCGAGGACGCAGCGAGGCCGAAGCACTGATGAGCCGCGCGGAGCGGCGATCGCACGCCGACTTCGCAGCGCGAACGATCCAATAGGCCGCGCATGATTCCACTCAGAGATTCGCAGCCGAGTTACTCGACACCCTACGTCACCATCGCCCTGATCGTGACCAACGTGTTGGTGTTCCTGTATACGGTGTCGCTCGACCCGTTCAGCCGCAACCATTTCATCCTGGAATACGGAATGATCCCGGCGCGATTCCAGTTGATCGACCTGTTCACGTCGATCTTCCTGCACGGTGGCTGGCTGCACTTGATAGGCAACATGTGGTTCCTATGGATTTACGGCGACAACGTGGAGGACGTGCTGGGGCACGGCAAGTACCTGCTGTTCTACATTCTGTGCGGCCTGGCCGCTTCCCTCGGGCAGTACGTCTTCAACATGGACTCGCGGGTGCCCACCGTGGGCGCCAGCGGGGCCATCGCCGGCGTGATGGGCGCATATCTGGTGAAGTTCCCGCACGCGCGAATTGTCACGCTGGTGCCGGTCTTCATTTTCTTCACGACTTTCGAGATTCCTGCCGTGCTGATCCTGGTCTACTGGTTCGTGATCCAGTTTTTCAGCGGTGTCGGCAGCATCGCCACTTCTCAAGCCTCGCAGGGTGGGGTGGCGTGGTTCGCGCACGTCGCAGGATTCCTGACCGGCGCTGTGCTGGTCCTCATCATGGGCAGAGGCGAGCGGTACCGGCGCCGCCGCGACCTCAACTGGTGACACAGATGAACTACGAACCGCCTTCCCCTCCGGACACTCCATTGGATGTAGTGGCCATCGCCGCGCACCCGGACGACGTGGAACAGACTTGCGGCGGCACGCTCATCAGGATGTCGGAGCGTGGTTATCGCACGGGCGTGCTGGACCTGACCGCAGGCGAAATGGGCAGCCGGGGCAATCCCGAACTGCGCATCGAGGAATCCGGGAAAGCCGCCGAGCGGTTGATGCTGGCCTGGCGCGGCAATCTGCGCCTGCCGGATGCGCGACTGGAAAACAACATCGCGGCGCGCATGTCGCTGGCCGTTCAGATCCGGGCGCTCCGGCCGCGCGTGGTGATTCTGCCTTACTGGGAGGCGCGCCATCCGGATCACTACCACGCCGGCGAGCTCGGCTACGAGGCGTGCTTCCTGGCCGGACTGCGCAAGCTGGAAAGCGCGATTCCGCCTCACCGCCCCCACAAAATCCTTTACACGTCGCTTTATGCCAATGTGACGCCGAGCTTTGTGGTCGATATCACACGGCAGTTCGAGCGCCGCATGGAATCGCTGTTCTGCTACGAGTCGCAGTACGGAGAGCACGAGCAGGGCTCGGACCTGTTCCCGTCCACAGCCGAGATCCGCGACCGGCTGGGTTCTATCGCGCGTTTCTATGGCAACCTGATCGGAGTGGGTTACGGCGAGCCGTTCGTCGTCAAGGAGATGATGGAAGTCGACGACGTCGTGGCGTTAGGCGTGCGCAGTCTCTAACTGGTCGAGCGGCGTCACCGGATCCATCGGCAGCCAGCACAGCGCCGCGAACACATAGACGGCCGACATCGAGTATAGATACGCGTTCCAGTTGCCGCCGGTCAGGTGCAGGATGTAGCCGCCTGCGATCGGCGCGACGAACCCGCCGAGGTTCCCCATCATGTTCATCGACCCGGAGAGCGTGCCGGTGTACTTGCCGCCCACGTCCATGCAGGCGCCCCAGGCGCACGGCAGCATGAGGTCGTTCGAGAAGCTCGCCATGCCCATGGCCAGCATGGTCCACAGCGGATCGTGGAACTGAACCGCCATCCACAGGAAGACGCTCCCGCCCAGCATGCCGGTGGCGCCCATGAGACGGCGGGTAAAACGCAAGCTGCCCGTCCAGCGCGCGATGCGCGGCGAAAGAAATCCGCTTAACAGCGCGCCAAAGCCTCCGAACAACAGAGGAAAGATGGCATAGTTGGCACTGGTCGCGGGATCCAGTTCACGATGCTCCTGCAGGTACGTGGGCAGCCAGGTGATGTAGAAATACCAGGGATAGGAAGTGAAGAAGTACTGCCCCCACAACAGCCAGACGTTTCGCGAGGTGAACAGGCGCCGCCACGGCACGTCCGCGTGGCCTGAAGCCATCTTCTCGGCGCCCTCAAGCAGTTCCAGTTCGGCTGCATTCACACTCGGGTGATTGCGCGGGTTGTCCCGGAACCAGCGGTAAAAGAAGAACGCCCACACCAATCCGAGTGCTCCGAAGATCCCGAAGGCGTGACGCCAGGAGAAATACTTGAAAGCCAGCACCACCAGCGGCGGTGTGAACGCGCCGCCCCAACGCGCGAAAGTCCACATAATGCCCTGCGCGCGTACGCGCTCATCCTGCGGCAGCCATGTGGTGAAGGCCTTGGTCAAGTTCGGGAAGCAGCCCGCCTCGCCCGCCCCGAACAGAAACCGCGTGACCCAGAGTGAGGCGAAGTTCCACACCCCGCCAGTCGCGGCGGTGAAGCAGGACCACCACGCCACAATGCGCATCAGGACCCGCCGCGGCCCCATCCAGTCGCCCAGCCACCCGCTGGGGATCTCGAACAGCGCGTAAGCAAGCGTGAAGGCGGAAAACACATAACCCATCTGGACCTTGCTGAGACCCAAGTCGCGAGTCATGATGGGCGCGGCCTGCGAAATGCAAACCCGATCGATGTAAGAAAGAACCGCCAGCGCAATGGCGAAAACCACGACCCAGTGCCGCGCACGGGTCGGCCGTCCGATGGAAACTTGCGTATTGGATGACATCGGCGTAAGAAGGTCCATCACACCACGTTGGAAGGCTGCTTTCAAGCCGCGCGGGAGTTCACTCCCGCGGCTCGTGCGGGGCTGAAGCCCAGCGCGAGCTACTCTTCGTGACTCAACTCGCGATCCAGCCAGCTCAAGTAGGGGGGTGCTCCGTCAACGATCGGGAGAGCGATCACCTCGGGGACCTGGTAGGAATGCGCTTCCGCGATTTCGGCCGACAACCGTTCCGCCAGATCGCGCCTCGACTTGATGATCAGCAGGCACTCGGATGCCTCCTCGACGGCGCCCTTCCAGCGGTAGATGCTGTGGACTTCGGGTACGATGTTCACGCAGGCGGCCAGGCGATTCTCCACCAGATGCCGCGCGATCCGGGCGGCCTCTTCGGCATTCGCGCACGTGCTGAGGACTACGATCTTGTCGGTCATGACAGACTCTACAAACAAATCACTGGAATTTCCGGCCAAACAGGATTATAAACAATAGAAGGAGCTTCAAAGAAAACATTCGTCATGAAGTCTGTTCTGGTCAGATTCGGATACGCGGTGGGACTTCTGGTAGCCGGTTTCTATGTAGTCCTCACGCTGCGCGGCCCTAACGGCATTCCGCGTGTGGTTGAGCGGCGGCGCATGATCCGCGAATACGAGGAACAGAACGCGAATCTGGCCCGGGAGAATCAAGCTCTACGCGATCACAACCGGCGCCTGACGACCAACCCCACCGAACAGGAGCTGGAAATCCGGCGGCGCTTCAAGTACGCCGCCCCCCGTGAAACGGTCTTCATCATCACGGACAACGAGAACAAGCCCTCCACGCCCGCTGCTCACTGAGCGAGGCTGCTGTTACGCGCCTTTCACTTCCGCGAACAGTTCTTCCAGCCTCTTGTACATCGATTCCATCCGCGCTTCGTCTGACGCCTCCACGGCCAATCGTAGTATCGGCTCCGTGTTAGAGGCCCGCACATGGATCCACGCGTCCGGCCAGATCAGCTTCAGCCCGTCGGAGCGGTCTGTCTCCACGTCGGGGAAGCGGTCTTCGAGCGCCTGCATGAGGGCGCCCAGCATTCCGTGCTCGTAAGTCACCTTGCCGAGCTTGCGATAGTAGCGCGGCAGGCGCCGGGTCGACTCGGATACCGTCTGGCCTGTCTGCGCCATGCGATCGAGCAGGAAGGCCATTCCGGTGTAACTGTCGCGGCACATATGCACCGCGGGGAAGATGACGCCGCCGTTCGACCCTTCGCCACCGATGGCGGCGTTCACCACCTGCATGGTTTCGACCACGTTGGCCTCCCCCACCGGCGTCCGGTAGACCCGGCGGCCATGCGCGCGGGCGATGTCGTTGACCACGGCCGAGGTCGTCAGGTTCACCACCACGTCGCCCGGCAGGTTTTCCAGCGCGGCGTCCACCACCAGTGCCAGCACATCGTCGTTATCGATGACGCGGCCGGTTTCATCGGCCACAGCCAGGCGGTCGCCATCCGGGTCCTGGGCGAAGCCTACATCCGCGCCGGTGCGCCGCACCAGTTCCGACAGGTCGCCCAGCGTGTCCGGACGCGGTTCGGCCACGCGCGGGAACGGGCGCGTTGGATCGACGTTGATGGCCTCCACCCGGCAGCCCAGCCAATCGCGCAGGAAGGGGACAGTCGTCACCGCGCCGGCCCCGTTTACCGCGTCCAGGCCGACCAGGAAGCGCCGCGCACGGATGCGCTCTACATCCACGTGCCGCAGCACGCGCTCGAAATGCCGGCGCATGGGCGTATCGTAGTCGCAAGTGACCGAGCCGATTTCCTCGTTGGACGCCTGGCGAAAGTCGCTCTGGTGGAATAAATCCAGGAGCTCGCCGCGCTCATAGCTATTGAAGATGAGGCCGGAGGAGCCGAACAATTTCAGCGCATTGTACTCGGACGGGTTGTGTGACGCGGTGATGGCGATGCCCCCGCGCGCACCGCTGGACGCGACGTAGATCTGTATGGTGGGAGTCGGCAGCACGCCGACGTCGATCACCTGGCAGCCGGCGGCGAGCAAGCCGCAAGCCACTGAGTGCTGCAGCATCGGACCGCTGGCGCGCGTGTCGCGCCCCACCACGACCCTTCCCTGCCCCACGTAGGTCCCGAAGGCCTGCGCGAAGGCACACGCCAACTGCGGCGTCAGGAATTCGCCTACCACGCCCCGAATCCCCGAAACGCCGATCTTGAGTAAATGTTCGCGCCGGGCCATCGTCAGGCGAACCTCCTTACTTGCTCCATCAACTCCTCGAACAGTTCTCTCGGCGGGTCTCCCCGCCGCTCTGCGATCACCCGCACCAGAGGTTCGGTCTGGCTTACACGCACGTGGAACCAGCGGTCCGGCCAATCCATTCGCAGGCCGTCAACGACGTTGGCCCGCCCATCCGCGTAGCGTTCCTGCAAGCCCATCAGCAGCGCCGGAATGCGCGGACTCGAGATCGGCACCTGCCCCTTCAGAATCGAGTAGCGCGGATAGCCGGCCAGTATCTCCGACAGCTTGGCCTTGCGCTCCACCATCATGGAGAGCACGCCGAGCATGCTGGCGATCCCGTCGTACACAAAGCGGAATTGCGGCATCATGACCGCGCCTGTGCCTTCCCCTGCGATGGCGATCTGCTCTTCGCGGTAGCTGGCCAACGCGTCGGTTGCCGTGTGGCGGCCGACGGGAATCCGGATTACCTTGGCCCCGTACCGCTGGGCGATTTCTTCTAGCAGTGCCGTGCTGGAAAGGTTGGCGATGATGAGGCGCCCCGGGACACGGGGCAACACCCAGTCGGCAAGCAACGGTAGCACCAACTCCTCGGAAACCGGCGTTCCCTCTCCGGTGGCCATCGCCACGCGATCGGAATCCACATCGAACAGGAATCCGGCGTCGGCACCCACCGTGGTCATCAGCGGTGCCAACTGCAAGGCGACCACGCTCGCCGTGGTGCTCGGTTCGTGGGCAAAGACCACCCCCTGCAGCCGGGCGTTGATGAGGATGAAGTTGGACCCGAAACGCTCGTTCATTCGCCGCAACAGAAGCGAGGACGTGCCGTTCGAGCAGTCCACCAGGACTTTCAAGCCTTTGATGGCTTCCAGATTGTAGACGGCGGCGAGTTCGTCCAGGTACCCGTCGATGGCGCCGTCCAGTCTGCGCAGGGCGCCGGTTTTGTTCCACGGCACGAAGTCGAATTTGTGTAGGTGATAGATGTCGAGAAGTTCGCCGGCTTCCGCGGTGGAAAGATACGTCCCGCGGGCGCCGAAGAATTTCAGCGCGTTCCAATCGGCTGTATTGTGACTGGCTCCGATGGAGATGCCGCCGGCGGCGTCCAGCCTGCGGATGGTGTGCTGGATGACCGGCGTCGAGACCAACCCCAGGTCCACGACGTCGTGGCCCGTGGCTTGCAGCGCGGCGATCACACCCTCACGGACCATGGCCCCGCTCGCGCGCGGGTCGCGCCCGATCACTACCGGCGCTCGGGATTCCAGAAAGGTTCCGAACGCCGAAGCAAAGTCGATGACATGCGCGGCAGTCATGCCGCTTCCCACTACACCTCTCAGGCCCACGTGGGAAATACGTAGCGATTTCGCGGCTCTCATGGGTATTAATCCAGAAGCCGCAGCTTACCGAACGCCTCCGGCACGTGATAGCTGGCCGAATTCGTCGGCTGCCATGCTACGAAATTGCGCTTCGGCGGGGGCCCCTGGATCCGAAAGAGATTGATGCGCATTTCGTTGCCCGCGGCCGCTGCGCGTGAATCGATGGAGGAAATGGGGATCTTGATCTCCCCGTACCAGACCTTCCGGTCGCGATCAATGCGCGCCTTCACCTGCATGCCGGAATTCCACAACCAGCGCCGGCCGGGATCGCCGTGGTCCAGGTCGATGTCCAGATCCACCCACTCGCCCTGCGGTGACACTTGGAACTCGCGGTAGTGGCGGATGTGCTCGAAATCCGCACCAATGAAGGCCTCGGCGACATCCCAATCCCACAGCAGGTTGGTCTCCGTAGCCGTAGAGGGATTCTCTTTCGGGTAGAGCTGCTCATAGGGGCAGATGAAGAGGAAGTACAGGTTCTTCGCGGTCCACCGGGAGCGCACCTCCATACGGTGCCCCGGAACGGCTTCGTCCCGCGGACCGCGCTCGGCGAACACCCCCTTGACGTTCTTCCAGGAAGCGGCGGCGGGGTCGGCCGTCAATTCAAAATCGGCTTTCGCGCGGAAGCTGCCGATCAGGCCCGGCCCATCGGCCATGACCACGCTGGAAATGGCAAGAAGCATAAGTGGCAGGCGTTTCATACCAGTTTTCAATATAAGCTAATAGGAACATGAAAGGACTCGTCACCGCCGCACTTCTACTAGGGACTATCCTGGCCGCTCAGACTCCGCCCGCCAAAACGCCGGTCCTGCCCGCATGGGTAAAAGCCGAGAACAACATCCCTTATGACCGGTACAGACAGACCGTGCTGGACGTGCTCAGCCCGACGGCACCTGTGAAGGGGAAGCGCCCGGGCGTCATCGTGATTCACGGTGGAGGGTGGATCAATGGCTCCAAGGAAGAGATGGTGCAGATTATCTGCCTTCCATACCTGGAGAAAGGTTTCGTGGTCGCCAACGTGGAGTACCGCCAGTCTAAGGTGGCCACGGCGCCTGCGGCGGTGAACGATGTGCTTCAAGCAGCGAAGTGGTTCTTCCGCAACGCGAAAAAGTACAACGTCGACTCCAAGCGCATCATCGTAACCGGAGGCTCGGCCGGCGGACACCTGGCGCTGATGGTCGGTATGACGCCGCGCTCGGCCAGACTCGGTCCGCCGGCGAAGGTGGCCGCAGTGGTGAACCGTTACGGCATCACCGACGTGGCGGATCTGCTTTCAGGTCCGAATGTGCGCAAGTATGCTGTCATTTGGGTGCCGGAGCAGCCTGGACGCCTGGAACTGGCCCGGCAAGTCTCGCCCATGACGTACGTGCGCGCGGGACTTCCGCCTATCCTGACTCTGCACGGCGATGCCGACCCGACCGTCCCCTATGAGCAAGCTGCCAGGCTGACCAAGGCGCTTACGGACGTACGCGTCGAGGCCCAGCTAATCACAGTCTCCGGAGGAAAACACAGCTTCTCCAAAGAGACTTGGGACAAGCTCTACCCGCGGATCTTCGACTGGCTCAAAAGCCGCGGCATCCTGCGGGACTGACCTAATGCGCGGCCGGCTCGGCGCCCAGCGGCCGGATGTAGATGTTCCGGAAAGCAACCGAGCCGTGGTCGCCCTGCAGTTTGAGCGGGTTTTCGTTCGCCTCGGGGATCTCGTAATGCTGCCCCGTGGGGCCGGTCAGTTCGACGTTTTCCTGCACCAGCACCTCGTTCAGTAACACGCGCGGGAACGTGGCGTTGGAGAGCTTCTTCCCGCGCGCGTCGAACTTCGGCCCGCGAAACCAGATGTGCAGGGACTGCCACTCGCCCGGCCGCCGGCTGGCGTTCACGCGTGGCGGCGAGCCGCCGGTCTTGTCCGCCCTGCGATAGATGCCGCCGTTGTCGCCCACGGTGAGCTGGCCCGTGTAGTCGTAGCTGTCGAAAATCTGCACTTCGTAGTGTGAATGCAGGAAGACCCCGGAGTTCGAACCCCGCGGCAGCACAAATTCGAGATACAGCTCGCAATCGCCGAATTTCTCCTCGGAAATGAGGTCGGACGTCAAGCCGTGCTTGCCGTTCACAATGCGGTCGCCAGGCTCAGGGCTGTACGTGAGCTGCTTCGGGTCGAAAATCCGCTTCCAGTTGACACTCCTGGTAGTCACCCATTCGTGCGGCTTGCCGTCGGCGCTACGCCACCCGGTGAGGTCCTTCCCATTCAGCAGCGGCCGCCAGCCGGGTTGCGAAAGAAACGGCGGGTCGCCGTGCATCTCCTGGGTATACAGATCCGGCAGTTGCGCGGCAACGGGAACTCCGCACAATACGGCGGCGGCAAACAGCAACGGGAATCGCATCGAGCCCCCCCTCCTATGCCACCTGGTGCGCAACAACTTCCTTGATGGCGGCGGCAATTTCGTGCGTGGTTTCTTCGTCGCCCATCAGCACGCGATGTGGCAGCCAGAAAGCGTCGCGGATGCAGGCTTCCGACACCGGGCAGGGTTCCACGCGGCAGCCTCCCTGCTGGTAGATCGGGTTGCCATAGAGCGGATGTGGATAGAAGGGCGTGCATGGGATGCCCGCCGCGGTGACGCCCTCGTGAAACTCGTCGCGCGTCATCCCCAGCTTGGCCTCCTCGATGCGCCCGAGCAGCAAGTAATAGGAATTCGCATTCACCTGCGCCGGGATCTGCTGGAACGTGATGCCCTCGATATCGGCCAATTCCTTCCTCAACAGCGCGGCATTGTGGTTCCGCTGGCGAATCTGCTCCGGCAGCCGTTCCAGTTGCGCCAGCAGTACCGCTGCCTGCCAGGCCGAGAGACGGTAGTTGGCGGCCAGCGTGTAATGGGTGAACCAGCCTTGCCCGGTGCGGCGGCCCTGATTGGAGAGCGATCGTGTACGCTCGGCGAAATCCGCGTCGCGCGTGACCACGATGCCCCCCTCGCCCGACGTCATCACCTTGGAATTCTGGAAGCTGAACGAGCCCGCTATTCCCATGCTGCCGGCGCGGCGTCCGTTCCACTCCGAGCCGTGCGCGTGCGCGGCGTCCTCGATGAGGATGAGGCTGCGTTCGGAGGCCAGCGCCATGATCCGTTCCATGTCGGCCAGCGGTCCGCCGAAGTGCACCACCAGGATGGCTTTCGTTTTCGGCGAGATGGCCGCCGCGGCGCGGTCCGGGTCCATATTGAACGAGTACGGCTCGATGTCGACGAAGACCGGCGTCGCGCCTACTCGCGAGACCGCGCTCGCCGTGGAAATGAACGAGATGGCGGGTACGATAACCTCGTCGCCCGGCCTAATGCCGGCCGCTTCCAGCGCCATCTCCAATGTAACCGTTCCGTTCGCCCCGGTTACACCGTAGGCACAGTGCTGGAAGACCGCGAAAGCTTCCTCGAATCGTCTTACGAACTCGCTGTATCCGCCCCACTGGTTGCTGTCGAGGACTTCCTTCAACAACTCCAGTTCGCGCTCGTTGCCGATGGGCCACTGTGGGATGTTCATGAATCCACCAGAATACCGAAAATTGGGACCGCTCAGAGGCCTTGCAGGAAAGGATTGTATGCTTTTTCGCGGCCAATCGTGGTCAGGGGGCCGTGGCCCGGGACTACCTGCGCTTCGTCAGGCAGTACGAGAAGCTTGGAATGGATCGACGCCAGGAGCGTGCGGCTGTCGCCACCCGGCAGGTCCGTGCGCCCGATGCTGTCGCGAAACAGCGCGTCGCCGGACACCACTTTATTCAGCGACGGAATCCACAGGCTGATGCTGCCGGGCGAATGACCGGGAGTCTCGAGCACCATGAATTTCGTCTGTCCGAGCGCGATTTCGTCGCCTTCGCTCATCCTGGCGTCAATGACGACTTTCTCCGGGACGGGCAGGCCAAGCCACGAGGCCTGGATCTCGATCCTGTCATAGAGCGGCTGGTCGAGCGCGTTCATGAGCACGGGAGCGCCGGTGGCTCTCTTCAATTCCGCCACGCCTCCGACGTGGTCGAGGTGCGCGTGCGTGATCACGATCGAAACGACCCGCAGATTGTGCCGCTTGACCAGCGCCAGGATTTCCTCCACATCATCGCCCGGGTCGATCACCATGGCCGTCCGGCCGGCTTCCTCGCCGAATATCGAGCAATTACATGCCAGCTCACCCACCGGCAGAATCTCGTGGATCATAGGACGATTGTATACTTTCACTATGCCATCCCCCTCACCCGCCGGTTATGAGTCCCTGCGCGAGGGCGCGGCATGGTTCGACCTCTCCAACCGCGGCAGGATCGCCGCGCGCGGCGAGGACCGGGCCCGGTTGCTCCACGCCATGTCGACCAATCAGGTGGAGGCACTCAAGCCGGGCGACGGTTGTTATGCTTTCTTCCTCACCGCGCAGGGCCGCATTTTGGGCGACGCCAATTTGCTTTGCCTCACGGACCAATTCCTCATCGATACCGAACCGGAGACCGCCGATTCGCTCGCGGCCCACATCGACAAGCACATCATCGCCGATGACGTTACCCTTGAGGACCTTCGCGGTACGACGTGCGTGATCGCCATCGAAGGTCCACGCGCGGCGGAAGCGCTGGCCGCCGTCGGCGCTCCGGTGCCGCAGGCAGCTTTCGCACACTGCCCGTGGGCGGATCGCGTTGTGGCGGCGCTCGGCGTAACCGGACAACCGGGCTATCGGATCTTCGCGCCCGCCACCGGGAAAGTGGCGCTCATCGCTCAGATCGAGGCGGCGGGCGCCACGGCCGCGTCGACCGAAGCGATCAATGCGGTGCGCCTGGAGAGCGGCCGGCCCCGCTATGGTGAGGACATCTCGACGGCGAACCTCCCGCAAGAAACGCAGCTTGACGCGGCGCTCAACTTCAACAAGGGCTGCTATCTCGGCCAGGAGATCGTGGAACGCGTGCGCTCGCGCGGTCACGTGAACCGCTTGCTGGTCCGGCTGGCAATAGAGCGAAACGAGCCCTCCGCACCGGGAGCGGCCATTCTTTCCGGTGCGGCCACAGTAGGCGCCATCACCTCGGCGGCGTTCTCGCCCGCGCTCGGCCGTGTCTTCGCCTTGGGTTATATACGCCCGGACCTTGCAAGCAAGGGCACGTTGCTGGATGTGGACGGCTGCCGCGCGGAGGTTATCGCCTCACGCCCGGACTGATTCGCGCAGCGCGTCGAAGATCTCTACCGGAATCGGACAGCACGCCGTCGAGCCCATGCCAAGACGCACCCCCGGCTTCGCAGCGCCATGGTAGTCCGAGCCTCCCGTCGCGAGTAGTCCGTGGTCGCGTGCCAGCGACAGGAAACGTTCCACGTCCTGTCCGGAATGCTCCGAGTGATAGACCTCGATGGCTCCGAGGCCTGCTTCTTTTAAGCGGGCGATGAATTCCCCAAACTTCGCACCAAGTCTCGCCAGCCGCACGGGATGCGCGACCGACGAAACGCCGCCCGCCGCTCGAATCCGCCGGATGGCATCGCCCACGTCGACCGGCCTTCGCGGCACGTAAGCACACCCCGACTCGCCCAAGTACTCCCGAAACGCGGATTCGTAATCCGGTACGTATCCCTTTGCCCTGAGCAGGCGCGCAAAGTGGGGCCGGCCGACCATGCCGCTAGAAAGCATGCTCAATTCCTCCAACGTGACGTCCAGCCCAAGTGCACGCAGCCGCTCGATCATCCCTGCATTGCGCTCTTGGCGCGATGCCTGCAATTCCCGCACCCACTCGCGGAGATCCGCCGCCGGCCCGCCTTGTGGGAAATACCCGAGAAGGTGGATTGACGGCCCTCGCGGCTGGCCGTTATCCCGGAAACGGGCGCTTAATTCGATGCCGCCCAGGAAATCGAGGCCGGCCTGCCGCGCAACGGGCGCGGCTGCTTCGCTGCCGTCGAGCGTATCGTGGTCGGTAACCGCCAGCGCCGATAGCCCGGCTGAGAGCGCTTCCTGGACCAGTTGCGCGGGAGTTGAGGCCCCATCGGAAGCCGTCGTGTGTGTATGAAGATCGATCACGGGCGACGCTTGACGTGAAAAGGAACAGTTTACCTCAAACGGCGCTGAGACTTTCGCTATTCAGAGCTGCTTTCGATTTTGAATTCGAAGAGGTTCTGTCCCACGGTCGCCCGTAAACGCCCGGGGCCCAGCGTCTTCGACGCGGAACGGAAGAACACCGCTCCATCGGTGGATTGCCCCGGCCGCAATCGGACCGGCACCAGCACGATCGCCGAAGCTGCGGCGGCCGCCTTCAGCTTCGCCGAGGAGACTTCCGCCAGCGCCGCCTGCCGGCGCTGCTCGTACCCGCTGGGGCTATGAAAGCGCTCCATGCCGTACAGCCCTATCTCGTACGCGGTAACCAGCTTGACAACGTCGTTGCGGCCCGCCTTCACCAGGAACCCTTCCACTACCGCACCGGCCGGCGTACCCGCAACCCCCGCGTCCACATCGCGCTGCAGAACGAAGCTCTCCGGGCTTACGGGCTGCACCATGTCGGTGCCGTTCGAGATCGCCACCTGGATAATGGAATAGTCCTTGAGATTGGCCGGCAGGACAGCGAACATCACGGTGACGCCGTTCTTGGTGAGGGTCTGGTACTTCAGCCCGCCGGACTCGAACTCGATCACTTGCGCGCTCGCCGCGAAGACGCACAAGAAGGCGGCGAAGCACCAGCGTAGTGACCGTGACCAATCCATGAATTCATTATGCAACACAGGCGGCCAACAACCCCGAATCACGCCGCCAAACTGTCCGCGGTTCACCGGATCCCATGATCGGGTTCGCAATCTCGGGTAGAATCGACGACAAGGATGCTAGCAGTGCAGGGGGGAAACCAATGTCTACCACGAGCGGAACTCTGAGTTTCGATGAAGCGAAGCTCAATCTGTTCATGGAAAGAGTCGTCTCGGACATGGGCGCCGCGATGCACGCGACGCTGGTTGTCGTCGGAGACAAACTGGGGCTGTACAGAGCCATGGCCGGCGCGGGCTGGATGACCTCGTCGGAACTGGCAAGCAAAACGCGCACAGTGGAGCGTTACGTGCGGGAGTGGCTGAATGCAAACGCGGCGAGCGGATACGTGAATTACGATCCGGCTGCGCAGCGGTACGAGTTGCCTGCCGAGCAAGCGTTTGTACTCACGGTGCAGGACATCCCCGGAGCTTTCCACATCATTTCCTCTTGTTTCAAGGACGAGCCCAAGATCACGCAGGCATTCCGCACCGGGGAGGGTGTCGGCTGGCACGAACACGATGCCAATCTCTTCTTCGGCACCGAGCGGTTCCTCCGGCCCAACTACGACGCCAACCTGCTGAGTTCCTGGCTGCCGGCGCTGGACGGCATGATTGAGAAGCTCAAGGCGGGCGCGGTGGTCGCCGACGTGGGCTGCGGTCATGGCGCCTCCACGATGCTGATGGCGAAGGCGTTTCCCAAGTCGCGCTTCTGCGGATTCGACTACCACAGCGGCTCCATCGAATACGCGCGCCACGTGGCCGGGCGCGATGGTCTGCAGGATCAGGTCGCGTTCGAGGTGGCCAGTTCGAAGAGCTACCCGCGCAATGGCGGGTACGACCTGGTCGCGTTCTTCGATTGCCTTCACGACATGGGCGACCCCATCGGAGCAGCTAAGCACGTCCTATCCACGCTGAAGCCCGATGGCGCCTGGATGATCGTCGAACCGTTCGCGCACGACCGCCCCGAAGAAAACCACAACCCGGTGGGCCGCATCTATTACTCGGCTTCCACGATGATTTGCACACCGGCGTCGCTGGCCCAGGAGGTGGGTGCGGCGCTGGGCGCGCAGGCGGGGGAGGCACGCATCCGCCAAGTCGTGACCGCCGGGGGGGGGCGCCCGTTTCCGGCGTGCCGCCGAAACGCCTTTCAATCTGGTTTACGAAGCTCGCCGCTGAACCGGCGGCGCCGCGCTGCCAAGCTGATAGAATGTAGGTCGACACAGGAGGAGGCTCCCGCATGCGCGGACACGAGAAGGTTCTTGCCTACTTGAATGAAGTGCTGAAGGCGGAGTTGACGGCCATCAATCAGTACTTCCTCCACGCCGAGATGTGCGACAACTGGGGTTACAGGCGGCTCGGCGACCACACCAAGAAAGAATCCATCGACGAGATGAAGCACGCCGAGTTGTGCATCGAGCGGATCCTGCTGCTCGAAGGCGCGCCCGTCATGCACGAGTTGTTCCCGCTCAAGATCGGCGCGACGGTTAAGGAGCAGATCGAGAGCGACCTGGCCCTGGAAGTGGCCGCCGTGGCGCGCCTCAACAACGCCATCAAGACTGCCGTCGAGACAGGCGATAACGGTTCGCGCGACCTGTTCGAGAAGATCCTCACCGACGAGGAGGGACACATCGACTGGCTCGAGGCCCAGTTGCACATGATCCGGGAAATCGGTATCGAGAATTACCTGGCTCAGCAGATGAACGAAGACTAGGCCCTGGGCCTCCAATAGAACGACATGCGGCATAAAGCGGCGCTTCTTGCGTGCCTGATTCTGACCGCCTCGCTCGCCCAGGCGCAGCGCAGTCTTGCCGGGGCGGCGGAACTCAGGTTAGCTCTGGAAAAGCTGCGGGTGCTCGGCAGCGTCCTTTACATCGGTGCTCACCCGGACGATGAAAACACCGCGCTGATGGCCTGCTTCGCGCGCGGCCGCCTGGTGCGCACGGCCTACCTTTCACTTACGCGAGGCGAAGGCGGGCAGAACCTGATCGGACCGGAGCTGGGTACGCGCCTGGGCCTCATCCGCACCCAGGAATTGCTCGACGCACGCCGCATCGATGGCGCCGAGCAGTTCTTTACCCGCGCCATCGACTTCGGCTATTCGAAGACCGCCGAGGAAACCCTCCGCATCTGGGGACGAGACGCCGTGCTCTCCGACATGGTGTGGGTCATCCGGCGATTTCAGCCCGACGTGATCGTAATGCGCTTCTCCGGCACCGGCCGCGATGGGCACGGACACCATCAGGCTTCGGCCATGCTCGCTCGCGAGGCCTTCCTCGCCGCCGCCGATCCGAGCCGGTTCCCCGAGCAGTTGAAGTACGCGCCCGTCTGGCAGGCCAAGCGCCTGCTGTGGAATGCGTTTGCCGGGGCCGATCGGGCGCGCCTCGCCGCGGAAATCGGCGATTACAACCCGGTGCTCGGATTCTCTTACACCGAGATCGGCGGCATGGCGCGCAGTATGCACCGCACACAAGGTTTCGGCGCACCGGAGCGTAGGGGCGCTTCCCAGAACCACATGGTGCATGTGGAGGGCGTTCCGGCTTCGAAGGATCCCTTCGACGGCATTGACCTCAGTTGGAACCGTGTGAAGGGCGGAGCCGCTGTGGGCGCTCTGTTGGTGAAAGCGGATGAAGCGCTCGCGCCGGGAGCGCCGGAGCGGATCGTGCCGCTGCTCCTCGATGCGCGGCGCGCCATGATGCGCCTGGAAGGCCCCTGGGCCGCGCGTAAAATCGCGGAACTCGATCGTGCTGTCGCGCTGGCCACGGGTTTGTGGCTGGACGCCACCGCCGAACGCGATACCGTCGTGCCCGGTGGGGAGTTGAAGCTCACCGCGACGGTATTGAACCGTTCGCATATTCCCATGAGCCTGATCGGAGTCGGCTTCAACGGGGCCGACCCCGTGGCCGCGGCGCAGGCGGCATCGCAACTCTCTTACAACGTGCCGGCCGTCCGCAGCGCGGTTTGGAAAGTACCTGCGGACAGGCCTTATACGCAACCATACTGGCTGGTCCAGCCGCCGCACGGCGGAGCTTACACGGTCGCGGACCAGGAGTTGGTAGGCCGCGCCGAGAGCCCCGCAGCCATCAGCGCACGCTTCAAGCTGCGGCTGGATTCCGAGGAAATCGAGGTCACCCGCCCCGTGGTGTACCGCTGGGTGGACCGCGTTCGCGGCGAACTTACGCGCCCCGTGGTGGTAGCGCCGCCGGTCGCTGTCGAACTGAGCGAGCAGGCCATGCTGTTTCCCGACGCCAGGCCGCGGAAAGTGGAGGTGCGCGTGAAGGCGGTGCGGAACTCCGGCGCCGCGGGTGAGGTCCGCCTCCGTGTTCCGCAGGGTTGGACCGCCGCGCCGGCCGCACGTAAGTTCGAACTCGCCGCCTCTGGCGAGCAGATCAGCGTCGCATTTGACGTGCAACCGCCTGCGACTCCTTCCCGCGGCCAGTTGCGTGCCGTGGCCGTGGTGGATGGGGTCGAAGTCGGAATCGGTTATGAGACGATCCAGTACGATCACATCCCGCCGCAGACGCTGTTTCCTCCCGCCGCCGCGGATCTGGTTCGCGCCGATGTGCGCACACTCGCCAGAAACATCGGCTACGTCATGGGCGCGGGAGACGAAGTTCCCAAGGCTTTGGAACAGCTAGGCTGCCGCGTGACGCTGCTGACCGCGGACGATCTGGCAGGCGGCGATCTGCGCGCCTACGACGCCATCGTCACCGGCATCCGCGCATACAACGTCCGCGCGGACCTGCGCGCCAACCAGCGGCGTCTGCTCGAATACGTCGCGGGCGGCGGCACCTTGGTGGTCCAGTACAACGTTATCGAGGGCGGTTTCCTTGCGGGCGACCCGCGCGCCACCGATCGCATTGGCCCGTACCCCATCCGCATCAGCCGGGATCGCGTGTCCGTGGAGGAAGCGCCCGTGACGCTGCCCAACCCCGCTCATCCGCTGCTCGCCGGACCGAACCGGATCGTGCCCGCCGATTTCGATGGCTGGGTGCAGGAGCGTGGCCTCTACTTCGCTTCCGAGTGGGACCCGCACTATCAACCACTTTTCGAGTCCCACGATCCCGGCGAGCCGCCACGACTGGGCGGTACGCTCTACACGCGTTACGGAAAAGGCGCGTACATATTCACCGGGTACTCCTGGTTCCGGCAACTGCCCGCCGGCGTGCCAGGCGCGTTTCGCGTTTTTGCGAACCTCATCAGCGCGGGGAAGGCGGCGCAATGACGCCTGACGACCAGCGCCGCGTAGTGTCGGACGAGCCGCCGCCCTTCCTTGGCAAATGGTCCAGAGTCTATGCCGCCGTGCTGATCTACGTGGCGGCGCTCATCACTCTCTTCTACTTTTTCACGAAGGCTTTCACGCGATGAGGCCGCTCGATTGGGTGGTCCTAGCCTGCTCGCTCGTGTTTATTGTCGGCTACGGCCTCTGGCGAGGACGCGGCAGCAACAGCGTCAACAAGTACCTGCTGGCGGGCAAGACCATGCCCTGGTACGCCATGGCGCTTTCCATCATGGCCACGCAGGCCAGCGCCATCACGTTCATCTCGACCACGGGCCAGTCCTACGTCGACGGGATGCGCTTCGTGCAGTATTACTTCGGGCTGCCCGTCGCCATGGTGATCCTGGCCGCGACGGCCGTACCCATCTTCCACCGCGCCGGCGTCTACACGGCCTACGAGTACCTGGAGCAGCGCTTCGACGCACGCACGCGCGCGTTGGTGAGCTTCATTTTCCTCATCCAGCGCGGGCTGGCGGTCGGCATGGCCCTCTACGCGCCCGCCATCGTGCTCACCGTAATCCTCGGCTGGCCCGACCGGCTCACTACGATCGCCATGGGCGTGCTGGTAATCACGTATACGGTCGTCGGCGGCATCAAGGCGGTGACCTGGACCGACTTCCAGCAGATGCTCATCATGATGACGGGCCTCGCCGTCGCGCTCGTGACCGCCATACTGCTTCTTCCGGGCAATGTATCGCTTATAGACGCCATGTACCTGGCGGGTGCCGCCGGCAAGCTCAACGCCGTGACTACCACGGTGGATTGGCACGACCGTTACAACCTCTGGAGCGGGTTGATCGGCGGGACCTTCCTCGCCTTGGCCTACTTCGGCTGCGATCAGAGCCAGGTGCAGCGCTATCTCACGGGCAAGTCCATCGCGCAAAGCCGTCTCAGCCTCCTGTTCAACGCCGCCGCCAAGGTCCCCATGCAGTTCTTCATCCTCTTCACCGGGGCGATGGTGTTCGTGTTCTTCCATTTCGAGAAGCCTCCGGTGCTGTTCCAGCCGGTAGAGTTGCAGCGGCTCGAACAGGTCGCCCCGGCCGAGTTCACTGCACTCGATACGGCCTACGGTGCGGCGTACGAGGCCAGGCGTCAGGCGGCCACCGAACTGGTTCAGGCACGCCGCGCGGGAGATGACTTCCGCGTCGCGCAAAGCGTAGCCCGTTACAAGGAATCGCAGAAGGCGGTCGACGGCGCGCGCACACGGGCCTCGGCGCTGGTCGAAAAGACCGGTGGCGACGCTCCCAACGACACCAACTACATCTTCCTCACCTTCGTCACGCGTTACATGCCCGCCGGGGTGGTGGGCTTGGTGATGGCCGCTATCTTCGCCGCGGCCATGTCCACCATCTCGGCGGAGATCAACTCGCTCGCCACCGTAACGGTGGTGGACATTTACCGCCGCCACATCCGTAAGGAAGCGTCCGACCGGCACTATCTGAACGTGTCGCGCTGGGCCACGGCGTTCTGGGGCGTGTACGCGATCGTCACCGCCGAGTACGGGCGCCGGCTCGGCTCGCTCATCGAAGCGGTGAATATGCTCGGCTCGCTGTTTTACGGCGGCATGCTGGGCGCGTTTATCCTGGCGTTCTATTTCCCCAGCGTGAAGGCGCGGGGTGCGTTCTATGGTGTGCTGGCAGGCGAAGCGGCCATCTTCGCCGCGCACACGTTCACCGGCATCTCCTTTCTCTGGTACAACGTCATCGGGTGTCTGGTGGTGGTCGTGACCGGCGTGATACTCTCACGGCGATAGACCATGTTTCTCCTAGTGCTGTGCCTCGCCGTCGCGACGGCCCTGCTTCAGGCCGCGCCGCCGCCTTTCTCCTTTGTTTACGACGGAAAATCGTCCGCGGATCTCATGCCGCACTGGCAGTCGAGAATCATTGACCAGGGATCTGACGCCACGTCCGAACGCACGAACTTCATCTACGAAGACCCCGCGACGAAGCTCGAAGTGCGTGTCGAGGTGACGCGCTACAAGGACTTTCCCGCTCTCGAATGGCTCTTGCGGTTCCGCAACGGAGGCGCGCGGGATACGCCGATCCTGGAAAAGGTGCTTCCCCTGGATGCGCAGTTCACCGCGCCCTCCGGAGACCCCGTCATCCATTACGCCAAGGGCGCCGTCTGCTCGCGTGACGACTTCATGCCGCTACGCCGTGCACTCAACAAAACCGGCAAACTCGAACTCCGCGCGGGAGGAGGACGCTCGTCGAGCGACTACCTGCCGTTCTTCAACGTCGAATTCAAGCGCGACGAGGGTGTCGTGCTGGGTATCGGCTGGACCGGAGAATGGGCGGCCGGCTTCTCCCGGCAGCGAGGCCCTGAGTTCCGCGCCACGGCAGGCATGGCGTTGACGCGTCTGCGGCTTCATCCCGGCGAGGAAATCCGCACCCCACGCATTCTCATGCTCTCCTGGAAGGGTACCCGGATGAACGGTCACAACCTGCTGCGCCGGTTCATCATGGCGCATGCGCGGCCCCGCGCCAACGGCGCCCCTCTCGATATGCCCGTGGCCAACGGCAACTGGGGCGCCACGCCGGCCGCCGTCCACCTGGAGAGCATCGGCAATATTGTTGCGCACCGTCTGCCCGTCGATGTCTATTGGATCGACGCCGAGTGGTTCGGCCAGGGCCCCTGGCATCTGAATCCTGGCAATTGGGAAGTGAAACGCGACGTCTACCCCCAGGGATTCAAGCCCATCAGCGATAGCCTGCACGCGGCCGGCCTGAAGCTTCTGCTGTGGTTCGAGCCGGAGCGAGTCTGCGAAGGAACACCCTGGCACCGCGAGCATCCGCGGTGGCTCCTCGAAGTGCCCAAGGCCCGCCGCGTTTACAACTGGCATACCTCGCAGGCCGACCCGATGTGGGTGGTCAACGAAAGCTACCGCAATCAGATCAAGGAGAACGACAGGCTGTTCAACCTGGGCGATCCGGCCGCGCGCCGCTTCCTGACCGATTTCATTTCCGCGCGCATCGACGAGTTCGGGCTCGATTGGTACCGCCACGACGCCAACATCGCGCCGCTCGAGTTCTGGCGCGCCGCCGATGCGCCGGATCGTCAAGGCATCACGGAAATCCGCTGGGTGGAGGGGCTTTACGAGTTCTGGGACGAATTGCTGCGCCGCCACCCCGGTCTGGCCATCGATAATTGCGCCAGCGGCGGCCGTCGCATCGACATCGAATCGCTGCGCCGCAGCCTGCCCCTGTGGCGCACGGACTACCCCAGCGAGATCACCGCCAGGCAGTGCCATACCTATGGCCTTAACCTGTGGGTCCCGCTGAGTTCGACCAGCGCGGGCATCCCGAACGCCGGCGCCACCTACAACATTCGCAGCAGCATGTCGAGCGGGCTTGTCGTCGAGCTGTTCGGCCAGCCTTCCCGCAAGCCCTACGACCTGACGAAGGTCCCCTGGGAGGAAGCCCGCAAGAAGTTGGAAGAGTATAAACAGATTAAGAAATACTTTACGGGCGACTATTACCCCCTCACCGAATACACCCAGGCCGAGGACGCCTGGATGGTCTACCAACTGGACCTGCCTGAACAAGGTGAGGGCCTCGTGGTGGCGCTGAAACGCCCGGCGAGCCGGTTGGTGCGAGGCGTGTTCCCGCTGCGCGCGCTGTCACCCGGCCGCTACGAACTCACGGACCTGGATTCCGGCAAGCGCGCCGTCGTCGACAGCGCGCAGTTGTCCGCAGCGGGTGTCGAACTCTCCCTCGAAGACCGGCCGGCCTCGGCTCTGGTGGTCTGCCGCAAGTTACACTAACAGGCTGGAGGTTACGCCAGGTGTCACCATCCTTGACCCGCCGCCAGTTGCTGGCGACGCTGGCCGTCGCATCCGCTCCGGTGCGCGGCGGCCAAGCGCTGCCACGGCCCATCTGCGCGTTTTCGAAGCACTTCCACTGGTTGTCGGTCGCGGAAACCGCCTCGATGTGCGCGATGCTCGGCTTCGACGGCATCGATCTCACCGTGCGCCCGGGCGGTCACGTCGAACCGGAGCGCGTCGAGGAGGATCTGCCGAAAGCTGCTGAAATTCTTCGTAAAGCCGGCCTGGAGATCCCCATGGTGACCAGCGGCATCGTGGATGTGGCCACGCCGCACGCTGAACGGGTGTTGAAGACGCTGAAGGCGACGGGCATCCGGCTTTACCGCTGGGGAGGCTTCCGATACGACGCGAAACGCCCCATCCCCGCCCAGCTCGCCGAAATTCAGCCGCGCGTAAAAGACCTGGCTGCCATGAACCGGCACTACGGACTGACGGCGATGTACCACACGCATTCGGGCATAGATCAAGTCGGCGCCTCGATGTGGGACCTATACCTGCTGTTCAAGGACATCGCTCCCGGCGCGGTCGCAGTGAACTATGACGTGGGCCACGCGGTGGTCGAAGGCGGCTATGGCGGCTGGATCAACTCCACCCGCCTGCTGCTGCCCTGCATGCGAGGCGTGGCCGTCAAGGACTTCGCCTGGAAGAAGAACGCGCGCGGCGAGTGGCGTCCTGGGTGGTGTGCGCTCGGACGGGGCATGGTGGACTTCCCCCGCTTCTTCGAAATGCTCAAGGCCGGCGGCTTCAACGGGCCCGTTCAGCTCCACATGGAGTACGACGAACTGGGTAGCGCCGCATCGGGCAAGAAGACCTCCACGCTGAACAAGGAGCAGTTCACAGAAATCATGCGCCGGGACCTGAACGCGTTGAAGAACTTGATGCGTGCGGCGGGCTTGCACGCATGACGGCGAGATTCCCCATGACTACACGACGAGAGTTCCTGTGCGCTTCTTGCGCGACGATGGCCGGAGCGGCCCAAACTTGCTCCATCCGCCGCATCGAACGCCAGACCATCTGGCGCGGCCGCGACGGCGGCACTACGTGGTTTCATCCACGCGTCTGCGCCATCCCCGGCCCCAAGCCCGCTCTCCTCATGACGGTGCAGTCCATCAGCGGGTCGGATTACTTCGGCCCCGTCCATTGGTCGGAATCGCGCGACCTCGGCCGGACCTGGAGCGATCCGGCGCCGATCCCCGGCATGGGACGCGTGACCAATCCCGACGGCGTCGAGGAAGGCTCCTGCGACACCGTCCCGGAATATCACGCGGCAACTCGCAGCGTCATCGCCATGGCGCACAACGTGTACTACAAAGACGGCAAGCTGACACGACCCAGCGAGCGGCGCTGGCCCGTATACGTGGTGCGTGACAGCGCGGGACGCTGGTCCCCCTTGCAAAAACTGGAGTGGGACAACCCCGAGGCGAGCGCTATGTATACCAGCGGCTGCTCGCAGCGCGTGACGCTGGCCAACGGCGACATCCTGGTCCCGCTGAGCTACGGCCCGCTCGGTCGCGCCGACCGCGCCGTATGCACCGTGCTATGCCCTTTCGACGGCCGCACCCTCCGGATTCGTCGCGCCGGTAACGAACACCGCCTGGCCGTGAAGCGCGGCTTGCTGGAGCCTTCCCTCGCCACGCTGGCGGGGCGCTACTACATGACCATCCGCGCCGAGGACCATCACGGCTATGTGACCACCTCGCGGGACGGCTTGCAGTGGGAACCCATTCGCCCGTGGTCGTGGGACAACGGTGAACCACTCACACTTTCCACCACGCAGCAGCACTGGCTCACTCACAGCGACGGGCTGTGGCTGGTCTATACGCGCAAAGACGCTTCAAACATCAACGTGACACGGTGGCGCGCCCCCCTGTACGTGGCGCAGGTCGATTTGAAGCGGCTGCAACTGATCCGGGCCAGCGAGAGCATCGTGTTCCCGCTCTCGGCCGATGGAGTGAACGCGCCCAAAAACGTAGCACACCTCGGCAACTTCCACACCAATCCCGTTACTCCGGATTTCTCCATGGTCACGGTCGGCGAAACCCTGCCCGCCATGGATTTTCGCGGCGACACGCTGCTGGCGCGGGTCTATTGGACGCGCCCGAACCGAAACGCGTAAGCGCGAATTGCGGCTACCAAATCCCAAGCGATGAGATGGCCGCGCACTCCTCTTTGGTCAGCAGAACATCCACGTTGATTACGCGCGTGAGCTGACCGCGAACACGCGTGGTTCCGGTTACGAGTCCCGTCCTCTCGCAGCACGGGCGATCCAGCGCCTCGTGCACGTCCAGGGGATCGATTTCCATCACTTCCGCCACGCTGTCCACAACCAGCCCTACGGGCACATCGAGAGGTGCATCTCCTAAGGCCACCAGCAGAACACAGTTCCGCCGGTTGGGAACCCGCGGAGGCATGCCCAGCATGAGGCGCAGATCGATCACGGGGATTATCTTCCGGCGGACCGAGATCGCGCCTTTCACGAAAGGTGGAGCATCGTCCATCGGAATGATCGGTTGTAGCCCCATCACTCCTTGGACACGTTCCATGGGACAGGCAAAGGACTGCCGGTTAAGGTTATAGACCAGGAATTGATTCGGACGCGACGGATGGAAATCCGCGTCCGCCCATTTCTCCGAAGTGGTGATGGCACTGCCCATTCGCGTCCCCGCTCAGCACTGGACCGAATATGGCTCACTGTATCCAGGCCGCAGCGCGTGCATCTTTTCACCGCTGGGCACCAGGCAAACCTGCACGTCGAGACGCTCGTCCCCACACCGGAAAGGCACCACCGTCCACTCGTGCTTGCTTAGATTGCGAGTTGAAAAATTGCGGCCGAACACTACCGTGGGGATGCTCAGCATTAAAGGGCCAAGATCCTGCTCGATGAGGTTCTTGAAATTGCCGATGATCATATTGGCGAGTTCCGCCACTGCGTCCAGCACCTCTTCGTCCACCGAACGGTATTCCGCCATCAGAAACTGCGAGCAAATCTTGCAGGCGAACGCGGCCGAGCAATGAATGCTCCCGGTCCCTGTCCACGTACCGGCCATTCCCACCAGTGAAGCCACACCGTCGGAGGGACCCGGCGTGTTTGTCTCCACGTAGGGTTCGCCGGCCTGGATCTCCAGGCCCAGCATGGTCGTGAAAACCTCGGTCGTCGCCGCACGCACCGCCTGCACAATCTTTCCCTGATCTATCGTCTGGGTCAATTCGCTCACCTCGAGAGGGGATTGAAACCGGCGTCAGATGAGACCAGCCAGCTTCTCCTTGATCTGGTCCGCCGTGAAAGGTTTCCTGACGTAACCGGCAGCCCCCAGTTGCACTGCTTCCATGACCTTCGCCTGGCTGCCCTCGGTTGTGATCATGATCACCGGCATACTGCTCCAGGCGGCGTTGGCCTTGATCTGCGCAAGTAACTGAAGTCCGTCCATGTTGGGCATGTTGATGTCGCTCAGGACCAGATTGACGGGCTGCGCCGTCAGTTTCTCAATGGCTTCCACACCATCGCCCGCCTCGAGCACTTGCCCCAAGGGAACCTCCGCCTGCGTCAGCACCCTGTGCAGAATCTTTCGAATTGCCGCTGAGTCGTCCACAATCAGTACGTCAACTGCCATCGGATCTCCTTGCCACAGCAGTACTATCTACTTCATCGGTAGCCAAAGCGGGGATTTTAGCGATTGTTAAGGCAGGAGATGCACCGGACCGTTTCCGCCTCGGTAAAATCGGCATGTGAGGACTCGCATCTGGATGGCGCTGGTGGCGGCGCCGGCCGTGGCCGCCATCATAAGCGGGACGGCCAGCGAGTACCGCTCCGGACGGGTGCTCGCCCGCACCTGTGTCACGGTGGAATCCAACTCAGGATCGAGCCGGGAAGTGACACAGTCCGTCTGGGCCGACTCCACCGGCCAGTTTCGCTTCACGGGTTTGCCGGCTGGCGCCTACCTTCTGCGGGGCGAGCGCCGCGGCTTCGCCACAGCCCGTTTCGGCGAAAAGCCGTCCGCCAGGTCCGGATCTCCTATCGTTCTGAACGACGGCGGCAGTTTCACGGCCGACCTGCGACTCAGAAAACTGGGCGTCATTACCGGCGAGGTGCAGGACGAAAACCGCATAGGACTGGCTGAATTCCCGGTGACCGCCTACCGCGCCGGAACGCCGCCCCGGTTTGCCGCCAGCAGCCACACCGACGATCGCGGTGTGTTCCGCATCTCCGGGCTGGAACCCGGTCAGTATTATGTACGCAGCGAAGCGCGCGAACTCGAGGGCCGCGAGGCGCTGCTGGCCACGTACTTCGGCCAGGCATTGCGCGCGGCCGAAGCCAGGACCGTGAACGTCGCCCTGGACGAGGAAGCTTCGGGAATTCGCATCGAGCCCGTCCCGGGCCGCCTATCCTCGCTCGACGGCGTTCTCATCGGTCCGGCGGCCGCCGACGTCACCCTCCAGACCGACGCCGGACCTCGCACCGCCCGCGTAGTCCCCGGAGGATCCTTCCACTTCCCCGATCTCGTCCCGGGCAGTTACGACCTGCTGGCCCAATCCACCGACCCGGCGCACGCGTGGTCCGCCTCCCTGCGCGTGGCCCTGGGTTCGGGCCGCGAGCAGGTGAGCCTCCAACTTTCGCCGTCGCCCATCGTGCAGCTCCGCTGCGAGGTGCGCGGCGGCAGTCTGCCGGCGGGCGTCTCGGCATTCCTGCGCCGGCGCGAACCACTCGATAACAATCCCCGGCGCCTGTTGTGCGGCGAATCCGCCACGCTCAGCCCGGGCCGGTGGGAGGTTGCCGCCTCCACGCCGCCATCCCTCTACGTCTCGTCTTACGGGAATGCGCGCAGTGGCGAGAACGCCTACGAGTTTTCGTTGAGCCCGGGCGAACAACACGAACTCGTCGTATTGCTTAAGTCCGGCCCGGCGCGCCTTTCCGGGCGCGTTCTGGCGGACGCCGGACAGCCCGCCGCGGGCGTTCCCGTGTCCCTCTATCCCGTCGATGCGGAACTGCGTGCCCGTGTCGGAGGCGTCCGCAGCACCCGCTCCAACGAGGACGGTAAGTTCCAATTCGCAGGGCTGGCGCCCGGCCGGTACGAGGTGTTGAGCAGTTACTTGCTGGAGGAGATGCGCGAGACTGCCTGGCCCGCCGGACAGGGCAAAACTGTGGACTTGGACGAGAGCGGGGAGACTTCGGTAATCCTCCCGTTGAAAGATCTCCCATAGTACTTTTTATACCTATTCCCTGTGTCCGGACACCTAGGGCGTCGATATGGGAAGCGTGGTCTGATGACACATGAGAATCAACCAACAAGGACAGATAAACACAACCGAATCGCGGACCGGGCGCAGCGAGGCGACAAACGGGACAAGAACATCCGGCCAGGCCGGACGCAGCGGCCAGGCGTCGAAATCGAGCGATGCCGTCCAGTTGTCCAATTTGGCCAGCAACTTGCTTGATCTATCGGGCATGGAGGCGCCGGGACACACGCGGAGACTTGAACAGTTGAGCATGGACGTGCAGGCTGGACGTTATCAGCCGGACGCCATGCTCGTTAGCCGCGCCATCATCTCGGCGGCGTTCCAACCGGCCGCATGAAAACCATCAGCGAGCGGCGGGCTTGGGTGTCGGATGCGCGCCAAGAAATTGGCACCGTCCGGCAGTTATTGCGGGCTCCGGGACCTGACACCTATGACCGGTGCCGCCCTCGCCTGGAGCGCGCCATCGGCTACCTGGAGAGCTTCGAAAAGGCCGTGCGTGAGGAACCATTGTCTAATCAGCAACATGCGCGCCGGGAACTGCAACTGATCCGGCGCGAACTGGAGCAGGTGACGGCGCTGATCAATGGCGCGGCGGCTTTTTATCAGGGCTTGGGGCAAATTCTGGCCGCGGCAGCTACGGGCTACACACCGACGGGCCAGTCCGGCGTGTGGCAACCGCCCGCGCGGCTGGCGGTGGAGGGGTAGAACGATGGGAAACCTGATGGCCAGTCTCCTCGCGTCGGCCAACGCCATGCGCACGTTCGAGCGTGGTATGGGGGTAGTCGAAAACAACGTCGCCAACGCGTCTACTCCCGGCTACGCCAAGCAGCGCCTGACACTCCTGGCCGAACCGTTTCAGATCGAAACGGGGCTTCCCGGAGGGGTAACGCTGGGGGAAGCGCAATCCATGCGCAGCGAATATGCCGAACGCACGGTGCGCCAATACGTGGGCTCCCAAGGCCGCTACTCGCAGCAGGTCACCGACTTTGGCCGGGTCGAGATGTTATTCGATGCTACCGGCGAGAGCGGCATTCCGGGTGCCCTGAGCGACTTCTTCCAGAGCATTTCGAGCTGGAGCGTCGCACCGAACGACCAGGTGGCACGGCAAAGCGTGATCGACCAGGCAGGCGTGGTGGCACAGAGCTTCAACCAAACCGCCGCCGGCCTCATGCAGGCTTCGGCCGATATGAACTCGCAGGCCACCAGTGTCGTGGGCAACATCAACCGCCTGGTGGGACAAGTACTGGAATACAACAAGGAGGTACGCGCCAACGCCTCGAGCGCAAACGACGCAGGCCTGGCGTCCACCGTCAACTCCACACTCGAACAGTTGGCGGAATATACGGATTTCACCGCCATCAAGGCGGACGACAACTCCTACACGCTGTTCATTGGCGGACAGACTCTGACGCTCATTGGCGATCGCCAGTATCCGGTCACCGCGGACGTTTCAGGCCAGGATGTTCGGCTCCTTGACGCGCAATCTCGAGACGTTACCGGCCAGATCCAGGGCGGTCGTTTGGCCAGCATCATCGAAGTCAAGAACCGCGAAATTCCCCAATACATGCAGCAGCTCAACCGCCTGGCGGCGGCAACCGCCGATCAGGTGAACTCTATTCTGGCGACGGGATTGGCCCCCGCCGACCAGCACCCGTTGTTCGCCTACGACGCTTCCGGCAGCAGCCAGGCCGCCACGCTGTCGGTCACCGGTATCACGCCGGATCAGCTGGCATCGGCGCCTCCGACCGCCGCCGGAGGAAACACGAACATCGTTCTCCTGGCTGAGCTGGGGCAGAAGACGGCGATCGACGGGTTTACCCTGACGGGTTTCTATGGGAGCCTCGCAGGCCAAGTCGGGAGGGATCTCTCGCAGGCGAAATCGAATCAGGCCACGCAGGAGGGATTGCTTGCGCAGGCGCGCTCCATGCGGGAAGACATTTCGGGAGTCTCGCTCGATGAAGAAGCCGCGCGCCTGATGGAATATCAGAGGGCTTACCAAGCCGCCGCCCGGTTGGTCAGTACGCTGGATGAATTGACCGACACGCTCATGAACATGATTCAGTAAAGGCGACCGGAGGAGAGCATGATTCAAGGCCTCAGACCGAACGACGAGAAATTCCTGACCGCTTACAACAGGATTCTCGACCGCGCCGAGCGCGCCACCCAGCAGATTACAAGCGGTCTGCGCGTCAACGCACCCTCGGACGATCCCGACCAGGTGAGCAACATCCTCACCTTACGCGCCAGCCTCGAACGCGCCTCGCAGATTGGACGCAATCTTTCACGGGTTCAGGCCGAGACCGATATCGCTGAGCAGGCCTTAGGCAATGCCGTGACGGCTTTGGAAAGCATCAATGCCCTGGGAACGCAGGCCGCCACAGGGACGGAGACCGCCGATTCCCGGCTGGCGATCGCCGATCAGGTGGAAAGCCTGTTCGGACAACTGGTGCAACTCGCCAACACGTCGCAGGAAGGCCGCTACATTTTCCACGGCGACAGCGACCTGACGGCCCCCTACACCGTGGACCTGACGCAAGCTAACGGCGTAACCGTTTACGATGGCGCTGTTTGCACGCGCGAGGCCCTACACCCCAGCGGCACAACTTTCTCCTACAGCAGGACCGCCGCGGACATCTTCGACAACGCGGGAGCCGGCAAGGGCGTTTTCCTGGCGGTCAACAACCTGCGGCTGGCGATACAGGCGAACGACACGGCATCCATTCAAAGCGCCATGGAAGGATTGCGCTCCGCACAGAATCATCTCAACTCCGAGTTGGCTTACTACGGAAGCGTGCAGAAGACCGTGGCGGCCGCGATCAAGTCAAGTTCGGAACTGGAGACACAGTACAAGACCACGCTCAGCGACCTGCAGGACGCTGACATTACCGAGGCCATCCTGGAACTCTCGCAAGCGGTGACGCACCGCGACGCCGCCCTGGCCGCGCAGGCCAAGATGCCGCAGACAAGCCTGTTCGACTACTTGAAGTGAGCCTGGCGAGTATGGAAGCGATAGGTCCCCGAGCCCGCCTCGTACACCATCCGGCCCGGCTCGGCCCGTAGAAACCGCGCTCCATCGTCCGTCACCTGTTCCCGTGTCTCCGCGGGGACGTAGATTTGCGCCGTGGCATTCACCGGCACGCGTACCTCAATGCGCAGCCGGTTCCCTTCCCGCCGCCAACGGCAGGCCGTCTCGCCGCGAATCGAACGGTAGGTAGTCTCAACCCAGTCGATGCCCTCCACCGGTTGCGGTTGAAAGACGATCTTGTCGAAGCCCGCGGCATCCGTCGCCGGAGCAATGCCTCCCAGGAATTCGTAGAACCACTCTTCGGCGTGGCCGAGCATACAGTGGTTCTGCGAAAGTTTCGGATTGGCGTCCCAGGCCTCGGTGAGCGAAGTGGCCCCATGATCGATCTGGTAGCCGTAGCCCGGCGTGCCGGTTTTTGACACCATTCGATAGACCACGTCGGAACGCCCGTTTTCAGCCAGTGCGCGCAGCAGAAAGCGGTGGCCGACGTCGCCGCTCGAAACCGAATAACCCCGCCCGCGCACATCGGCGGCCACGCTCTCAACCAACTGGCCGCGCCACGCGGCTTCGGCCAGTCCCAACACCAGCGGCATGGCATTGGAAGTCTGGCTGCCGCTGGCGTAACCGGCGGGAGCGCTGTGGTGGAAGCGCCGGTTGAATGCTCTACGGACATCCGCGGCCAGCACTTCGTAACGCGTCGCGTCGTCCCGCCGCCCCAGCAGACGCGCAACGTCGGCTAGAATACGCAGGTCCCAGTAGTAGATGGCCGTCCCGGTGACGCCCGCGGGCGTCTGCTGTGAGACGCCCGGCGAGCCGGGGCCGATGTCGCACCAGTCGCCCAAGCCGTGTGAAACGATGTGACCCTCCGCTTTGCCGCCCAGATACCGGGCGTAGCGCGCCATGCCGTCATAATGACGCTCCAGCACGCGGCGATCTCCGTAACGTTGGTAGGCCAGCCACGGCGCGATGATGAAGGCGCTGCCCCACTCCGGCGAATCGCGGAAGCCGCGCTGAAAGACCACGTACTCCGGCGCGATGTCGGGAACCAGGCCGCCGGCGGTCTGCGCTTGTCCCATGTCGTCGGCGATTTTCGCGTAGAACGAAGCGGCGTCGTAGTTGGCCATGATGGAGGGCGCCATGAGGTGTGACACTTCCAGCCAGCCCAACTTCTCGCGGTGCGGGCAATCCGTGAGCACGCTGTGAAAGTTGCTGAGCACCGCCATGTCTATGAGCTTGTGGATACCGTTCACCACGGCGCTCGACGTCGAGAACGAGCCCACGCGTTCGGCCGCCGCATGGAGGAACTGTCCTTCGACACGCGACACCGCCACGCTGGCCGGCGCTTCCACCTGCACGTAGCGGAACCCATAGTAAGTGAAACGCGGATGCCAGTCTTCCTCGGCGCCGCCCGCCAGGGTGTAAGTGAACCAGTTAGGACCGCCTGAACTGCGTTGCGTGACCAGGCCCCCAGCGTCAAGCAATTCACCGCAGACAAGCTTCACCTGCGCGCCCGCCGGACCGCGGACGGCGATGCGCGGCCAGCCGGAAAAGTTCTGGCCAAGGTCATAGACCGAAACGCCCGGCTTGGGATGCGTCACACGCACGGTGGAGTATGTCCGCATCACCTTCACCGGGGGTGCGCTCGCGGCCACCAGGCGTCCGCCGGGACCAGCGGCGACAGCGGCCGACTCCCAGCGGGAATCGTCGAATCCGGCCCGATCCCAACCTTCCGCCTCCCGCCGCGCGTCGTAGTCTTCCCCGCCGAAGATGCAGTTGAAAACCACCGGTCCGGGAGCGGCCTTCCAACTCCCGTCGCTCACGATCTCGTCCACCGTACCGTCGACATACTCCACGCGGAGTTGCAGGATCAAGGCAGGCGCGCCCAAGCTCGCCTTGAATTTCACGTAACGCCCGCCGGTCACGTTATACATGCCGTTGCCAAGCATGGCGGCAATGACGTTGACGCCGGGCTTGACCAAGGCCGTGACGTCATCGGCCGAATAGAAGATCCGCCGGCGATAGTCGGTCCAGCCGGGTTCGAGCGCGCGGTCGCCGATCCGGTTTCCGTTCAGGCGGGTCTCCTGAAACCCCAGGCCGGAAATGTAAGCCACCGCGCGGCGGACGGGCTTGGTGATCCGGAACTCCTTGCGAAACAACGGGGCGGGAGTCTCCGGGGTGTTGGGAACCGCGCGTGAAATCCAGCGCGCCTTCCAGTCCGCTGGCGCCATCATCCCCATGGCCCAGTGGGCGGGCGCGCTCCAGGCGGAAACTTTGCCATCCGCGTCCCAGGCGCGCACTTTCCACCAGCAGCGTTGATGCGAGGCGAGAGGCTTGCCGCCATACTCCACCTGGATGCTGTCAGCGCCGGACACCCTGCCGCTGACCCACAGGTCGCCCTTACCGGCTGCCAGCGAGCGCTCGCTCGATGCCACCATTACCTGGTAGGCGGTCTGCCGGTCGCCTCGCCGCGATGAGTCGAGCACCCAGCTCAGCCGGGGTCGCGCCGCGTCGATCCCGATGGGATCGACGCGATACTCGGAACACAAGCCCGAAACACGCAACGCACCGCTTGCGGCGCATGCGCCCGCTGCAAAGATCAGCGCGGAAGCGAGCGCCCAGATAGAACGAGATTGGATCATCAATAGATCAGTCTAGCGGTCAGGGGGCCCAGCCGGCTGTGCCCGCCTACACTTTCCAGGTGATCAGCTTCAGTTCCGTCATCTCTTCGACCGCGTAGCGCGGGCCCTCGCGGCCCATCCCGCTTAGTTTGACTCCGCCGTACGGCATCTGGTCGACGCGGTACGCCGGGACCTCGTTGATGTGGACGCCGCCTGTGCGGATGCGGCGCGCGGCGCGGAAGGCTTTCTCCATGTCGCGCGTGTAGATGCCGGTTTGCAAGCCGTAGGCGGAATCGTTCACCCGCTCGATGGCGCGGTCGAGCGTGTCGTAGGAGTTCACCACTACCACCGGCCCGAAAACTTCGCGGCAGCATGCGCGCACCCCCGCTGGAGCATCCGCGAGGACGGTGGGTTCGACGGTGGCGCGCTTCCGGAGGCCGCCAGTGAGCACGGCGGCGCCGGCCTGGCGCGCCTCCTCGATCCAGGTTTCCACGCGCTCAGCCTCGCCCACCGTGATCAGCGAGCTGATGTTGGTCTCCGGATCGTGGGGGTGTCCGATCCGCAGTTTGCGCGTCGCTTCCACAAAACGCGTCAGGAACTCGTCGCGAATCTTCCGATGCACGAAGATGCGCTGGATCGAGATGCAGACCTGTCCCGAGTTCGCGTAGGCGCCGACCACCGAGCGCGGCACGGCGGCATCCAGGTCGGCGTCTTCCTCCAGGATCAGCGCCGCGTTGCCGCCCAACTCCAGTGTCACCCGCTTCATCCCTGCCAGATCGCGAATCCGCGCACCCACATCGACACTGCCCGTGAAGGTGACCATAGCCACCTCCGGGTGCATGACCAGCACGTCGCCGATGAGACCGCCCGGGCCCGTTACCACGTTCAAGGCCCCCGGTGGCAGTCCGCATTCGGAAAAAACGCGCGCCATGAGCAGGGCGCTGAGCGGCGTCGCCGAGGCGGGCTTGTGCACGATGGCGTTTCCCCCAGCGATGGCCGGGCCGATCTTGTGCGTCGAGAGGTTCAACGGGAAGTTAAAGGGCGTGATGGCCGCGATCACGCCAAGCGGCTCGCGCACGGTCATGCCCCAGCGGCCTTTGCCGCCCGGCGACGCGTCCATGGGCACGACTTCTCCCTGCAGCCGGTGCGCCTCTTCGGCCGAAAACTGAATGGTTTGCGCGGCGCGGTCCACTTCCGCGCGCGCCTCACGGATGGGCTTGCCGCATTCGTTCGATACGGCCATGGCCAGTTCTTCGCGCGCGGCCAGCATCTTCTCGTAAGCACGTCGCAGAATCGCCGCGCGCTCATCCCGGCTCATTTCACGCATCGGGGGCGCGGCAGCCGCGGCCGCCGAGATAGCGTTGTTCACCTCTTCGGCCGACGCGCGGTAGACCGTGGCCACCGTCGTGCCGTCATACGGCAGTTCGATCGTCTGCCTGTCCGGCGTCGAAACCCAGTTCCCGCCGATGTACATGGGGCATTCCATGCAACCCATATTCGCACCTAACCCGCATTTCCGGTTTGAACACTTACTGATAACTTGCTGCGGTCCTCCGTCGCCTTTATTCATGGGGGCCTGGAAGCAACGATGCCGCGATGGAGGTCGACACCCTATGGGTGACAAACAAAATCAGCCCTTTCAGCTCTCCTTCAACGTTTCTCTGAAAATCGATTCCCAGGGATCACGAGTCACCTCCGACGGCGGCCTGATTCTCGTCCGCGAATTGGACGAGCGTCTTGGCTTCAGCCAGCTCATCGAGCAGCACCTCAGCGATCCGTGGCGGGATAAGAGCACACTGACGAGCCCGCAGCAACGATTGGTCAAGACGGGCGGTCGGCTGGTGAAGCACGCGCGCTATTACTGGCTCTTGCTGGCGGAGGGGCACTTGACGCGATGGCTGCTAATGTCCCGAGTCAGAAGTCCGCAAACAAAAGCGAGCGATCTTTTTGAGGATG